>NZ_JBQFMJ010000001.1:0-928706 GCF_056531785.1 Ruegeria sp. K7
ACACAATGCATCTTGGTCTCGACGCGGCTCCGGCGGTGGTAACCGCTCCATCTTCGCCAGAGGGCGCGGCCGAGGTATTTCGATGCCCGCAGCGCCTCGTTGCGAGCTACGGCACCAGCGGTGATGGTCTTCCATGGCTTGGCGTTCTTGCCGGGCGGGATGACGGCGTGGGCGCCGCGGTCAGCGATGGCATCGTGGCAATTGCGTGTGTCGTAGGCCCCATCTGCCGTGACGATGCCGATTTCCTGGTCCGCCGGGATCTGGCCGAGCAGGTCGGGCAAATCCGGTGCTTCACCAATGTGGCTCCCGGTGATCTCAACAGCCCGGATCTCCAGCGTTTCCTCGTCAATCCCGAGGTGGACCTTGCGCCAGACGCGATGCTTCGGGCCACCATGTTTGAGGGCGTGCCATTCGCCTTCGCCCTCGACCTTGATGCCGGTGCTGTCGATCAGCAGGTGTAGCGGACCCTTGGAGCCGCAATACGGGATATTGACGGCCAACGTCTTTTGACGGCGCGACAGCGTGCTGAAGTCGGACACCGTCCAGTCGAGGCCAACCAGTCGAAGCAGACTTTCGACGAAGCCAGTTGTTTGCCGGAGCGCCATCCCGAACAGCACCTTCATCGAAAGGCACGTCTGTATAGCGGCGTCGCTGTAGATCTGCTGGCGGCCACGCCTGCCTGTCGGCGCGCCATCCCAGCTCATCTCTGGGTCGAACCAGATCGTCAGCGAACCCCGGCGCTTGAGCGCTTCGTTATAAGCTGGCCAGTTCTTGGTCCTGTAGGTTGGGGGTGTAGGTCTGCTCATGCATCCCAGCTACCACACTGGATTCACAAGATGAATCCCTCACGCGTTTTGTGCAACAGAGCCGATTGCGAGACTTCGATCAGTGAGCGCGAGACGATTATCGGCGAGTGCTTGCTGCAATCGAAGAGCTTCCTTCAACTTTCCAGAGCTGGTACGTTAGGTGATCAATTCCCGATACTAGCAAAGAAGAGATATTGGTGTTCGCGGAAGGAAAAGGAACTTCGCTCAGCCCCGGGGATTTCTTCCCAATAGCAAAGAGGCGGAGGCCGCAAAATGAGGCATGCAACCTCCGCCCAAAGGGTTTCGTCATCAAATCAACAATCAATATGCCAAGCAATTTGGGATCATGATTTGGCCATTACACGGCAAATCAAAGAAGGCGGATTGCTATGAGAATCAACCAGATCGGGCCTCTCACCTCGCCTCGCCTCGTCGACATAGAGAACTTAGCGGGAGGACACTGAAACACTTCTTGTAATACCCAGTAGTTACTTGGTTGCAGTATGTAGAGTGTTTCTAGGCCGAAATATTCTACGGGCCGATACATTTTCAACACGTGTATTGACAAAAACAGACAACACACAATACCACTCAGGACAGCATACATTTTGGGAAATATGTAGGCTGCCCTATGGGGGTTTACCTATAAACATAAGGTTTCATGGGCGCTAGTTCGATTGTTCTAGATGCTTCTCGACCGCACCAAAAATCCTTTTAAAGCAATGTAAAATTACCCTGAAAGTGAGGCGGATTTAGGCTGCCTTAGATTGCGTCCCGCGCTTGGCAAAATATGCTTGCTGGCCATGTAGCGCTTTACGTCTGTGAAATAATTGATCTGGCGGATCGTTGAGGCAGTTTTTTGCAAGCCGAAGGTCACCGGAGCATATCCGAATTCTGGATGTGGCTAAAGTCACCACGGAATGACCGCTTAGTCGAAGATCTCATTACCACCAGCTTTGCATCACCCAAACATGTTCACCCAGCGGATCAGCATTGGCGCAAGGCAAATCAACAACAAAACGGGCATCATGCACATGGCCATAACGGCGGACATTTGCACTGGAAGGCGGTTTGCCTTTTCCTGAGCACGTAGTTCGCGATCAAGCCTCATGTCAGTCGCAAACCTGCGCAACGATGCGGAAATGCTGGTGCCATACTGGTTGGATTGCAAAAACGCGTTGGCAAATGAACTCAACTCGTCGATTCCGACCCGGTCGGCCATGTCAAGAAAGGCGGCCTGTCGTTCCTTGCCCGCCTGCAATTCCAGCTGAAGAATTGAGAACTCCTGCGAAATCTCGGGCGCCGCACTTGCCATCTCATGTGACACACGGATCATCGCTGCATCAAAACCCAGACCGGCTTCAATTGCCACCTGCAGCAGATCGAGTGCGTTTGGCAGGCTGTGTTCAATTGCCTGGCGGCGTTTCTTTATGCGAAAGCGCAACCAGATTGCGGGTCCATAGAAGCCCGAGACCATCAAAACCGTTACGATCTGCAATGTGTTCATCCAAGTAACACCCTGCAATATGCCGGCGATCCCCAATTGAACCTGGGTTTCTATTGGCAGCGCCATGGCCGCGACAAACGTGGCCGGAAATACAAATCCCAAAATTACACGGCAGCTGTAGTATGTGCGAATGGCGTGCTTTCGTTGAATGCCAGCCTGTCTTAGAAGCTTGCCAATCTTGGAACGTTCGTTCTTCGACGACGGAACGAACGCCTTGAGAAGCCCGTGCGGATCGCTGTTGTCGCCTTGAATGAGGTCAAAATCCTGACCGTGCCCACTTGAAACTGACCCTCCACGCATGCGCTGCGCCGCAGTGTTGTCGGCCTCGGTTAACCCGGACAGGCCCATGACAACAAAGAACACGCTAAGGGCAACTCCGACGAGCAAAAAGAACTGCGGCGAGAGGCTTTGCTCACTCAGAAACTCTTGAATAATATCCATATCATCAGCCCTTTTTTTAGAACTTGAACTTAACCAAGCGGTTCAAGATGAGCCCCTGAGCAATTGTCAGGCCTACAATCACGCAGGCGAAATAGGGAAACAGTGGGTCATTGCGAACGTCGCCGTAGAAGGTAGGCGTGGAAATTTCGATCGATAGGTAGATAATTACCGGCAAGATCGTGAGGATCAGGCTGCTCAGACGCCCTTCAGCGGAAATCGCCTTGATTTTCTTCTGCATTGTGTGCCGATCCCTGATGGTCTGAGACAGGATATTAAGAACCCGCGCAAGGTTGCCGCCGGTTCCATGCTGAATGCCAATACTCACGGCAAGGTACTTTGCGTCCTCGGTGCCAACGCGTTGCGCAAAGTCGTGAAAGGCAGTCGCGACATCATCGCCGTAATTGATCTGGTCTTTGATGATGCCAAATTCCGTGCCGATTGGATCCGGCAAGTCCGTTGCGACGTTTCCAACCGTAACAGCAACCGGATGACCAACCTTCAATCCCCGGGCCATCAAATCCAGAGCGTCCGGCAGTTGTTTTGTCAGCTTCTTCGATCGAGCGTTCTTCATGGCGACCAGCACGATGAACGGCCCAACGAGACCGAGAACCGCGCTCAGAAGGGCTGCCAATTCCTGGACGAGAAACCGGGACGCGCCTGCGAATGTCAACAAGGCCAAGAACACGACTGCGAGGGCAGCCCATATCGGACTGATCGTTAACCCCGCTTGAACGAGCAAACGGCGAAAACGAACTATTGGACCGGCTTTTTCTCCGGCGGCGAGCATCGCGGGATCCCGAAGGACTTGCAGTACTTGATCACTTGAGGCTCCGTCCTGAATCATCTTCATGCGCCGGTTCCTGGCTTCGCTTTGGGTTTCCCTGCGAAGCAGAAGCTGGTGCAGACCCTCGTAAACCAGCAGAATGCCCAGAAAAATCGCGATGTAGATCAGAATGTTCAGTGTATTTGGTTGCAGATCAATCATGACGTCATTGCCCCGCGAATAAACATATCGCTATCCACATCAATGCCCGCGGCAACCAGTTGGTCGAAGCATTTTGGTCGGATGCCGGTCGGCAGGAACTCTCCCAATACATCCCCGTTTTCAGACTTTCCGCGACGTTTGAAAACAAAGATGTCCTGCATGGTGATCGTGTCGTCCTCCATGCCGGTGATTTCCGAAATGCTGACGACCCTGCGTGTGCCATCGCTGAGGCGGCTCAGTTGCAACACGATTTGGATGGCCGAAGCGATTTGAGACCGGATGGTCTTGATGGGCAATTCTGCCCCCAACATAGTCACCATCTGTTCCACCCGGCTGAGCGCATCACGCGCTGAGTTTGCGTGAACGGTGGTCATCGACCCGTCATGGCCGGTGTTCATGGCCTGAAGCATGTCAAAACATTCAGCCCCACGAACTTCCCCGACAATAATGCGATCCGGCCGCATCCTGAGCGCATTGCGCACCAGATCGCGTTGAGTGATCACGCCCTGGCCCTCCGAGTTTGGGGGGCGGGTTTCCAGACGAACCACATGGCTTTGTTGCAGCTGAAGTTCGGCGGCGTCCTCGATTGTTACGATACGCTGATTGCCGTCGATAAAGGATGAAACGGCGTTTAGCATCGTTGTTTTGCCGGAACCGGTGCCACCGGAAATCAGGATGTTCAACCTTGCTTCGACCAGCGCCTCCAGAAGCTTGGCAGCTTTGCCGTTCATGCTTTCTCGCTGAACGAGCTTGTCGATCGTCAAAGGATTGCGCGAGAATTTGCGGATCGACAGCGCAGGCCCGTCCACGGAACACGGGCGAATGATTGCGTTGACACGGCTGCCGTCTTCCAGGCGCGCATCGACCCATGGCTGGGATTCATCAATGCGACGACCAACTTTGCTGACGATCTTGTCAATTATCCGAAGCAGATGGCGTTCATCGCGAAAGCGTGCCGTCGATTCTTCTAACAAACCAAAGCGTTCCACGTAGACTTGATCATATGAGTTGACCAGAATGTCGTTGACCGTCGGGTCTTCCAGAAGTGGTTCCAGCGGACCCAGCCCCATCACTTCGTGAATCAACTCGTCGACCAGTGATGTGAAAGCCTCGGACCGCAAATGAAGGTTTTCCGCCTCGATCAGGCCTGTCACCAACGATGCGATCTGACGTTTCAGCTCCGACCGCTCAACCTTGTCGATCACGGACAAGTTTAGCCGGTCAAGAAGTTCGCCGTGCAAACGGCTTTTGAGCTCCAGATGCGCTTGGAGATCAACGTCCACGGGTTCCGGAGTCACCTTGGGCCTGGGTACTTCGATTGGCTGCTCAAGGACCAAGACATTCGAATTGGATGCAGCCTTGCGTGATCTATACTCATTGAACACGGTGATCTCCTTTTTTAATTCGTTTTTGTTGCCACGGGCCGAACGTCTTCAGACATCGCGCCAGCAAGTTTTGTCAGGGCTTTGCCAAGGTCGGATCCCGGCTTCATGTCCACGATGGGACGCCCAAGATCGACTGAGTTGCGGGCGACCTTGTGGTTCTCGGGCAGCCAGTGTTTCAGCTTGGTTTTCAGGACGTTCTCTGCCTCGCGAACGTGCCCCGGCTTGAGCAGAGTCTTAGGTTCGCGGTTGACAATAACCTCGACCGGAAGAGAGACATTGGCTTCGCGGTAGAAATCAATCAAACGTCGCGCTTGGCGCACGCATGGCACGGTTGTGTCAGTAACCAACGCAAGCTGGGTCGCACGCTTGAAAATGGGTTCGACCCATTCGACAACGGCACAGGGCAGGTCGATGACAATATAGTCGTAACGACGTTGAAGCAGATCGAGCATACCTTCGAGAAGGTTCGTATGTATCGACTGAAGCGGAACCAAAGGGGCAGGCGCGCAAAGCACGTCGATGCCGAGTTTGTGGCTCTGAAGGATCGATGACAGGAAATGGTCATCGGGATCATCCGAGTTTTCGATGAACTGAAGGCACCCTCCGTTGTCTTCGAGATCCAGGAACACGTTTGCGTTTCCGAATTGCAGATCGAAGTCCAAAAGTGCGACGCGTTTTTTCTCGGTCTTCCGAAACAAGGAGCCCTTGCTGCCAACCAGCGAGCACGCAAGGTTCACCGCAACAGTAGACGCGCCGATACCGCCACGGGATTTTGCAACCGGGATAACCCGACCCAAGGCGGACAGACCGTTCCTCGTCGGAAGCTGCGGGGCGCTGCGCGATATGGTTCTTTCACTGACCGCAGCTTTCAATCCCTCGCCATCGATCGACAAGGGAAGCACTTCGTCGATACCAATTTTCCGCAGTTCACGGGCTTTGGTGATCGAAAGATCATTCTGCGTCAGCGCCACGAACAAGGTGTCATCATCGCGATGCGTCAGCAGTTCTTCGACGGCTTGTACCTCGCCCGAGTCATCCGGGTCGATTTCAAATATTACCACGTCATGCTTGAACGCCATTTCGCGGGCGGTTCCGTTCAGTGTTTTGAACGAGCCAGCCAATTCAGAAACTTTGTTTTCTCTTACAGCGGGAAACGCGTTTGCGACCGCCTGCGCGATTGTTTCTCCTGCTGACAGAAGCATGACCGATTGTGACTTGAGATCTGAAACGTGGTTACTCATTACCCTGACTCTCCTAATGCAAGGTCTTCAGCAGGCAGCGAGACGCTGAAATTGGAATAGCTGGCTGTCGAAGAGATTGTGCTGCTTGTCGCACCCGCGGCGTTGGCCAAAGCGGCCAGAGGCGACACGAACTGAAAATCACTCAGGTTCAGTTCAACAGTGACCATGGGTGTGTAAGGGCCGCCCAGAAAACCCAGATTGGAATTGAAATCATAGGAAAATTGCAGTGCGCTGATGGTTGTGCCCGGTGGCAGAAGCGGACTGACGCGATCCCAGATTTCCGACGCAGTGGCGTTGGTGGCGATACCTGAACACGCCGGGGTCACGGGATCGGCGCATATGCCGACCGAGGCACTGCATGAGGTGCCGAAACGGGGTTGGAGCGCAGATGTTCCTCGCGTGTGAGTTTGCGGAACGCCAGCACACGCAGGTGGACGCACCACGGCGATACGAGCGGCCAACTGCGCTGCTTTTTGTGCGTTCACTCCACTGTACGAAAGCCTGCCAAAGTCCAACAGTGCAAGGAACAGAAAAGAAAACAACGACACGACCAGAGCAAATTCGACCAGAACGCCACCATGCTGCTCTTGCAGGAATGAGCGTCCGCTCTGTCGAAAACGCGCGTGGATATCCAGCAGGCGTCTCATTGGCCAAAAATCCGCGATGTATCAGCGACGTCCGTGGTCACTGATGTCGCGCCGCTGCCGAACAGCGTCAGGATGCCGCCCAGCGGAAACTGAATGGTGATATTGGCACTCACCTGGCCAACAGGGGCGGGGTTCATTCTATAGGTGCCGGACACGCAAGACAGGCTTGGCGTCACGGAATTGACCGTCACGCTGGACGGAAACAGGTTATTTCCGTTGATGTCCTGCTCAACAATGCTTTTCAAAGTCGTGGTCAGCCCCGCAACAGAGCCACCGGATTTGCAGATATCTGCAGGTGTAACTCGCGACAAGTAGCGGCTGGCATCGCGCACACCGGCAATAACCGACTGGTACGACCACATAAGGCGCGCCGACTCCAGAGTTACGGCCAATAGAAGCAACATGACCGGCATAACAAGGCCGAACTCGACAAGGATTGCGCCGTCGTCGTTCCTGGCGAAACGTTTGAAAGGAAATCTGTGCCTCATACTCATGAACGTACGCCTTTAACGATACAACTGTACGACGTCGCGGAAGATGCCACCGAAGCCATTACCGCCGCTCCCAACACCGGTGACATCCGGGAAGCCGACGACCTCGCCGTGAATGTCAAAACTGGGTGGCGAGCTGCCATCATCGCCCACCGGTTCCGTCAGGAAGACGGCAACGAATTTTGTTACGGGAACCCCGGTCGTCGAACCGGAAACAGGGTTTTGTGCGCAATCAACGCCGGCCGCTGTTACAACGCGCCGCGCCGGGTCATTCGACATTTGGCTTGAACACATTGGGCGGCCGGTTTCGGCAAGCGAAGGATCAAGGATGGCGTTTGCGTTTGGTGCTGCGTAAGGGTTTGTATTTCCGTAGGCAATTTCCCGAAGATACATCCCGTATCGCGTGCCCGCGAATACTGAATTCGACCCTGACAACGGGGGCAGGTGAGTGTCACTGCCAACACCGTCTGCCAGCCCATCGGCCAGATCGTGGTTCTGGTTCAGGTAGCCGGCCCGATCCCAGGTGCCATCGCCGAAACGGTTGTTTCCGCCGCAGGTACCCGCCGCCATGCACAGGTCGCGACCAAGGCCGGTTGTGTCGGGTGTCGGTTGTTCGTTGCCTTGAATGCAAGCGCCGCCACCGTTCTTTTCAATGCCCTTGATCACGTTCGGCGCCGGTGCGAAATCTATGTTGTTTTTCTCGCCATTGAGAACAGAGCGGTAGATGTCAAAACGCACGTTGAATGCCGCGTTTGTGATGCCGACTTTCTGCCCTGGTTCCGTGTCCAGCCCGTTGGTGAGAATGCACTGGGTGATCTGGTTTTGCGCCGCGATGAGGCACGCCAGTTTGTTACCTCCTTCGTCTGCACACACACCCGAGGTGTCCTGGAAGTTTGCCAGATCGATGAAGCCAAAATTACCGGGCCCCCAGGCAGTACCGTTGCCGCCACTGCGAAGCAGGATTTGATCGCCGACTGTCAGAGTGGACTCCCAATTCGGCGGAAGGCAGAACATGAGAGGTGAAATATCGCACGCGGCTTTCGAGTATCCGGCCACCGCTTCGGCCGAAACGCTGGCCGCCGAGAAACCGCTCCCTCCAAGCATTTTGTCCAGTGCGGAAGCAAGGCTCATGCTCAGCGATTTCGGTGTTAAGACGACGTGCGCGAACTTTGCTTGACGCGGGTCTGTCGTGAGGTCCGCGCCGAGCGGCGTAAGATCTGAAGCAGGAAGCGCGGAGTGAAACGAGAGGGTATAGTCAGATGAACCTGAAAGCGCGGCGCTGCCATTCGCAAATGTCTGACTGTCACTAATCAGATTTGCCGCCGCATTTGTGGCCCGCGAAATCGCATTTGGTTGTCCGTCCAGCTCAGCGGCCGCAGCCAGGGCCACATTGTCCGCAAACGACTGAAGCTCGGCATGGGTAGAGTTCAACCGGCCAACATCCAGAGTGATCGCAAAGAAGCCGAGGAAAGCGACCAAGGCGGTGCCCCACAGGATTGCTACCGTACCACGGTCATCCTTGATGAATTCGGATATGAAAGCAGCTACTCGCATGGCAGGGCTTACTGGCTGGGTGCCTGGCTGATTTTTATCGTTCGAGCGCGAGGTTTGACCTGCGGCGTCGCGACCGCCGGTGCAAGCTGAGCATCTTTCTGGGGGGTCGTTTCCAGTTCGGTGACAGGCTCGGCTTCTGTTCTCTCTTCCGCTTCGTTGAGCTGCCTTTGGATGGTTACAACCTCGGTCTCGGTTCCGCGACGGACCGTTACAGTTGGTTGAGCTTCGACTTTCTCCACCGGGCCTTCTTCCTGCAGAAGATCGCGCAGGCGAACCATTTCCATGGGTTCATCTTCAACATTATCCAGTGTTCTGAGCGTCAGACTCAGTGTTCCAGCCTTTTGAGCCAGCGCCAGACGTTGTCCCTGCTGTGGAGTGACCTCAACGGTTATCGTCCGGGCGATCTCAGGTTGATCGCTGAGTTCCTCTGACTGCTGATCCACGCCAATCACGCGGATGTTCTGCAAGATGGTCACCGCGCGAAGTTCCTGCTTCGCACCTTGTGTCAGGACGATGTCTACATGATCGCCCGGCGTAACAAATCCGCCAACCGCAGTCACGGCATCGACCTCGATCGCCATGGCGCGGGTGTTTTCTCCAAGTTTCTGAACCAGCGTGACTTTTTCACCAAAGTTCGAAACCTTTGAAAGAAGCATTACTTCGCCGGGGTAGAACCGCCCTTTGGCGCGGCGCAATTGGCGGCGGTTGTCGGGAACAAGAACGTCAATTTCCGTGAAAACTCCGGCCGGAAGTGCTTCGCGCGGCCAGGGGTGGATCGTAACGTTGTGAGCTTCGATCGTTTGGCCAAATGCGATCTCCGATCGGGCCACATAAATTTCGACCAAATCTGCATCAGGCGATACGCTTGCCGTGTTGGCCTTGAACTGAATATGGTCTTTCGCCAGGTAAACGGAACCGGAAGCTATCGCAATTCCAAACAGCGTAGAAATGATTGGTCTGATACGCATATCTCTCTCCAAAAGTCTCGCACTCAAATACGGAACTTCGGTTTTCCTGTTTTTGCGAAATTCCTGGCGGTAAATTCTGCGCCGCCAAACTTGAGAGAGGGCGCAGAATTCTTTGATGTTCTGACCTGGTTTCGGTCAGCAGGTTGCACTGCCCAAAGCAGCACAGGCACCAGTCACGTTTGTATTGGTGGTAGTGCCCAGATACGAAAATGCACCGACTGCAATCGAGGCGACCACCAAAAGGGCCAGTCCGTACTCAACAATTGCCGCACCGCTTTCGTTCTTAGCAAACTTCTTCACAAATTTGATCATTATTTCCCCCAAAAGGTTAAGTTAGTTTCAACGCTCCACAGTAATGCAGCGCAAGCCAGGCAAAAACTGCTTTAGCTTGGAATCAGAATAGGGGCGAGGGAAGCAGCATCCTTCCCTCAAAGGTAAATATATTACACGCAAAGGATGTAAGTTGTATGTTGCTATCACTTAGAGGATTAAAAGAATTAACCCAGCATTAACAGGGCGTTAAAGCGCAAAAGAATCATCTCGGCTGTCAACAATGGCTCGGCCAAGGCTTCAATTGTAATCAATTTGATGGCCAGTTTTGGGGTGTGGAAATTTTTCTCTGGAGGGAGCTTGGTAGTTGAGAATATGCAGAGATTTGAAAAAAATAGATAAATATGAATGAGTTATAGTAATCTGCTTGTGGCCCGTTTGAACGCGGATGTGCGCCCTGCGCGGTGAAATCGGTTGCTCATGGGTTACGTGTAGAACAAATTTGTCGTCCAGGTTCGGACGTGTTTGGTTCGAAGATTTTTTTATCTAGTTGGGTTGTGGGGTATGAGTGTCAGTTTTGTTAAGAGCACCCACGCGAGGGACAGTTTTAACTTCGTGATGGAGTGGACGCGGGCTGTAAATAACAATGGCTCTATTCTAAATGCAGCAAATTTTTTAATGCGCCTGCTAAATGCGGATGCGCTTTTAATTGTCAGGGTTTCGAAAGCTGGTTGGAAAGTTAAGCACATTGCACGGTGTTGCGTCCAACAAGGGAAGATATGGCCGTCGCAACCTCAAACCCAAGCGGAATTGGTTTTCGGGGATTGCATCTCAAATGCAAAGCCGGGATCTATCTGGAAATTAACGGACATGATGCTATCCGGTGCGGCACCAATGTCTCGCTATCAATATCATAAACCTGAAGGGTTGGTCGAAGTCATTGTGGTTCCGCTTGAGACAACCGCGTCACATATCGACTACATTGAATTGCACTACAGTGTCAGCCCTCTGGGACCCGATCTGGATTTGTTAGCTGTTTTGACTTCAACTCTTTCGTCTGGATGGAAGAACCGTTTGCCCGGTGCGATTTCTGCAAAGTCCGAGCAGCCCCGCAGCCATCGTCTGTCCGAAGACAGCGGCGGCGACTATGTCCCGATCCTTGATCCTCAGAACCCGGCGGCGCTCAGCAGATGCGAGTTCCGGGTTTGTGCGATGATGAGGGAAGGAATGACAGTAAAGCTAATCTCGGAAACTCTTTCGGTTGGCCCCGCAACTGTTCGTTCACACCTCAGTTCAATATTCTCTAAAACCGGAACGTCCAATCAGGTCGAACTATTGCACCTGCTAAATCGGAACGCCCAAGCTGGAGGAAAGCTCAAGGGTTTTGCTTGTTGACAAGGCAAGCTTGTTACAGGTGTTCGAAGCGTCTTGGCTGACGAAAGAGGGGTCGGCGTGTGAATTGCTCAGACTTTTGCCCGAAGAAACAAACCCTTTTACGTGATGGTCAACTGAACTCAAATCGGGTCATGTGAGTGACGAAGACCCGGCGCTTTCCTTAATTGTCGATGACGTGGAGCGATAGCGTAAGGCTGCCCTGTCGTCGTACAGACGTTCCGGTCTGGCCTAGAGTACCGTCAGGTCCGTTTTTCAAATGCTGCGTCGTTTCTGTTGGCCTCAGCGTCTTCGCGCATCCATTCACGCTCTGATGTGCGATCTATTGCCCATGGCAAGGACGCCGGCCCATTGCATTTTGTTTTTGGGCTTTCGCAAGTGAGACTTTGGGGCAAGGACCCAGCCCGATTTTGCTCCGCTACCGTTGAGAGGTTGCCCGTGTCCCCGCTTGCTATTGCTCTGGCCCTTCAAGGACAACAGGCCGTCACCGTTCTGTAGTATCGTGCCGTTCTTCGTGTTCTTGATATGTGCTGCTGATTGCTATGCCATCCAGGCCCCCATCTTGTGGGAGGTTGGTTGCTACATGTTGACCCAATCCGAGACGGTCGGCATTTGCAAAACACACCGCAGCAAAGTGGTAAGGGTTACTTGCAACATTTAGCGGGGGTAACATGGTGCCTCTCGATCGCACCACTTTTTCAACGAAAATAGATAAGTTACAATAACTAACGTTCATTTGCGCTGTTGCGGACCAACCTGTAGCCACCCTACAGTTTCTCCATCTGAAAAATACCCGGTTTAGGCTTTATTTGACAGGCAATCTGGTCAAATAGGAACTTTCTCTGTGTTCTGGTGCGACGATCAAAGAGACTTCGTCGCACTCGCGAAATGATGTGTATCCGGAAGCCTGAAAGACTGGTGTTGACCGCAACTCTCGGTTATGGGCAACGGGCATCGCGAAACCTACAAACCAAGCAGTACTTACTGAGGCGAAAATGGAGCACTCCGGTCAAAAGAACATTGATATCGAGACCCTTCGAGG
This sequence comes from Ruegeria sp. K7, assembly GCF_056531785.1. Taxonomy (NCBI): domain Bacteria; kingdom Pseudomonadati; phylum Pseudomonadota; class Alphaproteobacteria; order Rhodobacterales; family Roseobacteraceae; genus Ruegeria; species Ruegeria sp. K7. Next base: position 12,730 of record NZ_JBQFMJ010000001.1, read on the forward strand.
GATTTCGATATTTTTGGTCCTGATCGCGCACCTTCCCTTTCTGATGCCTTGGACGCAGCTTACCTATGACTATACCTCTCGACTGCAGTTCGGTGCTGGCGTTGATCTGTTTTTCGTAATCAGCGGGTACGTAATCTCACTTTCCATTTTCAAAGAACTGGAAACCGGAAAATACTCGGCCAAGGAGTTGTTGCTTCGGTTTTGGATCAGAAGGTTTTTTCGCCTAATTCCTGCGGCGGCAATCGTCGTTTTGGTGACATTCGCCTCGGTTGTTCTTTTGTCCGGGTCAGACTTCTACACACAGTATGGCGGCATCGAGCATACAGGATACGCGGCTTTTGCCGCCTTGACCCAATGGCTGAACCTTTGGGGGTTTGTGCAGATTGAAAATGGGCAACCAATCTCTCTGCTTGCGCATTTTTGGAGCTTGTCGCTGGAGGAACAGTTCTACTTTTTTTGGCCCATATTGGTTGTTGTGGTGCTGCGCAAGCAACGTCTGGTTTTTGGGTGTTCGATTTTTCTGGCCATATTTTCCTTTTTGCAGCGGACGGATGTTTACGATTTGGCATGGTGGTTTCGGTTGGACGGCGTGATCTGGGGATGCTTTCTCTATTTCACAGTCCCTGTGCTAAAGGCACGCTATCAAATCCCGCGCAACAGGGTCGTGGCTGTTCTAACCACGGGACTGGGTTTGCTAATGGCCCTGGGTGGCCCTGCTGTATTCGGACCCGGACCATTTGCCAGCACGCTCACAAGCATCGGGTGCGCGCTGTGCGTGTTCACGGCAATAATTAATGAGCGAGCTTTGCAATTCGCCGGATGGCCAGTCCGGGCAGTGAACTATATGGGGTCCCGATCCTATACAATTTACTTGTGGCACATCTTGATATTCTCGCTGGTCAAAGTGATGTGGGTTGAACTTTATCCCGGCGTTGAAAGCAGTTTTTCCGTTCCTATCGCGGTTCTGGTCGTGCTTTGCGTTGCTCCGTTTGGATTGATCATTGAATTCAGTTTTAACACCGTTGAAGCGCGAACCCGCGAATTCGGGCGCAACGTGGCGGCTTTGCTGGTGCCGGGCCAGACACACCAATCCCCACGCCGCATTGAGACTTCGGTTCAAGGCGTGCGTTAGCGCAAAATACACCGAGCAACACTCTGAAGGCTTTCACCTTGTCGATTTGATGAACGTTTGGTGCTGTTTTTGGCTGAGTGCAGATCTTATGGATCTGGTGGCTGCTTGGGATTCTTTTGGTTCCCAATCCCTTTCAAAGGCGAGTGCGAAGGTGCATCAGTTTGTTCGGGATTGCCGGTTTGCTGGATTCCCGTCTCGCCCCGTTCTGCGTGCTTGTGTAAGACAGTGGGCAATTCAGATTGGGAACGGCTTGAATGTCACAGACCATTACCATCTTTACGACGATGAAAAACGAAGGCCCCTATATGCTTGAATGGGTGGCTTTTCATCGGATTCTGGGCATCGACCATTTCGTGATATTCACCAACGATTGTGAGGACGGTACTGACGAAATGGCCCGCAGGTTGCAGGATCTGGGGCTTGCGACACATGTGTCGAACGAGGTGAAAGAAGGGGGAAACCCTCAGCACCAGATGTTGCGGCGGGCGCGGCGCAAGCCCAAAGTCAAGGAGTCTGACTGGTTGTTGTGCCTGGATGTCGATGAGTTCTGGAACATCCGCTGCGGCGATAACAGCTTTGGCGCGCTGATTTCCCAGGTGGAACATCGCGCGGGGCAGCCAGTGGATGCAATCTCGTTTGCGTGGAAGCTGTTTGGCAGCGCCGGAAACATCAGCTTTGAAGACCGGCCCGTGACCGAGGCGTTTGTGATGGCGGATATGGAATTCCCGTATCACTCCAGCCGTGCTTTCGGCTTGAAGACGCTGTTTCGCAATAACGGAAAATTCACCCGGTTCGGTCCACACAGACCAAAAGGCATTGAAGAAGGAAAAGAGGGCGACGTTGCCTGGTCGGATGCCAGCGGCAATCTGTTCCCTGCGGCAAAGGTCGGCTGGCGAGCCTGGCGAAACTTCGATCACAGCTTTGGTCGAATTCACCACTACTCGGTCCGGTCGATGGACGGGTTTCTGATCAAGCGTGACCGCGGGAGAACCAATCACATTAAAGTGGATCAGGGGCAATCCTACTGGATGGATATGAATGCCAACAAAGAGATGGACCAGTCCATCCTGCCGGCGGCCCGCCGCGCCGCGCCTTTGCTGGCCGAGTTGAAGGCGGATGAGGAATTGGCCCGCCTGCACGAACAGGCTTGCAACTGGCACACGGCGAAAGTTCAGGAAATCAAAATGCGCAAGGACTGGGTGGACTTCCGGTCCTGGCTTGCGGACAATCTTGTTTGAGCATCATGACCGACCTGTCCAAAGAGCAACTGAAGCCCGAACACCCTGACCGCAAGACAGGGTACGAACGCATCCTGACCGACCCCGCACCGCCATGGTTTGTGGAACTGTATCCGGGCGGCGAAGGCAGGGGCTTTCTGCAGAAACTTGAACGCCACGCGTTTCTGTTTCACCACCGATCGACCTCTCGCCTGATTGTAAGCTTTGACAACATCGCCAACGCCAACGACCTGTCCTTTGCGCGCGAACCATGGGGCTGGAAGTTTTTCAGGGACGAAGGGTGGTCTCATCTTGGGGTGTTTGCCCGGACCAAGGCCTGGTATCGCGACACGGAAATCATTTCGTATCTGGAAGGAAAGGCCCGCGAAGGTTTTTTTGCCCAGTTCGATCAGGTGGTTTTTGCCGGTGCATCCATGGGGGGCTACGGCGCACTGGCGTTTTCCGCTTTGGTGCCTGGGTCGACGGTGATTGCCTTCAACCCGCAGACAACGTTGGACGAACGGCTGGTGCCATGGGAAACCCGATACCGGTTCGGTCGGGTTCAGGACTGGGATCTGCCGCTCAGCGATACTGCCGAAACCATCAAAACCGCCAAACGGGTTTATGTGGCTTTTGATCCGTTTTTCGATCTTGACCGGCAGCAGGCGGCGCGCTTGCAGGGGGGAAATGTCATCCCGCTGAAGACCTGGTGTTCAAACCATTTCGCGGCCCCGATGCTGCGAAAGCTCGATTTGCTCAAGCCGGTCATGCTGGGTGCGATGGACGGCTCGCTTGAGGCCGCAGATTTTTTTCGGATGATCCGGGCGCGCAAGCGTTTGCCGGTCTACATGAACAGACTGGAAGAGATGAGCCGTGACCGGCATCCGAAACTGGCACACGCAGCACGTCAGAGGTTTCGTGCCCTTCGCAGGCAAGCGGCTGCTGACACTGCCCAGGCAACCTCATGACCCCAGGCAGGGGGGTCTTTATCGGTCAACGCAAGGACAGGATGGGCGCGCGCCTGTTGATGTTGTTGACATGTATCCGCCTGGCCGAGGATTTCGATACTGATTTGCGGGTGAACTGGTTCCCGAAAGGCGCGGATGCACCCGAGTTGGAACATCCACAAGAACTGTTTTCCCAAGCGTGGATGGCGGACCATTTCCTGGATACCGACGCGTTCGAGGCGCTGTCACAAAAAGCCCAACCGATCTGGAAATTTCAGAACGACAAGACACCGGACCGGCTGATCAAGCATCTGGATGCCGGGCGTGCGGTTCTGGTCGAGGAGGGGTTCCAGATTCTGACGTTCCCCTGGGAAGACATTGAAACGATCCGCCCCCGCTATCGAGAGTTCATTCACCGGATCGGCTTCACCGACGAAATCCGCACCATCATGGACCGTGCGGACCAGGCGTTGTCGGGGCAGGGGGTGTCAGCCTACCACATCCGCCGGGGCGACATTCTGAACGGGTTGCCGTGGAAACACTCAACCTGGCCCGCGAAGATTGAGACCGAGGAGCTGTACGAAGCCCATCTGGACAAGTTCGCCGACAATCCGGCGATCATGTTTTCGGATCAGCCGGAGCTGATCACCAGGTTTCAGAAGCGCTATCCGCAACTGATGCGCATGTCGGACATCGCAGATCTTTCAGAGAAGACCCGGGCCAAGCGGGACTTTCTGGAGCTTTATGCAATGTCCCGGGCGGACCAAGTGATTGCCCCCCCCGTATCGGCATTTTCGATGGCGGCGGCCAGGCTTTCCGGGCAAGAGAACAAGATGTTTCGCGATGTTTTGTCCCCGCAGGAAATAAGTGAGGCCAACGAAAAGACAGTGGATCGGCTGCGCAAGGGGGCGAACGGATTTATCAACGCGTCAGAGGCTGCACATATCTACGCCAAGGCGACCTTTCACTTGTTCTCGCTCCAGGCTGAAGACCGGGCAGAAGAGTCACGCCAGTTTGCGGAGTCTTTGCTTGAAGCCGGGGCGGACAACGCGTTCCTGCCTTTGTTGAATGCACTGAACTGCTTTTACCTGCGCCGCTGGAAAGAGGCGTTGAAGCTGACAGAACAAGCCTTGGCAAACCCCCATATCTGGCCCGAGGATCACGCCGTTGCCTGCGCATTGCAGGCCGCAATTCTGGGCAGTCAGAAAAAGCGGTGGCTTGCAGCACAGGCTTTCACTCGGGCCTTCTGGGCAAAACCGTTGAGGCCCGACGTCATCATATTTGGTTCGCGACTGGTGTTTCGGGATCAGGTTTCTTATCGGGCGATGCCGCCTGTGGACTGGACCATTCAAAAAGCGATCCGCAGATCCTGGTTCAACTTCAATGCCCATGTCGCTCAGCGTCGGGTATTATCACGCCTTCCCTGCAACTTTGATGTGATCTTGCTGGACTGGAGCGATCTCGCACTCGACCAAAAGGCGCGCCGGCTGAATTCGAGCAGGGACAGGTTGGTTATGTTGCAGGATTGGCTGGGCAACATGCAAAACCTGTCGGAGAAGATGCAGGTGCCGCTGGATAGCCCGGAGTACCAGAGCTTTTCTACAATCCTTCGGTACCGGCTGGATGATCTGCCGTTGGAAAAAGCAATAGATGTTTCCCGGAACGTATCAAGCCTTCGCCCTGAAAACACGCTGTATCTCAAACGTTTGGCCGAGCTGTACGAGGCGGACGGCGAGAATTCTCAGGCGCGGCTCAAGATGGCTGAGGCTGTTGGAAATGATCCGGGAAATCCATTTCTGGTGTTTGCCATGGGCGGCTTGCTGGAACGAATCGGCGCGTCCGAGCAGGGGCAAAACCAGATCCTCGAGGCGGCAGATCTGGATGACAATACAGCAGCGATTCAGGGGGCGGCCGGTCAGTTGTTGCTGAGGCGGGGGGACAAGAAAAAAGCCGCCGGATATCTGCGCAAGGCAAGGGACCTCTGTCCGCCATACAAGCGGTTCGCCAATCAACTGAAACGAACAGAAACCTGACCGGACGGGAGGATGACAGCGTTTGGGCGGCTTGAAGGCAGGTTCAAATATGTGAAAACTCGTGTAGGACTAACAGGTGATGTATCCGCCGAAACCGGGACAATAAAACCAACAAAGGGCAGTCAGTCATGAATGAACAGGACCCACGCTTTGTCAGCGTGACCCCGATGAAGAACGAAGGGCCGTTTGTTCTGGAATGGGTGGCGCATAACCGGGCCATTGGTGTCGATCATCAGGTGGTTATGACCAATGACTGTACCGACGGGACGGACGCTTTGCTGCAAAGGTTGGACGAGCGTGGTATTCTGACCCATGTCGACAACAATTCACGTCGGAAGACCAGCCCGCAGAAACGGGCTTATAACACGTTTCTGAAAATGGAAGTTGCCCGCCCGCAAGACTGGGTTGCCGTGATCGACGCGGATGAACAGATCGTGGTCAAGACCGGAGATCACACACTGCGCGCCCTGACCGAGGCTATTCCGGACGCCCGCACGATTTCGATGACATGGCGGTTGTTCGGAAATGCGGGTGTTGTGCGCTACGAGGATCGGTTCCTGTCGGATCAGTTCAGACAGGCCGCGCGCGAAATGACCATCCGGCCGTTTCAGGCGTGGGGATTCAAGACCATGTTTCAGCGCGAACTCTGGGACGGGTTGGGGGTTCACCGGCCGAAGCGTCCGACAGTCGAAACCATGGCGGAATGCCACTGGTACAACGGATCGGGTCAGTTGATGCCCGACCGTTATTACGAAAGAAGCTGGCGGTCCGCCCGCGATTCCGTCGGGTACGAGTTCGTTCAGGTCAACCATTACGCGCTGAAGTCCTGCGAAAGCTATCTGGTCAAGAAGATGCGCGGTCGCGCTCATCATCTGGGCGAAAGCCTGGGGATGGAATACTGGAACATGATGAACCAGAATGCCGAGACGGACAGCGCGATCGACGTCGTTGCTGACCGCAAACGCGAATTCTATTACGACATGCTTTCTGACCCTGAAACCGCCCGACTGCATCACCTGACCTGTGATCTTCACCGTCAGCAAATCGCGCAGCTGCGGGAAGTCCCCGAGATGCAGGATCTGATGCAGCAGATGACTGACGGTGCCGTAGCCGGGAAGGTGGAATGACGGTTCTTTTTCAGGTTTGCGGAGGCGCCTGATGCTTTGGCTTCATATCGGGATGCCCAAGACCGGCACAACCGCCTTGCAGGGTTTTGTTCGCACGAACGGCGGATTGCTGGACACGGCCGGGCTGCGATACATGGAAACCGGTCGCCGGCGCCACGAAAACAGCCGGCTGACGATCAGCCACAATATCATCGCCTTCCACATAAACCAGACGCAGCAGCCGACAGACGGGTTCCGCGAAGCCATGGCTCTGGAATACGAGGCGCACAAGGATAAAACCTGCCTGGTCTCGTCCGAGATGTTGTACTCGGTGGATCTGGACCGGCTGGCGCAGATTTTTTCCGATATTCCGGCCCGGCAGATGCGCATTACCTTCTACTGTCGGCGGTATTCCGACTTTTGGGAGGCGGACTATAAGCAGCGGGCAAAGAATGGTCGCTTGCCCTCTGGCGGAACGCAATACATCCGCGCTCGTCTAGACGAGATCGCCGAAAACCCCGAGCTGCTGAGTTACAGCGCCATGCTGACCCGAATCCGAAGCGCGTTTCCCGGCGTGACGGTCGCGCCTTTCTTGTATGATCGGTCCGTAATGGCCAATGGAAATATCGTGGACGATTTCATGTCACGCATTGGTTTCACGCTTCCCAAGGGTAGCACGGCAAATCTGCCGTCCAATCCTTCACAGTCCCGCGCGGCAAGCGAGGCTTTCGGGATTCTGGCCCGGTCCATCGGGCGCCAGCGAACCCGACAATTGCGGCGACGTGTTGTCGACGATCCGGTAATGATCCGGCGAAATGACGTGCTTGAACCGAAAGAGCGTTTGTGGCTGGACGAACATCTGGCCGCACAGGACACTGATTTTCAGCAGGAATTTTTCCCGGATCGCGATCAGTTGTTCCCGCCCGTGCAACTGAGTGACGCCGATTTACAGTTCCGCCGCGACTCGTCCGAAGAATATGAAGCACTGCGGTTGGCGTCAGAGATTGTTTTCCGAATGGCGCTTGAAGAGTGATCGCGCCTATTCGACAACGATTTCCTGCCTCTGCCGCCCGGTTGTCTTGTCGAATATCAATATCCGGTTGTCATCCGTTACAACCGCGTACCAGTTGTTTCCGATGGTCACGGCCTGCGCTTTGGCGCCGTCCGGCAGTTCGATCTGGTCGGGCAGGGTGGGGGTGCGGTCCGATAGCCGGATGACAATCAGCGCGAATGTCACTAGAACCCCGCCAATCATCACCACGGTCAACAACATGACCATGCGCCGCAGCAGCTTAAGCTGGGGCGTTTCCTGCGGTTCTTGGGGTTCAGAAGGGACAGTCATGGGCACCCGGCAGATTGAGTTTCAGATCGCGGCCGCTCCGCCGCCACGTCTTGATAAGGCGCTTGCGCGGGATGTGCCAGCGGAAGAAAACCTGTCCCGTACACGCCTGGGGCGTCTGATCGACGAGGGGGCGGTGCAGGTCGATGGTGTCGTGGTGGCCGATCCCAAGGCAAAAGTCACGGAAGGCGCGCAGATCGTTGTAACCGTTGCCCAAGCCGAAGACAGTCATATCGGCCCCGAAGACATCCCGCTGAACATCATTTACGAAGACGCGGATCTGGTCGTGATCAACAAACCTGCGGGCATGGTCGTTCACCCGGCACCGGGTTCGCCCAGCGGCACGTTGGTGAACGCGATTCTGTTTCATTGCGGCACGGATCTGTCCGGCGTCGGCGGTGTCAGGCGTCCGGGCATTGTGCATCGCATCGATAAGGAAACCAGCGGGTTGCTGGTCGTCGCCAAATCGGATGCGGCGCATCACGGTCTGGCGGCGCAGTTCGAAGCGCACAGTGTCGAGCGCTATTATCGCGCGATCTGTTACGGAGTGCCGGACGCCAACGATCCACGCCTGCGCGGCGTCAAAGGTGTCAGTTTCGAACCGGGCAATGTCATGCGCCTGACCACGCAACTGGCCCGGCACAAGACGGACCGGCAAAAGCAGGCCGTGTACTTTCACGGCGGCCGCCACGCTGTCACGCGCGCCCGGGTCGTCGAAACATTTGGCGCGCCCGCGTCTCTGTCCCTGGTCGAGTGTTGGTTGGAAACCGGTCGTACACATCAGATTCGCGTGCATATGGCACATGCGGGCCACGGGTTGGTCGGCGATCCGGTCTATGGCGGTAAGCGCAAACTGGCCGCCCGCGCGTTTGATCCGGCGACGGCCGAGGCTGTCCGCGCTTTTCCGCGTCAGGCACTGCATGCCGCGGTTTTGGGGTTTGAACACCCGGTCAGTGGCGAAAACCTGCGGTTCGAAGCGGCCTTGCCGAATGATATGGAAAGCCTGATAGAACGGCTGCGCGCGCCGCTGACACAATAAGCAAACCCCTGTGAGTAAGAGTTTCTTATCTTTCCTTTATCAAAGTTTAATCTCAAACTGTTAGCAGCACCTCTTGAATGGGCAGGGTTCCTTACCCATATCCTATGTTAAATACTTAAACATTTGTCGGAGGGACATGAAACATGGCAAATTACGCAAATCTCCCCGCGCCGACGCCCGAGGGCGGCCTGAACCGCTATATGCAGGAAATTCGCAAGTTTCCCCTGCTTGAGCCGGAAGAAGAATACATGCTGGCCAAGCGCTGGGTGGAAGAACAGGATACCGAGTCGGCGCACAAGATGGTGACATCGCATCTGCGTCTGGCGGCCAAGATCGCCATGGGCTATCGCGGCTATGGCCTGCCGCAGGCCGAGGTGATTTCCGAGGCGAATGTGGGCCTTATGCAGGCCGTGAAACGCTTTGATCCGGAAAAAGGATTCCGTCTGGCGACCTATGCGATGTGGTGGATCCGCGCCTCGATCCAGGAATATATCCTGCGGTCCTGGTCGCTGGTGAAACTGGGCACCACCTCGGCGCAGAAAAAGCTGTTTTTCAACCTGCGCAAGGCGAAGGCCCGCATTGGTGCGCTGGAAGATGGCGACCTGCGTCCTGAAAATGTTGCGCAGATCGCCAACGATCTGGGGGTGACCGAGGAGGAAGTCATCAGCATGAACCGCCGCATGTCCGGTGGGGATGCCTCGCTGAATGCGACCGTTGGGTCCGAAGGCGAAGGTACCATGCAGTGGCAGGACTGGCTTGAGGATGAAGATGCCGACCAGGCCGGTGACTACGAAGCCCGCGACGAGTTGGAAGCGCGCCGCGAGTTGCTGAGCGCTGCGCTGGACGTGCTGAATGATCGTGAGAAGGACATCCTGACCCAGCGGCGCCTGATGGATCAGGCCGTGACTCTGGAAGAGTTGAGCACGCAGTACAATGTCAGCCGCGAACGCATTCGCCAGATCGAAGTCCGGGCGTTTGAGAAGCTGCAGAAAAAGATGCGCGAGCTGGCCCGTGAAAAGGGCATGCTTGGAAACAGCCACAGCTGACCGGACAGCCTTAGCGGACCGGCCGGAATTTTCCGGCCGGTTTTTTCGTGCCCGCGCTGCAGGCCCCGGTTTCGAATTCTACAGCTTAGAAAATGGCTGGATTTGCCTGACTTGGGTGTGATTCACTGCTAAAGGTACACCGCCACAGGCTGAACCCAGCCTTGCGACGAGGCTGCAACATTTCAGCAGGACAGTATTCGGAGTTCACGATGCAAAAGCCGGTTCAATGGGGCATTCTGGGTGCCGCCAAATTCGCACGGCAGTTTATGGCACCTGCCATTCATGCCGCAGACGGGGCAAGACTGTCGGGGCTGGCAACCTCAGACCCTACCAAAGCTGAGCCGTTTCAGCAGTTCTGCCCGGATCTGGCGGTCTATGACAGCTACGATGCGCTTCTCTCGGATCCTGAGATTGACGCGGTATACATCCCGCTGCCCAATCACCTGCATGTCGAATGGAGCCTGAAAGCCCTTGATGCCGGAAAACATGTGTTGTGCGAAAAGCCGATGACCATGAAGGGCGAAGAATTCGACGCCCTGATCGGAAAACGGAATCAGACCGGTTTGTTAGCAGCCGAAGCTTATATGATCGTGCACCACCCTCAGTGGCAGTTCACGAAAAGGTTGATTGCCGACGGGGCGATCGGAAAGCTGGCACATGTGACCGGGGCCTTCAGCTTCGACAACCGGGCGGACACGACGAACATCCGTAATCGCGCGGAAACGGGGGGTGGTGGATTGCGGGACATTGGCGTCTACGTTATCGGCGGCGCACGTTTTGCGACGGGGCAAGAGCCTGTCTCGGTACAATCGGCAATTCGCTGGCAGGACGGTATCGACACGTTTACGGAAATCCGGGCGCAATTCCCTGACTTTACATATTCCAGCTATGTTTCGATCCGCATGCACCCGCATCAGGAGATGGTATTTCATGGCGAAGGCGGCGTGATCCGGCTGACAGCGCCATTCAACGCCCGGGTCTTTGGCGAGGCCCGTGTCGAATTGCATCGCCCGGGGCTGGAAGTGCAGGTCACGCGTTTCCCGGCGGATGATCACTACAAACTCCAGGTCGAAGCGTTCTGCCGGTCTGTTCGGGAAGGGGCTGACTACCCATGCCCGCTTGAGTTCTCGCGGGGAACGCAAGAAATGATCGATCAGGTTTTCAGTCAAGCCGTACCGCTCTGATCCACCCACTTGCCTACCATGGCGAGCCTCGGTTAGCCTGTCGGGTACCCATTCAGGAGGTGCCCTATGGCTGGTGGTTGGGCGCGCGATGGCGCGGTAAGTGAACAGATTGAGGCGTCAATATCCGATGAGCTTGCACGGATGCAGGCGCAAAAACGCCCTTTGGGAGAAAGCCTGACCCATTGTGCTGAATGCGAAGAGCCAATTCCCGAGAAACGGCGCAATGCGATCCCGGGGGTGAAACTGTGTCTGGACTGTCAGCAGGAACGTGACGGGGCGTTCAAAGCCCGCAGCGGCATCAATCGGCGCGGGTCAAAAGACAGTCAGCTGAAGTAGGTTCCAGCGGAGCGGCACCTTGCAAGGCAACTCTGCCAAGCACGTATCCCTCCTGCAAAACGGCTTGCTTCTTGGCTTTTTGGCTGCGTTCTTGTGGGGCACACACAGCGTTATCGTTCGCTATCTGACCAGCGATCTTGGGGGAATGCAGATCGCCACGACGCGGTTGTTCATCGCCGCACTCGCAATCTACTGCATGTTGCGAGCGATGGGGGCGTCAGTTTCGATCCGGTTTGGGGATTGGAATTTCCGTCTGGCTGTATTGTCGACGGTGGTGAACTACATTCTTTTCCACATCGGACTGGAGCATACCGGCGCGGCCAACGCGATGGTGCTGGAAAACACAGCGCCCTTCTTCGTTCTGGTGTTTCTCTACTTTTTCGCGGACACACCGGTTGGCCGGACCGAAGTTCTCGCGACGGTATTGGCGATCTTTGGTGTTTTTCTGACGGTCTACCAGGATTTCGAAGGTGGTGGAGAGCCTCTGCTTGGCGATGTGATGGAAATCGGTGCTGGCCTAAGCTGGGCCGTGTTCCTGATTTCCAGCAGCCGGGCTATGAGAGCCTCTGAATCCACGCCCGAACGTTTGAATTTCCTGTTTGGGATATTCATCTGTTCAGGCGTTATTCTGTTGCCGCTTTCCCTGTTCGGAATTCAGATGCCGACAGCAAACGATGTTGTTTTTCTGGTACTTCTTGGTGTGTTGCCAACGGCGTTGGCTTACTACCTTTGGTACGAAGCGGCAGCGCGGGTTTCGACCCTCACGGCCACTTTGATGTTCGCCGCTTCTGTGGTGTTCACCTTCATCAACTCAGCACTGTTTCTGGGGGCGGCCATCACGCCGCTGGCTGCAATAGGCGCTGCGCTGATCGTCCTGGCCATATTCCTCACGACCAAATCAAATGAGAAAGACTAGGGAAACCTAGCGAGATTTGCGCCTCCATCGCCGATACAGGTTGATGTCCATTGCCGCCACCATGATGCCCAACGGGATCATCCAGAAGCCTAGAATGGGAAGAAACCCAAGAACACCGCCGAGTATCAGCAGGATGCCCACGATGATCCGCCAGCCCCGTGGCACGGTTCGGCGAATTCGGTTCATGGCAGGGCGCAGGCGCGACTTCAATGCGGCCCAACGCCCTGTGGATTGGGTGCTCACCCCTCCATCGCCTCAAGTTCGTCAATGAAGCCAGAGATCATGGACAGGCCCTTGTCCCAGAACTTCGGATCGCTGGCATCAAGGCCAAACGGTGCAAGCAGTTCCTTGTGGTGCTTCGATCCGCCGGCACGCAGCATTTCGAAATACTTGTCCTCGAACCCTTCCGAGCCGCTGGCGTAAACGGAATAAAGAGCGTTCACCAAACCGTCGCCGAACGCATATGCATAGACGTAGAACGGTGAGTGGACGAAGTGTGGGATATAGGCCCAGAAGGTCTCGTACCCCTCCATGAATTCGAACGCGGGCCCAAGGCTTTCGGCCTGAACGCTCATCCAAAGGGCGTTGATGTCGTCCGGTGTCAGTTCGCCCTCGCGGCGGGCGGCATGCAGTTTGCACTCAAAGTCGTAGAAGGCGATCTGGCGGACGACAGTGTTGATCATGTCTTCGACCTTACCGGCCAGCAGCACCTTGCGCTGTTCTGGCGTTTCGGCCTGATCCAGCATCTTGCGGAAGGTCAGCATCTCGCCGAACACCGAAGCGGTCTCGGCCAGGGTCAGAGGCGTTGACGATAGCATTTCGCCCTGACCTGCGGCCAGCACCTGATGTACGCCATGGCCCAGTTCATGCGCCAGTGTCATCACGTCGCGCGGTTTGCCCAGATAGTTGAGCATTACGTAAGGATGCACCTCGGTGACTGTTGGGTGGGCAAAGGCGCCGGGGGCTTTGCCCGGTTTCACGGCGGCATCGATCCAGCCTTTTGAGAAGAACGGTGCTGCAATCTCACCCATGCGTGGGTCAAACGCGTTGTAAGCGTCCATCACCGTTTTTTCGGCTTCGGCCCAGTTAACGATGCGCGTGTCCTCCATCGGCAGGGGTGCGTTGCGGTCCCAAACCTGCATTACGTCCAGGCCCAGCCACTTGCGTTTCAGTTCGTAGTAGCGGTGGCTCAGCTTGGGATAGGCGGCGACCACCGCTTCGCGAAGGGCATCGACAACCTCAGGCTCGACATCGTTCGACAAATGACGCCCGGTTTGCGCGGTGGGCATTTTGCGCCAGCGGTCGACGATTTCCTTTTCCTTGGCCTGCGTGTTGTGAACCCGGGCGAAGGTTTTGACATTCTCCTGAAACACCGAAGCCAATTCCCGTGCCGCAGCCTCGCGTTTGCTGCGGTCCTGTTCGGTCAGCAGGTTCAGGGTGCCTTCGATATTCAGCTCTTCGCCATCCACGGTGAATGTGAGGCCGGCAATCGTCTCGTCAAACAAGCGCTCCCATGCATCTCCGACAACGCCCAGATCGTGCAGGAATTTTTCCAGCTCGTCGGACAGCTGATAGGGCTTCATCGCGCGAATACGGCGGAAAACCGGCTCGTAACGCCCCAGATCCGGGTTTTCATCAAAATGGGCACGCAGCACGGTGTCATCGATGCGGTTGATTTCCAGCGTGAAGAATACCAGCGGTGTCGTAAAGATTGTTATCTTTTCCTGCATGTCCGACAGGAACTTGGCTCGCTCGGCATCCGTGGTCAGCTGATAGTAGCGCAGGCCGGCAAAGGACATGATGCGGCCGGCAATTGCATTGATCTTTTCGTTTCGATGCACGCATTGCAGCAGCTCATCCGCGTCCAGATCAGCCAGTTTGCCTTCGTAGTCCGAGGCAAAGGAGGCGCATTCTTTCTCCAGCCACTCAAGATCACGGCCAATCTCGGGTGCGTCTTCCGCTTTGTACAGATCACTCAGATCCCATTCCGGCAAATTGCCCAGATTGTCAGCCCCGCCGACAGCGTTTGCGTCACGGACGGGAAAGGGAAGGTCGCGCATGGATCACCTCGATGTTTTGCTTTCGGAAACATCTAGGCGCGGTCGGCAGGGATCACAAGCGGCCAGAGTGACGGATCGGCTATTAGCTTTGCAAAGCCGCATTAGGTGCGGCGTTTGGCTGGCTGGCCCTGAAATGCGCGGCAAGTTGATCAAAGACCGGTCCCCGAACCTCGGGTGATTCCATCATGACCTCATGTTCGCCCTCGGGAACTTCAATCAGCTTGCCTTTGGGCCAGTTGGCCATTCGGGCCCGGATGGCGTCACGATCCACGATCCGTTCGTTTCCGCCCAGATACGTCAGGCATGGTACATCCGGCGCAGGCTGTTTCATCAGCCAATCACATTCCGTCAGCGCCTCGCGCAGCCAGATTGTCGACGGCGCCCCAAGCGCCATTTCCGGATGCGCAGCCAGTTGATCCTGCATCATCCGGTACATATCCGGATCGCGGGTCAGCATATTGTCTTCGAAGGGCTGAATGGTGACATAGCTGTCCAATGTCGTGGTCGGAGGCGTTTTCTCGCCCAGTCCGAATTTCGGCCCCCAATAGGCCGTCATCCAGCTGATCGGCCGCATGATTGTGGAAAAGTAAATGCCCCACATTGGCCCGGTGAAGGCACAGGCCGCAAAGCAGTTCTGCTCGATAATCGCCCGCAACGCTATGGCACCGCCCATTGAATGGCCGATCACGTACCAGGGCTTTGGCAGGTTCAGTTCTTTTGCCATGTCCAGAACGGCGCGGACGTCCTTCTGGTAATCCGGAAATTTCGCGACATGTCCGATCCGGGGGTTGTCCAGAAGGCGATCCGCCAGTCCCTGACCGCGCCAGTCTATCGCCAGGAAGGCAAAGTGCCGTTTTGTGAACTCTCCAGCCGCGTTTCCGTATTTTTCAATGTATTCCGTGCGTCCCGGAAACATCAGCACAGTACCATTTGCACTGTCTTCAGGCACCCAATGCGCGACACGGATGCGTTTGGCATCCGAAGTTTCCAGCCAATGGGCCTTGCCACCGGCAGGAGCGCCGGCCACAGCTTCAAACAAAGGGGCCGGCGAAAAATCCATCAGGCCAGCACCGAGGCAAGTTTCATGGCAATCCCCATGTCTCCGTCCACGCTCAGCTTGCCAGACATGAACGCGCCGGTCGGGTTCAGGTCACCGCTGAGGATCTGCTCGAATGTATCAGCATCCGCGCTCAGGGTCACGTCGGTGTCTTCGTCGCTGACACGCGCGCCGTCTGCATCCAGAACGATCGAACCCAGATCTGCGATGGCGAATTTGGCCGAAGCATCAAAAGCCCCGCCCGCCAGTTTTTCATTCAGCGCGGCTGCGGCCTTTTCAAGAATCTCGCTCATGATCTTCCTCATTTTGTTTATGCGCCGAGAATGGACATCCCCGGTCGCAACGCTACACTGAACAATGTTATGAGCATTGCAAACCACAATCTCAAAGGTATCGTCGCGGCACTTGCAACACTGATGGTGTTTTCCACCATTGGTGCGGCCCAGCAAGCCGACTCCAAGGACGAATCCGTGCTGTTGGAGCAACTGGCACAGTCCACGCCCCGGCAGGCGATCAGCATTGACCGTCAGTTGCAGTCGCTCTGGTCGCAATCTGGCTCGGCCTCGGCCGATCTGTTGCTGGAACGCGGGCGCGAGGCGCTTGAGGACGGAGACGTCAAGGCGGCGATTGAACATCTGACGGCTTTAACCGACCACGCACCGCAGTTCGCCGAAGGCTGGCACGCCCGGGCATCGGCGTTTTTCGGTATCGAACGCTTTGGCATGGCGGCGGCTGATCTGGAACATGCCCTATCCTTGAACCCGAACCAATACGAGGCCATCTATGGCTTGGGTCTGATCTTCGAGATGCTGGATCAGCCGGAAAAAGCGTACGAGGCCTATTCCCGCGCTTTGTCTATACATCCCCATCACGAAGAAGTAACCAATGCCGTGAATCGTCTAAAGCCTCAGATCGAAGGCAAGGCGCTGTAAGGTCCGGGGCAGGGGGCAAAGGTGAACGGGTCATCCCGAATCGTGGCCGTTCTTGGCCCGACAAACACAGGTAAAACCCATTACGCGATCGAGCGGATGCTGGGACACAGGACCGGTGTGATCGGCCTGCCGTTGCGTCTGCTGGCACGCGAGGTCTATGACAAGATCGTAGCCGTCCGTGGACCCTCCGTCGTGGCCCTTGTCACGGGCGAGGAACGGATCGTGCCACCGCGTGCGCAATATTGGGTCTGCACGGTCGAGGCGATGCCCGAAGGCATGGGCGCGGATTTTGTGGCCATTGATGAGATCCAGCTCTGCGCCGATCCCGAGCGTGGCCATGTTTTCACGGACCGCCTGCTGCGCGCGCGCGGGACCAGTGAGACGCTGTTTCTAGGGTCAGATACGATGCGGGGTCCCATCGCTGCGCTGGTGCCCGAAGCACAGTTCACCCGCCGCGAGCGGATGTCGCAGCTTGTCTACTCCGGCTCGAAAAAGATCAGCCGAATGTCTCCGCGCAGTGCCATCGTCGGGTTCTCGGTCGACAGCGTCTATGCGATCGCCGAACTTCTGCGCCGTCAAAAGGGTGGTGCGGCGGTTGTTATGGGGGCGCTCAGCCCGCGTACACGCAACGCGCAGGTCGAGCTATACCAGAATGGCGAGGTTGACTACCTGGTCGCCACTGATGCCATCGGAATGGGTTTGAACCTGGATGTGAATCATGTGGCGTTTTCGTCCCTGACCAAGTTCGACGGTCGCAGGATGAGACCTCTGGCGCCCAACGAACTGGCCCAGATCGCTGGCCGGGCAGGGCGCGGCATGTCCGACGGCACGTTCGGCGTAACGGGTGAGGCCCCGCCTTTAGGTGATGGTGTGGCGCAGGCGATCATGGACAGCCGTTTCACGCCGATGAAAAAGCTGAACTGGCGGAACGCCGCCTTGCGGTTCGGCTCGATCGAGGCGCTGATCCACTCGCTTGAGGTCAGCCCAAACGACGAACACCTTATCAAGGCCCGGCCAGCCGATGATCTGAACGTGCTGAAATCTCTCTCGCAAGTGACCGAGGTCTCGGCGCGCGCCAGCGACGGTCCGTCGATCCGTTTGCTGTGGGATGTCTGCCGAATTCCAGACTTTCGTGGCATCAGTCATGCCGAGCACGCAAGTCTGTTGGAGGTGATCTACAACTACCTGCACGAGCGTGGAACGATCCCGGATGACTTTCTGGCGCGGCAAATCCGCCGGATCGACCGAACCGACGGAGATATTGATGCGCTGTCCAAAAGGTTGGCATATATTCGCACATGGACATATGTTGCGCAACGAAACGGTTGGGTACGTGACGAATCCCATTGGCGCGAGGAAACGCGCACTGTAGAAGACAGGCTGTCGGACGCTCTTCACGAACGTTTGACTCAAAGATTTGTGGACCGGCGCACATCCGTTTTGTTGCGCCGGCTCAAACAGAAGGAGGCCCTTTTGGCCGAAGTAAATGACAAGGGTGAAGTGACCGTCGAAGGCGAATTCGTCGGTCGTCTGGAAGGGTTCCGGTTTATCCCGGACAAAAGCGCGCAAGGAACCGAGGCGAAAGCTCTGAAATCGGCGTCCCTGCAAGCTCTCGCGCCGCAATTCCATCTGCGTGCCGACCGCTTCTACAACGCGCCCGATACTGAAATTGATTACACAGATCAGGGCGGCCTGATGTGGGGCGAATACGCCGTTGGCAAACTGGTTGCCGGGGCGGAGCCTCTCAAGCCGGTCGTCGAGGTTTTTGTGGATGAGGCTGCGGGACCGGATGTGGAGCAGAAGGTTCAACGTCGTTTGCAGCACTTCATCGACCGCAAGGTCGCGGCGCTGTTTGAACCGCTGCTGAACCTGTCGCGCGACGAAGAGCTGTCAGGCCTGGCCAAGGGGTTTGCCTTCCGAATGGTCGAAGCCTTGGGTGTGCTGCCCCGTGCCGGCGTCGCGCAAGAGGTTAAGGATCTGGATCAGGACGCCCGTGGCGCGCTGCGCAAGCACGGCATTCGGTTTGGCCAGTTCACAATCTTCATGCCGCTTCTGCTGAAACCCGCACCGACGCGTCTGCGACTGGTGTTGTGGGCCCTGTCCAGCGGATTGCAGGAGTTTCCCGAAGCGCCCCCTCCGGGTCTGGTCACCGTGCCTGTCGCCAAGGGCGCGCCCGAGGGGTACGACACGATGTGCGGATACAGGGATGCCGGCGAGCGTTCGATCCGTATCGACATGCTGGAGCGTCTGGCCGACATGCTGCGTGCAGAAGACAGCCGCGGCGGGTTCGAAGCCAAACCCGACATGCTCTCGATTACCGGTATGACGCTTGAACAGTTCGCTGACCTGATGCAGGGGCTGGGCTACAAGGCCGAGCGTGGCGAACGTGAAAAGGTCAAACCGGCGGCTGTCGAAGCAGAACTGCCTTCGACAGATACAGCCGAGCAACGTGTCGCCGAAGAAGTGTCCGCATCCCAAGAGGCAACCGAAGATGTCGCAGCACCCGCCGAGGCGCCAGCCGAGGCCGCGACAAGCACCGAGGCGGCAGCCGAGGCACCGGCTTCGGATGAGCCGGAGGTCGAAGTATTCTACACCTTCACCTGGGGTCGTCAGCGGCAGCCGAACCGTGGCCCGCGCCGCGAGCAGGGGCAGGGCAAGGGCAAGCCGCGTGGCAAACCGCAGGAAGGCCGTGGAAAACCACACGGAAAGAAAGGCGGCAAGCCGCAAGGCTCCAAGACTTTCTCCTCCCGTCCTCCGAAAAAGGAAAAGGCGATTGATCCTGACAACCCGTTTGCAGCTGCGCTGATGGGTTTGAAGGACGGCAACTGACCCGAGATGGCCGAGGCCCGGCTGCGGATTGACAAATGGCTGTGGCAGGCGCGGTTCTTCAAGACCCGCAGCCTGGCCGCCAAACAGGTCAGCGGCGGACACGTGCGGGTAAACGGAAACCGTGTGGTGAAACCGGCGCATTCGGTCGGCCCCGGCGACGCTCTGACGTTCACTCAGGGGCGTATCGTGCGTGTCGTTCGTGTTGAAAAACTGGGCGAACGGCGGGGACCGGCACCCGAGGCGCAAACGCTGTACTCGGACCTGACCGAAAAGCAGAACGCACCACCGCGTAATCCGGGTTTTGAAGGAAAAGGTCGTCCAACCAAGAAAGATCGGCGCGCACTTGATCTTTCTCGACCTCCGGAATGCTGATCCTCACTTGAAGAGCAAGCCATACTGAATTAGCTAGACGCCCAAACCGCAAACGGGAACGCCGCTATGACCTATGTTGTCACCGAGAACTGCATCGCCTGCAAATACACCGACTGTGTCGAAGTGTGCCCGGTGGACTGTTTCTACGAGGGCGAGAACACACTGGTCATCCACCCAGATGAATGCATCGACTGCGGCGTGTGCGAACCGGAATGCCCCGCCGACGCCATTCGCCCCGATACCGAGCCGGGTATGGAAGAATGGGTCGAGTTCAACCGCAAATACTCCGAGCAGTGGCCGGTGATCGTGACCAAGAAAGATCCCCTGCCAGACGCGGAAGAACGTGATGGGGAAGAAGGCAAGATGGAGAAGTACTTCTCCGAAGCGCCGGGTGAGGGCGGTTAAACGATTCGTCCTGGAATCTGGTGGGAAACTGTAAAGATTGAGGGATATCCTTCTGATTCCCAAGCAGCTTTTCGAAATTTCCCCGGCGTAAGCTTTCAGATGCCACTTTTTTGTGGTATACTACGTCCCTACATGATGATCGGGATTGGGGTGCGCTCCGTAAGTATGCTTGCTTTGGAGTTCTGAGTTTTCAACACAACCGCCGCCAGACGGGGCTTAGATGCGCCCTGTGGTGGTGTTTTTGTTGTCTGTACCCCGGTCCGCAACGAAGGAAAAAAGTGAATGTCAAAATCGAAAAAGCTTGAGTTCCGCCCTAACGATTACGTTGTCTACCCTGCGCACGGCGTGGGTCAGATCATCTCGATCGAAGAGCAGGACGTTGCGGGGTTTTCGCTCGAGCTGTTCGTGATCTCATTCGAGAAAGATAAGATGACCCTGCGGGTTCCGACCAACAAGGTCACCGAATCCGGTCTGCGCTCGCTGAGTTCGCCGGACGTGATCAGTCAGGCGATGAAGACGCTTAAGGGCAAAGCCAAGGTCAAACGCGCCATGTGGTCACGCCGGGCGCAGGAATACGAACAAAAGATCAACTCGGGCGATCTGATTTCGATCGCCGAAGTGGTTCGCGACCTGCACCGTACCGATGACCAGCGCGAGCAGAGCTATTCCGAGCGGCAGCTTTACGAAGCCGCGCTCGAGCGTCTGACCCGCGAAGTCGCCGCAGTATCCGGGCATGGAGAGATTTCGGCTGCCAAGCAGGTCGATGAGGTTCTGATGTCGCGTGCCGCCTGATCTCAATCGGCTACCGAGTTTCGGGCCGTCCCTCATCGGGGGCGGCCTTTTTTTATTCTGCTGCTTGGTCCCCGGTGGGTTTGAGGGTAATTTTGCCCTGAACAAAGGGGGATAGGCAGTGAAGGTAAAGCAAGCGATAAAGTTCCTCTATATCGGAAAAGACCCGATATCGGTGCGGTTCAGGTATACCTTGATCCTGTTTGATGCTGCTACGATCATCTTCTTTGTCGCCACCGCACATGGCGGTCATGGGCCCGGTATCACTCTGGTCAGTATGATTGTGGGCCTGATCATCCTTATGGATTTTTCGGCGCGGCTCTGGATTTCGAAGGATCGCAAAAGACTGCTGCGCAAAATCTACACGCTGGCCGATATCGTCGTGATCCTGTCATTGATCCTGGACCCGTTCCTCACCGGCAGCCTGGCCTTCCTTCGAATATTGCGCGCGCTACGTCTGATCCATTCCTATCATCTGTTGCGCGATCTGCGACGCGACAGCCCCTTTTTTCGAACGCATGAAGACGCAGTGATTGCTGCGATCAACCTGCTGGTTTTTGTGTTTGTGACCTCGACGGCAGTTCTGGTCTACTTCATCCCGGAAACCAGCCAGACGCCATATATTGACGCGCTGTATTTCACGATGGCGACGCTTACGACGACAGGATTTGGTGACATCACGCTGTCGACACCGTGGGGCAAGCTGTTCTCAGTTTTCATCATGGTGGTCGGCGTCGCACTTTTCGTGCGGCTGGCGCAGGCGATATTCATGCCCCAGAAGGTCAGGCATAAATGCCGAAGCTGTGGACTTTATCGGCACGACCCGGATGCCGTGCATTGCAAACATTGCGGTGAGGTGTTGCGGATTGAAACCGGCGGTGTCGCCTAGAGCCGCGCAATCAATGCGACAAGGATCGTGACCTCGGCCAATTGCTGCGCCGCGCCTAGAATATCCCCGGTCTGACCGCCGATTTTTGCCTTTGCGACGATGGCCAACAGACCGACGATCAGCGCCGCGCAAAGTACCGGGAAAAGGGCAGAGCCACCGATCAGCGCCACCGAGACTGCACAAGCAACAATCAGGCCTGCAATTGCACTCATCGAACGGGGGCGACCTACAGAGTGACTTAGTCCGGATGAACGGGCATTTGGTAAGATGGCCATCAAAACGGGCATCATCGCACGAGACATTACGCATGCGGTCAGGATGGCGCTGATCCCTCCGGCCGTCAGCAGGGATGCGACAGCGAACACCCGGATCAATTGTGAAAACAAAAGTGCCAGAACACCATAGGTGCCGATATGGCTGTCTTTCATGATCTCAAGCCGCCGGTCCCGCGTGAACCCGCCCCAAAGCCCGTCAGCCGTGTCTGCCAGCCCGTCTTCGTGCATTGCGCCGGTTGCTGCAATCAGAACTCCCACCAGCAACCCGGCAGAGACAAGGGCCGGCACGTTCAGGGAGATGGCAATCCATCCCACCAGACAGGCAATTATTCCGACGGTCAGCCCTGCAATCGGGAAAGCCCACGCAGCCTGAGCCTGACGCGCGAATACATGATCCGGCAGCCGGGGAACGGGCAGGCGGGTCAGAAGCACCAAAGCCAGGGGTATATCCCAGCCGGAAATGAGTTTGGTGTCGTTTTTGAGCACTCCCGCGCCTTTCGGGGTCTTGTTGGTCTGGTTGCTTCGGTTAAACACACAGGACCACTCTGATGCAACGAGGCTTTCGATGCTGCCCGAACTTACCGACCTGAAAACTTTCCGGAATGCGCTGAGCTCTGCACCCGGCCCGTACGAAACCGCAACAACTGGCGCGTCCGAGCGCAACGGCCAACTGACCAAGCCTCCGGGCGCGCTGGGTCGGCTCGAGGATCTGGCGATCTGGTATGCGGGATGGCGTGGGGATGCCCGGCCGCAGATTTCCGCGCCTCAAGTGATCGTTTTTGCCGGAAACCACGGTGTTACGGCGCAAGGCGTATCAGCATTTCCACCTGAAGTGACCGTTCAGATGGTGATGAATTTTCAGCATGGCGGTGCGGCGATCAACCAACTGGCCAAATCGGCTGGTGCGACGATGAACGTACACGCGCTGGATCTGGACACGCCAACTGCGGATTTCACAAAAGCTCCGGCAATGGATGAGCAAGAGCTTCTGTCAGCGTTGCGTACAGGCTGGCAGGCGGTCGATCCAACGGCGGATCTGTTGGTGGTTGGCGAGATGGGGATCGGCAACACAACTCCGGCGGCCGCAATTGCCTGCGCCCTGTTTGGAGGCGAGGCGGCCGAATGGACCGGGCGTGGCACCGGCGTTGATGATGCGGGTCTGGCCAACAAAACCCGGGTGGTCACTGAAGGTGTCGCCCTGCATGGTCAGGCTGGCGACGGGCTGGATATCCTGCGCTGCCTGGGTGGGCGCGAGATTGCCGCCATGGCCGGTGCCATCGCGGCGGCACGTGTGTTGAGGATTCCGGTCATTCTGGACGGTTTCATCTGTTCGGCGGCTGCCGCGTGTCTGGCGGACGTGAACGAAGGGGCGCTGGACCACACAATTGCCGGCCACCAGAGCGCCGAGGGCGCGCATGGCGCGGTCCTGGCGCGGCTTGGCAAAGAACCTTTGTTGAACCTGGGCTTGCGGCTTGGCGAGGGGTCGGGTGGTGCGCTGGCGATCAACATCCTGAAAAGCGCCGTCGCCTGTCATTCGGGCATGGCAACGTTTGCCGAGGCCGGTGTCTCGGACGGCTAAACGCTATATCTGACCCGGGTAGGGGCCTGGGTCAGGCTGACTTCTTGGCGTTTTCTTCTGCCATCTCCAAAAGCGCGGTTTCCAGCTCCTTCTGAAGCTCGCGCGATCTTTCGATGTATTTCTTGTTCTCGGCCGTCGGCATTCCCGGTATCCACAATTCGGCCAGCTCGCGCACGGACATTCGATCATGATGATAGAATGTCTGTTCCGCCTGTGCTGCCTCATAGTCGCTGAGGCCGATGTTCTCCAAGACATAGCGGCCAGCGCGAAGTGAGCTGTCGAAGGTTTCTCGGACGATATCGTTCGCACCGGCCTGATACAGCTCATAAACGTGGTTGCGGTCATAGGCACGGGCGATGATGTGCAGATCAGGGCGTTGTCGCCTTGCGTAGCCAACCAGCCGCGTGACCTGCTTGTGATCGTCCATGGCTGCGACAAGAACGGATGCCTTTTCGATCCCTGCCGCGCGCAGCAGCTCGGGGCGGGTCGGGTCGCCCAAAAACCCTTTGACGCCGAACCTGCGCATCAACTGCACCGTGTCGATGTCGTGGTCCAGAACGACCGTCTTGAAACCACTTGCCCGAACCAGTCGGTTTACGATTTGGCCAAAGCGGCCTATGCCCGCGATGATTACCGGGCCTTTTTCGTCAATCTCGTCCGGTTCCGGCTGCGGGCGCACATCGCCGATGCGGCGCGACAGTTGATCGTAGATGATGAACAGCAGCGGTGTAATCAGCATCGTCAGCGCGATGATCATCAGAAGTTTCTGGGAAAGATCGGTGGGGATGACATTCTGCTGCGTGGAAAAGGCCAGCAGGACAAAACCAAATTCACCCGCCTGGGCCAGACCCAGAGTGAACAGCCAGTGATCGCGCCCGCGAAGCTTGAAGGCACGTCCGACGATAAAAAGGATGATCCCTTTGACCAGGATCACCAGAAGCGCTAGCCCGATCAGGTCAAAGGGATCGTTGAAGAAATAGCCCACGTTGATCCCGGCACCGACTGTAATGAAGAACAGCCCCAGAAACAGACCTTTGAACGGCTCCAGATCGCTTTCCATCTCGTGCCTGAATTCCGAACTGGCCAGAACCACGCCGGCCAGAAATGCGCCCAAAGCGGGCGACAGGCCAACCAGCGTCATCAGGAATGAGATTCCCACAACGATCATAAGGGCCAGTGCGGTATACATTTCTCGCAGGCGGGTGGCGTGAATGAATCTGAACAGGGGACGGGTCAGGTAGACACCCGCCAGAATGACGAAAGCAACGGCGCCGAGCGTGACCAGCGTGACCGCCCAGCCCGGCAAGCCCTCGACCAAGGACAGGCTGTGATGGGCCGCGCCATGCGCATCGACATTGCCACGGTCGATAGAGCCGTCGCCTTCAAGGTGCGGAACGCGCGGAAGGGCCAGCAACGGCAGCATCGCAAGGATCGGAATGACCGCAATATCCTGTGTCAGCAGAACCGAGAATGTGGCCCGCCCGCCATTGGTCTGCATCAGCCCCTTTTCCGACAAGGTCTGCAAAACGATAGCCGTTGACGACAGCGAAAGGGTCAGACCAACCGCCAATGCCACGGTCCACGGGTGGTTTGCGTATATTGAAACACCGGCGATCACCGCCGTCGACATTGCGACCTGAAGCCCGCCCAACCCCAATAGCTTGTCGCGCATATCCCAAAGGGCGCGCGGTTCAAGTTCCAGCCCGATCAGAAACAGCATCATGACGACGCCGAACTCGGCTACATGCTGCAGGCTTTCGGTTTCAGCACCGACCAGCCCCAGAATGGGCCCGATCACGATACCGGCCGCCAGATACCCCAGTACAGAACCCAACCCCAGACGCGCTGATAAAGGCACCGCAATAACTGCCGCCGCCAGATAGATCGTTGCCTGGTAAAGGAAATCGTCCATGTTTGTCCTCGTGTCCCGGTCAGGTCGGAAGGGGTGCGTCGCGCTTGAGTTGATCCATTACAATTTGGCTTTGCACCCTCGCAACGGCAGGATGCGGCAGTATGACCTGATGAAGCAAGCGGTTGAGCGCGGAAAGGTCATCACAGAATATGTGCAACAGATAATCTGCCTCTCCTGTCATCGTCCAGGCGCTTGTTATCTCAGGGCGGGCGTCGATCATGCGGGCAAAGCTGGCAGATTGTTCGGGGCCGTGCGTGCCCAGATGGACCTGGACGAAACCCTGCACGTGCAGTCCCAGTTTCAACGGGTCCAGGCGAGCGGCGTAGCCGGTGATGTATCCTTCCGCCTCCAGCCTTTGTCGGCGGCGCCCTGCCTGACTGGCTGACAGGTTCAGCATTTCACCCAGCTGATGTGCCGTCAGGTGCGCGTTCTTTTGCAGCGCAGACAGCAGGCGTGTGTCCATGGCATCCAACATATGCGGATTCGCCCCGTTTTTCTTGTCTTTGGTGCGTAAATCGCGCACATACCGCTAGTTTACACGAAAATTATGCGCAGAAACAGCGTCAATTAAGACGTATTTTAGAATCAGCAAAGAAATTCCTGTTTTTTAGGAGACCCGCCATGGGACCTTTCCCGCACAACGCACCGAAATCCGTAATCAGCAAAGAAAACCCGGCAGGGACCGACGGCTTCGAGTTTGTCGAATTCGCGCATCGAGAACCGCAGGAGTTGCGCGACCTGTTTTCGAAGATGGGATTCGAAAGGGTGGGGCACCACAAAAAGAAGCCCGGCGTCGAACTGTGGCAGCAGGGCGATGTCACGTATATCCTGAACTCCGACCCCGACAGCTTTGCAGCCAAGTTTGTTGCCGAACATGGACCGTGCGCGCCAGCAATGGGGTGGCGCGTGGTTGATGCCCAAAAGGCCTATGAGCACGCCGTTGCAAAAGGTGCCGAGCCTTACGATGCCGACGACAAAACACTGAACGTGCCAGCCATTAAGGGGATTGGCGGCTCGCTGATTTACTTCGTCGATCAGTATTATGACACGTCGCCCTACAACCAGGAATTCGAGTGGACGCAGCAATCCAAACCCCGCGGTGACGGGTTCTATTACCTCGATCACCTGACGCACAATGTCTACAAGGGGAATATGGACAAGTGGTTCCGGTTTTACGAAAACCTGTTCAATTTCCGCGAAATCCGCTTCTTTGACATCCAGGGAAAATTCACCGGTCTTTACAGCCGTGCGCTGACCTCGCCCTGTGGCCGCATCCGCATTCCGATCAACGAGGACAGAGGCGAGACCGGCCAGATCGTTTCGTACCTGAAGAAATACAAGGGTGAGGGCATTCAACACATCGCAGTGGGAAGTGAGGACATCTACGATTCAACCGACGCGATTGCGAAAAAGGGGCTGAAGTTCATGCCAGGCCCGAACGAGACCTACTACAACATGTCTACTGACCGGGTCGCGGGGCATTCCGAACCCCTGGACAGGATGATGAAGCACGGCATCCTGATTGATGGCGAAGGTGTCGTCGACGGCGGCGAGACACGGATCCTGCTGCAAATCTTCTCGAAGACTGTCATCGGACCGATCTTTTTCGAGTTCATCCAGCGCAAGGGTGACGACGGATTCGGCGAAGGAAACTTCCAGGCGCTGTTCGAATCCATCGAACGCGAACAGATAGAAAGTGGCGAGATTTCAGCCGCTTGACGCGACTATATAAAGCGCGCGCTGGCGTGTCAGCGCGCGTGTTTTTTTCCCATTCGATTTTGGCTGTTAACTGCGGGGCATTTTCAAAGTCACGTTGCGCCCCTTCTTTTGGTACTGCAACTGACTGTCCCCAATCGCGATTACACGGCCACCATCCAGCCGATCCCCGACCTTAAGCTTTTTGTAGCGGCCGCTGGGCAGCCGGATCAGGGCGCGGCGGTTCGCTGGCGAACCGTAGACTCCGATCAGGTTGAGCTTTCGCAGGTTGATGGCATTGTCCAGAGTGGCCTGACGGGCGACAGAAGCCCGGCTCGGAATTTTGGGCGCAACGGATTTTGCCGCAAACGATCCGACATCGTCACTGCTTTGATCGATGGCGGCCGTTGCTCCCAGATTGGCTGACGTGGTGGTTGCCTTCGGCGCGGAAGCCGCTGCCAGATCTGCCGGGCGGGATTTGGGGCGCGGAACCCGAACGACCGCCAACGCGGTCGGGGTTTCATCAATCTGAGGTTGCTCCTGCAGGGATTTTGGCCGCAGTTTCGGCCGCAGCCCGGACAACTCGTCCCGAGTCCGACCACCCAGCTGCTGGCGCTCGAACCCTTCGACCAGATCATCTGGCCTGATTTTCGGCCGCAGCCCAGCCAGCCTGTCATTGCCCTCTTCGACGATGGGTTCCTGTTCGAAGCGAACCGGGACTGCCGGCGGAACCGAAGACGGTCGTCCGAGGAAAACCATGACCCCATCCGGATTCAGTGTACCGTCGGCCGTGGGGGTAACCAAACCCCGCTCATCAAGTACAAACCGTGTGCCCGCGCCGCTGGGTGCAGCGGGCTGTTCGAATGGCTGATCAGTGTCAAACTTTTCAGCCGCAGGCAGCGCCACCGCGTCATGCGAAAGGTTCGATGGATCAAGCGATGACAGATACAGGTCGTCGGATTGCACCGCGGGGGGTGGGATCAGCGCTTCGGGCGCGGTCAGGACGACGCCTGTCTGGGATTGCAGTTCCTGTTGCGCCTGAGGATCGCGGGCCACCTGCTCGACGGGTGTTGGGCTGACGTCCAACGCCTCGAGAATAGCAAGATCCGTCGTGGTCGGCTCGGCTTTTTCCTCAACCACAGGCGGAGAGATGGGGGTTTCAGAGAGCTCTGTGTCCGGTTCTGACGTTTCTTCCACCGGGGGTGGAGGGACAGCGACTTCGGCAATATCGCTTTCCTGTTTCGGTGCTTTTTCAACCAGTACTTGCTCTGGCACACTTGGGGACGCCGTTTCGTCCGGAACGCTCTGCGCCAGAAAGGGTTCCGGGCTGATTTCGTCTTCGGATCCGGTCAGGAACCATAGCCCGATGGCGACTGCAAGAACGCCTGCGACCAATGCCAGAGCTGTGTAGAGTTTGGCTTCACCTGGGTGTGCCGCACCAGTGCCAATCTCAGCGCCTGGCGCGGTCTGCGCCCGGAATGCGATTGGGGCATCGGTCGCCGCGATAGCATGGACCGGAGTGTTCGATTCCGCTTCTTCTTCCGGCTCTTGCGCCGTATCGGCCGGTTCGGGTGCACCGGGCAGTTCTGTGGTTTCCCGAGGTAAGAATATGGGCTCGGTCGGAAAAGGGTTTGGGCCGGTTTCTGCACTGAATACGACAGGAATGAACCCGTGTTGGGTCGCGAACTCCCGGGCCTCGTCCAAAGTTTGCGTTGCCACTGCCGCGACGTGAGTTTGCTGTCCGTCCGTCGCTGTATCATAAGCCAGTTCGTCCAGTGTATACGGGATGGCCCCGGTCAGTGCATCGCGTACTTTCTGCCCAGTATCGTCTGCGTCCGGTCCTTCGGCTTCGACTGTCAAAAACCGGATTTGGTCTTCCGGAATCACGACCTTGCAGCTTAGGTCGTTTTCCAGCGCAAAACCCGCGTCGCGCAACGCCTGCATGCGATCCGGGAAATCCGGCGCATCCAGCGGAACCGTGCCAATGCAGAACCAGTCGTCATCCGAATGGTGATGCAGGGAAATTCCGTCGGCAGAAAATGATAACGCAAAAGCGGGTTTCATAACTCCGAAGAACCATAATTGTCATCGTCAATGCAAACGACATTGCGTTCGCAGCACGACAGTAAAGCAGGATATCGCCGAGGGAAAGAAAAAGCCAAGTCACCTCTTGTACGAGAGCGCCCGGTCACCCCATCTTAAGACAGCAAGAATTGGAGGGATCACCTTGAAGACATTTGCTTTTCTGGCCGCCATGCTGGCAATGACGGCGGCAAGCGCGGCCCATGCGGAAGAACGTCGCATCACCGTCAGCGCGGCAGGGACCGTTCAGGCCACACCCGACATGGCGACCATTACATTGGGTGTCACAAACCAGGATACGCAGGCTTCGGTGGCGATGCAGGCAACATCCGACGCGGTTTCCAGAATTTTGTCGCGACTGGACGAAAAAGGGATCGAGGCACGCGACGTGCAAACCCGCGATCTGTCCCTTTCGCCGGTTTGGTCCAACCGAAACAATGTGCCGGGGCAGAACCCGGAAATCACAGGTTTTGCTGCGTCGAACCGGGTTTTTGTTCGGGTGCGTGACCTGACCAAGCTGGGTGAGATCATGGATGCGGTCATTCAGGACGGTGCCAATGACTTTGGCGGCCTGAGTTTCGATGTTCAGGACCCCAAGCCGCTTGAAGCAAAAGCCCGAGCGCAAGCTGTCGCCGAGGCAACCGCCAAGGCCGAGCAACTGGCCCAGGCCGCGGGCGTGACACTTGGCCCGGTTCAGTCAATTGACGAACAGGGCGGGGGTGTGCAGCCCATGCCACATATGCGCCAGATGAGCATGGCCGAAGCAGGCAATGTTCCGGTTGCCGGCGGTGAGGTTTCAATCTCGGTCAATGTCTTGATGGAATTCGAAATTTTCGAATAAAGTCAGACCTCTGCGCGGGCTTGCAGCGGTTGTCGTTGCTTGCCCGCAGCGTCGAAATTCTCGGGCAGCAACCAGGCTTCAAAGGCTTTTCGGATGCGTGGCCATTCGCTGTCGATTATCGAATACCATGCCGTGTCACGATTACGTCCCTTATAGTGGGTCGCCTGCCGGAACACGCCTTCAAAAGTGAATCCAAGGCGTTCGGCCGCGCGTCGAGACGGTGCATTCAACGCATCGCATTTCCATTCGTAGCGGCGATAGCCAAGCTCATCGAAAACGCGGCGCATCATCAGGTACATCACCTCGGTCGATTGCGGCCTGCGCTGCAAAAGGGGCGAGAAGTGGATGTGACCGACCTCAATCGATCCGGCAGCGGGCGTGATTCTCAGGTACGAGGCCATGCCGACCGGGACGTCATTGGCATCCAGAACCGAGTGAAACATCGGATCAGCATCGGAACAATTGTTCTGGGCCCATTCGACAAAGGCGGCTTCGGACTCAAAGGGTCCGTAGGGCAGGTAGGTCCAGTTGTGGCCGTCCGCGTCGTTTGCAAACGCCCGGTACAAACCGGGCGCGTGCCTGTTGATATCCAGCGGTACAACGGAACAGAACCCTCCTTGCATCGGCGTGTAAGGCGGTGTCGGACGCGGGAAGTCACCCGAAACGGGCCAGCCAATCGGCTGGCCAAGGTCGTTCGTTTCGCTGCCGGTTGCCATGGATCAGGCGCTTGCCTTGCTGAGCGCCTGGTCAAGATCGGCAATCAGGTCGTCGGCATCCTCGATCCCGATCGACAGACGTACCACGTTCGGGCTGGCACCGGCGGCTTCCTGTTGTTCGGGCGTCAGCTGCCGGTGTGTGGTCGAGGCCGAATGAATGATAAGCGAGCGTGCGTCACCCAGATTGGCCACATGGCTGAATATCTCCAGCGCATTGACCAGTTTGATGCACGCGTCATAGCCGCCCTTGACCGCGAAGGTGAACAGGGCACCGGCCCCGCGCGGATAGCACTTCTGGACCCGATCATAATAGGGCGACGACGGCAGGCCAGCATAGGTGACATATTCCACGCGATCATCTGCTTCGAGCCACGCGGCGATTTTCTGGGCGTTCTCTACGTGGCGCTCCATTCTCAGGCTCAGGGTTTCGATCCCCATCAGCGTGTAATGCGCAGCCTGCGGGTTCATCGTCATGCCCAGATCACGCAGCCCGATGGCAATTCCGTGGAAAGTATAGGCCAGCGGGCCAAAGGTCTCGTGAAATTTCAACCCGTGATAAGCGGATTCCGGTTCGCTGAGCGACGGGAACTTGTCATTTGCGGACCAGTCGAACTTGCCTGAATCCACGATGCAACCGCCAGTGACAGTGCCGTTGCCCGTCAGGTACTTCGTGGTCGAATGAACCACCAGCGTCGCACCTTGTTCAATCGGGCGGCACAGGTAGGGCGTGGCCGACGTGTTGTCGACAATCAGCGGAATGCCAGCGGCGTCCGCCACATCCGCAAGCGCGCGGATATCGGTGACATAGCCGCCCGGATTGGCGATGGATTCGCAGAACACCGCCCGTGTGTTTTCGTCGATGGCATCCTTGACGGCGTCCAGATCGTCGGTGTCGACGAACTTGGCGGACCAGCCGAAGCGTTTGATGGTCTGGCTGAACTGCGTGACGGTGCCGCCATAAAGGCGGGTTGATGCAACCACATTGCAACCCGGCCCCATCAGCGGAAACAGCGCCATGATCTGCGCGGCGTGACCCGAGGAACAACAAACCGCACCCACACCGCCTTCAAGGGTCGCGACACGCTCTTGCAAAACAGCCACGGTAGGGTTGGTCAGGCGGGAATAGATGTAGCCGACCTCTTGCAGGTTAAACAGCGCGGCGGCGTGGTCCGCGTCGCGAAATACATAAGCGGTTGTCTGGTAGATCGGCGTCTGGCGCGCTCCGGTCGCCGGGTCGGGCCGGGCACCGGCATGAATTTGCAGCGTGTCGAAACCATAAGTGGGTCCATCAGACATCTGGAACATCTCCTGTTGGTATTTGTGTTGCAGAACCTCTAGGGCATTGGCCGCGTGCGCACAACGATCCAGTCAGCGCATCCACAGTCCTTTGCTCTTGATCTGGTTGCGGATGACCTGCTCGCGCTGGGGCAGGTTCTCGCGGTCGAACATATTGCGGATCTTCTCGCCCTTGCGTTGGATCACCAGCTTTTTCAGCGGGTCGTAGTTCTTCAGAACCTTCTTGATCCGGTTCGGCGCGGTCACTGTTTCCAGAACCTCGATGACATGATCCGGCTCGCGCGCGTAAAGCAGAGGGAACAGCCGGTAGTGGCAACTTACGGTGCCATCCAGCAATCCATCCGGCAGGGCGTCGCGCCCGCCGCCAAGCGCGTGGATCACCAGCGGCAACGCGGCCTGATCCAGCCAGGGGTCAAGGTTCTGGCCAACAAGCTCTGGGATATCCTCGTCGCGGATGGCAAGCGCGTATTCCAGAAACCGTTTTCCGAAAGCGTGTGGGCAGGAATAGAAAAAATACCCTGCATTGAAGTACAGATAGCGCCGCCAGTGATCCAGCGGTTGGTCTGTGTCGATCGAGCTTTCGAAGTCCAGCCCGAACCGTTGATAGAGCGCGCGCCAGATGCCGTCGAAACCGGGGCCATACAGCGTGGGTTTTGGCCATGTTCCTTCGACCTTCAATGAAGCGCCGGGGCGGTCGAAATCGAACGGAACTGTGTTCAGATCGCCCGTGATTAGGGTGTCGCTGTCAAAGAACACAAATGGCTCACCCTCTGGCATGGCCAGCAATGCTTCGATCTTGTTGCCATAAGGATAGCTTTCGCCGAAGGCATGGTTGTCAAAGGGCAGAATCTCGGCGTCCAGTTGTTTCAGGACTTTGAGAACATCCTCGTTCTGAATGCTGGGGTTTTGTTGCCAGCGCGGGCCGGGTTGGGGAACCGCAACAAACAGACGGCCTGTGAATCCCGGTGAACAATGTCGAAGCGAGGCGGCAAACAGCACAGCCTCGTATTGCAGGCGGTTGTTCTGTCCGATGATGACAATATTGAACTTGGGGGCCTTGGCCTGCATCGATAAACTCACGGATTTTCGCCGTTCTCCGGCGCTGCTCTGGTTCTGGTGACGCACTGTAAGCGGCAGACGACGCCAAAACCAGATGCGAGATTGGAAAACCGCTGCGGCGCGCCCAATTCTGAACGCGACGCAGGAATTCAAACAGGCCTGGACATGTTTGTCATCAATGGCGGCTGGTAGGAAGCCGTCGAGTCATTTGGCGCCTGGGACTGGCTGCGCTGTCCGTCGAATACCCGCTGTCCCACCGCTGCAGGTGATTATTGGACCATGTACGGAGTTTAACTCGAAGATTTTTCTCGAATAGTTAAATTTGACCAAAAGCAATTAAAAACAAAAAACTATACGGTGAAGTTGAGGTCGTTCTCTCAGCTTTTTCGACTTTTTGGTGATTTTATAAATTTTACCAATTGATAAAAAATTAGTTTGTGGCAAGCTGAGGTCACAATAAACATATCTACAGGGAGTAGAGTGATGGCACAGGGCCAGATGGTCCCCGGTATTGTCGCCGGGCGGCTTTCCAGCGATGAGCTGACCTCGAATTTCACGGATCTGCATCCGCCGCTGGCCGCGCATGAGGCGGCTGTGGCGGCGGATCGGTGCTATTTCTGCTATGACGCGCCATGCGTTACCGCTTGTCCCACGGACATCGATATTCCGTTGTTCATGCGCCAGATTCAGGCCGGTCAGCCGGAAGCGGCAGGCCAGACCATTCTGGAAAAGAACATTCTGGGTGGCATGTGCGCCCGGGTCTGTCCGACCGAAACATTGTGCGAGGAGGCCTGCGTACGCGAAACCGCAGAAGGGTCGCCGGTTGAGATTGGTCGACTGCAACGTTATGCCACGGACAGCGTCATGGCGACCGGGGTGCATCCTTTCGAAAGGGCGCCATCGACCGGCAAGACAATCGCTGTGGTTGGCGCGGGCCCTGCGGGACTGGCTTGTGCCCATCGTTTGGCCATGCATGGCCACGATGTGGTGATCCACGACGCCAGGCCCAAGCCGGGCGGGCTGAACGAATATGGTATCGCGGCCTACAAATCGACCAACAATTTTGCTCAGGCCGAGGTGGACTGGCTGCTGAAAATCGGCGGTATCGTGATCGAGACCGGTTCCGCACTGGGTGACACCATCTCGCTGGACGGGCTGCGCCAGAATTATGACGCGGTTTTCCTGTCGATCGGTCTGGCCGGGGTGAACGCACTTCGCGCACAAGGGCATGATCTGGACGGGGTGCGCAATGCGGTCGACTTCATCTCGGACGTGCGGCAGGCAGATGACCTTGCGCATCTGCCGGTTGGGCGCAACGTCGTGGTGATCGGCGGCGGCATGACTGCCGTGGATGCGGCAGTGAAATCCCGCCTTCTTGGCGCCGAACATGTGACCATCGCATATCGTCGCGGTCGCGACGCGATGGGAGCCAGCCGGTATGAGCAGGATCTGGCGGCCTCTCATGGTGTTCGAATTCTGTGCAACGTTCAGCCTGTGGCCATTCATGGAAATGGCTCTACCGCCGAGATCGAGCTTGAATATACCGAATCCCGCGAAGGCAAGCTGAGCGGAACCGGCGAAACCATTCGTGTTCCGGCGGATCAAGTCCTCAAGGCAATTGGTCAGACATTGGAAGGGGCACCTGAAGGTTTGGATCTGGACGGCAACAAGATCGTCGTTACGGGCGCGGGCCGCAC
This sequence comes from Ruegeria sp. K7, assembly GCF_056531785.1. NCBI lineage: Bacteria > Pseudomonadati > Pseudomonadota > Alphaproteobacteria > Rhodobacterales > Roseobacteraceae > Ruegeria > Ruegeria sp. K7. The sequence goes on from NZ_JBQFMJ010000001.1 coordinate 47,510, forward strand.
GTCCATGGAAGGTGTCTGGGCCGGGGGCGACTGTGCAACCGGTGGCGAAGACCTGACCGTGACCGCGGTGGCCGAGGGCAGGGATGCCGCGATGGACATCCATGCAACGCTTGTTTCGTGATATAGTGAGGCATTGATCTTTCAATCGCATTGCTGAGGTGTTGCCATGTCCCGGATCGAAGAAGCCGTTGCCCGCCACTATACGACAGGTGAACTGACAGAACGCGTTCGCGATGCGCTACGGCAGAGCGGTATCGACCCGGACGCGGCCACGGTTGCCGACCTGAAAGCGGGCGACGAATTCCACACAGGCGGAGTTGCCGCGACGGATCATCTGTTTGCGCAACTTTCGCCGACCCACGCAACGCGGGTGCTGGATATCGGTTGCGGTATCGGTGGAACGTCGCGCTACATTGCGGACCGCTACACCTCGACCGTTACGGGCATCGATCTGACCCCTGAGTTCGTCGAGACGGCAACCGCCCTCAGTGCGATTGTCGGTCTTGAAAGCAAGGTGCGCTTTCTGACCGGAAGCGCTTTGGACATGCCGGTGCCGAACGCCAGCTTTGACCTTGCCGTCATGCTGCATGTCGGCATGAACATTCAGGACAAACAACGCCTGTTCGCCGAAGTGGCCAGGGTGCTGGCAAAAGGCGGCACCTTTGCGCTGTTTGACGTGATGGGCGGTGCGGTGGATGAACCGATGGTCTTCCCATTGCCCTGGTCGACGACGCCCGACACCTCGTTCGTGGACACGCCTGGTGCGTACAGGGACGCGGCCTCGGCTGTTGGATTTGAACTGATCACGGAAAACGACCGCTCGGAATTCGCGAAAGCGTTCTTTGAAGAGGTCTTTGCCCGCACGGCCGAAAGCGGCCCCGCACCGCTGGGGATCCATCTGATGATGGGTGATACTGCCCCTGAGAAGTTCAAAAACTATGTCGCAAACCTTGACGCCGGGCGCATCCGCCCGACCGAGATGATTTTCAAGAAAACCGGTTAACCCGGTAAGGAGAACCCATGGCCAATCTGACAACTGACTTTCTGGGAATTTCCAGCCCCAACCCTTACTGGCTGGCATCCGCGCCGCCGACGGACAAGGAATATAACGTACGACGCGCATTCGAGGCTGGATGGGGTGGTGTCGTGTGGAAAACGCTTGGTGCCGAAGGGCCGCCGGTCGTGAATGTGAATGGTCCGCGCTACGGGGCCATCTACGGCGCAGATCGTCGCCTGCTGGGCCTGAACAATATCGAACTGATCACCGACCGCCCGCTTGAAGTAAACCTCGAGGAGATGGCGCGGGTCAAAGCAGACTATCCTGACCGGGCGCTGATCGCCTCGATCATGGTACCGTGCGAGGAAGAGGCATGGAAAGCCATCCTGCCGCGCGTCGCAGAAACCGGAGCGGACGGGATCGAGCTGAACTTCGGTTGTCCACACGGGATGAGCGAGCGTGGAATGGGGTCGGCCGTCGGGCAGGTTCCGGAATATATCGAGATGGTTACCCGGTGGTGCAAAAAATACTATGACCGCCCGGTCATCGTGAAGCTGACACCGAATATCACCGATGTCCGCAAACCCGCTGCTGCGGCCAAGAACGGTGGTGCGGATGCCGTATCGCTGATCAACACGATCAACTCGATCACCAGCGTCAATCTGGACACGTTCAGCCCCGAACCCTCGATTGACGGTAAGGGCAGCCACGGTGGTTATTGCGGGCCGGCGGTCAAGCCGATTGCCTTGTCGATGGTGTCCGAGATTGCGCGCGCAGAGGCAACCCATGGGCTGCCGATTTCAGGCATCGGTGGCGTGACCACCTGGCGCGATGCTGCGGAATTCATGGCGCTGGGGTGCGGCACTGTTCAGGTCTGCACGGCGGCGATGACCTATGGGTTCAAGATCATCGATGAACTGACGGCCGGTCTGTCCAAATGGATGGATGAAAAGGGCTATTCCGACGTGTCTGAAATCGTTGGTCTGGCGGTGCCGAATGTCACGGACTGGCAATACCTGAACCTGAACTACGTGGCCAAAGCCAAGATCGATCAGGACCAGTGCATCAAGTGCGGCAGATGCTATGCCGCCTGCGAGGACACCAGCCATCAGGCGATTTCGATGTCCGCCGATCGCGTTTTTGAAGTGATGGATGATGAATGCGTGGCCTGTAACCTGTGCGTCGATGTCTGTCCGGTCGAGGGATGTATCTCGATGGAGCCGATGGCAGCAGGGGAGATCGACCCACGCACACAAAAGGTCGTTGAGCCCGGTTATGCGAACTGGACCACGCATCCGAACAACCCAATGGCGAAAGCGGCTGAATAATCCAGTATCTTTTGGACGAAAACCTGATCCGAGAAAACGCATCGAGTTTCTTCGGATCAGAAAATCGATCGGCCCTTTGTGACAGCTGAAGGTTCATTGGTTGGCGGTGCGGATAAGATGATATCCGCGCTGCTTTGTTTCATTTAGAAACCACACGCGGCCAGCTTTGCGTTTAATCCAGGGTTCCGGGTTGGGTCTGGTGCAAGAAGAAGACTCTTCCTTAAGTTTGTTAACTGCTTCTCAAGGGGTTAACAGTTTGCGGTACAAGGTTTCCATGAAGGGCGCTGCGCCTTCGAACGGGTCCTCCTCACCAAGAATTGCCCGGACCTGCACTTCAAAATCGGCGTAGTGCTGGGTCAGGGACCAGATGGAAAAAATCAGATGATAGGGATGAAGACGGGCGATTTTGCCCTGATCCATCCAGGTGGTCAGAACGGCAGTTTTTTGGTCGACCAGAGACTTCAGGTCATTAGACAGATTATCCCGGATACGAGGCGCGCCCTGAACCAGTTCATTGGCAAACAGGCGGCTTTCACGGGGTAATTCCTGGCTCATCTGGAGCTTGCGGTTGATGTAAGACAGGATCTCTTCCAGCGGATCGCCGTTTTCGTCCAGATCGTGAAGCGGGGCCAGCCACACGTCCAGAAGCCCGGACAGAAGGGCGGTGTGAATCGCCTCCTTCGAAGGGAAGTAATACAGAAGGTTCGGTTTGCTCAATCCGGCTTCGGCTGCGATTTGGTCCACCGTCGCACCGCGGAAACCATGGGCTGAAAAAACGTTCAGCGCCGCCTCGAGAATCGCTGCGCGGTTCTTTTTCTGAATTCGGGTAGGCGCACGGTCTTTTGGCATTGATCCCAGTTACCCCAATTTTTGTCCGACGGGTGTTGATTATGCTTAAATTTCCGTCGACGCGATGCAATTTCTTGACTGATGTCGAACCCGTGATAGCGTGAGTTTGACCAGATGGTCAAATCAAGACACCAAAAGCGAGCCAAATCGCAAGCAACAGGGGAAAACAGATGGCAGCTCCGGCGCAGAATCTCAGAATTAATGGAGACAGGCTGTGGGATAGTCTGATGGAGATGGCAAAGATCGGCCCCGGCGTTGCGGGCGGCAATAACCGCCAGACATTGACGGACGAAGATGCCGAAGGGCGCGCGCTGTTCCAGAAATGGTGTGAGGAAGCCGGTTGCACCATGGGACTGGATCAGTTGGGCAATATGTTCGCCCATCGCGAAGGCTCTGACCCTGATGCTCTGCCAGTCTATGTTGGGTCGCACCTGGACACGCAGCCGACCGGCGGGAAATACGACGGTGTGCTGGGTGTGCTGGGCGGGTTGGAGATCATCCGGACACTCAATGACCTGGGGATCAAGACGAAGCACCCGATCGTTGCGACCAACTGGACCAACGAGGAAGGCACCAGATATGCGCCGGCCATGTTGTCCTCGGGCGTGTTTGCGGGAATGCACACGCAGGACTGGGCCTATGACCGGGAAGACGCGGAAGGAAAGAAGTTTGGCGATGAGCTGAATCGCATTGGCTGGCGAGGAGACGAGGAAGTCGGTGCGCGAAAAATGCACGCCTTTTTTGAACTGCATATCGAACAGGGCCCCATCCTGGAGGCCGAGGAAAAGGACATCGGCGTTGTCACGCATGGCCAGGGCCTGAGCTGGACCCAGATCACGGTTACCGGCAAAGACGCCCATACTGGGTCGACCCCGATGCCGATGCGCAAGAATGCGGGTCTGGCCATGGCGCGCATCCTTGAGAAAGTGGACGAAATTGCGTGGTCCCACGCGCCCCACGCGGTTGGGGCGGCAGGGCATATCGACGTCTACCCCAATTCCCGAAATGTGATCCCGGGCAAGGTGGTGTTCACGGTAGACTTCCGCTCGCCCGAATTGGACGTGATCACCGACATGGAAAACCGGCTGCGTGTTGCTGCCGAGGACATCGTGGATGAAATGGGGCTTCAGATTGAATTTGAGAAAGTCGGCGGTTTTGACCCGGTGAAGTTCGATGAGACCTGCGTTGCAGCGGTTCGAAGCGCGGCTGATCGTTTGGGGTATTCCCATACAGATATCATTTCCGGCGCCGGGCACGACGCCTGCTGGATCAATCGCGTTGCCCCGACGGCGATGGTGATGTGTCCGTGTGTGGATGGCCTGAGCCACAACGAGGCCGAAGAGATCAGCAAGGAATGGGCTGCTGCCGGGGCGGATGTTCTGTTTCACGCGGTCGTCGAAACTGCGGAGATTGTGAAGTAGGGGGCTCTGCCCCCGTCGCCCGCTGGGCGACTCCCCCGGGATACTTTTGGCCAGATGAAGCAAGCGGCGCAGACCGCAACAGGGAGTTTGACATGAGCACTGTTATCAGGAACGGAACAATCGTCACCGCCGATTTAACGTACAAGGCAGACGTAAAGATCGAGGCCGGCGTAATCACGGAAATTGGTCCAGATTTGAAAGGCGACAAGGAACTGGACGCAACCGGGTGCTATGTCATGCCCGGTGGGATTGACCCGCATACGCATCTGGAAATGCCGTTTATGGGAACCTATTCCAGTGACGACTTCGAAAGCGGCACGCGGGCGGCGCTGGCCGGCGGGACCACCATGGTCGTCGATTTCGCATTGCCGAATCCGGGGGAAAGCCTGCTGGATGCCCTGAAACGCTGGGACAATAAATCGACGCGTGCAAACTGCGACTATTCCTTCCACATGGCAGTAACATGGTGGGGCGAGCAGGTCTTTGACGACATCAAGACCGTGATCGAGACGCGGGGTATCAACACGTTCAAGCACTTCATGGCCTACAAGGGCGCGCTGATGGTGAATGATGACGAGTTGTTTGCGTCCTTCAGGCGTCTGGCCGAACTGGGCGGGACTGCGTTGGTGCATGCCGAAAACGGTGATGTAGTCGCGGAACTCAGCGCCAAACTGCTGGCTGAAGGAAATACCGGCCCCGAGGCGCACGCCTATTCCCGACCGCCTCAGGTCGAAGGCGAGGCGACCAACCGTGCCATCATGATCGCCGACATGGCGGGCGTGCCGCTCTATGTCGTGCACACCTCGTGTGAAGAGGCGCATGAGGCCATCCGCCGGGCCAGAATGCAGGGCAAGCGCGTCTGGGGCGAGCCGCTGATTCAGCATCTGACGCTGGATGAAAGCGAGTATTTCAACCAGGACTGGGATCATGCGGCGCGCAGAGTGATGAGCCCGCCGTTCCGCAACAAGCAGCATCAGGACAGTCTGTGGGCAGGCCTGCAATCAGGATCGCTAAGCGTGGTGGCAACTGACCATTGCGCCTTTACGACCGAGCAGAAGCGGTTCGGTGTCGGCGATTTCACCAAGATCCCTAATGGGACCGGCGGGTTGGAAGACCGGATGCCAATGCTTTGGACCCATGGTGTCGAAACAGGGCGGCTGACGCCGAACGAGTTTGTGGCGGTTACATCGACAAACATCGCCAAGATATTGAATTGCTATCCGAAAAAGGGCGCAGTTTTGGTGGGGGCGGATGCCGATCTGGTCGTCTGGGACCCCCAAAAGACCAAAACCATCAGCGCGGGCACGCAACAATCCTCGATCGACTACAACGTCTTTGAGGGCAAGAAGGTCAAGGGTCTGCCACGTTTCACGCTCAGCCGTGGGCAAGTCGCGGTGCATGATGGCGAGATCAAAACGCAGGAAGGGCACGGTCAGTTTGTTGCGCGTGAGGCCAATACCCATGTGAACAAGGCGCTGAGCACCTGGAAAGACCTGACTGCCCCACGACCGGTGGAACGCACGGGTATTCCGGCGACAGGTGTGTGATTTGCGCGGACTACTTTGTTCCATGGCTTCGTTGCTATGTAGCGGAACTGTCGCGTATGCGCAGTCAGGTTTTCCGGTATATGGCAACAACTCGGGATGCGACGTTCACTTTGAACGCAGCACCGCCGAGGCAACAGACATGGCCTTGTTGAAAGAAGGGCGGTTGCTGTTTTACGAAACCGCCTGCGATGTCTTGGTTGTTGGAAATCAAGATGGACAGATATCGACACTGACGGCGAAATGTATCGGTTATGAAGAAACCTATGACTTTACATGGGATTTCTACAGCGATGGGCACGAGGGGTTTGTCCTTGCAAACCCTGACCAGACCTACGCGACGGTTTTGAGCGTTTGTCGGTGAAAGGACAAATATGACAAGTAATGAACAGCCCGTCATTCAGGCAAAACAGCTGGACCTCACCTTCCAGACCAATGACGGGCCGATCCACGCATTGAAAGATGTAAACCTGTCGATCGACAAGGGCGATTTTGTCAGTTTCATCGGCCCCTCGGGCTGTGGCAAGACCACCTTCCTGCGCTGTATCGCGGCACTTGAAACCCCGACCGGGGGAACCCTGACAGTAAACGGCATGACCCCGGATGAAGCGCGGCGGAACCGGGCCTATGGCTATGTGTTTCAGGCGGCGGGGCTGTATCCCTGGCGGACCATCGCCAAGAACATCAAGCTGCCGCTTGAGATCATGGGGTACTCGGCGGCCGAGCAGGATGAGCGTGTGAAGAACGTTCTGGAACTTGTTGATCTTGAAGGGTTTGGTGGCAAGTTTCCTTGGCAGCTATCCGGTGGGATGCAGCAACGTGCCAGTATTGCCAGGGCGCTGGCTTTTGATGCCGATATCCTGCTGATGGACGAACCTTTCGGCGCTTTGGACGAAATCGTGCGCGACCACCTGAATGAACAGCTTCTTGCGCTGTGGGCGCGGACGGAAAAGACAATCGGGTTTGTGACCCACTCGATCCCCGAGGCGGTGTATCTGAGCACCAAGATCGTAGTGATGAGCCCGCGTCCGGGACGGATCACGGATGTGATCGACAGCCCGCTGCCCAAGGAACGGCCTTTGGACATCCGGGATTCTTCGGAATTCATTGAGGTGGCCCACCGCGTGCGCGAGGGGCTGCGTGCCGGTCACGGGGATGACGTCTGATGCCGGGTGAATCTATCAGACGGGCAGAGCGGGACGATGTCCCGGCCTGCGCACAAGTTATCTCGACTTGGATGAAGGCAACATGCTGGATGCCCGAAGAACTGCCCGTGGAAAAGCTTGCCGGATTGATCAATGAGGCCTTTCCGCAACGCGAAATCTGGGTCGTGGGCGACCCGGTAGACTGCTACATGTCCGTTGATCCCGTGGCGTGCAAGGTCGGCGCATTATACTGCCTGCGAACCGGCAAGGGGATTGGTAAGCGGTTGTTGGACAAGGCCAAGGAAAATCGCGATTTTCTGTGGCTGACAACACATGAGCCGAACAAGGCAGCGCAAAGGTTCTATCGCCGGGAAGGGTTTGTCGAGGCCGGAACGGAGCCGCCCGTGCCGCCCGAAACCCTGCCAGTGATCCGGATGGAGTGGCGTGCATGAAGCAGATTGTTGCCGTGTTGACAGTCGTGGCTGCTATCGTTGCCATTTGGTACGCCGCCTGTGTTCCGATGAACATCAAGGGTGTGCTGTCCGAGCTTGAGCGCGGCGGGGCTGAGGTTCAGCCGCCGACCGCCAGCGCGCGCCGCGACATGGGAGAGGCCAGGCTGGTTTTGAGCAACAGCTTTGCGATCCCCGCCACGTGGGAGCAGAAAAAACCGCGCCTGCCATCCCCGCACCAGGTCGCGATCGAGCTGTGGGAGACCACGATAGGCAAGAATATCACCTCCAAGCGGTCGCTGGTGTATCATGGTTGGGTAACCTTAAGCGCCACGATGCTGGGTTTTGTCATTGGTACCGGGCTTGGCATTTTGCTGGCCGTTGGGATTGTCCATAGTCGGGTCATGGACCTGTCTGTTATGCCCTGGGCAATTGTCAGCCAGACGATCCCGATCATTGCTTTGGCGCCGATGATCATCGTCGTTCTGTATTCGGTGGGTGTTCAGGGGATTATTCCCAAGGCGATCATCTCGGCCTACCTGAGCTTTTTCCCGGTTGTTGTCGGCATGGTCAAAGGCTTGCGCAGCCCGGATGCCATGCAACTTGACCTGCTGCGGACCTACAATGCCAACACGTCGCAGGGGTTCTGGAAACTGCGCCTGCCCGCATCGATGCCGTACCTGTTCGCTTCGCTCAAAATCGGCATCGCAGCGTCGCTGGTCGGCGCAATTGTCGGAGAACTGCCGACAGGTGCGGTTGCCGGTCTGGGCGCGCGGCTGCTGGCAGGCAGCTACTACGGTCAGACGGTTCAGATCTGGTCAGCCCTGTTCGCGGCGGCCATTCTGGCGGCTTGCCTAGTGGGTCTGTTGGGTCTGATTGAACGGGCGGTACTGAAACGCATGGGGATGGCGCAATGATACTGGTTTTTGGTGCAGTCCTGTTGTGGGTGTTCGGCTGGTGGCTGAACAGCCGGCTGGCCAGTGGTCCCTGGGCCGACACGCGCATGGTCAGGTTTCTGGCCCCTCTGGTTTTCGGGCTGACGGTTGTTGGCATCTGGGAAATGCTGGTGCGTGGGCTGGATGTTCCTCTGGTCATTCTGCCCGCACCGTCGGTCATCGCGCTGCGGTTTGCGGACAGTTTGCCGATCCTCTGGGCCGATTTCGTGCAGACGATCATCAAAGGCGCCTTCAGCGGATATGTGATTGGTTGCGGCGCGGCGTTTCTGATGGCGATTGCCGTGGACCGGTGGGATTTCCTGCGCCTGGGTCTGCTGCCGGTTGGTAACTTCGTTGCTGCGCTGCCGATCGTGGGCACCGCACCCATTCTGGTGATGTGGTACGGGTTCGACTGGCATTCCAAGGCCGCCGTCGTGGTTGTGATGGTGTTCTTTCCCATGCTGGTCAACACCGTGGCTGGCCTGCGCGAAGCGACAACCATGCAGCGCGACCTGATGGAGACCTATGCGGCGACCTATTGGCAGAGCTTTGTGAAACTCCGCCTTCCTGCGGCGATGCCATTCATTTTCAACGGACTAAAGATTTCTACCACCTTGGCCCTGATCGGCGCTATCGTGGCCGAGTTCTTTGGTTCGCCCATAGTCGGGATGGGCTTTCGAATTTCGACCAGCGTCGGACAATTGTCGCTGGATATGGTCTGGGCCGAGATTGTTGTGGCCGCGCTGGCCGGAACGGCTTTTTACGGGCTGGTGGCTATGATCGAAAAGGCGGTGACATTCTGGCATCCGTCACAACGAGGATAACGCAGGAAAGAATTCAACAGACCCCGAAAACGGGGCACCAATAGCAACTAGGAGAAATGAAGATGAATAAGCTACTCAGCGGGGCGGTTACAGCCTTCAGCCTGGCAGCCACTACGGCGCTGGCGGCGGACGAGGTAACGCTACAGTTGAAATGGGTCGGTCAGGCGCAGTTCGCGGGCTATTTCGTGGCCGAAGCAAAAGGCTATTATGACGAAGAAGGGCTGGATGTCACGATCAAGCCCGGCGGCCCTGATATCGCGCCGGAACAGGTCATCGCAGGGGGCGGGGCTGACGTCATCACCACATGGATGGCAGCCGGACTTGCGGCGCGTGAGCGGGGCGTACCCTTGGTCAACATCGCGCAGCCCTTCAAGACCGGCGGATTGCAGGTCAACTGTTTGAAGTCCACCGGCGTTGAATCTCCGGAAGATTTCCCGGGGCGGACGATGGGTGTCTGGTTCTTCGGGAACGAATACCCGTTCTATGCATGGATGGCATCTCTGGGAATCGAGACGGATGGTGCGGATGAAAACGGTGTTACGGTTCTGAAGCAGGCGTTTTCGGCAGATCCTCTGATTCAGGGGCAGGCTGATTGCATTTCGACCATGACTTACAACGAGTACCGCCAGATCCTGCAGGCCGGTATCACCCCGGAAGAACTGGTGACCTTCAACTACCTGCAGATGGGCTTTGGTATGCTCGAAGATGGTCTGTACGTCATGGAAGAAAACCTGGATGACCCGGCCTTTGTCGACAAGATGGAGCGCTTTGTTCGGGCTTCGATGAAAGGGTGGAAATACGCTGCCGAGAACCAGGAAGAAGCAGCCGAGATCGTGCTGGAGTTTGACGAAACCGGCGCACAGGAACTGGATCATCAGGTCTATATGATGGGTGAAATCGCAAAGCTGATCGAAGGATCGGATGGCGCGCTTGACCCCAGCGATTATGAGCAGACCGTGAAGACGCTTCTGTCGGCCGTGTCCGCGGAAAACCCTGCCATCACGAAGGAACCGGAAGGGGCATGGACTCATAAGATCACGGATGCAGCATTGAACTGACAACCGGATTACTTGAAACAACGAAACGCGGCTTGGAAACGGGCCGCGTTTTTGGTTTGAGGTGCCGCAAAAGTGTCTGTACTTACAATCATTTCCGATTAGTATTTCGTTGTGAATTGATGCAATTCGTACGAGTTGGCCTTCAAGTGGGATGAAATGCAGGATTTTGCATCAGAATTCAGCAAGGCGATGGCTCTGATCCTGAACGGGGATACAGAGCTTTGGTCGATTGTCCTGCTATCCCTGCGCGTTTCGATCTTTGCCGTGTTGATTTCAGCCGCCATCGGCATGCCCTTGGGCGCTGCTCTTGCCGTGGCTCGGTTTCCGGGACGCCGAGTGCTGATTGTTCTGATGAACGCCCTGATGGGTTTGCCGCCCGTGGTGGTCGGGTTGCTTGTCTATCTGATGTTGTCACGGTCAGGGCCATTGGGCGTCTTGCAGCTGCTTTACACACCAACCGCTATGATCATCGCGCAGGTGGTTCTGGTCACGCCCATCGTCGCAGCATTGACACGACAGGTGGTCGAGATGCTGGCCGAAGAGTATTCGGAGCAGTTGCGCTCGCTTGGCGTGTCGCGACTGGCCTCGGTTCCGGTCTTGTTGTGGGATGCCCGGCTGGCACTTGCCACGGCGTTGCTTGCGGGCTTCGGGCGGGCCATTGCCGAGGTTGGCGCAGTGATCATCGTCGGCGGCAATATCAATCACGTGACGCGGGTCATGACGACCACCATCGCGCTTGAGACATCCAAGGGCAATCTGGCGCTTGCGCTGGCCCTTGGGGCGATCCTGATCGGAATTGCGGTAGCGGTAAATGCCATGGTCAGCGCGCTGAGCCTCAGGGCTGAACGGGAAGGATTACGCCATGCGTGATCTGGCCGGTGAAATGTATAGAAAACTGCAGGTGAAGGATCTCAGGATCGCGCGTGATGGCAAGGACCTGCTGAACGTGCGGGAACTGACTTTGGACGGGCCTGGCCCGACGTTGATCCTCGGGCCGAACGGGGCGGGTAAAAGCCTTCTTCTCAGGTGCCTGCATGGGTTGATCGCGCCGGACGGTGGTCGAGTGTTTCAGGACAATGTGCCGCTGAATGCCGAACACAAGGCACGTCAGGCGATGGTTTTTCAGCGGCCGGTTCTGTTGCGCCGCTCTGTTGCGGGCAATTTGGGCTTTGTGCTGAAACGACAGGGGCTGAACCACGCTCAGCGCAGGGACCGAATTGCAGAGCTGCTGACCGAGGGCGGACTGGAAGCCAAGGCGCGTCAAGCGGCACGATCCCTTTCCGGAGGTGAGGCGCAGCGATTGGCCATTCTTCGGGCACTGGCTACATTGCCCGATACCTTGTTTCTGGACGAACCGACCAGCGCACTTGACCCAGGCGCGACGCAGAAAATCGAACAGATGATCTTGCGGGCTTCCATGCGGGGCGTCCGCATCGTGATGGTGACGCACGACATCGGTCAGGCCCGGCGATTGGCGTCAGATGTGGTCATGATGCAGGCCGGTCATGTGGTTGAACATGGCGCCGCCAATCAGGTACTTGAGGCGCCGACAAGCGAAGCCTCGCGACGCTACCTTGATGGCGGACTGGTCACTTGAAAACTCGACGGAGAACTGAATGATCCGAAACTTCATTCGGGCAGCGGTTGTAGCGTTTGGCCTGCAGCTTGCCCCCGCGCAGGCGGAAGCGCCGTTTATCATCGTTCAATCGACCACATCGACGCAGAACTCGGGCCTGTTGGATTACATCCTGCCGGGTTTTGAAGTGGAAACCGGAATTGATGTTCGGGTCGTCGCGGTCGGCACAGGGCAGGCGATCAGGAATGCGATCAATGGGGACGGTGATGTCCTTCTGGTGCACTCAAAGCCCGCCGAAGAGCAGTTCGTTGCTGACGGCTGGGGCGTCGAACGCTTTGACGTCATGTACAATGACTTTGTGCTTGTAGGGCCCAAGTCGGATCCGGCCGATATTCGCGGCGGCTCCGATGTTCTGGCCGCCCTGTCTGCGGTAGCCGAGGCCGAGGCCCCTTTCGCCTCACGCGGGGATGACAGCGGAACCCACAAGGCCGAAATGCGTCATTGGGCCAGTGCAGGGATTGATCCGACCAAAGCGTCGGGGAGGTGGTACAGTGAAACCGGATCGGGAATGGGCGCCACGCTTAATGTGGCAAGCGGGTTGCAGGCCTATGCGCTGACGGATCGGGCCACCTGGCAGTCATTCGGAAACAAGGGCGATCTTGAAATTCTTGTCGAAGGTGATCCGCGCCTTTTCAACCAATACGGCATCATTCTGGTTAACCCGGAAAAGTATCCGGGTGTCAGGGCCGCTGCCGGGCAGCGTTTTATCGACTGGCTGACAGGGCCTGACGGGCAGGCCGCCATCGAGTCCTACCAGTTGGACGGCCAACAGCTGTTCTTCCCAAACGCCAGATGAAAGCAGGCGCTCAGCCACTGGCCCCGTTATGATGGACTGTTCCCATACGGGACAGATCGTATCCGCCGAATTCGGTTGCTCGAGTGGAAAATCGTTCTGATCGCAGGAATCCCAGCAGCTTTTGCAGGGGTGCGTCAAAATAAGCGCGTCGCCAGATTGCAAGGTCCAGCCTCTCGGTATGCGTCGGGACAAAACCAAGATTATACAGTCCGGCCAAGGCCCCCAATCCGAATCCGACCTCGGCTTTGGCATCGTGCAGGGCCACAGCCAGTTCTTCCTCGGTTCGGGCGCAGGATGGCAGCGCGTCCAGATCATCCCGAGTGAGGCCGCAGGCGGACAGTTGTACGTCGAACAGATGTTGGCTTGCCGCACTATCCTGACGGAGTATGACCCGCCGCGCTTTCAGGTCCTCAAATTCCCTGATGCCCGACACGCCTGGGGCCAGCAACAGACCGCGCTGTCTTTGCGCGATCTCGATAAGGACAACCGGTGCTTCGCCGAAGGTGTTGCGCATCGCCTGGGTGTTGAACCCGTTTTCTTCGTGGATATGCAACACGGCAGCCTGCGCGCTGCGATCTTTCAGGCGGTTCAGGCCGTCGAAAGACCCGTCGTAATATGTTGCCAGACCCGATCCGCTTTCCCGCAAGGCCCAGTCCAGTAGGGGATCGTGACTTCCTGCGACAATCGGCGGAAGGGGCGGTTCCGCGACCTGCGGCCCGGACCGCGACGCATTCAGCCAGGCGATGACCTCGGCTCGGGGGAACAGCAGCTTGCCCATCGCACGCACGCAAGGCACTTCGCCCGAGGAGGCCAGATCATAGGCCTTCCGCTCACCAATGCGCAGCAGGTCGGCCAGTTCTTTTGTGGTAAGGTAGTGGGACATTCAGTCGAGGCGTACCGCGGAACCAGACCCTGCGTCCGCAGCACTGAACCCGGCCTGTTTCAGAGCATAAGGCGCGCTGACAGTGATAACGACCATCGCCGCAACGGCGGCAAGAAAGGCTTTCATGGTTCCCTCCGGCTCAGTTTTCTGGTGCCGTGGCGCGGCGCAGAAAGTCGATCAGATCCACTCTGTCCTGTGACCCGGCGATCCGCTGCATCGGCATCTTCGATCCCGGAATGTAATGGTCCGGACCCTGATCGAACAAGGTATTAATTGTGTCCTCATTCCAAACGATATCAGAGTCTTGCAGCGTGTCCGAGTAGAAATATCCGGGCAGGGTGCCTGCCTGCCGGCCAAAAACACCGTGCAAAGTCGGTCCGGCCCGTCGTTCATTGTCGGGGGTCAAGCTGTGGCAGATCGAGCATTTTCGGGTAAACTGGCGTTCGCCATTGCTCATCTCTTCCGGGTTTTTAAGGAAGCTGGGTTCGGCTGCGGCCATTTGTTCCTGATCCCCAAGGGCGGCGACGGGCCAGCTGTACATCGCCTCGTCAATGCCGCCGGCATGGATGTTCTGACCGTCCGACGAGAAGGCCAATGCCCAAACCGGCCCGCGCAAGGTTGCACGGAAATCCTGCGCGATGCGCCATTCTACCGTGTCGATCACCATGATGTAGCCTTCGCCATCGCCGACCGCCAAAAGGTTGCGATCGGGGCTAAGCGCCAGCGCAAGGATTGGACGGCGGTCGAGCGTAAAGTCGCGTTCTTCGTCGGTTGTCAGGTCCAGGATGCGCGTCACACCGTCCACGGCGCCATAGGCGATCCAGTTGTCAGTGGAGTTCAGAACCAGTTCGTTAATACCGAACCCGTGTTCGACCATCCGGTCAGTTTCCTGTCCACTGGCAACGTCCCAAACGCGCAATGTACCGTCCATGCCCGCCGAGTATAACGTGGCCCCATCCGGGGAAAAGGTAACGGCATTCACGCCGCTGCCCGCCTGAAGTGTCAGCGAGGCCGAACCATCTTCTGGCCAAATCCCGATGGTTCCGTCCCAACTGGCCGTGGCCACATGCGTCTTCGAGGCGGCAAGCCCAACGATCTTGCCTTTGTGTTGGCCAACGATCTCTCCGTCCGGCCAGCGACGCAGCGTGAAATCGTCTCCGGCGGAGTAGACAGCTCGGCCGTTGAAGGCGACGGAATTGACGGCGGCCTCGTGCCCTTCAAGCCATTCCGGCTTGCGGTCCGACCACAGCCCGACCGAGTTGTCGAAACTGGCAGTCGCAATCCGTCCGTCCGGCGCAGCGGCGATCCCCATGATCGGCCCGCCGTGACCCTTGAGCGTGAAAAACTCGGCCAAAGCCGGGAAGGGGATCAGGGCCAGTGCTATGACCAGCTTGCGCATCTATTCCGCGGGCGAGGCCGCTGCCTTGCCAGCCTCTTTTTCCTGGACGTCTTCCAGCCACAGCGAATGATGCTCGCGCGCCCATTGTTCCTCGACCTCGCCCGTGCCCATGGCGTCAAATGCGCCCTCCATGCCGACCGAGCCCAGATAGATATGGGCTATGATGATGGCGATGAACACATACGCGACCATCACGTGCCAGACTTGGGCATACTGCATCTCTTCCTGCGGGGACATCTGCTCGGGCAGGGTCAGGCCCAGCATTTGCGGAAGCCCGGTCGCGTTGGCGACCGAGAAGGTCTTTGCGAACATCGGCAGTTCAAAGGGGAACAGAAGCGACAGACCGGACAAGCTAATTGAGACGCCAAGCAGGATACAGGCCCAGAAGATGATTTTTTGGCCCGCGTTGAACTTCCAGGCGGGCGGGTGACTGCCTTTGGAAAACAGGCCTCCTCCGGCAGCGAGCCATTTCAGGTCGGTCCGGTTGGGGATATTGTGGGCGATCCAGTTCACCGTGACGATGATCAGGCCAAGCATGAAAGCCCAGGCGAGGTTGTTGTGCAGCCATTTGCACCCCTGAGCAATCGTTGCAAACCCTTCCTTGCCGACAAGCGGGATCAGGAAGTCGCGGCCATATAGAGTCAGCAGACCCGTGACGCCGAGGATCAGGAACGACCCGGCAAACAGCCAATGGCCAAACCTTTCAAATCCATTGAAGCGGGTCACCGTGCGGCCGGTCCTTTCGCCATCGATGCGGATTTTCCCGCGGATCAGGAAAAACAATACGATGACCGCCAGCATTCCGCCCACGATATAGGTTCCGTATTCGCGCAGCGGTCCGGTTCGAAAGTTCAGCCACCACATACCGCCGTCTTGGATCAGTACTCCGGCCGCTGGCCCTTTGGACGACACCGTCACGTCTGCCGAGCCATAGCGAAGGGCGCGATAGACATCGCTGTCCGAGGCGACGCCGCGCGTCCCCAACTGGCCAAGCAAGCCTTCGGCGTTGCCTTGGCCGGTATTGTCCGAGCGATAGCTGTTATCCACCTTTTCGCCGCGCTGACGCGCCAGGATGTCTTCAAGCGTTGTCGCGCCGCCAGTCGCTGACCTGTCGGCAGGGGCGGGGGCTTGGGTTTCACTTGATTGGGCGACGGCGATCTGGGCCATCGAGAATGTCAGCAGCAATACGGTGAGCAAGCGGAACATCTGAACCTCGGTCAAAATCCCTAGTCAGACGACCCGGCGCAGCGGGTCGTCTGTTTGGTTCAAGAAAACGGTTTTATCCGTCTTTCTGGTCGTAGGCCGTGCCCCAACCCCAGGCGCCCGAGCCAAAGCCACGGGCGACGACGCGCTCGCGGTAGATGGCCGAGACCACATCGCCGTCACCGGCAAGCAGGGCCTTGGTGGAACACATTTCGGCGCAGATGGGCAGTTTGCCCTCGGCGATCCGATTGCGACCGTACTTGGCGAACTCTGCGGTCGAGTGCGTTTCCTCGGGGCCGCCGGCGCAGAAGGTACATTTGTCCATCTTGCCGCGCGATCCGAAGTTACCGGCCTGCGGGTATTGCGGCGCGCCGAATGGGCACGCGTAGAAGCAATAGCCGCAGCCGATGCACAGGTCCTTGGAGTGCAGGACGACGCCTTCCTCGTTCTGATAGAAGCAGTCGACCGGGCACACCGCCATGCAAGGTGCATCCGAACAATGCATGCAGGCAACCGAGATCGAGCGTTCGCCCGGATTACCGTCATTGATCGTCACCACCCTGCGGCGGTTGATGCCCCACGGCACCTCGTGTTCGTTCTTGCACGCGGTCACGCAGGCGTTGCACTCGATGCAGCGTTCAGCGTCGCAGAGAAACTTTGCTCTAGCCATTATCGTCCTCCTTACGCTGCCCAGATCTTGCAGAGAGTACACTTGGTCTCCTGCATCTGGGTCACTGAATCATAGCCATAGGTCTGGGCGGTGTTGGAACTTTCACCCAAGACATAGGGATCGGCACCAGCAGGGTATTTCGCCCTGAGGTCTTCGCCCTGGAAATGGCCGCCGAAGTGGAACGGCATGAAGGCCACGCCGGCACCGACCCTGTTGGTCAGCATCGCCATTACCTTGACCTTGCCGCCTTCGGGACCTTCGACCCAGACCTGCGACCCGTCACGAATACCAAGGTTGTTGGCATCGCGCGGATTGATCTCGACGAACATGTCCTGCTGCAGTTCAGCCAGCCACGGATTCGACCGCGTCTCATCACCGCCACCTTCATATTCGACTAAACGACCTGACGTCAGGATTATCGGGTAATCCTTTGAAAAGTCGTTCTTTTGGATCGAAGCATAAAGGGTGGGCAGGCGATAGGCATGCCGGTCCTCGTAGGTCGGATAGTCCTCCACCAGATCGCGCCGGTTGGTATAGAGCGGCTCGCGATGCAGTGGGATCGGATCCGGGAAGGTCCAGACGACCGCGCGGGCTTTTGCGTTCCCGAAGGGCGCACAGCCATGAGCGATCGCGACCCGCTGGATACCGCCGGACAGGTCGGTCTTCCAGTTGGTCTCTGGTCCCGCAACGGCGTCGATAGCCGCGCGTTCCTCAGCGGTGAGGTCACCGTCCCAGCCAAGGTCCATCAGCATCTGCATCGTGAACTCGGGATAACCGTCCTGGATTTCCGATCCAACGCTATAGACACCTTCGGCCAGCAGGTTATCGCCGTCGCGTTCTACGCCAAAACGGGCGCGGAAGGTCAGGCCGCCTTCGGCCACCGGTTTGGACATATCATACAGGTTCGGTGTCCCCGTATGACCCATTTCCGGTGTTCCCCAGCAGGGCCAGGGCAGGCCATAGTACTCGCCGTCGTTGGGTCCGCCAATGGCTTGCAGCGTGGTTCTGTCGAACGTGTGCTGGTTGGCCATATGGCTTTTCAGACGTTCCGGCGACTGACCGGTGTAGCCGATGGTCCAGAGGCCCGAGTTGAACTCACGGGTGATGCTTTCAACATTCGGCGTTTCCGGGTCTTCCATCTCGATATTGCGGAAGAACCGATCCGCCCAGCCGAACTTGTTGGCGAACTTGGCCATGATGACCTCGTCCGGCAGGCTTTCGAACAGCGGATCAACCACCTTGTCGCGCCACTGCAGCGAACGGTTCGACGCCGTGACCGAGCCACGGGTTTCGAACTGCGTGCAGGCGGGCAACAGGTAGACCCCATCGGTGCGGTCATGCAGAACGGCCGAGACGGTGGGATACGGGTCGATCACGACCAGCATGTCCAACTTCTCCATCGCCGTTTTCATCTCCGGGCCTCGCGTTTGCGAGTTCGGAGCGTGACCCCACAGAACCATGGCACGGACGTTGTTGTCCTGATCCATGTTCGCCGGGTCCTCCAGAACACCGTCGATCCATCGGGAAACAGGGATGCCACGTTCGTTCTGAAGTGGTTTGTCCTTGCCTTCCTTGTCCTTGATCGTGGCGAACTGGCCAGCCAGCCATTCCGGTTCTTCACCCCAGACGCGGGCCCAATGGCCCCAGGCGCCGGCCGACAGGCCATAGTAGCCGGGCAGGGTGTGTGATAGAACACCCAGGTCCGTCGCGCCCTGCACGTTGTCATGGCCGCGGAAGATGTTGGTCCCACCACCCGAGGCGCCCATGTTACCCAAGGCAAGCTGCAACACGCAGTATGCGCGTGTGTTGTTGTTGCCGTTGGTGTGCTGCGTACCGCCCATGCACCAGATCACGGTGCCGGGACGGTTGTTGGCCATGGTCCGCGCAACGCGCTTCAACTGCGAGCCCGGAGTACCGGTGACGCGCTCGACCTCATCCGGGTTCCACTTGGCAACCTCTTCACGGATCTGGTCCATGCCCCAGACACGGGTGCGGATGAACTCTTTGTCTTCCCAGCCGTTGTCGAATATGTGCCACAGGATACCCCAGATCAGCGCAACGTCTGTGCCGGGGCGGAAGCGGACATATTCATCTGCATGCGCCGCGGTGCGCGTAAAGCGCGGGTCGCAGACGATCAGCGGCGCGTTGTTCTGCTCTTTCGCGCGCAGAACATGCAGCAGTGAGACGGGGTGCGCCTCGGCCGGGTTGCCGCCGATGATGAAGATGGCCCGGGAATTGTGGATGTCGTTATACGAATTGGTCATGGCACCGTAGCCCCATGTATTCGCAACACCCGCAACAGTGGTAGAGTGGCAGATACGGGCCTGATGGTCCACGTTGTTCGTGCCCCAGTAGGCGGCGAACTTGCGGAACAGATAGGCCTGTTCGTTGTTATGCTTCGCGGACCCCAGCCAGTACACGCTGTCCGGCCCGGATTCCTCGCGGATGCTCATCATGCCGTCGCCGATCTCGTTGATCGCCTCTTCCCAGCTGATGCGCTTCCACTCGCCGCCTTCCTTTTTCATTGGATACTTGAGGCGACGCTCGCCGTGGGCATGCTCGCGGACCGAGGCACCCTTGGCGCAGTGCGCACCCAGGTTGAACGGGCTGTCCCAACCGGGTTCTTGCCCGATCCAGACACCGTTCTGCACTTCGGCGACGACTGTACAGCCGACCGAACAGTGGGTGCATACGGATTTGATATTCTCAACGGCCTGGTTTGCCGCTGTCTGGGCGCTGGCTGGCGTCACGGTTCCACCCGTGGCGCTGATCGCGGCAAGGCCGCCGATCGTCAGGCCCGAGCCACGCAGGAATGCGCGGCGATCGACGGTTTTTTCGCCGACCTGGGACAGGATACTTGTCCGCTGGGGGCGTCTCGCAACCCCGTTGGTCTTTTTCCTAAGCATTGTTTTCCTCCCTTGCTGGCCATGTGAGCCATGGCTGGCTTGGTACTGCTGAAGCCGACGTCAGGGCCAATCGCAACCGTCAGTCGGGTGTGACGTCGTCCGGATCAGACCCGGGCGCTGTCGTCGCGGCTCAGAAGCGCGCGCTTTTCAAGTATGCGCGCGTATGCGCTGTGTCCTGAATCCGGGTCTCGTCCGTCGGCAGCTCGGCTGCCTCGGCTTTCCCGGTCAGGCTGGCGGCGGCAACGGCAGCGGGTGCTGCGGTACCGGCCAGTTTCAGGAAATCGCGGCGTGTGGCGCCGTCTTCCTTGGTCTTGCTCATGGGCTCCTCCTTCCCAATTGCGAATTAGCGCCGTTTGGGGCGCTGGCGAATGGCAGCAAGTTACGCTGCCGTCATCCGGAAAGCCTCCCGCTCGATCTCCATGAAAACCCGGCCTGCTGTTCCGACCGAGGCATAGAGAACCGAAGCTTCGGCGGCTTCGAGATCCGAATAGAAATGCATGGCCCATGGGCCGATGTGCTTGTTCCAGAACACCTTCTGGTCCTCCAGCGTGGCAGGCGCGTCAAAGCGCCCGACGATCATGCCCGCCATCATCTCCATCAGCGACGCGATGTTGTCCTCGGGTTCAAACACGTTTTGCGCCCGCGTAATCCCACGCGCTGCCATGTCGTTGCGTAGATGGGCCAGTGGTTTCTCGTTCAGGAAACCCGTCAGGTAGAAGCTGGCATAAGGCAGCAACTCGCCCCGACCCAACCCGATGAACAGCGCATTGAATTCCCGTTCCGCCGCTGCGGGTTTGGTGACTTTGGCAACCCTTGCCATGGCCTGAATGGCCTTGCCCAGTTCAGTGTCGTCGCCACCCAATCCGGCCATCTGATCCAGCAGCAACTGATCCGGCGGGCCCGCCAACAGCAAACCAAGAAAGTTGTAGAAATCCGCGCGCAGTCGGTCTTCGGCCGAGACATCCAGGTTTTGCGCGTTGCTTGCGGTCATTGGGCTATCCTTCGAATTCAAACGTCATACGGCGCGGGGCAGGGGTTAGTTCGGTATCGTCAGGCGTATCGCTTTCTGCGACCTGTACAGGTTCCGGTCGCGTGTCCTCAACGAGTGCCGGTTCGTCCCGGACTTCGGTGATCACCTCGTCCTCGCCTTCGGGTGGACGTTCTTCTTCATCATCTTCGGCGGCCAGCGCCTCGACATGGGCCAGCATACCTTTGCCGACCTGATAGGCCGTCTGAATGTTCTCGATGACGCATGCGGCGTCCGTATAGTCCTCACCGTAGTCGACCAGCCCGTCCACATTGGCCAGAACCGGATTCAATCGCCACAGGCGTCGCAATGCACGTCGGCGGAGGCGGTCGGGGACGGCCTGGGCCATGAACCCTGAAATGTCGTCACCGGGTTTCAGATCATCCGGGTCCGGCAGATCGAATGCGGCAAGAATCTCCGCATCTGACTTCTCTTCCAGCTCTGCCTGCTGTTCTGCCACTTTCTGCGCTTCGGAGGAGGTGCGTTCAGCCTCGGCTTCAGCCTGAACGGCAGCCTTGCGGCGGGACCAGAAATCGCGCACTTCCGTCATTGCACGATCCTCCGCGGCGCGCGATACACGTCCGAGGCCTGCCGAATGCGCGCATCCCCTTTTCCATCTTCCACCAGATCGGTCCGTTTCTTGTCACGGCGGCGTTTGACGAACACCTCATCCCGGTGATGTTGCAGGGTAAAGTCGCGCACCCACGCAATCAGACCTTCGCTCATGGGGATTTTTTCGACGATCTCTTCTCCGGTATCTGCATAGTCCTGACCTTCAAAAGGAGAAGCCGTGATTAGAACCGCATTCAACGGATGATCTCCGTCAAGCTCGTCCCGCAAGACCAGATAGACGGACGGCTGAATGTCAGCGAGGTTCACCATGTAGGCTTCGGTTTCGTCTGCCCAGAGTGTCAGCGGAAGGGTGGCTGCGTGGTACTCCACGGCTTCCCCCTCGCGGCGCAATTCCTTCCAATCTGCAGGTCCTGCTCCGGGCAAAGCCGCCACTGCACGCCAGCTCCACCGCGCCCAACGGGTCACACCCGGTGTTTTGCGCACAACAACGCCAACCGGCATTTCGATCTGATTTGCGGCCCTGGCCACCTAATCCTCCCCGAAAGGCTCTCCCCTGCCTTCCTTGGTGTCCACTATGGTACACAATACGGCTTTTCGCCAAGCATCTTATTAGAGCGAAACATGACAATTGATCACCACAAGTTTATTTTTTAACCAATTGGTAATGAATTTTGGTGCCCGGGCGAGGGTTATGCGGGGTCGATCCGGCGAATAAACCCTTCTTTGGTGCCGTGGACATTGCCTCACTGCGCATACGGCTTAATGTGCTGAGGGTGGGGAAAGCGATGGGGATGGATATGGCCATAAAGATGCTGCTTTGCGATTGCGCAGGAACCCAATCGCTGGATGCGGACAAGGTGGCCTCGGCCTGCGACGTGGCGTGTTCCAAAATTCACAGCGCGCTGTGCACGCGGGAACTGGAAGCCGCCGCCGATGCGCTGAAAGGCGAGGATACGACAATCATAGCCTGCGGGCAGGAGCAGGACGTGTTTCGTGACCTTGCCGACGATCTGGGTGTTGAAACGCCCGGCTTTGTCGATCTGCGCGACCGCGCAGGTTGGTCCGAACAGGGGCAGGATGCGGCACCCAAGATGGCTGCGCTGGCCGCCGAAGCACTGCTGCCGCAACCGATCACTCCCAGCGTCGATGTCGTTAGCGAAGGGACCTGCTTTATCATTGGGCCGGGCGAGGCCACTTTTGCGCTGGCCGGGCGCTTGTCAGATACTTTGGCGATCACGGTTTTGGCCACGGATGACGCTGTACCGGTCTCCAGATCGTTTGACGTCGTGCATGGGGAACTGCGCACGCTGAATGGGGCGCTTGGTGCGTTCTCGCTGAAGCTGGACAGGTTGAGGCAGTTGAAACCCGGCGGGCGGGGCGCGTTCGGTTGGACCGACGCAAAGGATGGCGCGCGATCGGTCTGCGACATTGTGATCGACCTGACCGGCGGCACCCCATTTGTTCAGGCCCCGGCCAAGCGCGAAGGCTACCTGCGCACCGATCCGCGCGATGCGCTGGCCGTCGAAAGGGTGGCGTTTGATGCGGCGCAATTGGTTGGAACGTTCGAAAAGCCGCTCTATGTTCGTCTCGATGAAACCCTTTGCGCCCATTCCCGGGCGGAACAGGTGGCTTGCACGAATTGTCTGGACATTTGTCCGACGGGTGCAATTACTCCGGCCGGAGAACACGTCGCAATAGATCCGATGATCTGCGCCGGATGCGGCGAATGTTCATCGGTTTGCCCGTCGACGGCGATCACCTACGAGGATCCGCCCCTGGCCGCTTTGCTGTCCCGGATGCATGTCCTGGCGCGCACCTACCGAAGGGCCGGAGGCATCGCTCCGCGTTTGCTGGTTCACGATGCCCATGGGGCCGAGATGATCCGGCTTGCTGCCCGGTTCGGTCGGGGCTTGCCTGCGGATGTGATCCCGCTGGAACTGAGCGTGATCTCGGGCTTTGGTCATGCGGAAATGCTGGCCGGTCTGGCCCACGGATTTGCACGAGTCGATGTCCTGCTTTCGCCAACGACCGAAAAGGACGCGCTGGACAAGGAACTGATGCTGGCGCAGGCAATTGCCGATCCCGAGTGTCTTGGTGTGATTGATGAAACTGACCCGGATGCACTGTCTGACCGTCTTTACGATCAGCATGTCCCGCAGGCTTTGACCGATCCGGTCCTCCCCTTGGGAAATCGTCGGCAGGTCGCGCGACTGGCAGCGCAGGCGCTGAACCCTGGCGCCCATGAGCCGATCACTTTGCCACAGGGCGCGCCATATGGGGCCATTGCTGTTGATACGGATGCCTGCACGCTGTGTTTGAGCTGCGTGTCGCTGTGCCCGTCCGGCGCATTGGTCGACAACCCGGATATGCCGCAACTGAATTTCCAGCAGGACGCGTGTTTGCAATGTGGCCTGTGTCGGACGATCTGCCCCGAAAAAGCGATTGCTCTGGTCCCGCAGCTGGACCTGAGTGACAAAGCCCTGTCTCAGCAGGTGTTGAACGAGGAAGAACCCTTTGCCTGCGTCGAGTGTGGAGCGTTGTTCGGTGTGAAGTCCACGGTCGAGCGCATTATGGACAAACTGTCGGGAAGCCATCCGATGTTTGCCTCATCCGAACAGGCGCGGATGATCCAGATGTGCGACAATTGCCGTGTAAATGCGCAGTTTCAGCACCAGGACAATCCTTTTCAATCCAGCCCAAGGCCGCGTGTTGTCAACACCGAGGACTACTTCTCGAAGCGAAAGGATCACTGATGCTGCAGTGGCGCGCCCAGATCGGCCGCGCGGATGTGCGATACGAAGGCGAGGATGGCCTCCAAGTCCTCCAGCGTGATTTCGACCGGGTGAATAGGCGAGGGCCGGGTCGGATCGAACGGCGGTGTCAGCCCCGCGATTTGCGTGAACGAAGGGTGCGGGTTCAGCGCAAAGAAGGCTTCGAACCGCTCCGACCAGTCGGGCATGGCGCGCAGAACCGCAAAGGAAGGGGTCGAGCCCAGACCGTTCATGCGGTTGCGCGGACCAATAACATGACACCTTCCGCAATGGGTAAACGACAGCTCGCGCCCGATCTCAGTGTTCGCGTTCGTTGCCGTTTCTTCTGCAGTTTCAACGGTGTCAAACTGCGTATCGAAAGGAGGGCCCTGATCCGGCACAAAGCTTTCGATCGTGCGCTTTCCAATGTCCGACAGCATCCAGTCCTCAAACCGGACCTGGCGGGGGTCATCCTGAATACGAAGATGGTAGGTGACGCCATCCCGGGCAAAGACGGGCTTACCCGGCGGGGAGGCCGCCACAGACATTATCCCGTTTTCATCGGCGATAACCCGGATTCCGGTCTTGAGGGAAAAGCGCGGAAGAATATGTTGCAGTAGACCCGAGTCCCTCACCTGATCCGGAGCCGCAAGCCCAAGCGCCTCCTGCGATAACGAAGGGGTGGCAGACAGCGACAGGCTCAGGCACAAAAGGATGGCACGCATTCCCCAAGCCTAGCGGCGATAGGCGGATAGCGTCAAATAAACTGAAAAAGACGGAGACACATGCAATGACAGGCGATACCCACACTATGGGGCGGAACAAGGAAACAGTTGCATGAGTGTTCGTGACGCGGTTCTGGCGAACTTGAAAAAGATCACCGACCCGGTTTCGGGTCAGGACATCGTCAGTGCAGGTGTGGTGCGTGCCCTGAATGTCGAAGGTGAAACCGTTCGTTTCGTGCTGGAGATCGACCCGAAACAAGCCGAGCGGATGGAGCCGGTGCGTGCCGCCGCCGAACAGGCCGCGAAAATGGTCGAGGGCGTAGAAAAGGTATCCGCGATGATGACCGCGCATTCCGAAAAGGCGCCGCCGGATCTGAAGCCGAAACCCAAGCCTTCGCAGACAGGGCCACAGCCGGTTGCGGGTGTTGACCGGATCATCGCCGTGGCATCGGGCAAGGGCGGGGTCGGTAAATCGACGGTTTCCGCCAATCTGGCCTGCGCACTGGTCGCCGAAGGTCGCCGTGTTGGACTGTTGGATGCGGATGTTTACGGGCCATCGCAGCCGCGTATGCTGGGGGTTTCCGGACGACCGGCAAGCCCTGACGGAAAAACGATCCTACCGTTGCGCAATCACGGTGTCACAATGATGTCGATGGGCCTGATGACCAACGAAGGGCAGGCGGTTGTGTGGCGTGGCCCAATGCTGATGGGCGCGCTGCAGCAGATGATGAACCAGGTGCAATGGGGTGCACTGGATGTGCTGATCGTCGATCTGCCGCCCGGCACAGGCGACGTGCAACTGACGCTGAGCCAGAAGTTCCGGGTGGACGGTGCCATCGTCGTGTCAACTCCGCAGGACGTGGCACTGATCGACGCCCGCAAAGGCATCGACATGTTCAATCAGCTCAAAACGCCCATCGTGGGGATGATCGAGAACATGTCGACCCATATCTGTTCGAATTGCGGACATGAGGAGCATGTATTCGGACACGGCGGAGTGGCCTCCGAAGCCGCTGCGCTGGGCGTTCCGCTGCTGGGGGAAATTCCGCTGCATCTGGACATTCGCGTCGCAGCCGATGGTGGTGCGCCGATCGTGGTCAGCAAGCCAGACAGTCCGCAGGCCGAGGCGTTCCGCAAGATCGCCCGCGACATGATCGCCAAAGGCCAGGCATGACCGAGCCGGTCTTCCCCCCATTGCTGACCGGACATCCGGTTCAGGGCGGGGAAGACCCGTTTGACCGTGCGCAGGCCATGGCTGCGCTGGGCTGTGACGCGGGCGCGGTCGTTTACAATATTCAGGCAGACCGTCTGCGGGTTGCGATTGTCTTCGCGCCCGAGGTGCCGCTGCAGGACGCAATGGCCATGCTGCCGTTGTGCGCCGTGGGCTTCCAGAACGCTTTGGGCGCGCTGGCCCCGCCCGAGGTTGCCGTACATCTGGGCTGGGACGGTTTGATCTGCGTGAACGGGGCCCGGTGTGGGCAGTTTCGGGCCGCTGCTTCCGCCACTAGTTTGGAAGAAATCCCTGACTGGTTGGTGATCGGGTGGGAACTGGCCTTGTTGCAGACAAGCGATGCGCCCGGGGAAAACCCTGATGTAACAGCGCTTTATGACGAAGGCTGTGCCGAAGTCGGCCCGGTGCCGTTGGTCGAAAGCTGGTCGCGTCACATGCTGACCTGGCTCAATCGCTGGCAAGAGGACGGCAACGGCCCGTTGCACGCAGAATGGATGGGACTTCTGCGCGGCGTGGGTGAGCCGATTGAGGAACAGGGCATGTTCCTTGGCACGGATGAAAGGTTCGGTATGCTGATCCGCAAGGGTTCGGAC
Organism: Ruegeria sp. K7; assembly: GCF_056531785.1. Classification (NCBI taxonomy): domain Bacteria; kingdom Pseudomonadati; phylum Pseudomonadota; class Alphaproteobacteria; order Rhodobacterales; family Roseobacteraceae; genus Ruegeria; species Ruegeria sp. K7. The sequence continues at coordinate 74,452 of NZ_JBQFMJ010000001.1, forward strand.
ACTCAACTGCGCCCACTGACTGAATTGCTGGAGGCATCCTGATGAAATTGGCCCGTGCCATTCACTTTGACGAAAGTGACATGAATGTCTTTCAGTCGCCTGCGCGCACCGGTGAATGGTGTATTTCGGGCGGGTTCGAGTTTTCGAACTGGGGGTCGGCTGATCTGGCAGGCAAGGCGCGGCAGGCCTTTGCCAACGGCTGGCTGGGGCTTGAGACATTCGGACGGGTGACATTCGTCGCCGTTACCAAGGTCGAACCATCCGAACTTGAACAGATCGCGCAGAGCCTCGCGGATCATTTCGTTCGTTTCTACGGAGCCCCGTCAATCGATGCAGCCCTGGGCGTTGCACAGGCCGAAATTGACCATATGTCCGGCCTGTGTGAAGAACACGCGCCCAACACGCTGCTGACCGTTGCTCGCGAGTTGACCGATTCAGGTGTTTATGAAGCGTTTCGCGTCATCGTTCCCCAAGATGCTGAACTTGAGGCGCTTGCCGTCCATGGGTCACTGGACGAATAGCGTTCAGATCGTATCGACAAAACCACCGAACTGACCGCGTTTGAAAATCAGGCCCTGACCAGTCCGGTACATCGCGGTTTCGACGCGGCCCACCAAGATCAGGTGATCGCCCGCTTCGTGCCGGTCATGCAGATGGCAATCAAACCGCGCCAGGCAGCCGTCCAGTTGAGGGCGACCGGCAGGATCCGCGCGCCAGTCTGCATGCGAGAAATCAAAGCCGTTTCGGGCAAACTTCAAAGCCTGATCCTGCTGCTCCTGCGCCATGACGTGGATCGAATAGTCCGTGCATGCGCTGAAGGCGTCAAAGCGGTTGGAATCCTTGGCAAGGCACCACAGAACCAGCGGGGGATCCAGCGACACCGAGGAAAAGGAATTCACGGTAATCGCGCGCGGCCCTTCGGCCGTGTTGGTCGTGATGACCGTCACACCTGTGCCGAAACAGCCCAACGCCTGGCGAAAGGCGTTGCTGTGATCAGGGCCCGGGGTGAAGGTTCTATCCGTCATTGCGCGCTCGTGTTTTAGACGCGCATCAGGTGCCATGAGCGGTCGGGTTTGTCCATGGAAAGGTGAAAATGGCGTGAATATTTACGCGTCAGTTCAGATCTTCCAGCAATCGCCCATGTTTGCGTGTTTCGACCAGAACATCGCCAAATGTCACCATCCCGCGTGCCCGAAGCATGGGCAGCATCTTGACCAGAGCCTCGGCCGTCGCGACGGCGTCGCCCAATGCCGTATGGCGCAGCGCCTCCGGGATTGTGATGTCCAGTCGCTCGCATAGTGCATCCAGGGTGTGTGTGTCGCTGGCACCGAACAGCACAGCTGACAGCAGGACCGTGTCCAAAATCAGGTGGTTCCATTCCACACCCATGCGTTTCTCATGCCGGCGCATAAACGCCATATCGAACGGGGCGTTGTGGGCCACAATGACCGCATCATGAGCGAACTGATGAAAAACGCGCCCAGCCTGAGCAATGTCCGGAGCCCCCTGGACCATGTGGTCGCTGACCTTGTGCACCTTGGTCGAAGCCGGAGGGATCGGAATTCCCGGGTTGACCAGCAAATCCAGATGCTCGCCTTCGACGATCCGGCCCTTGACCACCCGGACTGCGCCGATCTGCACAACTTCATCCTTGTGCGGCAGCAGGCCCGTCGTCTCGGTATCGAACACCACGAAACACAGGTCGGTCAGGGCGCGATGTTCGAATTCTACATCGGTGGCTCCGTCCAGCAGATCGAAATTGTAAACCAGCGGGCGGGCGGCCTCGGGCGGGATATTGGCGGCGCTGTCGTCGAAGATCAGCATGTAGCCGGGCGCATGGCCCAAGGGTTTCATACGCGCGGCATAGCTTTGGTTGCCATCAATGCTGGTCAGCGTACATGCGACCTCGAGCCCGGTCTTGCACATCTTCTCATACGCCGCTGTCAGCGGGTTCGGCTGCAGATACTCGAAAAGAGAGGCGTTCAGCCTAGGATGGGAAATCTGGGCCAAAACCTCGGCGGCCTGCGCGTCGTAGAGAACGATTTTATGCGTCGGACCAGCCAGCAGCATTGCCACCGGAATTTCCGTCAACAGCGCCGTAAGCTTCCGCTTTTCAGCCGCGAGATGAGCAGTTTCCGCAGCGACGGCTTCGGCGATATCAAGGGTCTTGTCAGTGAGCCGATCCGCAAGCCCTGCCGCTGCCGGGGCCAGATCCCCCAAATACCGCGCGGCCTGAAGGTCAAGGTCGCTGCTGACACCGGCATGCGCACGGGCGCGCAGTTCAGCCGACAAGCGCTCGATCGGTTTCGCGACATTGTCGTCAAACAACAGCCAGACGCCGACACTTAGCGCCAAAAGGCCAAAGGCGATAAGAATACCGGCAAAAACAAACGCATTGGCCAGGTCCGGATTGCCCGTTCGTGCGTATCCGACCCACAGGGCTGCAATGCAGACGGTCAATCCGCCAAGCGCCAGCAGACAGAAGAACAGGAATACTCTCAGACGCAGGCTCAGCCGGGTCAGCATGATCAGACCTCGCAGGTGGCTTCTATGACCGGGTCTCCGGAACCCGCCGCGATCCAGGTGGCATTCAGCAGCTGTCCGTCATCGGCGAATTCGGCACCGTCTGCCAGGTTGGCGCGGCTGTTTTCGGCGCAATTGACTGCAACGGGCAGTTTGGAAACCGGGGCCCAGCGACCGAAGAAATACAGATCCACCAGGCGTTGCTCGGGAACCTGCGCGTTGGTGCGCACCGATACGGTATCGATCGCGGCAAAACGATCCACGAAGGGCACGGCATAGGTCCAAGGTCGATAGAAAGCGCGGCTTTCGACCTCCTGCACGATTTCCATTCCTTCGGGCAATGTTTCAAGCTGGCGCCCATACCACGAATATTCGCTGGCGATGGTCACTCCGATCATCCCGGCACCGGCGGCAACCGGCGCGGTCCAGCGGGGCAGACGGCCACCGGAAAGCTTGTTCAACAGCATTGCGATGCCTGCAAAAGCAAAACCTGCAAAAACCGTGCCGATCAATTCAAGAAACATGGCTAACCTTTCTGACTCAGGCGCGTCTCGCCTCTTCTTCTTGTTCCAAATACGGTCGCCGAAAGCGATCCCATCGTACTCGTCAAACTACACTTAACCCAACATGCCCTTACCGTGGCCTACCGCCGACTGCATCGTTTTTACCACGACAAAGGCATCGCGCAGATGACTTCGCTCAAAGTCGGACAAATCCGACGGGGGCAGGTAATTGTCGGGATCTTTCGCAGCCTTGATCTGCCGAACCTGATGTTCAAGCCGGGTTTCGGCAATCAGATCGTAGGCGTCCAGCAGATCCCGCGCGCCAGCGGGGCTCAGCACGCCGCCGGCCTCGGCGGCTTTCAGGCGTGCACGTGTGTTAGCTTCGGTGAATTGCCCCTGCAGACTGTAAATCCGGGCCAGATCCACCACAGGCACGACGCCGTTATGTTTCAGATCCATCGTGTTTCGATGCTCGCCCGAACGGATCGTTGCAAAGCCGCGGAGCAAGCCCAATGGCGGCGTGTGCTTGAGCGAGTTGGAAATCATGTGGGCGACAAAGATTGAATTTGCGCTGGCCGCGCCGAGCGTATCTGCCTGAAGATCCGAGAACAGCTCGAACGCGCCGCCGATGGGGCGCAGGTCGAACATAACCGAGGCCAACATCTGTGCCTCGGGGTTGGGTTTGGCGATCCAGCCCTTGAAATAGTCGCGCCAGACGCGGACCGGCTGACACCAGCGCGGGTTGGTGGCCATCATGTCGCCGGGGCAATAGAAATACCCGCAGGTGTCCAGACCGTCCGAAATAAATTTGGCCAGATCAGCAAAATATGGCATCTGGGCGTCCGTCACCTTATCGTCCAGCATCAGGCAGTTGTCCTGATCTGAAACACCCGTCTGTTCTTGCCGCCCTTGCGAACCGCACGCCAGCCACAGATAGGGAACGGGTGGCGGCCCAAGTTTGCCTTCGGCCAATACCAGCAATCGCCGGGTGGCAGTATCGGCAATGTCGGTGATCAGGCGGGTCACGATCTCGTGCCGGTTCCCTCCGGCAACCAACTGCACCAGAAGTTGAGGGATTTCAGCCGTCACCAGCGCCATCTCCTCGGCGGATTGGGCGCGGGCGATCCGACGCACGAGTTCGGCGGAATTGACGGCCTGATAGTGGGTCAGGTCCGTTTGCGTGACGATGCCGACAAGACGTCCGCCTTCGGAAATGGGAATGTGGCCGATGCCGCGCTCCATCATCACATGCAGAACGTCCGAGCCGATATCCGAGGGCGAAAGTGTGACCGGATTTACCGTCATGATCGACGAAACCGGCGTTGCTGCGGGCATTCCGTCTGCCACGAACTTGCTTGCAATGTCCCTAAGCGTGGCAATGCCCAGAAGGGTCTCGCCTTCGGTTACGCAAAGCGACGAGATATGCCTTTCTCGCATCAACTGCGCCGCCTTCTGAACCGGGGTGGAAGGTGGGCAAGTCGCAGGATCGCGTGCCATCAACACGTCAATAGCGGTGGTTGCCAGACTTTGCGGGGTGGAGCGGTTGCCCCGGGTTCGGTTGAAGAATCTCGAGACCACATCATGATCGTCGATCAGTTGGCGCACCAGGGCGGGCGGCAGCAGAATCAGAACAGACGGCGTGTCCGCGCGCGCATGCGTTGCCGCCTTGCCGTCTTTCAGCAGCCCCCGCTCGCCAAAGGAGTTGCGTAGACCAAGGTGGGATACGACCGCGCCGTTTTCATCTGTGATTTCGACCTGTCCTTCGTAGATTACGAAAACACCGGGCAGGGGGCCGCCCAACGCGTAAACCGGGCTATTCGCTTCGACTTCATGAACCTCGATCTGCCGGGCAACGGCGTCCAGCGTATCCGTGGGCAGGGCGTCATAGGGGTGAACGGATTTCAGAAACCGGGTGATCTCATCATGGGACAGGGGCATAGGGTCGTCCTTGGCTTCTGAATGAAAAGCCCCGCCCGGTGGGATGCCGGGCGGGTACAGTGGATCGAAAGATGTGGTCAGCCATGGAGGGTACCGACCACATCAGGCTCATTTGTTCTGAGCTGCGCCCGCACCACGGGGAATGCGCACGCTTTCGACCAATTCGACGATCTCCGGCGGAGTCTCCTTGGTCATACCGGCGACGACGTAGGCAACGCCGAAGTTGATCATTGCACCAATGGCACCGAACGAAGTCGACTTGATCGGACCCAACAGCGGGTCAGCATCGGTGAACGAGTTGGTGTCCGGAATGAACAGCCAGCCCTTGTGCAGGAAGATGTAGACCAAGGTCACGGTCAGACCTGCCAGCATACCAGCAACTGCGCCAGTGTTGTTGATGCGGGTCGAGAAGATCCCCATCATCAGTGCCGGGAAGATCGAGGCCGCCGCCAGACCGAAGGCAAGCGCCACGGTTTGCGCCGCAAAGCCCGGCGGGTTCAGACCCAGGTAGGTTGCAACGACGATTGCCACGGCCATGGCGATACGAGCCGCCAGCAGTTCTCCTTTTTCAGAGATCTGCGGGTTGATCGCACCTTTGACAAGGTCGTGGGACACCGCCGACGAGATCGCCAGCAACAGACCCGCAGCGGTTGACAGGGCAGCCGCAAGACCACCGGCCGCGACCAGACCGATCACCCAACCCGGCAGGTTGGCGATTTCGGGGTTGGCCAGAACCAGGATGTCGCGGTTGAACTTGGTCAGTTCGTTACCAACCCAGCCTTTTTCTTCCGCAATGGCCTGCATGTCGGCATTCGCGTCATTGTAGTACTGGATCTTGCCGTCGCCGTTCTTGTCTTCCCAGTCCAGCAGACCGGTTTTCTGCCATGTCTGCATCCAGTCGTAACGTGGATCGGTGTCGATGTCTTCAACCGAAACAGCGCCACCTTCGATGCCACCGTTGGGCCACATCATGTCGGTGATGTTCAGTCGCGCCATTGCGCCAACCGCAGGGGCAGTCAGGTACAGCAGAGCGATGAAGACCAGCGTCCAGCCAGCCGACCAGCGGGCGTCAGACACTTTCGGCACGGTGAAGAAGCGCATGATCACGTGCGGCAGACCTGCGGTGCCGATCATCAGCGACAGTGTAAACAGTACCATGTTCAGCGTGTTCGAGTGGTGGGCGGTATATTCGTTGAAGCCCAACTCGGTCACGATCGCGTCCAGCTTGCTCAGCAGAGGCTCTCCGCCTGCGGTGTCGCCGAACAGTCCCAGCGCCGGGATCGGAGTGCCGGTCAGCTGCAGCGAGATGAAGATCGCCGGGATCGTGTAGGCGGTGATCAGCACGCAGTACTGAGCGACCTGAGTGTAGGTCACACCTTTCATCCCACCGAAAACCGCGTAGGCAAACACGACACAGGCACCGATCAGAAGACCGGATGTGTTCGACACTTCAAGGAAGCGGCCGAAGGCCACGCCAACGCCGGTCATCTGGCCGATAACATAGGTCACCGAAGCCACGATCAGACAGATCACCGCAACGATACGGGCGGTCTGGCTGTAGAAGCGGTCGCCGATGAATTCCGATACGGTGAACTTGCCGAACTTGCGCAGGTAAGGTGCAAGCAGCAGTGCCAACAGCACGTAGCCACCGGTCCAACCCATCAGGAAGGTCGAGTTGTCATAGCCGGTAAAGGCAATCAGACCCGCCATCGAGATGAACGAGGCCGCGGACATCCAGTCCGCCGCTGTCGCCATACCGTTGGTGACCGGGTGAACGCCGCGACCGGCGGCGTAGAATTCGGATGTGGAACCCGCACGGGCCCAGATCGCGATGCCGATGTACAGCGCAAATGACGCGCCGACAAACAGCAGGTTGATGGTAAACTGGTCCATGGGGGTTACTCCTCATCCACGCCGTATTCGGCGTCCAGCTTGTTCATGCGCCAGGCGTAGTTGAAGATCAGCACCAGAAAGACCAGAATCGATCCCTGCTGAGCGAACCAAAAGCCCAGGTCGGTGCCGCCAACAGCGATACCCGACAGCAGCGGACGCAGCAGAATGCCGAATCCGAAAGACACCAGCGCCCAGATCACGAGGCTGATGTAGATGAGGCGCAGGTTGGCCTGCCAATAGCCCTTATCGGCCTCGGCAGCCTGCGCGGAGTTTGTAGATTGATCCGCCATCGCGGGTTCCTCCTTCGCTTCGTCGTTGAGCGGCCCCTTGCCCAACTCCTCCAGTGCGTTGGGCCGCCTCTCGAATGCGCCGAACGCCGGGTGGCGTTTGGCAAAACTCCTCCGGTCCGCCAAGGCGGGTCCGTTGAAGTATTCTTTTGTTGGATCAGAGCCCCAAATTGGGCTTCACTTATCCCCTTAACTCATCGCGTCGCCGACGATCTGTTCCAGATCACTGGCGATGTCTTCGATCCGGCCCATGGCGTTGGTCCGTTTCAAAACCTCATGACTTTCGTAGTAGTCGATCAGCGGAGCGGTCTGCGCATGGTAGGCTTCCAGCCGGGACGCAACGGTTACCGCATTATCATCGGCGCGGCGCTTGAACTCCGTGTGACCGCATTTGTCACATTTTCCTTCGACCGCCGGTTTCTTGAACTGATCGTGGTACCCCTCACCGCAACCAGCACAGGTATAGCGGCCCGAGATGCGGGTGATCATCTCGGCATCCTCCACCTCAAGGCTGATCGCAGCGCTGATCTTCTGACTGTTTTCGGCCAACAGTTCATCCAACGCTTCGGCCTGAACCGTAGTCCGCGGGAATCCATCCAGAATGACACCCTTGGCGCAATCCGGTTCCGCCATCCGGTCGCGCAGGATGGCTATGACGATCTCGTCACTGACAAGATCGCCGGCTTCCATCACGGCCTTCGCGGCCTTGCCCGCCTCGGTTCCGGCAGCAACGGCGGCCCGAAGCAGATCGCCGGTGCTCAGTTGAACCAGCCCGAACTTTTCTTCAAGCATGCGGGCCTGTGTGCCCTTCCCGGCGCCCGGAGGGCCAAGAAGGATCAGAACGGCGGGTGTGGTGATCGTGGCAGCGTCCATCACATCCTCACTTGTTCGCACGGTTTTCGATCAGGTCTTCGACGACCGACGGATCAGCCAGTGTCGAAGTATCACCCAAGCTGCCAAAGTCGTTTTCGGCAATCTTGCGCAGGATACGGCGCATGATCTTGCCCGAGCGTGTCTTGGGCAGGCCAGGCGCCCACTGGATCACATCCGGGCTGGCGATCGGGCCGATTTCGGTCCGGACCCAGGTCCGCAGTTCTTTCAGCAGTTCGTCGCTGGGCTCACGATCATTCATCAGGGTGACGTAGCAATAGATGCCTTGCCCCTTGATTTCATGGGGGTAGCCAACGACAGCGGCTTCGGCGACGGCAGCATGCGCGACCAGTGCGCTTTCCACCTCGGCCGTGCCCATACGGTGCCCGGAAACGTTGATCACATCGTCAACGCGACCAGTGATCCAGTAATCGCCATCTTCATCACGGCGGCAGCCGTCACCAGTGAAGTAATAGCCCTTGTAGTCCGAGAAATAGGTCTTTTCGAACCGCTCGTGATCGCCCCAGACGGTGCGCATCTGGCCCGGCCAGCTGTCCTTGATGCACAGAACGCCTTCGACCCCATTGCCCTCAATCTCAACACCGGATTGCGGGTCCAGAACCACCGGCACAATGCCGAAGAACGGTTTCATGGCCGAGCCGGGTTTCATCGCGTGTGCGCCGGGCAGGGGGGTCATCAAGTGACCGCCGGTTTCGGTCTGCCACCAGGTATCAACGATGGGGCATTTCCCTTTGCCGACAACTTCGTTGTACCAGTTCCAGGCTTCGGGGTTGATGGGCTCGCCCACTGTGCCCAGAACGCGCAGGTCGCTCAGGTCGCATTTGTCGACGAATTCATTGCCTTGTCCCATCAGGGCACGGATTGCGGTCGGCGCGGTGTAGAACTGGTTCACCTTGTGCTTTTCGCAGACCTGCCAGAACCGCGAGGCGTCCGGAAATGTCGGCACACCCTCGAACATCAGCGTGGTCGCGCCGTTGGCCAGTGGGCCGTAGACGATATAGCTGTGGCCCGTGACCCAACCCACATCTGCGGTGCACCAGTACACGTCACCATCGTGATAATCGAAAGTGATCTCATGCGTCATGGCTGCATAGACCAGATAGCCGCCGGTGGTATGCACCACGCCTTTGGGCTGACCGGTTGAGCCAGAGGTATAAAGGATGAACAGCGGGTCTTCCGCGCTCATCTCGGCGGGCGCGCAGTAGTCATCCGCCTCAAGCGCCATTTCGTTGTAGTCGTGGTCACGCCCATCCACCCATGTGGTTTGGCCACCGGTCCGCTTGACCACCAGACATTTCACGGTGTCTTTGCAGTGCAGCAAAGCCGCATCGGCATTCGATTTCAGTGGCGTCTTGCGGCCACCGCGCGGGGCTTCGTCGGCAGTGATCAGGACCTTGGCGTCGCAGCCATTGACCCGCGCTGCCAGGGCGTCCGGGGAAAAACCTGCGAAAACAATCGAATGGATCGCCCCAATCCGGGCGCAGGCCAGCATGGCATAGGCGGCTTCGGGGATCATCGGCAGATAGATCACGACCCGGTCGCCCTTGCGCACGCCCATTGATTCCAGAATGTTGGCCATCCGGCAGGTGCGGCGGTGCAACTCGGCATAGGTGATGTGCTGCGCTGCGTCGTTTGGATCATCCGGCTCCCAAATGATCGCGGTTTGATCGCCGCGTGTCGCCAGGTGACGGTCCAGACAGTTTGCCGAAACATTCAGCGTGCCATCGGCATACCAGTTGATCTTCACCGAGCCAAAGCTGTAGTCCACATCCTTGACCTGAGTATAAGGCTTGATCCAGTCGACGCGCTTGCCCTGTTCATCCCAGAAGGCATCAGGATCACTGACAGAGGCCGCATACATTGCCGCGTATTTGTCAGCATCGATATGCGCACGGGACACGATTTCTGCGGATGGCGGATATGTTTTGGCATCTGCCTGGGCAGCGGTTGTCATACTGAGGCTCCTCCCTCTAGGACTGGATATTTATGAACCGATTTTGCCCGTCAAACAGGCAATGTCGACCCGTTTCCTCCCGATTGCGAATATACGGGGTTCTGAAAACAAATAAATAAATTGCCGTAGTTCCACGATTTGTTTGTAAACAAATTTCGTTATCTGGTTAAAAAGTGTAAAAAAATACGAAAAGTATAAAAAAAATGTAAAAATAACAATGCCTACCGTGTAACTGTTTTCGAATTGAAGTTTTCCGGAATTTCCCGGATGCCTTTTGGATTCCCAATTCTTCTTTCGATTGTACCGGCAGGTCGCGCCCTGAAGGCGGCAACTCATCAGCGTCTGCGGGGTTGGCACATCCGGATGTTGGCGCTAGCTTTATGTCCAAGCGCTCTGACCAAGGGGCGCATCACAGGGAGAGATCACTATGAACAGGATGTTAAGCGCCGCCGCCGTCGCGGCCACTGGCGTGGCCTTTGCAGGCGAAGCCGTTGCGACCGAATGGAACGCCTCGGTCTGGGGCAAGCGCCGCGCATTTACAGAGCATGTTGAAAAGCTGTCCGAACTGGTTGCCGAAAAGACCGGCGGCGAGTTCACAATCAACGTCAGCTATGGCGGTTTGTCAAAACCCAGGGAAAACCTGGACGGGATCGAGATCGGCGCATTTGAAATGGCGCAGTTCTGTGCGGGCTACCATCGGGACAAGAACCGGGCGATCACCGTTCTCGAACTTCCGTTTCTGGGCGTGAACAATCTGGACGAGGAAGTAGCGGTCAGCCACGCGGTTTATGACCACCCGGCCGTCAAAGAAGAAATGGCGCAGTGGAACGCCCGGATCATCATGACGTCGCCCATGCCGCAGTATAACCTTGTCGGCACGGGCGAACCGCGCGACACTCTTGCCGCTTTTGATGGTATGCGCGTGCGCGCGACCGGTGGGTTGGGCAAAGCGTTTGAAGCCGTAGGGGGCGTGCCAACATCAGTGCCCGCCACCGAAGCGTTCAACGCGATGGAATCCGGCGTTGTCGATACTGTGGCATTTGCCCAGCACGCCCACCTGTCCTTCGGCACCATCAACGAAGCCGACTGGTGGACGGCCAACCTGAACCCTGGCACCGTAAACTGCCCGGTCGTGGTGAACATCGACGCCTATGAGGCGCTTCCGGCAGAACATCGCGAAGCACTGGACAGTTCGATTGACGAGGCGATCGATCATTATCTGGCCAATTACGGGGCCCTGCTAGAAAAGTGGGACGGTGTTCTTGAGGAAAAAGGCGTTCAGAAAGTTATGATTGACGATGCCGTCCTTCAGGAGTTCCGCGCCAAGGCGGCCGATCCGATCCGCGAACAGTGGATTGCCGACATGACCGACCAGGGTCTGCCTGCGCAGGACCTGTACGATCTTGTTCAGTCGACACTGCAGCAGCAACGCGGCGGAAACTGATGTTATGAACCGGATGCCATCGGGCGTCCGGTTCTCTTCAACGACAAGGAAAAAGCAGGATGGCGGGACAGGCCACCGTGCTGGAGGATGGCAGTCGTCTCAGCCGTCTGGACCAGCATCTTCTTCGGGCAGAAAGACTGCTGGCCCTGATCAGCGGTCTGGCGGTTTTCTCACTGATGGTTCTTGCCGTTGTATCGGTGAGCGGCCGGAATGCGCTTAACGCACCATTGCCGGGCTATGTCGACTGGATTGAACAGGCGATGCCGCTGATCGCATTCCTGGGCGTTTCCTACGTGCAGCGAGATGGCGGGCATATTCGCATGGACATCGTCATCGCGCGTCTTCGCGGCCGGGCGCTTTGGTTCTTCGAGACGATTTCCGTCGTCTTGATCCTTGTCTTGATGATGGCCCTTGTCTGGGGCAGCTGGTCCCATTTCGAGCGGTCGTTTGATTTTGCCGCGCCGATGTGGAGCAGGGACAGTTCCATCGATATTGGTATCCCTCTGTGGCCGGCCAAACTGTTGGCTCCGGTGGCGTTCTCCGTTCTGTGCCTGCGTCTTGTTCTGCAGATCTGGGGCTATGGGCGCGCGTTTGTTCTGGGGCTGGATCACCCGGTCGCTGTGCCTCTTATCCAGGACGCGGCCGCGCAGGCCGCCGCCGAGGCCGATCAGTTCGAAGGACAAGGCTGACTCATGGACACGATTGATATCGGATTCTGGGTCACAGGCGGCCTGTTGTTTTTTGTGGTCACAGGAATGCGCGTCGCCTTTGCGGCGGGGCTGGCAGGGCTTGTGGGGCTGGTTTGGATTTTCTGGGCCAAATTCGGATATGACCCCGACCGCTTTGGCAAGGCGCTGACGGTGGCAGTGAAAACGGCCGGACAGGTGCCGCATTCCAAGGTGGCCTCACACACGCTCAGCCTGATCCCGACATTCATACTCATCGGCTATCTGGCCTACTATGCCGGGCTGACCCGCGCCTTGTTCGAGGCGGCAAAACGCTGGATTGCCTGGGTTCCGGGTGGTTTGGCAGTGTCGACCGTGTTTGCCACCGCAGGCTTTGCCGCCGTTTCGGGCGCGTCTGTCGCCACGTCTGCCGTATTCGCCCGGGTCGCAATCCCCGAGATGCTGGAGGTCGGGTACAACAAGCGATTTGCAGCAGGCGTTGTCGCCGCCGGCGGGACATTGGCTTCCTTGATCCCACCGTCCGCCATCCTTGTAATCTATGCGATCATCGTCGAGCAGGATGTTGGCAAGCTTTTGCTGGCCGGGTTTATTCCCGGCGCGTTCTCGGCGGTCATCTATGGGGGTTTGATCGTCGGCATCGCCGTTGTGTTCAAATCAGTCGGCCCGCCGGTAACTGGCTTTACCTGGAAGCAGCGTTTCGCATCGCTGCCAGGGGCAATGCCAATCGTCGCGGTGATCCTGATCATTATCTGTTTTGTCTACAACCCATTTGGCGAAAAAGCCTGGGGCACGCCGACTGAGGGTGGGGCAATCGGAGCCTTTATCGTGTTCTGCTTTGCCCTTTATCACGGCATGCGCTGGGGTGAATTGAAGTCGGCGCTGCTGGAAACCGCCAAGCTGACGGCGATGATTTTTTCGATCATCTGGGGCGTTCTGATCTACGTCCGTTTTCTGGGTTTCGCCGATCTACCCGGAGCGTTCTCCGACTGGATCACGTCGCTTGAAATGTCGCCCATGCTGATCCTGATCTGCATCCTGTTGGCCTATGCCGTGCTTGGAATGTTCATGGACGCGATCGGCATGCTGTTGTTGACATTGCCTGTTGTATACCCTGCGGTAATGGCACTGAACGGCGGCGAAGCTGTCAGCGCTGCCGAGAGTGCTTTTGGAATGTCCGGCCCGATGTGTGCGATCTGGTTTGGAATTCTGGTGGTCAAAATGGCCGAGTTTTGCCTGATCACGCCGCCAATCGGGCTGAATTGCTTTGTTGTGGCGGGGGTGCGTCCTGATCTCAGTGTTCAGGATGTCTTCAAAGGCGTGACACCGTTTTTTGTGGCCGACGCCGTAACCATCGCTCTGCTTGTGGCCTTTCCGGGTATCGTACTCTATCTGCCGTCCCTGGCTGGTTGACCTGGGTTTTTGCGAGGCTCTGCCTCGCGCTCCGGGATATTTTTGGCCAGATGAAGTAACGGATCTTTAATCAAATTGTCGGATACGGGATTGGCGGTACAGGCAGGGATGCCGATGACCGCGCCAGGTGAAGCTCTCCGGACCAATGGTCGGAGAGCGGATCCCTTGTTCATCTGGCCAAAAATATCCCGGGGGAGTCGCCCGAAGGGCGGCGGGGGCAGAGCCCCCTTGACCATTGAAATTCCCAGCTGGTTTCAGGTTTCGGCGCGCATCAACATGCCATAGAGGTCACGTGGATCGTCGGGGTCTGCCAGCATGTCCAGAGGCTCGAAGAAGTCTGTCCCTTCGATGGCGCGTTTGATGTAACGAAGGGCGGAAAAATCCTCGATCGCAAAACCGACACTGTCGAAAAGTGTAATCGCCCGTTCATCCGTGCGCCCCTTGGCCTGGCCTGTCATCACCTGCCAGATTTCAGTCACGGGGTGGTCTGAGTCCAGGGCCTGAATTTCGCCTTCGACCCGCGTTTGTTCGGGGTATTCAACAAATATCTCCGAACGCAGCAGGATGTCCTTGTGCAACTCGGTCTTGCCCGGGCAATCACCGCCGATTGCGTTTATGTGAACGCCGGGACCGACCATGTTGTCCGTCAGAATCGTGGCGTATTTCTTGTCGGCTGTGCACGTCGTGATGATCTGAGCGCCTTCGATGGCGTCTTCCGCCGTTTTGCAGGAAACAACAGTCAGACCCTTGCCTTGCAGGTTTGCCGCGCATTTGGCCGTTGCATTCGTGTCGGTGTCATACAGCCGTACAGTGTCGATGCCGCACATTGCCTTAAACGCCAGGCACTGGAACTCGGATTGAGCGCCATTGCCGATCATGGCCATCGTCGTTGCGGATTTCGGTGCCAGATAGCTGCCGACCAAGGCAGAGGTTGCTGCTGTTCTCAGGGCCGTCAGCATGGTCATTTCAGTCAAGAGGGTGGGATAGCCCGTGTAAACATCCGCCAGCAACCCGAACGCGGTCACGGTCTGCAGACCCTCGGACGTGTTTTTTGGATGCCCGTTCACATACTTGAAACCGTATGCCTCACCATCCGAAGTTGGCATCAATTCAATCACGCCATGGGGGGAATGGGCGGGGATTCGGGGCGTTTTGTCGAAGCTTTCCCATCGCTTGAAGTCAGATTCGATCTGCGCGGCAATCTGCGTGATCATCTTTTCAAGGCCGATATGATGGACGAGGCGCATCATGTTGTCGACAGAAACAAAGGGCACAAGCGCCTTGTCAGAAGGTTGCATCAGGATCTCCTATCGGCGGGACAGGTGAATGCCTGCGATCATGCAGCGCACGGATCCACCCGCTGTTTCAATTGTGGGAACCGAAAGCGGCAGTGGTTTTGCACTGGCTTCGATTATGGAAATCTGTTCGGGCGTCAGCGCTTCCAGCGCCCGGCTGGACAAAGCCAGGACCAGACCGTCTTGGCCAGCCAGCTCAATGGCGTTGCCCGCGAATTCCGCGATCTGATCGTGGGTCAGGTCGATGACTGCACGACCGGTTTCCTCCAGCCTGGCTTTGACTGTCGCGCGTCGCTCGGGGTCGGTGATCATGTCCAGGCAGATCAGTGCGTATTCGGTGCCGATACCCATCAGAACGTTGGTGTGATAGACATCGCGCCCCAGGGCATCTTTCGCTTCGAAAACAATAGGCTCATAGTTGAAGTGAGTACAGAACCGTTCCAGCAGAACGGGGTCGGCGCGGTTTGATTTTACCGTGTAAGCCACCCGACCAATGTGATCCAGGACCATCGCGCCGGTGCCTTCCAGCGCCAGCTTGTCCTGTTCCAGTCCGGAATAGTCGATCACGTCCTGAACCCGGTATTCCTGTTTCAGCATCTCGATGACGTCGGAACGACGTTCGCGCCGCCTGGAAGGAACGTACATCGGATAGATCGCGACATGCCCACCGGGATGGGTCGAAAACCAGTTGTTCGGGAACACACTGTCGGGTGTGTCCAGTTCTCCGTGATCGTCAAAGACGTGAACCCTGACACCTGCGGCCCGCAGTTGCGCGACTGCCTGATCATGTTCATCGCGCGCCGTAGATGAGGTTGCGGTCGCCGAACGGCTGGCAAGTGTCTGGAACGCATTGTCCCCGTGCGTTTCCGGGTTCGAGGCAAATGCATGCGGCCGGATCATCACGACGGCCGAAGGGGCTTGCAGCGACTGCATCAGAAACTCCGGGTGGGGCGGTCGAATATGCGGCGACCGAGTAACGAGGCGGCCAGATCGACCATCAGTTTTGCGGTTCGGCCGCGTTCATCCAGAAACGGGTTCAACTCTACCAGATCCAGCGAGCGTACGAGGCCGCTTTCATGCAGTAGTTCCATCACCAGATGCGCTTCCCGTTCGGTCGCGCCGCCGGGAACGGTGGTGCCCACGGCAGGTGCGATGGCGGGGTCAAGAAAGTCGACGTCCAGCGAGACGTGCAGGATACCGTTTTCTGCGCGGACGCGGTCCAGAAAGGCCATCAGCGGTGCTTTGATGCCATTTTCGTCAATGCTGCGCATATCGGCCAGCATGGCGCGGTCCTGTTCCAGCGCGGCCCGTTCCGCGGGATCGACCGAGCGCAGGCCGATCATGCCGACGCGGTTGGTGGGCACAGGTGCCGTGAGCGGCGGAAAAGCGTCAAACCCGTGGCGACCGGTGAAATAGGCGACCGGGGTGCCGTGCAAATTGCCGCTGCCGGTGCTGTCGGGCGTGTGAAAGTCGCTATGCGCATCCAGCCACAGAACAAAGAGGGGCCGTCCGATGCTGTGCGCGTGGGTTGCCATTCCTGCGACCGTACCCATCGACAGCGCGTGATCACCCCCCATGAAGATGGGCAAACCTTGGCGGGCGCTTTCTTGCGCCGCACGGCTCAGCGCCTGGGTCCAACCGACACATTCGGGCAAGGCGAACAGGTGAGGATGCTCGGCGGATTGGACGTCGTCAGGGCGGACATCACCGAGGTCCGATACGCTGTGGCCCAGATCCATCAGGGCCTTCTGCAAACCCGCGACGCGATAGGCATCAGGACCCATGCGGCATCCCTGCCGACGTTTTCCGGCGTCCATTGGGGCGCCGACAAGTATTATGTTTTCATTAGCCATGTGTTTGTCTAACCTTTCAACACGGCATCCCGGAAGATAGCAAAGTGCTCAAAAAGAAACCCGGATAAACATACTGGTAAGCGACGATGGACGATTTGGATAGCAGGCTGCTGAACGCATTGCACCGGGATGCGCGCGCCTCGCTGTCGGAGCTGGCGCAGATTCTGGGCGTGACGCGAACAACCGTCCGCAGTCGACTGCATCGTTTGAAACAGTCCGGAGAGATCGTCGGCTTTACCGTTCTGACGCGGCGCGATGTTGCGCAAAGCCCGGTTCGAGGACTAATGATGTTGGAAATCGAAGGCCGGGGAACCGAGCGGACCATGGCAAGGATCGCCGCCATGCGGCAGGTAAGAGCGGTTCATACGACCAATGGCAGCTGGGACCTGATTGCTGAGATCGGGGCCGAAACGCTGGCGGAACTGGACGAGGTTCTGTTTCAGATCCGGCGGATGGAAGGGATCACGCGGTCCGAAACCAACCTGCTGCTTTCAACGCGGAAGGGGCGCGTCTGACAGGGTGGAGGACTTGCTGCCTGTAGCGCTTTGAATGGTAAGGAAATTGTGCCAAACTCCGCCTGGGCGGTCGGGCAGGCTTTAGCGGCTTTAGTTCCGTATACGCGATTGGTTTGAAGCAGGGAATGTCGTGATGACCGTACAGGAAACAAGTGACGATTCCCGGGTTTTGCGGATGGCCGAGAAGGCTGCGGCCATGCTGGAAAGACCCTGGGTTCGTATCGCGGTTCCGATCCTTATCACGATCATTGCGTTGACCGTCCTGCACGAGTTGTCTTCGCATGTGAAATGGTCCGACGTTCAGACCGATATTGCGGGTACGTCCTGGAAGCTCATGTTTTTCGCGCTGTGCTGGACCGCATTCAGTTTTCTGTCGCTGTCCTTTTACGATGTGTTTGCGGTTAAAAGCTTGGCGGAAGACAAGGTTCCGCTGCCGGTCGCCGGAATGGCCGGGGCCAGTGGCTATGCTGTGTCAAACTGTCTTGGGTTTTCCTACATCACGGGAACCGCGATCCGGTATCGGATCTATGCGTCGCTTGGGCTGGATCTGGCCCGTGTGGCCGGGGTTATCGCGACCTCGTGGGTGGCCTTCTGGATGGGTATGGTCCTGATCCTTGGCATCTTGCTGACGTTGCATCCGGACGGGATATCTCAGGTTCTTCCGATCAGTGAAACGACCGAAACCGTAATCGGCCTGTGCCTGCTGGCCGGGTTGGCGGCTCTGTTTGTCTGGCTTGCCAGCGGCGGGCGCCGTCTGGCGTATGGTGGGTTTGGCTTCAACCTGCCCGGAGGAAAGCTGGCCAGCCTTTTGACGCTGGCGGCAGTAGGGGATCTTTTTGGCGCATCAATGACACTGTATGTTTTGATGCCGAACGATCTGGGCGTCGGGTTTCCCTATTTCTTTGCCATCTACGTGGCGGCAATTGCCGTCGGTATCCTCAGCCACGCACCCGGCGGGATCGGTGTGTTCGAGGCTACACTGATCGCGGGTCTCGGCGCCTCTGGCCGATCGGATGTGATCGCAGCCTTGTTGCTGTATCGCGTGGTTTACACGTTTCTGCCCTTCGTCATCGCCAGCCTGTCCATTGCAGTGGCCTATGCGCTGACACAGCGCGACAGGATTGGCGGAGCAGCCAGCTGGGTCTATCGCGCTTTTCGCCCGATTGTTCCAATGGTTGCAGCTGGCGTTTCTGCAGTGGCGGGCGTTGTATTACTGGTGTCCGGCGCGCTGCCGTCCAATTCCCAAAGCCTTGGCGCGTTACGCGAGGTATTGCCGCTTTCGTTCGTCGAAGCCTCGCATCTGGCGGGCAGTGTGGTTGGGGTTCTGCTGATCCTCGTATCACGCGGCTTGTTCCGTAAGCTCTATCGCGCCTGGGTCGTCGCGATGGTTCTGATGGTGGCCGGGTTCATCGCTTCGCTCACCCGCGGCCTGGATATCCATGAAGCGCTGAGTATGGTGGTGACCATTGCCGTTCTTGCCGTGTTTCGCGGCGCGTTTTATCGGGTCAGCGGCGCGTCGGTCTTCCGTCTGAATATTCCATGGCTGGTCAGTGTGCTGGCACTGATGGCGGTGATTTTTTGGATCGGTTTGTTCGCGTATTCGCACGTTGAATATCAAAACGCCCTGTGGTGGGAGTTCGCCTGGAACGGCGATGCCTCGCGTTTTCTCAGGTCCAGTCTGGTGGTTGCGGTTATCCTTGGGGTGGTGGCTGTAAATTCCCTGTTCGGGCGCGAGATCCCGGTTCCGGTGCGAACCGAAATACCGGAGGCGGTGGAACGGCTAGCGTTGCAAAGCGAAGACACCGAAGCCCAGATTTCACTGACGGGCGACAAGCAGTTCCTGATCTCGCCGGATGAAACCGCGTTTCTTGCCTATGCCGACACCGGAAACGCGCTGATCACCAAGGGCGAGCCTGTGGGCGATGAGACCGCGGGTCAGCAGCTGATCTGGCAACTGCGCGAACGGGCGGACCGCGAAGGCAAGCTGTGTGCTTTCTACAGTGTTTCGACCAAATACCTGCCAACCTTTCTGGATCTGGGGCTTTCGATCCTGAAAATTGGCGAGGTCGCTCGGGTTCCCCTGCAAGGGTTTTCGCTGGACGGCAAATCGCGCAAACGGTTTCGGCAGGCCAAGAACAGGGCCATACGTGATGGCTATGTGTTCGAGATCATTCCGAAGAAGGACCTGAAACCGGTCTTGCCGGAATTGCGTGAAATCTCGGATCACTGGCTGGCCGGTAAGGCAGGCGAAGAGAAGGGCTTTGCCTTGGGAGGTTTCGACGACGAGTATCTTTCGTATTTCGATCACGCCGTTCTGCGCAATGCCAAGACGGGCAGGATCGTGGCCTTCGCCAATCTGTTTCAGGGCGGGAACAAGTCTGAACTGTCGTTGGACCTGATGCGTTACGAGCCTGACAGCGCCAGTTTCGTCATGGATGCTTTGTTCGCCGAGATGATGGTGTGGGGGTCCGAGCAGGGGTTCCACTGGTTTTCGCTCGGAGCTGCGCCGTTCTCAGGGATCGAAAACCGGCAACTGGCTTCGCTCTGGAACCGGATCGGAGGATTCGTCTACGAGCATGGCGAGCAGTTCTATCACTTCGAAGGCCTGCGCGCGTTCAAACAGAAATTCGACCCCGAGTGGAGCCCGAACTATCTGGCCAGCCCCGGCGGTCTGGCGGCGCCACGCATCCTCTACGAGGTGAATATCCTGATCTCGGGCGGGTTGCGGGGGCTGACAAAATAGAACCTAGTTCAGGCTGACACCGGTCGGGGTCTTTTTCAGCAGATCACCCCAGTCGGTGCGGTATGCCATTTCGGCCAGAACGGTACCGGGCAAGAACTCCTGATTCTGCCGGATCTGCCATCCACCGCCCAAACCTTTGTAAATGGCGACCAGATTGCTGGATACTTGTTGACGTGCGCTGATCAGGTTGGCTTGCGACCGCAACAGGGCGGTTTGCGTGTTTAAAATCCGCGAATAGCTGGCGATGCCATCACGGTATTGGCTGATTGCAATCTCGGCGGCCCGGCGCGAGGCCGTAACACTGTTCTGATAGAATTCGACCTGCTTGCGGGCCTGCGCATAGGCGACCATGGCGCTTTCAACTTCGGAATAGGCAATCAGGACCGTGTTCTGATAGTTGGCGATCAGGGCCTGATAGGCGGCGTCCTGCGCCCGCACGTTGTTCTTGATCCGACCATAATTGAGTACGTTCCAGACAACACCCGCGCTGGCCAGCCCGGTGGTGCTGTTGGCGTTAAACAGGTCGCGCCCGCCCGATGCCTGCAGGCCGATTGAACCCGAAAGGATGAACTGCGGATAAAGATCGGCCATCGCAATCCCGACCTGCGCGGACTGCGCTGCCGCAGCCAGTTCAGCGGCCCGAACATCCGGGCGACGGCGCAACAGTTCCGCAGGTACACCGACCGCGACATTGGACCTTGCCGAGGGGATACGGCCAGAACTTCCAAGCAGGCTGGTCAAGCGCGATGGCGGTTGCCCCAGCAAGACGGCCAACGCATTCTTGGCTTGCTGCAAGTCGCTTTGCAGTTCAGGAACCAGCGCTTTTGTGTTGTTCAGCAAGGCGGTGGATTCCTGCACATCCAACTCGGTCGTGACGCCGTTGTTGAACCGCAGCTGCGTCAGATCCGCAGATTCCTGCTGAAGTCGGATATTCTCCTGTGCAACGACCAGGGATTCCTGCAATGCGCGGATATTGACGTAGAGGGCGGCAACGTCACCTGTCAGCGTCACAAGGGCATCGTCATAGTTGGCAACCTGCAGCGCCAGATTGGACCGTGCAGCCTGAACGCCGCGCCGCTGCGCGCCCCAGACATCCAGTTCCCATTGCGCGTCGAACCCGACCTGCGAAGTCGAGAACTCCGTGTCCAGCGGGATGATGCGGTTGATATCGGACACTGGATTGAGGTTGTCGCTGATCTGCCGCCTTTCAAGCGAGGCACCGACTGCCTGCGATTGCGGATAAAGCTCACCAAACGCGATGCCTAACTGCGCCCGCGCCTGCAGCACACGCGCCCCGGCCACCTGCAAGGTCAGGTTTTGCGCGTAGGCCTCGGCGATCAGTCTGTTCAGGGTGGGGTCGTTGAACGTTTCCCACCATTTTACCACGGGCGCGCTGCGCGAGGTCAGTCCGCTTTGCCCCGTGTTGGGATTGTTCACTTCGATCCATTGTTTGACGACCGGAGAGTTCGGGCGCACAAAGTCCGGGCCAACCGGAGTGCAGGCTGCAAAGGTCACGACACAAAGCGCGCTGCCCATCAATCTGCGGAAGGTTCTGGCCCGTATCATGATGCGCGTCCTCAAATATCCAGCGGTCGGATGAAGTTGGCGAAGGAATAAAGGCGGATGTTGATGCGCCTGAGAAACTCGAAGCTCTTGCCCTGACCGGTATAAATCGCCACTGCCGCGTGACCGCCCGCAGGGAAGGTGTGCCCCTCAGGGATATCGACCGAAATCTGCACGGCGATCCGTCCGGGTAATTTGGGCAGCTCAAAGCCGGGCAGGCGGCCTGAAGGCAGGTATTGACCTTGCCGGGTGGCCCACCAGATCGCCTCGACCTTGCCGGTCAGGATTTCGCCGGGATACAGGTCCAGCGCCACCTCAACCGGCTGACCGGGTTCGACGAATTTCAGGTTCTGTTGACGGTAGGTGGCCAGGACATAGGGATTGTCCTTTGTTACAAAGCTTGCGATTGCACCCAGACGGATATCCCCGACAACCAGGCCAGGTCGGGCCTGCTGGGAAACGATCATGCCGTCTTCGGGCGCATAGATCGTCGTGTTATCAAGGAAGTACTTGGCTTCGTCCAACTGTGACTGGGCCTGCAGGATACCGGTATTGACGCCATCAATCTGCGAGGCTTGCGCCAGTTTTGCTTTTTCAAGATTGGCTTCGGCTTCGTGCACCTGGGCCTGATCCTCAGTGACCTGTTCGTTCCATCGGTCAAGCTCATCCTGACGGGCGCCGCCTGCAGGAACAAGATTCTCGTATCGGGCCTGTTGCGTCTTCGCATAGGCCAACTGCGCATTTGCACGCTCAATTGCCTCGGACGCGGCTATGACATCCTGTTCAAGAATCTTCGCATTCTGCTCAGCGGCAACAAGCTGGGCTGTCGCGTTGTCCACCGCAAGCGAGAACACCGTATCGTCAAAACGATAAAGCGGGTCGCCCTTTTTGACCTCGGTGTTGGGTTCAACCAGAACCTCGGTCAAAACCGTTGGTTGCGTCAAACGGGGAACAATCTGGATAGTTGACCTGACAACATGACTGTCGATCGAGAATGGCTGAAAAAACCGCAAGGCGACCAGAAAGATCAGCAGCAAATGTGCGCCAACCCAGAACGAGACGATGCCCCAGACGATATTGAATTTCAGCCATTGCGCCTTGAAGAAAATGAACCAGACGAAAATGATGTAAAACAGCGTGATGCCAAGGGCGACGAACATGTGTTTTGACTTCCTTTGGCCTTAGCTTTTCTGCGCGTCGTCTGTATCAAGCGCGTCGCGGTATTCCGGTTTTACGACGCCGCCCAACCGTTTGATTTCATTCCGGATAGCATCTTTTTCTTCATCTGGTCCGCGGCGAAAATCAACGGTTACACCGTCGTGGAAAGCCCAGATAAAAGCGTGAACCCAGGGCACGATGGCCAAAAAACCCATCCAGCCCATGATCTTGACGGCTTCGGCATGAGGGTGATTGCGCTTGATCGCGATGCGACCGGGCAAACCCATGATGAACAGGAACAAGCCCATGACCGCCGCAAGCAGCAATATCAGCGCGACAAATGTCAGGTAGTCATAAAATTCCAGTGGCTGACCCAGTAACCCCATGCTCGTGCCTCCATTTTGGGAAGGTACCCCATCCTCAGGCGTAGGTGCCCGGTACGTCAATCGAATTGTCTCTGCCCGGCGGGATCAGGCCCAAATCAAGTGACCCTAAAGGCAAGAACAACCGTAAATTGTCCCGATACTGGCAGGCGATTGGATATGTGGCAAGCAATGGGGCAATGAACCAGGCAGAAATGTAATCCGTACCGCAGGTTAAAGGCAGAGCTTCACCTGAGTATCCCATTCCTCACATTTAGCTTTCAGATCATGTGGCAAAGCGTGGTCCGTGAAGAACATCCCGATATCGGCCAGCGATGCGATTCGCGCCGGGGCGGTGCGTTGAAACTTGGACTGATCCGCCACAAGAAACGTCTGCCGTGCCTGTGCGATGATCGTCTGGCTGACCTGAACTTCCTGAAAGTCGAAATCCAGAAGATCGCCATCGGCATCCAGTGCCGAACATCCGATGATCGCGTAATCGACCTTGAACTGCCGGATGGTCGAGGCCGTCAAATCTCCGATCAGGCCGCCGTCAGAGCGGCGCAGGACCCCACCCGCCACCACGACCCGGCATTCGGGGTTTTCAACCAGAATGTTGGCAACATTCATGTTGTTGGTAACGACCATCAGGTTCTTGTGGTCCAGCAGATGCCGGGCGACGGCTTCGGTCGAGGTTCCGATGTTCATGAACACCGACGCCCCGTCGGGAATGCTGGCTGCGCATATTTCGCCAATACGGGACTTGGCCTCTTCATTCAGGCCCCGGCGGTCTTCGTAACCGATATTTGAAACGCCCGAGTGCAAAACGGCGCCGCCGTGGACCCGGTCGAGTTTCCCCATGTCGGCCAGTTCCGCCAGATCCCTGCGAATGGTCTGCACCGTCACGCTGAACTGTTCCGCCAGCCCTTCGACAGTCACTCGCCCTTGTTGGCGAGCGATTTCCAGTATGTCGGACTGACGGAAGGAAAGAGACATGCAAACTCCTGTGTTCTAAGGTGTATTCGTTTTTGTTCTTTTTTTTCGATTTTTTCAAGAGGAATGGATTTTTAAGTCAATTCGCGACGTAAATTTCGTAAAAGCGAAAGGAAACGAAAATTATAATTGACGAAGCGAAGGCGGTTACGGTTAATGCGCATAGTTTTTCCAGACAGAGAATCGACCAGCTATGGAAGCGCAGGAAAACCCGATCACCGACCTTTTCATCATCGGCGGGGGGATCAACGGATGTGGAATCGCCCGGGACGCCGCCGGGCGGGGTCTTTCGGTTAGCCTGGCTGAAATGAACGATCTGGCCTCGGCCACGTCGTCGGCATCGACAAAGCTGTTTCACGGGGGTTTGCGGTATCTCGAATACTTCGAGTTTCGCCTTGTCCGAGAGGCCTTGATCGAACGCGAGACCCTGCTGCGGGCCATGCCGCATATCAGTTGGCCAATGCGCTTTGTGCTGCCCTATCACAAGGACATGCGATTTGACGCGGAAACGCCGACTTCGCGACTGCTCAGCACAGTGATGCCATGGATGCGGGGCAGGCGTCCGGCCTGGCTGATCCGGTTGGGTCTATTTCTCTATGACCATCTCGGCGGGCGCAAAATCCTGCCGGGCACATCGTCGCTGAACCTGCGATCGGTGCCGGAAGGCAGGCCTTTGCAGGGTAAATTCGAAACCGCCTACGAGTACTCCGACTGCTGGATCGAGGATTCGCGCCTAGTCGTCCTGAACGCCCGCGATGCGCAGGCACGCGGGGCCGAGATCATGGTTCGCACCGAAGTCATGTCTGCAGATCGCGTTGACGGGCTGTGGCATGTAACGGTTCGAGACCGGGATAGCGGAACCCAACGTGTCATTTGTGCAAAGATGCTGATCAATGCCGGCGGCCCCTGGGTCGGCGACATTATTCAGACCAGGATCCGCATGAATTCGCGCGATGGCGTGCGGTTGGTTCGCGGCAGCCATATCGTGACGCGCAGGCTGTACGATCACGACAAATGCTATTTCTTTCAGGGCGAAGACGGCCGGATCATTTTCGCAATTCCTTATGAGCAGGATTTCACCTTGATCGGAACCACCGATCAGGATCATCCTGATCCGTCCCAGCTGCCGGTCTGCACCGAGGGCGAGCAGGACTATCTGTGTGCGTTCGCCTCGAAGTACTTTGATCAACCCGTATCGCGCGAGGATGTCGTATGGACCTATTCCGGCGTACGCCCGCTTTATGATGACGGGGCCAGCAGCGCTACGGCCGCGACGCGGGATTATACGCTCAAGGTCGATGCACAGGGCGGTGCGCCTGTTCTGAATGTCTTCGGCGGAAAAATCACGACCTATCGCCGGCTGGCCGAAAGCGCGATGGAAAAGGTTGCCGAACATTTCCCGGCTCTGTCCGGGCCGTGGACCGCTGGTGTCGCGTTGCCGGGGGGTGATTTTCCGGTCGACGGGATAGAGGATCTGGTTCAGGGTTTGCGATCGGATTACGGTTTTCTGGACGAAAAATGGGCGCGCCGTCTGATCCGGGCCTATGGAACCGAAGCGCGGCTGATGCTGGGCAAGGCCCAAAACGCAGAAGATCTGGGGGAGGGGTTTGGAGCTTCGTTGACGGCTCGTGAACTGGCGTGGCTGATGGACCGGGAATTCGCGCGTAATGCCGAGGATGCAATCTGGCGGCGGAGCAAATTGGGTCTGCGCCTGAGCAGTGAACAGATCGCGCGCATTCAGCAGTGGATGGATGAGCGAAAATGATCAGGCGTAGCCGTATCCGCCTGATGGGCAGAAAAAAGCCCCGCGGAAAACGCAGGGCTTCTTTGTTCTGTTTTATGCAGTCTCTTTCGGTGGAGCCGGATCATTCCGGGTGCCCTTGACCCATTCCCGCAGGCTTTGCATCAGAGCGTACAGGACAGGCACAAGAATGACGCCGACCAGCGTTGCCGCCAGCATTCCGCCAAATACAGCCACTCCGATGGCCTTCTGGCTGGCCGCGCCCGCGCCATTGGCTGCAAGCAATGGCACAACACCCAGCAGGAACGAAAGTGCGGTCATCATAACCGCGCGGAAACGCTGGAATGCGGCCTCGGCCGCCGCGTCTCGGATCGACAGGCCATTGGCGCGCTGCTCCATCGCGAATTCGACAATCAGAATGCCGTTCTTCGAGGCAAGCCCCACAAGCATGATCATCCCGATCTGCGTGTAAAGATTGATGTCACTTCCCACGATGGCCACTGCAGCGACGGCGCCGAACAGGGCGACGATAACAGACAGCAGGATCGAGACAGGCAAAGTCCAGCTTTCATATTGTCCGACAAGGAACAGGTAGCCGAACAGAATCGCCAGTCCCAGGATCACTATAACCAGACTGCCCGATGCCAATTGCTGCTGCGCGGTCCCTGTCCATTCGAATGCGTAGCCGGGGGGCAGGGCATTTGCCGATTCCTCGGTCATCACAGTGATCGCGTCGCCGCTGGACAGCCCCGGTGCGGGGACTGCTGTCACGGTCGCGGATCGGAACAGGTTGTGACGTTTCAGCAGGACCGGCCCCAGCACGTTCTCGACGTCGATCAAAGTGCCGAGTGGCACCATCTCACCCTTGGTGGACCGCACATACAGGTTGGAGATGTCTTCGACATTGTCGCGATAGGTGCCGTCCGCCTGTATCATCACGCGATAGACCCGGCCAAACAGGTTGAAGTCGTTGACATAGTACGACCCCAACTGCGCCTGCATGGTCTGAAAGATCTCGGCCACGGACACTTGCAGCGTCTTTGCCTTCTCGCGGTCCAGATCGACAAACAGCTGCGGGACATTCGCGCGGAAAGTGGTATAGGCCTGACCGATTTCCGGGCGCTGATTGGCTGCGTACACGAACGATCCTACCGCCGAGGCCAGATCCTGGGGCGTACCCCCACCGGTCTGCTGAACCTCCATCTCGACACCGGCGGACATGCCAAGACCCTGAATGGGCGGTGGGTTGAACGCCACGATCGATGCAGCGGATTCGCCGTTTGCGATTGCCAGAACTTTGGCAAGGATGGCGTTTGCGCTCAGCTCGTCCTCTTGCCGATCATCCCAATTGTCGAGGTTTACGAAGATCGCAGCGCCGTTGGTGATCGTTCCGTTCAGAAGAGAAAACCCGTTGACCAGAACCGTGCTTGCGACACCGGGGATTTCCTGAATCTGCGCATCCACACGGCGCGTGACGGCTTCGGTCCGTTCCAATGTGGCGGCGTCCGGCAATTGAACGTCGACAAACAGATAGCCGTTGTCCTCGAGCGGGATAAAGCCGCTGGACGTGTTCGACATGATCGTGCCGGTACCCATGGCAAGGGCAACGATGACACCCAGCGCGATAACCGGCAGGATCAGAAGTTTGCGCACAATGGCGACATACCCGCCGCGTACCGTGCCAATGAACTTCTCAAACACGGCAAGCAGGCCTTTGGGCGGACCTGAGCGTTCTTTCAGCACAAGGCCGCACAAAGCAGGCGAAAGCGTCAGCGCGTTGATCGACGAAATCACCACCGCGGTCGAGATCGTGACAGCAAACTGGGAATACAATCGTCCCGAGATACCAGGCATGAAGGTCACGGGCACAAAGACGGCCAGCAGAACCAGAGTGGTCGCGATGACCGGCCCGGTGATCTGACCCATCGCCTTGCGGGTTGCCTCGGCCGGGGGCAGGCCCTCGTCCGCGATGATCCGTTCGACGTTTTCAACGACAACGATGGCGTCGTCCACAACGATCCCGATGGCCAACACCAATGCAAACAGAGAGATCGTGTTCAGCGACATCCCGAAAAGCAGCAGAAAGGCGAATGTCCCGATCAGTGACACAGGAATCGCCACAGCCGGAATAATCGTTGCGCGCCAACTGCCAAGGAAGACGAACACGACCGAGATCACGAGAATGAAGGTCAGGATCAGGGTCGAGACCACATCGTTCAGCGACTGCTGGACAAAATCGGTGGTGTTGAACGGCACCTGATATTCGACATCTGTCGGGAAGGCGCGAGACAAACGTTCGAGTTCCGCCTGCACACGCTCGGACACGGCCAGCGCGTTTGCTCCGGGTGCCTGATAAATGCCAAGCACGGTGGCCGGTACAGATTGGAAATACCCCGAAGCCGAGTAGAACTGGGCGCCAAGTTCAACCCGCGCGATATCCCGGACCCGAACGATCGAGCCCGCATCACCGGTCCGAATGACAATTTCACCGAATTCGGCAGCCGATGTCAGGCGTCCCTTAGTCTTGATCGTGTACTGGAATGTTTGTCCTTCCGGCACGGGCGGCGACCCGATTGAACCTGCCGAAACTTCGATATTCTGTTCGCGGATGGCGTTGATCACATCGCCGGGCGTAATGGACAGCGCGGCCATCTTGTCGGGATCCATCCAGATCCGCATGGCGTATTCCAGATTGGTCAGAACATCCGCCTTACCTACACCCTGCACACGCGCCAGCGCGTCCTTCAGGTTAATTGAGGCATAGTTCGACAGGAAGACGCTGTCATAAGTGCCATTGGGCGATGTCAGCGTTACAAGCAGCAACATGTTTGTCGATGCTTTCTGTGTAACCACGCCGGATGCAGTCACTTCGGTCGGCAATGACGACATGGCCTGCGCCACGCGGTTTTGCACGTTGACCGAAGCGATGTCAGGGTCGGTGCCCACTTCAAACGTAATGTTCAGCGAATACGATCCGTTATCGGATGAGGTTGACGTCATGTAGATCATGTCGTCCACACCGTTGACCTGCGCCTCGATCGGGGCGGCCACGGTGTTTTCCACGGTTTCAGCGTTCGCGCCTGTATAGGTCGTCGTGACGCTGACGACAGGTGGCGTGATGTCAGGGAACTGGGCGACCGGCAGGACAAGGTAGCCGATGCCGCCCATGATCGTCAGAACAAGCGAGATGACAAGCGCCAGCTTGGGCCGGCTGATGAACAGGGCTGAGAACATCCGTTATTCTCCCGGCTGCTCGGATGCGACAACCGCATCCACCGCGACACCCGGGCGAACCCTTTGCAGCCCTTCGACGATGACGCTTTCTCCCTCGCGCAGCCCGTCAAGCACGATGATCGCGGTGCCGAATGTATCGCCGGTGGTGATATAGCGTTGTTCGACCATCTGTTTGTCGTTGACGACCAGAACGAATTCGCCGCGCTGATCGCGTTGCAGTGCAGCCTGCGGGACCAGAACCCGCAAGGTCGGCTCCAATGCCTCGATATGGACATTCAGGAATGCACCGTCGAGGATCAGGCGGCTTTCGTTGTCGAACTGGGCGCGGACGGTGATGGCACCGGTCAGCGGGTCAATGCGGTTGTCGACAAATACGATCTCGCCGGTTTCGTCCAGCTCTGTGCCATTGGGCAGCGTCACCCTGACCACCGGGCTTTTGTTGCTTTCGGCCAGGGATGAGGCGTTTTCATCGACGGCCTGCAGAACCGTGGTGAACTGTTTTTCGTTCAGCGAGAAATTGACATAGATCGGCGCTTCGCTGACCAGATTGACAAGCGGCGGATTGGTCGGGCCGACGACGTCGCCGACACTGGTGGATACCCGTCCGATCCGGCCCGTGAAAGGCGCGTGAATTTCAGTGTAGCTCAGGTCCAGTTCTGCCTGTTGAATGGCGGCATTGGCCGCTTTCACCTCGGCCTCGGCGACCAGTTCGTTGGCGCGGGCAATATCGCGTTCCGATTCCGGCGTCGCGTCGCGCTTGTACAATTCTTCCTTACGGGCCAGATCGACCTTGGCCAGTTCCAGATTGGCCTCGGCGCGATCCAGATCGGCTTTGCGAGCCTCCAGAGTGGCCTGATACAGGTCGGGTTCAATAGTGAACAGCAGGTCGCCCTGGGTCACGGAGGCTCCGTCCTCGACATTCTGGCTATCTAGGAACCCGCTGACCCGGGCGACAATATCGACCTTGTCGATGGCTTCGGCGCGCCCGATGAACACGGCCTCGTCAGTGATTTCCTCGGAATAGGCGGCCGCGATGGAAACCTTGGGCGGCGGCGCGTCGCTTTGTTCCTGTGCCAGTGCAGGTTGGACCATGCCCAGACAGGCCAGAACGGCAAAATACTTGCCAAGTGTCCTGACTGCTCCGCTGCTACGGAAAATCGGGTGCTTTGCTGCAAGGGACATGGAAAGAGCCTCGTTCAATCTATGGATTAGGCGCCGCGATGGCATGTGTGCCTTTTTGAGTCGGCGGAATTACGTGGCAGGATGGCCGCTTTAAGACAATATCTCAAGTGTCTTGAATGTGTTCCCTTCCACTATGCATGCAGAGATTTCTCCGCCGATTGGTACATTTAGGTCGGTGCCCAAACAAAAACGGGGGCTCAAGCGGCCCCCGTTTTGGTATTTCAAATGAATGTTTGGTCAGGTGCGCGTTCCGGCAAACCGCGTTTGCCAGTCTTCGCGTTGTTCGTCGGTGATCTTGGCGAACAAAACCTCGGGCACTGTGAACGCGTGACCGGCGGGCAGGGCG
This sequence comes from Ruegeria sp. K7, assembly GCF_056531785.1. Taxonomy (NCBI): domain Bacteria; kingdom Pseudomonadati; phylum Pseudomonadota; class Alphaproteobacteria; order Rhodobacterales; family Roseobacteraceae; genus Ruegeria; species Ruegeria sp. K7. Next base: position 104,966 of record NZ_JBQFMJ010000001.1, read on the forward strand.
TTGAGCGCGTCGGCGATATCGTCGGGCCAGCCGGTGTCCAGCGTATTCATCGCGCTCAGCATCCGGGCTGAGGTGTCGGGGATGAACGGCGCGCTTAGAACTGCATAAAGCCGGATCAGGTTCAGGCCCAGCCGAACCTGTGCGGCAGCCTGTTCAGGGTCTTCCTTGAAGGTCGACCAAGGGGCGGCGGCTTGCAGATATTCATTGCCCGCAACCCAGATGGCCCGCAGTTCTTGCGCGGATTTGCGGACATCCATCGCCTCCATGTGACCTTCATAAGCGCGAACACGTTTGGTGAGCTCCTCAATCAGCGCTTGTTCCCGGTCGCCGAAGGCACTGCCTTCCGGCACGGCCTCGCCGAATTTCGAGCGGCAGAACTTGGTAATACGGCTGACGAAGTTGCCCAGCACGTCGGCCAGGTCCTTGTTCGCTGATTGCTGGAAGTTTTCCCAGGTGAACTCACTGTCGCTGCTTTCGGGCGCATGGCTCAGCAACCACCAGCGCCAGTAATCGGCAGGCAGGATCTCCAGCGCCTGATCCATGAACACACCACGACCTTGGCTGGTTGAGAACTGGCCACCATCGTAGTTCAGGTAGTTGAAGGATTTCAGATGGTCCACCATCTTCCAAGGCTCGCCCGATCCCAGAATGGTCGCCGGGAAGGACAGTGTGTGGAAGGGCACGTTGTCTTTGCCCATGAACTGAACGTAACGCACGTCATCGGCACCCTTGTCGGTACGCCACCAGCGTTCCCAATCGGCGTCGGTCCTGCCGTTCGCATCCGCCCATTCCTTGGCGCAGGCGATGTATTCAATCGGCGCGTCGAACCAGACATAGAAGACCTTGCCTTCCATCCCCGGCCAGTCCTGTTCGCCTTTCTTGACCGGAACGCCCCATTCCAGATCGCGGGTGATACCCCGATCTTGCAGGCCGTCGCCGTCATGCAGCCACTTTTTGGCAATCGATGTGGTCAGGATCGGCCAGTCTGTCTTGCTGTCGATCCATGCATCCAACTGGTCTTTCATCGCTGATTGACGCAGATACAGGTGTTTGGTTTCGCGCACTTCCAGATCGGTCGAGCCGGAAATGGCCGAGCGTGGCTCGATCAGGTCGGTCGGGTCCAACTGCTTGGTGCAGTTCTCGCACTGGTCACCGCGCGCGCGCTCGTAGCCACAGTTGGGGCAGGTGCCCTCGATGTAGCGGTCGGGCAGGAACCGTTTGTCGGCGTTGGAATAGACCTGTTTCTCGCTGACTTCGCGGATCAGCCCGGCGTCATCCAGTTTGCCTGCAAAATGCTGCGTCAATTTCTTGTTCTGCTCGCTGGAGGAGCGTCCGAAGTGATCGAAGCTCAGGCCAAACCGCTTGGCGATATCGGCCTGAATGCCGTACATCTCGGCGCAATATTCCGCGACCGGTTTTCCTGCCTTGGCGGCAGCCAGTTCGGCCGGTGTCCCGTGTTCATCGGTGGCGCAAAGGAACATGACCTCATTCCCCCGGCCACGCTGGTAGCGTGCGTAAAGATCAGCAGGCAATTGCGAGCCGATCAAATTGCCGAGGTGTTTGATCCCGTTGATGTAAGGGATCGCCGAGGTGATGAGAATCCGAGCCATTTTCCGTTTCCGCGTATCTGTCTGCGCGCCCGTCTACAGTATGAATCTCGCCAGCAAAAGACCGGTTACACCGATAGACGCCCGAAAAGACGCGTAAGTGCAGAAGCAATGTGGCCTTCGCGCGGTGGTCTCGGACCATGTATGATGGTCGCGCAAATTGTTAACGGGGGTTTGAAATGAAGCTATTCGGGGTTCATCGCCTGATACAGGTGTCCGCCATTCTGTGTCTGACAGCATTCGCCACGCCGAGCGTTCAGGCTGACCAAAGCAAAGCCATGGATGCGATTGAAAGCTTTGACAAGGCGATGCTGTCGGTTTTTCGCCGTGGCCAGGATGCACTAACGTCTCAGACCCGACCGGTCATGGTGATCGCGCGGGATGTTACGATCCTGTCCGAGAATGGTCAGGTGTCCTTTCCCAGGGGCGCGCCAAGCTATCTAATATTCAAGTCCACATCCCACGTTCTTTTAGGGATCATCGGTGCCGTCACCCCCTGGCCCGAGGAAAATGACGCTGATGGAAGGTGGAAAAAGGACTTTGCAGCCATTGCGCAAGAAATCGACACGTTGTTGCCGTCGTTGGAGGGCCTTGACCTGCCTGAAAACGAGATTGCCCGACAACGACAGATGCTTGAGGCCGCGCGCACCTTCACCAGCGGGGCGGTGAAGCGCGGTACCCTCACGCGGCAGGACGTAGCAAACGCTATCAACGAGATGCGTCCGGTTTGGGCGGCCAACATGCGCCAAGCGGCTCGGGCCGAGCTGTCCACGTTGCACAAGGCCGTGTCAGATGCGCGTTCCGCTATCAGTAAAGAAGACTGGGACAAAATGTATGTCGTTCATCACGGCGGGTCCAATGTTACGGGGACCAATGTCGTGGAACTGTATCTGGAGCGCGTGATGCCGCAGAAAGTTGCGGCGGGCCAGGTCATGTTTGCGGAAAACGCGCATGGCAACGAGGCGATGGCTGATTTCGTCGGCTATGAGAGAATGCAACGTCACGTGGGGGCCTGGGCTTTCGGAGATCCGGGGCGAATGGAAGTTGATCTGCTGGGATATGAGGCAGGTTCAATTCTGGATGAAATGATCCCGTCTTCTCCGCCTTCGGACTAGCGTCCGGGGCTTAGTTTCTTACACAACTGCTTGAACAACCAACTATGCCGCGGCACGTCGTGAAAAGGCGCAGGCCGAACACTGTCGAACCCGGGCCGGGGCTTTCCCGGCCCTTGTTTTATCGACCTTCACGCGACCGTTTCAGCAGACGGCCGACCGTGAACGAGGTGCGGGGGGCATAGACATAGTTGGTCCGTTCTTCCGGCGTTGGCCGCGATCTCATCCGAGCCAGGCCAAACCCGATCAGGAACACATGGCCCAGCGCGACAAAGGCAAACAACGCTCCGGGACCGAATTCCTGGATCAGTGTAGACGAGACATAGGGCGAGGCGATTGCGCCAAGGGCGTACCAGAACATCAGAGCCGCAGATAGTTCGACCCGCTGTTCGGTTGTGGCAAAATCGTTGGCGTGTGCGGATGACACCGAAAAGATCGGGAATGTCGTGAAGCCGAACAGTCCTGCAGCCAGCATGACACCTACTGTGCCTGTGTCACTTGCCGCCATCGTCACCCCACAGCTGAGCACCGCCGCGAAGGACAACCAGATCAGCACCCATCGTCTGTCATATTTGTCTGCAAGCCATCCCATCGGGTATTGCGCCAACGCCCCGCCCAGCACGAACGAAGCCAGAAAGAACGCGATCTGATCCACGCCCAGACCCACTTCTTGCCCGTATACCGGGCCGACCATCCTGAACGATGCAGAACTCAGCGCGGCGACGATCACGCCCGCCACCGCCAACGGAGAGCTGCTCCAGGCGAGTTTTGGTCGTAGTCGCGGCGCGTCGGGTGTTTGGGGCTGGCTGGCCCGGGTCAACGTCAGCGGCAGCAACGCGGCGCAGCACAGGATGGCCAGCAAGTTGTACGAGACATAAGAGGCAGGCGGCAGGACCGCGATGATCAGCTGAGCGCTTAGGGACGCCCCCATATCCACGATACGATAGGTGCCCATGGCGCGCCCGCGTGTCTCGTTCGTGACCTTGGCGTTCAACCATGCCTCGATCACCGTATAGCTTCCCGCAACGCATGTGCCCGAGGCTACGCGCAACGCGGCCCAGATATATGGATTTTCAGTCAGTGTGTGTCCGATCAGCCCCATGGCCCCCAGCGCGGTGCACACGGCAAAAGCGCGGGAATGGCCGACGTTGCCCATCAGACGCGGAGCCCACCAGCATCCCACGAAAAAACCCAGGAAATGGGCCGAACCCAGCATACCGATCTGTTCGGTGGTAAAGTTGAGCGTCAGACCGGAAATTGCGTCCAGTGGTCCCACGCCGCCTGTCGACAGTTGTAGCAAAATGACAGAAAGAAACAGGGCCGCAAAGGAAATGAGTGTACGCATGATGTTCTCAACTTGACTGTCCGGGCCGGGATTTCACGCACGTTATCGACCTTGCGGAGTCGTTTTTGTCAAATCCCTTCAGTCTTTACGTTTGATTTCGGCACGAATGTCCAGCCCCACTGTGTCCTGCACCAGATCGGCGTAGCCCGACGCGCCAAAATCGTGCCGGTTCAGGGCGCCGCGCAGGCGGATCGACAATTCGTTCAGGTCTTGGGTCGCAGTGCCGCGCTGACGGTACAGCGCGGCCTGCAAGGTGATCGGACGTGTGATGCCGCGCAGGGTCAGATCGCCGGTAATTTGCGCGCCGTCAGAGATGCGGCCACTCAGGCCAAGTTGAATGCGGGTCGATCTGAAACGGATGGTCGGATAGGTGCTGGCGTCCAGCACACTCGCGCTCAGCATCGGTCCTTTTGCAATGGGCATTCGGGTTCGCGCCTTGGCAACATCCATGAGGACATCGACCTTGCTGTTGGCAAGGTCTGACAGGTCAAGGGCAATGCTGGCCGACCGGATCGGCATGGTGCCGGATTGCGGGATTCCAGCCAGGTCGAATGTAAAGCTGACTTTGGTTCCGTCTGGAACAAGTTCATAGGGTCGAAGGGCCGCCTGCGCGGGGTGCGCCAGCGCCGTTGCGGCCAGACCGGCCAAGACGTCGCGTCGTGTCAGGCGCGCCATGCGGTGCCGTGTTTGCATTGGAAATTGACTTGTCTGGTTAACATCGGGGCCCTGAGGTGGATTGGTTAGCTCTGACCCTCAGCTAGAGCCCGGCTTTGTGTTTGGCCAATCAAATCCTTCGTGAATGGCCCGATCAGGCCGGAACATCCTGCGCTTCGGTCCGGTGCAGGTGCAGGCCCGCGCGCGGTTTGGTCTGGGTGACTTGCCAGCTGACCGGGGGCAGGGCGCGGGCGCGGCGGCGGGTCAGTGTCCAGGATCGGGCCTCGCCCTTGTGGTTCGCCGCCATGTGCCAGCGCGTCTCGACACCTTGCGCGCCGCCATCGCCGGGTGTCAGCAGCAGCCCGAGCGGTGCCCGCCCCATCGCGCCGCCCTGTTCTGCGGCCAGATGCATCCGTCGTACCGGTGTCAGCCCGGGCGCACCGGGCAGGTCGCCAATGATCAGCGGGATGGCCCCGCTGCGCAACGCCTCTTCCATGCACCACAGCAGGTCTTCGGCGCGGTTGGGGCGGACGAACAGGAAACGCGCGGGGTCGGCAAAAGGCATCATCCCGTCAGGGTTCAGCTGGCCGGGCTCCCACGCGGGGGAAATCCACAGCACCGGCCCCTGTGCCTGACCCGCCAGCCACATGGCAAAGCTGCGTCGGGCAGGGCCGCAGGCCTCGTGCACGCGGGCCAGTTGCAGGGTGATCTGAGGGTGCAGTTTTATCCCCGGCGCCTCGCGCGCGGGTTTGCGGCCAAGAAGGTGTGCAGACATGCCGTCAGGTTAGCATGTTCCTACTTTGTTCTCAAGGCTGGATGTGATCCCGGAAGCCATTTAACGAGACAGGATCAGACGGCCATCGGCAAACTGGATGTTCGAGAAACGATGCAGATAATCCATGCCCAGAAGGGACTGATGCAGCTCGCCTTCGTTGATCCAGGCCGAGATGTTGCGGTCTACGATCGGGCCAAGCTCGAGGCTGTCAAGACGTACGGGCGCTGTCCGGACTTCTCCGTTCGCGGTGGCGGCGCGGCCAAAATAGTTCAACTGATCCGGATCAATGCCGACGCGCCTTGCGTCTGCGGAACTCAGGACAATCTGACTGGCTCCGGTATCGACGAGAAACGTAATCGGCTCTCCGTTCACCAGAACTGGCAGGTAATAGTGCCCGTCATAAGACCGGGGAACCTCAACCGTGTCGCCGGTTACGGACATCTGCGCCGAAGGGCCCACGGTTGAACGGATGTCTTCCCACAGGCCCACCACAGCTATCACGCCAATAAAGATGAACACCCAGGCCATCATCTGTTGCAGGGTCTTGTTCAGCGATTGCCGGTTCTGAGAGATGAACCAGGCCACCACCGCTGCGCCGAGCAGGCTCAGATACGCCAAACGTGCAATGCTGTCGCCATCCATACCGTTATCCCAACAATATTACCTGAGTGATATATGGGGATTCAGGACGCAAATCCAAAGGCCTTAAGGCCATCCAGGATGAACTGAACCGACAATGCCGCCAGCAACATGCCCAGCAGGCGGGTCAGTACGTTCAGCCCGGTTTTGCCCAGAATACGGGCCACAGCGCCGGATGTCAGATACATCACGAACACCATCGCCAGCACGACCAGCATCACACCGATGACGACGGCCAGCCCCTGTATGCCGGGCTGCTGACCCGCCAGCAAAATCATCGTTGCAATCGCGCCCGGACCTGCAATCAACGGAATGCCCAGCGGAAAGACCGACGGATCGGGGTGTTCTTCTTCTTCGGCGCTGGTTTCACGCCGTTTTGTTCGGCGCTCAAACAGCATGTCGAGCGCTGTCAGAAACAGCAGGACGCCACCGGCGACCCGGAATGCCTCCATCGAGATACCGACAAACCCCAGAAGCGCTTCGCCAAAGGCGGCAAACATGGCCAGAATGACGCCCGCCGTCAGACACGCGCGGATTGCGATCGAGCGGCGCGTGTTCCAATCCATGCCCTGGGTCAGCGCCACAAAGATCGGTGTTTGCGCAGGCGGGTCGAGCACCACGAATAGCGTCGTGAACGCGGTAATCAGGAATGCGCTGTCTATCACTGTTTGCTGCTCCGTTGCAGGTCTTGCAGGACACGCAAGGCGTCTTGCGACTGCGCTGCGGGGACATAGATGTGGTCGTGGTGATATCCCGCGACCATGTTTGCAGGTATTCCATGCCGCGCCAAAGCACCAGATACGGCGGCGGTAAGGCCTACGCCCTCCAGCGAGGAATGAACCTGCAATGTGATGCAGTGCATTGGGACCGTGTCTTGTGGCGCGCTGTCAATCGGGACGATCAGGGACAACCCCTCCGCCTCGACGCAGCTTGCACGTGTTCCGTCAGGCCAGGGTTTGTTGTCAGGCCAGACCACAAAGGCAAACGCACCAGGCTGCAAAACGGGGCGCATGCCGGAAATCATGGCATTGGTGTCCTTGACGGGTTGGGTCATGCGGATTCCGCCTGTTCCAGTCGTTCGGCGGCCGCAACCCACAAGGTCTCGGCCTTTTGCATGGCTTCGACAACTTCGGCAAATTTGCGGTTCCAGGATTCCAGATCGTTGATCCGGTCGTCTTCATACAGCGCGGGGTCAGCCAGTTTGGCCGACAGCTTCTCGTGCATGTCGCTCAACTTCTCGATCCGGTCCTCACATTTGCGCAGATCAGCGCGCAGAGCCAGCATCGCCTCGCGCGACGGGCGTTTGGGTTTGGCGGCTTGCGGCTTTTCCTTGAGCGGTTTTTCTCGGGCCAGCAGCATGGCGCGATAGGCTTCAAGGTCGCCGTCAAAGGGCTTGACCGTGCCGTCCGATACCAGCCAAAGCCGATCTGCGACCAGCGACAGCAAATGCATGTCGTGGCTGACCAGAACAACCGCGCCGGAATATTCAGTCAGCGCCTCGACCAGCGCCTCGCGACTTTCGATGTCCAAGTGGTTTGTCGGTTCGTCGAGGATCAGCATATGCGGCGCGTCGATCGTTGCGATCAGCAGCGACAGGCGGGCCTTCTGTCCGCCCGAGAGGCGGCCGACCACTGTCTCGGCCTGATCGGCGTTCAAACCGAATCCGGCCAGACGAGACCGCCACTTGCCCGGCGCCTCGTTTGGGCGCAGGCGGCGCAAGTGATCCAGCGGCGTTTCATCAACATAAAGCTCATCCACCTGATGCTGGGCGAAATAGCCGATCCGCAACTTGTTGCTGCGGGTCATTTTGCCGGCCATCAGGGGCAGGCGGTCGGACAGCAGCTTGGACAGGGTCGATTTCCCCTGACCGTTCTTGCCCAACAGCGCAATGCGGTCGTCCTGGTCGATGCGCAGGTTCAGACGTCGCAGAACCTCGGTCTCACCATAGCCCGTCACGCCGCCTTCGATCTGGATGATGGGCGGGGACAGCTCTTCAGGTTCAGGGAACGAAAACGCGCGCAGGGCGGCCTCTTGCGGGGTCGAGACCAGCTGAATGCGCTCGATCATCTTAAGACGCGATTGGGCCTGAACCGCCTTGGACGCCTTGTACCTGAAACGGTCCACAAAGCTTTGCAGATGGGCGATGCGCGCCTTGGCCTTGGCGTTCTCGGATTCGGCCTGCGCCAGCCGCTCGGCGCGACGCTCGGCGAATTTGTCATAGGGCACCGCGTAATAGGTCAGCTTGCGGTCTTCCAGATGAAGGATCGATCCCACCGCGCGGTTCAGCAGACCCCGGTCGTGACTGATGATGATGACCGTATGCGGATATTTCGCCAGATAACTTTCCAGCCACAGCGCACCTTCGAGGTCCAGATAGTTGGTCGGTTCGTCCAGCAGCAGCAGATCGGGTTGCGAAAACAGCACCGCCGCCAGTGCAACGCGCATCCGCCACCCGCCCGAGAAATCCGAACAGGGCCGCAACTGGTCTTCATCGTCAAAACCCAGTCCTTTCAGGATCGAAGCCGCGCGCGCCTCGGCCGACCAGGCGTTGATGTCGGCCAGTCGGGTCTGGATATCGGCAATCCGCGCCGGGTCGGTGGCTGCGTCAGCCTCGGCCAACAGCGCGCTGCGTTCGGTGTCGGCGGCCAGAACCGTATTGATCAGCGAAACATCGGAGGAGGGGACTTCCTGTGCCACCCCGCCAATCCGCGCGCGGCTGGGCAGTTTGATGTTGCCCGATTCCAGCGCCAGTTCCCCACGGATAAGGCGGAAGAGGGTAGTCTTGCCGGTGCCATTGCGCCCGACAAGACCCACCTTGTGGCCGTCAGGTATTGTTGCGCTGGCCCCGTCGAACAGGGGACGGCCTTCTACCGCGTAGGTTATGTCTTCGATCCGTAACATGAGCCGCTCATAACAGAGGGTGAAATTGGCCGCCAGCAGCTTGACATGTTCAGCACGCGATCAATGTGATAGCGCTGACATGATTTCACCCGGAACGGATTGTTGAATGAGACCAGCGCGAACGCCTCCATCCCTGATCACGCTGGTCCTAATCACTGCGTTGTCGGTTCTGTCGCTGAACATGTTTCTGCCATCTCTGCCTCATATCGGCGAGGACTTGCAGGCAGATTACGGTCTCGTGAACCTGTCTGTTGCAGGGTACCTGGCGCTGTCTGCGGTTTTGCAACTGATCATGGGGCCTTTGTCCGACAGGTTCGGTCGCAGGCCGGTATTGCTGAGCTGCATGGGACTTTTCGTCATTGCCTCGATCGGCTGCGCCATGGCCCAATCGATCTGGGTGTTTCTGGGTTTCCGAATGTTGCAAGGCGCTGTTATCGCGGGGCAGGTTCTGGCGCGTGCCGCCATCCGCGACATGCATCCTCCCAATGAGGCCGCCAGCAAATTGGGTTATGTCTCGATGGCCATGGCACTGGCGCCAATGCTTGGCCCGATGCTGGGCGGAGTGCTTGAGATGTTGTTCGGCTGGCGGGCCGGATTTGTTCTGTATTCCCTGATGGGAACAGGCCTTCTGGCGCTGGTCTGGGTCGATCTGGGCGAGACCAATACCAACACAACCGCAACATTCATGGCCCAGATGAAGCTCTATCCGCTGCTGTTCAACTCGCGACGGTTCTGGGGGTATTCATTCTGTGCCGCCTTTTCCATCGGCGGGTTCTACGCCTTTATTACCGGTGCGCCGCTTGTTGCGGCCACGTGGTTCGATCTGAACCCGGCCTTGCTGGGGCTTGGAATCGGGATCATCACGATGGGGTTCATGGCCGGAAGCTTTTTGACCGGACGGCTTGCAGCCCGCACAAGACTGAGCACCCTGATTCTTGCAGGGCGAGTGATCGCTTCGGTCGGCCCCTTGATCGGCTTGATGACCTTTGCAGGGGGTGTGGGGACTGTCTGGTCCTTCTTTGGTTCCGCCGTGTTTGTCGGGTTTGGGAACGGGCTGACCGTGGCCAACGCGACCGCTGGCTTGATGTCAGTGCGGCCCCAGCTTGCAGGCAGCGCAGCAGGTCTTTCGGGCGCTATGACAGTGGCCTTGGGCGCGATCCTGACTTCGGCCACCGGGGTACTGGTCACCCCCGGAAACGCACCCTTCATCGTGCTGGGGATGATGGGCGTCAGCAGTTTCGCGGGCCTTCTTGCCGTGCTCTATGTGCGCTGGATTGACCAGCGCGACCCGTTGCCCGACACGATCTGATCCGCAAAGCATCATAGTGCTTTTCTTAAGGGACAGACCATGCTAGGCGGCGCGCGATAGATTTCGGCGCGGGTCCGCGTCATATAGTAAGGAGAGGCCGACATGGCACTGGAACGCACATTCTCGATCATCAAACCCGATGCAACCCGCCGCAACCTGACTGGCAAGATCAACGCCAAGTTCGAAGAAGCCGGCCTGCGCATCGTTGCGCAAAAGCGCATCCACATGACGAAGGAACAAGCCGGCAAGTTCTACGAAGTACATGCCGAGCGTCCGTTCTATGACGAACTGTGCGAATTCATGTCGTCGGCTCCGGTTGTTGTTCAGGTTCTGGAAGGCGAAGGCGCCATTGCAAAGAACCGTGAAGTCATGGGCGCAACCAACCCTGCAGACGCAGCAGCTGGCACCATCCGCGCCGAGTTCGCTGAATCGGTTGGCGAAAACTCGGTCCATGGTTCGGACGCACCTGAGACAGCAGCGGTTGAAATCGCTTACTTCTTCTCGGGCATCGAGCTGGTCGGCTAAGCCACCACTTTGGTGAACAGATTAGGCCGCCTCCGGTTTCGGGGGCGGTTTTTTTTGTTCAAACTGACTTGAGGTCATTCGACGTGATGCGCACTCCGATGGCGTCGAGGTCCGAAACCAACTTCGATTGCGGGGCGGTCTTTGTATTGGCCTTGATCGCATCGAACCTTTGACGCAGCGCTTTCTTTTCCTCGCCTTTGCAATCGTTCCAGGGGCGGCCCTGCAATCCCATGACAAGTACATAGTAGCCAATGAAATGCGGTCGTGACCCTGCGTGAAGCAGCCGGGCATACGCCGCGTCGGCCCCCAGTTCGCGCAACTCCTGCGCCGAATGAATTCCAGCGCGTGCGCATGCCTGTTCAAAGGCAGGGCCGAGGTTGCGGATGGATGAAACAGGATCTGACATGCCCAAGTCTTATCTGGACGCCGCGATGCTGTCATCCGGTTGATGGAGTGTCGCCGGCCTGAAGGATAACATTGACGCAATGCTTGCCTGATCACCCAAGCTACGGTTTCATGGTGCCATATTGCCGTGCAGTCTCCGATGTTGGAAAATCAAGGAAACCGGTAACAATCGGTAGCCGAATACAATGTCGCGAAAGCCGGGTGATCGAAGAAGTGAGTGAGACAGAAATCATGGAAACTTTTTTGATCGATGAGCCCCGCGTGCCTCTCAAGGACCGACCCTGATGGTGCAACTGGCCGGAGTGTACGTTGTTGAAGGGAAATTTGACCCGCTTGCGTTCAACAAGGGCCTGAAAGGGCTGGCCTTACGGGTTGAAGGTGGGAATCCGCCGCAGTCCTTCAACTGGCTGGATTGCCACGATCAATCGCTCAGATCAGCGGGGTCGATCTTGCTGGAGGTCGGCGAAACACTGCGGCTTTTGCAGGGTAATGCAGAATTTCCGGTTCAGAAGGGCGCAGGCACGGGAAAGTTCGTTCAGGACCTGCCGGACGGTCCGGTACGTGATGCATTGAACGGATTTCCAAAGCTGCGTGCATTGATGAACCTAGGTGCAGGAGATTTGGAAATCCAGGAATTTGCCGCAGTTGACGATTTGGAAAAGACGCGTGTGCGCGGCGAACTGATTTCACTGAAATCCGAAAACAGGCAGGCGACCCTGGTGCGGGTTCGTTCCCTGCGCGGATATGAACCCGCCTATAAAACGATCTGCGCAGCATTGCAGGAAATGGCCGGGGACGCAGGCGGTCTTGATGTCGTTTACCCCATCCTGTTCCCTGAAACGCCCCCGTATCAATCCAAACCTATCGTACTATTGGGAAAAGAAGAGCCTTCAATCGAGGTTGCCGTGGATCTGATGCGTACCTTTCTGGCTGTTGCGCGGCGGAACGAAGCGGGTGTGATTGCTGACATTGATACCGAGTTTCTTCACGATTACCGCGTTTCGTTGCGGCGTGTCCGCTCGGTTCTCAGCCTGTTCAAAGGGGTCTTTTCACCTGCGCAAACGAATGCCCTCAAGCGGCAATTTTCCGACCATATGGCCCCAACCGGCCGTCTGCGGGACTTGGATGTATATCTTTTGGAAAAGGATATATATTTCAGCTTGATACCGTCCAATCTTCATGAGGGTGTCGAGGCCATGTTTCGGCAATTCCAGACGGAACGTGCGCAGAATCTTTCAAGCTTGTCCCGTCGGTTCCGCAGTGCAGCCTATCAAAAGCAGATGGAAGATCTTGCGGCGCTGCTTGCAGCTCCCCAGTCTTTGCAACCCGGGCCCAACGCCGAACGCGGCGCTTATGAATATGCTTGCGCCCTGATCTGGAAACGCTACCGCAAGGTTTGCAAAAGGGCGCGGCGTATATCCCCCATGACCCCGGATAAAGCGGTCCACGATCTCAGGATCGACTGCAAGAAACTCAGGTATCTTATGGAATTCTTTGCACCGCTGTTTGATGCAAAGGCATTCAAGTCGATCATCAAGCCGTTGAAAAAGTTGCAAGATAATCTGGGGCGTTTCAATGACTGTTCAGTCCAGCAGGAAGCGCTGCTAGGGTTTGTGACTAAACAGTCAAACACACAAGGCCGGGTGGATGCGCAAATGGCCTTGGCCGCTGGTGGGCTGATTTCGGTGCTTGATCAGCGGCAAAAATCCGAACGGGATCGTGTGATCGCCAATTTCAATCATTTTGACAGCCCGGACATCCGGCATCTTTTCCGCAGCTTTTTTCATCATAAGGGGGACTGAGGATTGAAAACCATTGCCTGCTACAGCAACAAAGGTGGTGTGGGAAAAACCGCGACCTCGGTCAATCTTGCCTATGCTTATGCGCGTTCGGGTCAAAACGTGCTGCTGTGTGATCTGGATTCCCAAGGGGCGTCAGGATTCTACCTGCGGGTAAAGCCGTCAAAGAAGCTGACTGAAGCACGATTCTTCGAGGATGTGGAACGGTTTACCAAATCGATCCGCGCCAGCGACTTTGACCGGCTGGACGTTCTGCCTGCCAACCTGACCTATCGCGATTTCGATGTTTTTCTGTCGCGAATGAAAAACAGAAGATCCCGGTTGAAGAAAGCCCTGGTTGCGGCGGGCAGTGACTATGATGTGGTCATTCTGGACTGTCCGCCAAACTTTTCGACATTGTCCGAGAACGTATTCAAGGCTGCCGATCAGATTGTGGTTCCAGTCATTCCGACGACCTTGTCGGAACGGACATTCGATCAGCTGATCGTTTTTTTTGAACAGCAAAAACTGCCCAAAAAGAAGCTCAAGGCCTTCTTTTCCATGGTGCAACGGCGCAAGACCCTTCATCTAGAAACGATGGATGGAATGCGAAAGCTGTATCGCAAGAGGTTCATGAAAACGGTCATACCCTTCGCAGCCGATATTGAACGCATGGGTAAGCACCGCGCGCCTGTCAGCGTTTATGCAGGCTCGAGCGTGGCAAGTCGGGCCTACAAGGCGCTGTTTGACGAGTTGGAGGCCCTGACATGAGCACGGAAATCGAACGCAAGTTTCTGGTGGCTGAACGGCCTGATCTGACAGAAACGCGCAAAGCCTTGGTGCGGCAGGGCTATCTTACTGCGCCAGACGATTCCACCGAACTGCGGTTGCGTCAGAAGAACGACGTTCATTACCTGACACTGAAGGGAAAGGGTGCAATGGTGCGTGTGGAAAGAGAGGCTGAAATCACACCCGAACAATTCAGCACCTTCTGGCCCGAGACCGAAGGCCGCAGGGTCGAAAAAGAGCGCTATACCGGGGAGCTGCCGGATGGTCGGGTGTTTGAGCTGGACGTGTTTCTGGGCGATCTTGCGCCCTTGTCTCTGGTCGAGGTCGAGTTCACATCGGAGGCTGAAGCAGAAGGGTTCAGGCCGCCAAGCTGGTTCGGTACAGATGTGACCGGGGATAAGCGTTATAAAAACAAGATGATGGCGATTGGCGGGATTCCCGATTAACCCTTTCGCGCCAGCGTCAGTGTTGCTTCAAGCCCCGGATTGCAATTACGTGCCGAGAATTTGCCCCCATGCATGTGCGAAATTGCCGCGACCAGCGCCAGACCCAGCCCGGAATTGCGCTCTGTGCGCGCGGGATCAAGCGTGACGAATGGCAGTTGCAAACGGGGCAGGTCCTCGGGCGGAACACCGGGACCCTGGTCTCTGACGCTAAGAAGAACGTAATCCTTTATTCCGGACAAGTTTATCGTAATTTCAGACCCTTCTGGCACGTATCTCATCGCATTTTCGAGTAAGTTTGACAAAGCCTGGGACAGTAATGGGCGATGCCCCTGAATAGGCTTTGCTTCGCCGGATACTACAAGTCGGATACCCTGGTCCGCCGCGACAGGCTCGTACAGGTCCACCACGTCGCTCACCAACTGTTGCAGGTCAACTGGTTCGAACTGTTCCCGGCCCAGACCGGCCTCGGCGCGTGAAATCTCGGTCAACTGACCCAAAACCCGCAAAACGTGGTCGATTTCATTGGTCGCGCGGGCGATGTCGACTTCTCGGTCCAGATCACTCTTGCCGGGATCGGTCAAGGCTTCGATCCTTTGCCGAAGCCGCGAAAGGGGCGACCGCAAATCATGCGCAATCGAGTTTGATGTCGTGCGCAGGTTGCTGATCAGTTCTTCGATCCGGTCCAGCATGTTGTTCAGGGTGCCTGCGACCTGATCGAACTCATCCCCCGTGCCGCGAATAGGAATGCGGCGGCTCAGGTCGCCGGACACGATGTTGTCCGCGGTGTCCGCAACATCCTTGAGACGGGAAAACACCAGCCGGGTTAACAACCATCCGGTCAGCAGGCTCAGGAGCAGTGCAATGGCTAGGGCGAGCGCTACTGATTGAAACAGCACACGGTCGAACTGCTGTCTGGCGGACGCGTCCCGTCCAACCAGAAGCCTTTCACCGCCGGGCAGCCGGACCGATGCCGCCGAAATCGGAACAAACTGATTGGATTCGGTTTGCCGCACCTGAAGATCGACCCAGCCGCTGCCTGCAGTCACATCATCAGGCCATTGTGCGAGATTACCGGCAAGAGGTGTCCCAAACCTGTCTGTCAACAAATACAAAGCGTCGCGTTCGGCAGCGTTCGCAAGACGGCGATCGATGGCTGAAATCAATCCGATCATGCCGCGTCTGTCGTATTCGTCCGCCAGCCCGGTCAGCTCGGCGGTTACGACAGACCGGGTTTCGCCTTCGATCGTTCTGTTTGCCGTCAAATAGACCAGTCCCAGAACGGTCGCAGTCAGCAATGTGCTGAGAATCATGCTGGCCAAAACAAGCCGCGTACGCGAATTTCGCAGGGACAGTCGCAGGTTAGCCATCAGAAATCATGTAACCGGCCCCCCGGACAGTTTCAATCAGGGGCTGGGCGTCGCCTTCATCCAACTGACGGCGGAGTTTTGAGATATGGACATCGACGACATTGGTATTGGGATCAAAGTGGTAGTCCCACACACCTTCCAGCAGCATGGTGCGGGACACCACGCGGTTCTTGCGGCGCAGGAAGAATTCCAGGATCTGGAACTCGCGCGGGGTCAGGGAAATTTCACGACCGTCGCGCGTGACCTTGCGGGTCAACAGGTCCATTTCAAGGTCCCGGCAGTTCAGGGTCGGGTTTTCTTCGGCTTCCTGAGGGCGGCGCAACAATGCCTCAATCCTTGCATGCAGTTCCTGAAACGAGAATGGCTTGACCAGATAATCGTCGGCACCGGCGCGCAAGCCTTTGACGCGCTCGTCAACGGCGCTCATGGCGGTCAGCATCAGAACGGGCGTCTTTAACCCGGCGGCGCGCATGGATTTGATCAGGGACAGTCCGTCAAGACCCGGCAGCATCCGGTCAAGGACGACAGCGTCAAATCCTCCGTCAGTTGCGTGGTAAAGCCCCTCACGGCCATCCGCCGCAGTTTCGACAACATATCCTTCTTCGCCAAACCCCTTGGCGATAAAGTCCCGTGTTTCTTCGTCATCTTCGACGATCAGAAGGCGTCTGCTCATGATCGAGGTTCCTTTCTGCCGGGATTTAAACACAAATTTCAGATAAAGCACATGCCGGGTGCGACCAGGCACACCCGGCAGTGCCGGCAGGCTGCGGACAATTCAGACCCGCCGGCGAGGCGCGCGCCAAATTTCCCCATCACGTGGCACGCGCATGTTGCAGATCAGGCGATTTCGACCGCGACGAAGATCTGGTTGCCACCGCGATTGATCAGAACCAGCGCAGGGTCAGTCTTTTCGCTGTCCAGCGCCGCCTTCAGGGCCTCCGGAGTGATGGTGTCCTGACCGCCCAGTTTGACGATGACATCGCCGCGCCGTAGCCCTGCTTTTTCAGCCGGGCTGTCCGGCGACATGTCGGTCACGACGACACCTTCGACGGATTGGTCAACGCCCATTTCGGCCCGCGCGGCATCTGTCAGCGGGGCAACTGTCACACCAAGGGATGTACCGGACAGGGTCTCGTCAACCGCCTTGTCGGGTTCCGCCGATGCAGACTGATGCTGTCCGATGGTCAGTTTGACCTGTTCTTCCTTGCCGTCGCGCAACACGGTCAGCGTGCTGTCCGTGCCGACCTTGGTCGTGCCGACAAGAAGCGGAAGCTCGCTGCTGGAATCGACGCTCTGGTCATTGAAGCTGAGGATCACGTCGCCCTGCTGCAGGGCGCCTTCCGCGGGGCTGCCGGGTACGACATCCGACACAAGTGCGCCTGCTGACGAATCGATCCCCAATGCGGCCGCGAGTTCGGGGCTTACGTTCTGGATCGAGACACCCAACCAGCCGCGGCTTACCTGACCATCATCCAAAAGGTCGGCGGTGATGTGTTCGACGATATTCGAGGTTACGGCAAAGCCCAGACCGACCGAGCCGCCGCTGGGTGAGTAGATGGCCGAGTTCACGCCGATGACTTCGCCTTCCATGTTGAACAGCGGGCCGCCCGAGTTGCCTTTGTTGATGGCCGCGTCCGTCTGGATGAACTCAGCATATGGCCCTTGCGAGATGTTGCGGCCTTTGGCCGAAACGATACCGGTGGTCACGGTCGAATGCAGACCGAACGGATTGCCGATAGCGACCACGTCTTCACCGACGCGGATTACTTCACTATCACCCATCTTGACGGCCTGCAGGTCCTCGCCCGCGTCGATTTTCAGAACGGCGATATCGGTCAGGGGGTCTGTCCCCACGATTTCGGCTTCGAACGTTCGGTCATCGCTCAGACGGACAGTAACCGTGGCGGCATTGTCTACGACATGGTGGTTGGTGACGATGTAGCCGTCCTCATCCAGCACAAATCCCGAACCCAGCCCCTGGGCCGGGCCGCGTTGGGGGGCATCGAAACCTTCAGGCATGCCGAAGCGCTTGAAGAACTCACCGAACGGGTGGCCTTCGAAATCAAACTCTTTTCCCTGAACCGGGGTAGGGGCGGCCTGTTGTTTGGCGATAATGGTCACGACCGATGGCGAAACGGATTCGACGAGGTCTGCCAGGGCTTCATCGGCCAACGACGGCAGGGCGGTCGAGGCCAGCATGGTTGCGCCCAGGGCGCTGGCGCCGATCCAGCCAGACGTGCGTGGCAAAAGAAGCGAGGATTTTCGGATGCTCATTTAGTTCTCCTGTTAACATCACGCGGTTACACCCGCGCGTTGAGACAGAAGATGCCGTTTCAGGTTTGGGCTTTCATGATCGCGAGATTAAGAAATCTTAATTCAGCCACATTCGGGCCTTCCTTTGTTACCAATCAGGTCAACCGATACCGGGCGTGAAAAGGGATCGCAGCTCACGAATCGGTGTATTGTTGCCAAAATCGCTGTCAATGGATGAAAACTGGTGAATTGAATCTGTTTGGTAAACAAAGGGGCCGCGCAAAGTTGTGCGGATCAGTAGATCGCTTTCAGGTTGTGAAGAGGTATTATCTACTGACTAGACCTGAGTGTAACGCATTTTCTTTTTGTCGTTATTGATCACTCCAAGCAATCATAAAACATCGGTTTGTAACTTGGCCATAAGAGCGTAATCGCGTTAAGGTTGAGCTTCAATAAGCGAGATGTTGCGCAAAAACTACCTGAATTCCTCGAAATTAACCGTTTCTTCCAATTTTAGATTGTTTGAAAGGGTCGGATAAGCGACGATGAAATTGTCCAAGCGAGGGGGAGCCAGAAGCACTAGGGGGTGCTGAAGGCTTACTCAGTACCAGAAGCGCTGAGCGGCATGTTAACGAGGGGGTCTTGTTTAGGTTCGGCAGCGTAATACCCGATAGCCTTGTAAGGTGGTTGGGTCGCGCTTTTGGAATTGGTGAAAAGTGGTAGTCTTGCTTTTGGGCAACCGGCCCGGTCGACAACGACCGGGCCGCGTCTATTTCGGGGGCCGTGTTCTGCGCCACTCGTCCCAGTCTTCTGGTGTATCCAGATCCAGCAGCGCGTTGCGTCCGGGCAGGCGGTGCAGATGAACCCTGTCGGAATGTGCACGCACAACGGATTGCGCACCTTCATCGCCCTTGAGTTGGCTCAGTAACGAAAAAAGCTTGTGGTCGAAAATGACAGGGTGCCCCGGCTTTCCGTTTTCTGCTGCACCACGCCAGATCAGGTTGTCCGGATGAGTTGTGACACAGGCCGCGACCGCCTCCAGATCATTGCCTGTTAATTCCGGAAGGTCCGCCAGCAGGACCATGACGGCTTTGGCTTCGGCTGGGATTGCGGCCATGGCACCGCGCAGGCTGGCGTTCATGCCTTCATCGGCATCCGGGATTTCCACCGCATGAACATCGAGTCCCTTTACGGCCCCGTAACGCGCATGAGGGGCAGGAGGCAGCGCAACGAAGACCCGCCCGACTGCCAAGGCAGCCCGGGCTGAGCGGCGCAACAAAGGGATGCCATCGACATCCTGCATCAGCTTGTCTGCACCGCCCATGCGGCTGGATTGCCCTGCGGCCAGAAGAATGACGGGTATCTGAATCATTCCGCCATCATGCTGGGGCTGCAGCCCCGAGTCATCCCCGCATCCGCATACCATCCGCATCGAACAGCGGTTTTGAGATCACGTGCGCCTTGCGCATCTGGCCAAGTATTTCGATTTCAACTTCAAGTCCGTCATGGGCGCGGTCGGCGGGCAGAAACCCCAGGGCGATAGATTTACCGGCGTAATGTGAATATCCGCCGGACGTGCAGAACCCGACAACTTCGTTGTCCAGCCAAATCGGTTCGTATGCGTTTACATCCGTGTCCTCCGCGTCGACTTCAAAGGCTACAAGCTGGCGTGTGGCACCGGCTTCCTTTTCGTGCTCGGCTGCCGCGCGGCCAATGAAATCAGTGTTTTTTGCAAACGAGATGAACCGATCCAGTCCGGTTTCCGCAGCAGTGTAATCCGGTGAAAACTCACGCATCCACGAGCCGAAAAACTTGTCCAGACGCAGGCTCATCATCGCGCGCATACCAAACGGCACCATTCCAAACTGTTGACCGGCCTGCCACAAGGTCTGCCACAACTGTCGTTGGGCCATCGGGTCGCAGAACACCTCGTACCCCAGATCGCCGGTATAGCTGACCCTCTGAACAATACAGTCCGTCATGCCCACCGTCATTCGGCGCACATCCATGAACTTCAGACCTGATACGTCGTCCCGCGTACAGGCTGCCAGAACATCGCGGGCCAGGGGGCCTGCAACCTGAAATCCGTTCAGGCGATCGCTGATGTTTTCAATCTCGACATTTCCGGTTTGGTTCTGCCGGAACCAACGCATGTGAAACGCCTGGCTGCCGTAAGAGGCGGTCAGTTGAAATTCTGTTTCACCCAGACAGGAAATGGTGAAATCACCGATCAGTTTTCCTTTGGGAGAAAGCATCGGAGACAGGGACAGCCGCCCGACTTGCGGAATTCGTCCCGCCATGATCCGGTCCAGCCAGGCCCGGGCATCAGGTCCCGTGACGCGGTATTTTCCGAAGTTGTGAACCTCGTTGATACCTACGGCTTCACGAACCGCGCGCACCTCGCGGCCGGTGGCCTCGAATGCGTCAGAACGACGGAAAGACGGGGTTTCGTAGTCCGGTTCATCGCCCTGGGCAAAGTAGTTGGGAACTTCCAGCCCGAATTGCTGGCCCCAGACCGCGCCCATGTTGCTGAAAATGTCATACATCGGTGTGGTTCGGTTTGGACGCGCAGCGGGCAGTTCCTCGTTCGGGTAGGCGACGCTGAACCTTTTCTGATAGTTTTCAATCACCTTCGGGCGGGTGTAGCCGGGGCTTATCCAATCGCCAAAGCGGGCAACGTCCATGGCAAAGACGTCCCGTTCGGGTTCGCCTTCGATCATCCACTGCGCCAGCGTCAGGCCGACGCCACCGCCTTGGCTGAATCCGGCCATCACGCCACAAGCTGACCAGTAGTTGCGCATGCCCGGCACCGGCCCGACCAGAGGGTTCCCGTCAGGTGCAAAGGTGAACGGGCCGTGGATCACGGATTTCACGCCCGCTTCGGCCAGAACGGGGAAGCGTTTATAGGCAAATTCGATACTGTCAGTGATTTTGTCATAATCATCGGGCAGCAATTCGTGGCCGAACTCCCACGGGGTTCCGTCCACGGCCCAAGGCTTGCAGGGCTGTTCATAAAACCCAATACACAGGCCGCGTCCTTCCTGCCGCAGATAGCTTTCGCCAGCGGGGTCCATCACATGCGGGTGTTCGCCGCCTGCGTCAATGATTGCTTCGATCTGCGGGATCGAGTCGGTAACGAGATACTGGTGCTCCATCGGATGCAGCGGGAAATAGATACCCGCCATCGCCCCGACCTCGCGGGCCCACAAGCCGCCAGCGTTGACAATATGTTCGGCGTGGATCGTACCCTTGTCGGTGACGACATCCCATGCGCCGTCAGATCGTTGCCGGGTTTCCCGGACCATGCAATGGGTTTCGATCGTGGCCCCGCCCATCCGGGCCGCCTTGGCATAGGCATGGGTCGTACCGGACGGGTCCAGATGCCCGTCAAGCGGATCATACAGCGCGCCGATGATGCCTTCGGTGTTGGTGATGGGCGCAATCTTGCGGATTTCATCGGGGCCAACGATTTCAGTGTCCAGCCCCATGAACCGGTGCTTGGCCCGTTCAGCCAGAAGCATGTCAAACCGGTCCTGATTATCGGCAAGCGTGACTCCACCCACGTGATGCAGCCCGCAGGACATGCCTGTGATCTCTTCCAGCTCTTTGTACAGGCGGATGGTGTAGCCCTGAAGGGCAGCCATATTGGTGTCGCCGTTCAGTGTGTGAAACCCCCCGGCCGCGTGCCAGGTGGATCCGCTGGTCAACTCTGACCGTTCCAGCAGCATAACATCTGACCACCCCAGTTTGGTCAGGTGGTACAGGACCGAGCATCCGACGACACCGCCGCCGATCACGGCAACCCGGGTTGTGAGATTCATGATTTGCTCCACAAGGTTTTTTGCCAGTCTGTATGGGCGGGCAAGGGATGCAACGCCAAATACGACATTGGGTGTCGCTTGGGCACGCAAACAATCGATTGCGTTGGGAGGCCGGACTTCTGCGGCTGGCTGCTATAGCATCCTGCGTCAGAGTGGGCGGATCTTCAGCCCGGTGATCCGGTTGCCTTCCCGTGCGGTGACTTCAAAGCGGAACCCGTGGAAGGAAAAGACCTGTCCGACCGTCGGGATCATCTGCGCCTCGTGAATGACCAGACCGGCGACGGTGTTGGCCTCTTCGTCGGGCAGGGTCCATTCCATCGCGCGGTTGACGTCTCGGATCGTCATCGCGCCTTCGACCAGAAACTGCCCGTCATCGGTCCGGGTGATGGCAATTTCTTCGTCCAGATCGAACTCATCCGCGATTTCGCCCACGATCTCTTCAAGAATGTCCTCAAGCGTGATCAGGCCGCGGAGCGAGCCGTATTCATCGACAACCAGTGCAAAATGACTGTGCATGCGCAGGAATTCCCGCATCTGATCGTCCAAAGTAGTGGTTTCGGGAACGAAATACGGATCGGTGGCCACCTTGGAGATGTCGAAGGACTTCAGCCGGTCTGTATCGCCATCATGTCCGCCCACCTGGGCATACATGGCGCGAAACAGATCCTTGGCGTGCACGACGCCGACAATGTTCTCGGGCTCGTCGCGGAAGACGGGCAAGCGGGTGTGCGGGCTTTCCAGACATTGTTTCAAAATTTTCTCGGGCGCGTCGTCCGCATCGATCATTTCGATATTGGATCGATGCAGCATTATCTCTTCCACCGCGCGATCGCCCAGATCAAGCGCGCCCAGAATGCGGTCCCGGTCTTCTTTTTCGACCACGCCTTCGGAATGTCCCAGATGCAGGGCGCCCGCGATTTCTTCGCGCACGGCAAGGATGTTGCTGTTGGGGTCAATCTGAACGCCAAACAGGCGCAACACGCCGCGCACCAGCAGACGCACCGCCGCGACGACAGGGGAAAACACCGTCACCACGATTCCGATGATAGGAGCCACCGCGGCGGCTGCTTTTTCCGCGTTCGTGATGGCATAGGTCTTTGGCAGAACCTCGGCAAAGATCAAAACCAACAAGGTCATCACCAGCGTTGCCAGCGCCACACCGCTTTCGCCGAACAGTCGCGTAAAAAGTGCCGTTGCCAGCGAGGCGGCAAGAATATTGACCAGATTGTTGCCCAGCAGAACCGAACCGATCAGCCGTTCATTGTCGTCGGTAATGTCCAACGCTTTTTGCGCACCGCGTGATCCCTTGTCGGCTTGTACCCGCAGCTTGCCGCGGGATGACGCGGTCAATGCCGTTTCGGATCCCGAAAAGAAGCCTGACAGAACAAGCAAAAATAGGATTGCGCCGGTGGTGAACCAAAAAGCGCCGTCGATCAGTGAAGAAGTGGGTTCCATTGTTCTTTATTGTTGATGCGGTTGCGATTGTTATGGGGGCGCTACCCCTCCGGATCAAGGGTTTAGCCCTTGTTGTCCGGGTCTTTCGCCAGCGGGTGATGCTCCAACACCAGTTCTGACAGGCGTTCGTCCAGAACATGAGTGTAGATTTCCGTGGTCGCCACATCCGCATGACCCAGCAAGGTCTGGATCGACCGAAGATCTGCGCCATTGGCCAAGAGGTGGGTGGCAAAGGCATGGCGCAGAGTGTGCGGTGTGACCTTTTCGGGCGAAACACCGCCCTGAACCGCCAGTTCCTTGACCAGCAAAAAGAACCTGTGCCGTGTCAAATGGCCGGACTTGCCCCGGGACGGGAACAGAAACCGGGATCTGTGCCCACCTTTCGCGACCGTTTGGTCTTCGGCCTCGTCCCGCAGGGGCAGCCATGCCGCCAACGCATCGCGGGCAGGCGGGGACAGGGGCACCATCCGCTCTTTCCTGCCTTTGCCCAGAACCAGAAGCATGCGCGGATCGCCACGCGCCGATGAAACCGGCAGCGAGACCAGCTCGGTCACACGCATTCCCGTGGCGTAAAGAAGCTCCATCAGACAGGTATTGCGAACCCGATCCGCGACACTGCGCCCGGTTTGGCGTGCGGCGTCCAGCAGCCTGTCGACCTCGGGTATATCCAGCGTTTTGGGCAATCGTTTGGGCCGTCCGGGACCCTTGATCTGAATGGCCGGGTTGGTGTCGCGCCAACCTTCCTCGAAGGCGAACCGGTACAATTGCTTGATGGCCGATAATCGCCGCGCGCGGGTCGAGCGAGACAGCCCCTGTGCGTCGCAATCGATCAGATAGGCTTCGATCCGGTCCCTGTCGGCGTCAGCGAAACTCGAAGACCGCCGCTCCAGCCAGGCCGCAATATCTTTCAGATCACGCCCATAGGCCAGCAGGGTGTTGGTTGCCGCGCCAAGCTCGGCCGCCTGAGCCTGTAAAAAGGTGGAAATCCACAAGTCCTGAGTGGCCGGGGATGCCATTCTCAAACTCCTTGAAGGATCAGTAACTGAAGCGCCGCGCGACGGGCTGTATCTTCAAGTCCGACGCGGCGCAAAGTGGCGATGGCAGCGGTCAGGTCCACAAGATTTCCGCGTGCACCATGCGCAAAGAGGGTCATAGCCTCCAGAATGGCCTCGCCCAGCTGATCATTGGCCAGCAAGGTTTCGATGTCGGATGGGATTGGTGCGGCCCAGACAAACCCCTCGGCAACGGCGTCTGCAAGTGGAGATGGTGATTTGGCACGACCGGGATCACCTTGCGCCAGTGCTGCCAGAAACTGTGTTCCTTGTTCCGTTTCCGGTATGTCAATTGCAGCGGCTTCGTACAATTCAGACAAAAGCAGAATGCGCCAGCGCAAGGCTTCGGATGCTTCATCTGGCAGCGTAACCCGTGACAGCCGTTCGGCAAACAGTTCGGCAAAAGGAACTTCCAGCCCGATGTCGTGCATCTGGTTCCAGACCGTCAGCAGGGCTTCGGCAATGGAGTCGGGGTTCCCGGTTTCAAGCGCGCTTTCAAACCGTTGAACAGCCGCAACCCGATCCCAGACCGCGCCCGAGGCCGCAGGTTTGCGTTCGGTATAAAGGCCAAGCAACTGATTGGGGGTCAAAGCGCCGATTCTCGTCAAACGTTCGGCTGCCTCGATCTGGGCTTTCCAGCCTGCAACATCGCGCAGGTCCGCGTTTGCAAATGCTCGGGGCAAAGGGGCCGAGGGCAAGCGTTCGCCAATGGCTTCAAACAGCCGGAAACTCAGCGGATCGGGGTTTTCAGGCTGCGGTAGATAGGCGGCCCCTTCAAACAGTTCGGGGCTAAGGAAGCGATCAAGAACCGCCAGATCTTCGTCGGGCAGAATTTGCAACGCATGCGCGGCTTCCAGTGTCAGCGCGGCCGAGACCCAGTCTCCGCGGCGCGCCTTGCAGAAGATTTGAGCAGCGTAGTCGGTCGACAGATAAGGCTGTGCAATCAAAGCGGTGCAGCTGCGGTCCTCGTCGCCAGTCAGAAGTGTGGCGTCAAACCAACGCTGAAATCGCGCTTGGCTATCGGTTGGTCCGGCAAGCTGAACCAGAGACTGGGCAGGATCAGCGGCCCCCAATTGCATCAGCCGGTCCAGGCGGGCCAATAACAGCGTTTCTTCCGCTTCTGGTCCCGAGGGCGCCCGCGCTTCAGATAGCAGCAGGGTGAACAGCAACCTTTGCATGGCTGCATTGTATTTGACCGGAACATCCGCAATCAGCTCGGCCAAACGATCTGGATCGCTGTTCTGCCACAGATCGACGGGCAGCCCGGTGACCGATGATGACACGAGGCCCAGCGGTTGCGACAAAGCCTCGAGCGGTGTGACCTGGACGTCGGGCTGAATGCCGGTCTGGGTAACCGGGGGTTCCAGCAGAACTGTACCTGGCAGGTTTTCGGGCGGATCGGTCAACCAGTCAATGGCCGAGAGAGGTTCCTGTTGCGCTTGCGCCGTACCAGCCAGAACCAGCAAAACCGCCGCTGCTTTAATTCGCATCCAAATCAACCGGTTCGCGTATTTCACTTTGCGGGGCAGAGAAGTCCGCGCCGAAGTAGGGGCCAACATAGGTATAGGCGACCAGCCCGATGAAACTCAGGCAAATGATATATATAACGAACTTGATCAAGCGGCCCATGGCTCAACGCTGCCTCAATTTTTGATTTTGACCAAGTTATAACTGGCAATTTTCACAAGATCACGTCATTCACGGTGAAATGAGCGAAATTAAGCATAACACCCGCACGGTTGACCCGTCAGCAGGCTTTGCACTGCACAAAACGGTTGTTTTGGTGGGAATGATGGGTGCAGGAAAGACGGCCGTGGGCCGCGCCCTTGCTGCGCGGCTTGGCGTGCCCTTTCTGGACAGCGATGCCGAAATCGAATCGGCGGCGAATATGACGATCCCGGAAATCTTTGAACGCGATGGTGAATCCTTTTTCCGGACCAAGGAAAACCAGGTCATCGGGCGGCTTCTGGATGAGGAAAAAGGCATCCTCTCGACCGGCGGTGGCGCATTTTTGTCGGGGGATAACCGACGGATGATCAGCGAACGTGGGGTGTCGGTCTGGCTGCGCGCCGATCTGAATGTGTTGTGGAACCGGGTCCGGCACAAAGACACGCGCCCCTTGCTGCGCACGGCTGATCCCCACGCGACCTTACGCGCCTTGTATGAAGATCGCGTGCCGGTCTATGCGCGGGCTGATCTGACCGTTGTTTCGGACGGCGAAATTTCGATCGACAATATGGTGAACCGGGTAATCGAGTCTTTGATGACGCGCCCGGACGTTCTGGAACAAAAATAAATGCATCAAACCGTAAATGTGGAACTTGGAGATCGGTCTTACAACGTTGAGATTGGACCCGATCTGTTGGCGAAGTCCGGCGAGTTTATCGCGCCCTTGCTGCATCGGCCAAAAGTGGCGGTACTGACGGATGCGAATGTCGCCGCATTACACCTGGATGGTTTGCGCGATGGGCTGCAATCTGCGGGCATCTGCATGAGCGCGCTGGCGCTACCCGCCGGCGAGGCGACAAAAAGCTGGCCTCATTTTGAACGTGCAGTGGAATGGCTGCTGGCGGAAAAGATCGAACGGCGCGATGTCGTTGTCGCCCTCGGCGGCGGCGTCATTGGCGATCTGGCCGGATTTGCCGCTGCGGTGTTGCGGCGCGGTGTGCGGTTCGTGCAGATCCCGACCTCGCTGCTGGCGCAGGTCGACAGCTCGGTCGGTGGAAAGACGGGTATCAACGCACCCCAAGGCAAAAACCTGATTGGCGCGTTTCACCAGCCCTCACTGGTGCTTGCGGATACCTCGGTCTTGGGCTCCATGACACAGCGGGACTTTCTTTCGGGCTACGGGGAAGTGGTAAAATACGGCTTGTTGGGCGATGCCGCGTTCTTTGAGTGGCTTGAAACGAATGGGCCTTCGGTGTCGTCCGGTGATATGCAGGCCCGCGTGCACGCCGTAACCCGGTCCGTCCAGATGAAAGCCGACATCGTTGCGCGCGACGAGACTGAGCAGGGTGATCGAGCCTTGCTGAATCTTGGTCATACGTTCTGTCACGTACTCGAGGCGGCAACAGGATATTCGGACAGGCTTTTGCATGGGGAAGGTGTCGCCATTGGATGTGCCCTGGCTTTTGAACTGTCCTCACGGCTGGGTCTATGCTCGCAGGAAGATCCCAGCAGGGTGCGGGCACATCTTCGGGCGATGGGGATGAAAACGGATCTGGCTGACATTCCCGGTGAATTGCCGGGGGCCGAGGCGTTGGTGGATCTGATGGCGCAGGACAAGAAGGTCATTGATGGCCAATTGCGATTTATTCTGGCGCGCGGGATAGGTCAGGCTTTTGTGACCTCTGATGTTCCGCGCGATGCGGTCCTGTCCGTGCTTGAGGATGCTCTTTCAATCAGCTGATTGTAAGGTGCTTTCAGCGACCGCGCAGAACCATCAGCTCACCGATATTTTCGCGTGTGATATACCCAATCATGCGCCCACCGGCAGTTCGGACGGCAATTGCGGGTGCGCCTTTGTGCAGACCATCCAGAACGGTTTCCAGGCCACTGGTCAATTGAACCGACGGAATATCCGTCTCCATAATCGAAGTGGCAGGGTCTGATCTGGGACGATCTCCCTCAAGAGCGGCAAATAGGCGGTTGCGGGTCACGAATCCCAATAGCGTTCCGTCGGCTTCAATCACCGGAAACTCGTGCTGCGTGGTATGAATGACGGCCTGCGCCGCGGTGTCGAGCGTATCGTCGGGCGAAAGCGGATGAAATTCGGTGATCATGGCGTCGCGCGCCAATACCCGCCGGGCCACAGACCGCATTGCGACATCCTGACTTTCCGCGTTGGCCGCGATAAAAACAAAGACAGCTATGAGCACCAGAATGGGGTTGCCTGTATTCAGGCCGAGAAAGCCCAAACCAATCGCCACAACTTGGCCGCCCATTGCTGCAACGCGGGTGGATTTGACCCGGTCCATCTTGAGACACAGCAGGGCCCGGAAAACGCGTCCGCCATCCATCGGAAATGCCGGGATCATGTTGAATGCAGCAAGCAGGAGATTGATATAAGCCAACCGGTTCAGAAGTCCGATATGGACCGAGTCGATCTGGGCCATCGTTTCAATGGGCATGCTGGCGCCAAAAGTGACCAGCACAAACCAGATCACGATATTGACCGCCGGCCCGGCCAGCGCCACCCAGACCTCTTGCATTGGCTTTTCCGGCATGCGTTCAAGCCGAGCAAGGCCACCGATGGGCAAAAGGGTTATGTCCGGGGTTTTGATGCCGAACCGCCGTGCCATAAGCGCGTGCCCGAATTCGTGCGCCACCACACAGGCAAACAGCAGCAGGACAAAGATGATGTTTTGCAGGGCTGCATTCCATCCACCCTGCGTATAGGCCGCGAACCCGATCCAGGCGAGCAAGAGGAAAAAGGTGACATGGACCCTCAGTTCGGACCCGAGCAGCCGGCCGAGAGAGAAGGACCATGTCATGATATGTCTCCGCTATGCTTAGAACGGAATCTCGTCGTCGTCGATTCCGCCTGATGCAGGGGACGGTGCGCTGGACTGGCCGCCGTAGGAGTCGCCATAGCCTCCGCCGGCCTGACCACCGCCATAGCCACCGGACTGGCTTCCGCCATAGCCACCACCGCCGCCTTCACCGCGTGCATCCAGCATGACCAGGGTTGAGCCAAATCCTTGCAAAACAACTTCGGTCGAATAGCGGTCCTGGCCAGACTGGTCCTGCCATTTACGCGTCTGCAACTGACCTTCAAGATAGACCTTCGAGCCCTTGCGTAAATACTGCTCGGCCACGCGAACCAGACCTTCGTTGAAGATTGCAACCGAGTGCCATTCGGTCCGTTCGCGCCGCTCACCTGTATTGCGGTCCTTCCATGTCTCGGACGTGGCGATGCGAAGGTTGCAGACCTTGCCGCCATTCTGGAATGTTCGCACTTCAGGATCGCGGCCAAGATTGCCGACCAGAATGACCTTGTTGACTGAACCCGCCATGTATTTCCCCGTACTGTTCTGACTTGATCGCGCCCGAATCTGGCGCCTGTGTTCCTGAGCGACCCTATACGGACTGCGATCTGGTTGAAACCGAGTTGATGGTTACAACACCCGGCGGGAAAACTCTCAGGATTTGTTTACCAAGCTTTCATTATTGGCTGGAATACCTATACTCCGGCAGAGTTTTGAGTGAGCAGGATAAGCATAAATGCGGTCTAAAATTGGTGGCTTCTTTGTTCTGGGCCTGTTGCTGGCGTCGGTTCCAGCCAGTGCGCAGACGTTGTCCAGCAAAAGCCGCAAGGACATATTCCTAAAGCAGGCCAAAGTCCTGGATAGCAGATCCGCGACCCAGTACCGCGGGTCCGAGCGGCTCAAACCGAAATCCGCCCAGGGGAAATTCAACAAACGTTATACCGGCAAATACCGGGGGCAATATCTGGCGCTGGCCCGCGACGCTGCGCGCAAGCACAGCATCCCCGAAGACCTTTTCCTGCGGCTGGTGCAGCAGGAAAGTGGCTGGAACCCGACAGCGAAGTCCCACAAGGGGGCGCTTGGGCTGGCGCAACTCATGCCACAGACCGCCAATCTGCTGGGGGTCGATCCGCTTGATCCAAAGCAAAATCTGGAAGGTGGCGCGCGGTACCTGTCGTGGCAATATCGCAAGTTCAAATCCTGGCCACTGGCTTTGGCGGCGTATAACGCCGGCCCCCTGGCCGTGGAAAAGCACGGGGGAATACCGCCATATGCGGAGACCCAGAACTACGTGAAGGTGATTTGGGGCGGCTGAAATGGCCTCGCTGCACTGCGGAGGGGCGGCTTCTTGATCGCCGGGTGACGGTCGGCCTAACCTGAGAGGGAAAGCTCCACCACCAACGAGGCATCCGATGCCACACAATCGCCCGGACATCCCGCAAGGTACAATGGCCAATTGGCAGCGGTTGGTGGATCTTGTGGCGCAGCTTGCCGATGTTCCGGCCAGCCTGATCATGAAGACGGATGCGCCCGATCACAGGGTTCTGGTCACGTCCGAACACCGGCAAAACCCCTATCCCGTCGGCATGAATTTTCAACTGCACCCGAAGCTGTATTGTCAGGGCGTCTTCGAACGCGACGGTGAACTGGTTGTCGAGGACGCGACATGTGACCCGGTCTGGAACGAAAATGAAGACCTTGAACACGGCATGTCCTTTTATATCGGGTTGCCGCTGAAGTGGCCGGACGGCGAGATATTCGGAACGATCTGCGTGCTGGACCGCCACCGCAACCGCCGCGCGCTGCTTTTCCGCGAGGGATTGATCCAGTTCGCCCGCATGGTCGAAGCTGATTTGGCTTTGTTGCAGGAGGTTTATCTGCGCCGCGCGCTTGAGGCGAAACTGAATGAGACGCTGGCGCAACTGGAAGACAGGGTTCAATCCCGCACGAAAGAACTGCGAGAGACCAACACAGCTTTGCGTGTATTGTTGTCCAGCCTCGACGACGACCGGAAGAAACGGGACCAGAAGATTGTCGAGCAGGTTCGGGCCATGGTTCTTCCGTATCTGCACAAACTGCGCGATCATCTGAACGCAGAAGACGCATCTCACGCGTATCTGGATCTTGCCGAGGATAATCTGAAACAGATCACCTCGGATATCTCTGACAAGTTGTCGGACGCGTTTTCGATCATGACACCGACAGAAATTGAAATCGCCCAGCTTGTTATGACGGGAAAGACCACCAAGGACATAGCCAAGGTTCTGTGCCGCGAAACTTCGACTATTGATTTTCACCGAAACAACATTCGCAAGAAACTTGGCCTAGAAGGCCGCGATCAGAACCTGCGCAGCCATCTGCTCACGATTTCGTGAAGGCTCAGTATGGGGAACGCCCCCATATTACCCCCCGATATTTCTCGTCTGAGAATGGATACCTTTGCTTGTTAGCCTGCCTGTGAAGGTGCGGATCGTACCGCACCTAACCAACACGGAGGTCAACACATGGATCGCAAGGATCTGAAGCCAACAATCATGAATGGATCACGGGACACACTGGCACCCGGCCTGTCGCGCCGATCATTCTTTCTGGCTGCTGGTGCGGCAGGTGTGGGGGCAGGGGTGTCTCTGGTTGCCGGATCGCCGGTACAGGCGCAATCGCAAGCCTGGCTTCAGCCCGGGAACAACAACCACGTCATCGACCTGCAGGGCTCGACCGGTCAGGCTTCGACCGGCGCTGTGGGGATTGATTATTACGGTCACTGCGCAATCAAGATCACATCGCCAAACGGGGCGACGGTTCTGTTCGACCCGTGGCGTGACGATCCGTCCGGTGCATGGGGTCTTTGGTTCCGCAATGAGTTTCCGCAGATATCCGTGGACATAACCATGTCGACCCACGCGCATTTCGATCATGATGCGATCGAACGGCCGAGTTCGACCATGGTGCTGGACAGGATGGTGGGAAACTTTGAATTTGCCGATCTCAAGATTACCGGGTTTGCGGACAAGCATGCCTGCGTTGCGCCGGGCTGGTATGACTGGACCAATGCGCTGGCGGAATTCGGAGCCGAGGCCTGCCCGCCGAACAATGTCGGCCACATGGACATGGTCGTCTACCTCGTCGAAACCGGCGGGATCCGCACCCTGATCTGGGGCGACAACCGCCACAATCCGCCGCAGGAATTCTGGGATGCCATCGGGCAGGTGGATGTTCTCACCCTGCCGGTGGACGGATCCCAGCACATCCTCAGTTATGATCAGGGCAATGATATCGTGGCCGGGCTGAAACCCAAGGTAATCATCCCGACCCATTACCTGAACGAAGTGACGTCATACACGCTGACAACGTTGCAGTCCGCAGATGAATGGGTGAAGGCGCAAAAGAGCCATACGATGCTCGACAGTGCCGGTCTGAAACTGGAGGCCGGCGAGGTCGCAGGCATGGATCAGGAATTCATGCATTTCGGAAACAACGTCCTGACCGGGTGAGCACAATTCTGACCGGGGCTACCACTCACAACATATCCCGGGCGCCGTCCAAAAATATGCGGCGCAAAAAAGCAAAGGCCGGTCTGACGACCGGCCTTTGTCAATAGATTCACGTTGCCTATTCTGCGGCAATCTTGATGACCGGCTCCATTCGGGCAAGGATATCCTCGGCCAAATGACATTTGACCTGATGACCGTCCGCCAGTGTCTGAACAGGCGGGACGCGTTGCTCGCACAGTCCATCCGGCACCTGTGACTTCCACCGACAGCGGGTCTGGAACGGGCATCCCGGCGGCGGGTTCATGGCCGATGGAATATCGCCTTCCAGAACGATGTGCTCCTTTTGGATCGACGTATCCGCGATGGGCACCGCGCTCAGCAGGGCTTCGGTATATGGATGATATGGTGGCGCAAAGACCTGATCTGTGGTCCCAAGTTCGACCACATGGCCCAGATACATCACCATCACACGGTCGCTGAGATAGCGCACGATCGACAGATCGTGACTGATGAACAGCAGCGTCGTTTTCTGTTTGCGCTGAATTTCCATCAACAGATCGGTCACGGCAGCCTGCACCGACACATCAAGCGCGGAAACGGGCTCGTCCGCCACAACGATGCGCGCGTCACCGGCAAAGGCACGGGCAATACCGACCCGTTGCTTCTGGCCACCCGACAACTGACGCGGCATACGGTCGGCGAAGGCGCGGGGCAGTTTCACCAGATCCAGCAGTTCCAGCATCCGCTTCTTGCGCTCTGCCTCGGAGTTGCCGACGCCAAAGATCTCCAAAGCGCGAATGATCTGACGCCCCACCGTCATCGAGGGGTTCAGCGTATCAAACGGGTTCTGGAACACCATCTGAACTTCACCAACGGTCTTGGCGTCACGTTCCTCGATCGGGACCTGTTCGATATTGCGGTTATCCAGAAGAATCTGACCGTCGGTTGCCGTTTCAAGCCCCATAAGGACCTTGGCAAAGGTGGATTTGCCGCAACCGGATTCACCCACAATGGCCAGCGTTTCGGATTCATGCGCCTCGAAACTCAGCGTTTCGTTGGCTTTCACCACCTTCTTCTCGCCGCCACCGAACAAGGCGTTCGCCGCAACCTCGTAGTACTTCTTGAGGTTGTCCATCTTGAGAACGGTTCGGCCGATCTCGGCCTTTTCCTTCTGTTCGCCCACAGTGATCGGGGCGTTCCAGTCGATCTCCTGAAATTTCAGACAGCGCGTGTGGTGCCGGTCATTGCCGGGCACCGCCTGCATCAGGATGTCCTGCGCATCACAGCGCCCTTCCTCGAAATAATCGCAGCGCGGACCAAAGTTGCATCCCGGAGGCCGCTCATGGGGCAAGGGGAAATTCCCGGGAATGGCGACCAGCGGGCGCGAATTCTTGTCCGCCCCCGGCAGCGGTATCGACCGGAACAACGCCTGCGTATAGGGGTGCTGCATCTCGTCGAACACATCCTTGATCGAACCGCGCTCGACAGCCTCACCCGAATACATCACGCACAGCCGGTCGCAGGTTTCCAGAACCAGACCGAGGTTGTGCGAGATAAACAACATCGAGGTGCCGTATTTCTTGCCCAGATCCTTGACCAGTTCGACGACCGCCGCCTCGACCGTCACGTCCAGTGCGGTCGTCGGCTCGTCAAGAATCAGCAGTGCCGGTTTCGACATCAGCGCCATGGCGATCACGATCCGCTGTTGCTGACCGCCCGACAACTGGTGCGGGAATGAGTTCAACATCCGCTCGGGGTCGGGGAGGCGCACATCGGTGACCACCTCCAGCGCACGGGCATAGGCCTCTTCAGCGCCCACACCCTCGTGGATCATCGGCACTTCCATCAGCTGCTTGCCGATCTTCATTGCCGGGTTCAGCGAGGCCATCGGCTCCTGATAGATCATCGCGATCTCGTTGCCGCGAATGTCGCGCAATTCCTCAGTGGTCATCTGGGATAAATCGCGGCCTTTGAACTTGATCGTACCACCGACGACACGCCCGTTCTTCCCCAGGTCCTGCATGACACCCAGCGCAACGGTCGATTTCCCGCATCCGGACTCACCCACCAGCCCCACAGCCTCGCCTGGCTGCACACTGACCGAGAAATCCATTACGGCGGGTATTTCCCGCAGGCGGGTAAAGAATGAAATCGACAGCTTGTCGATCTCCAGGATCGGGCCGTCATATTCCGCCAGTTTGTTCATCGTTTCCTACTCCCTGATGAAGCTGTTCAAGCGACCATCTTCAACTTTTCGAAAATACTCCGGGGGTCCGGGGGCAGGGCCCCCGGCCTCGATCACATCAGTCCTTCAGACTTTCTTCGCGCAAACCATCTGCCAGCAGGTTCAAACCAAGAACCAGTGACAAGAGCGCAAGTGCGGGCGGAAGGGCCGGGTGCAGATAGATCGACAACAGCTTGCGCCCCTCGTTGATCGTCGAACCCCAGTCCGGGCTTTCAGGCGGCAAACCCAATCCGAAGAAACCCAACGTTCCCAGAAGGATGGTGGTATAGCCGATACGAAGACAGAAATCGACGATCAGCGGGCCGCGCGCGTTTGGCAGGATTTCCCATAGCATGATGTACCAGGGACCTTCACCCCGGGTTTGCGCCGCCGCAACATAGTCGCGTGTCTTGATGTCCAGCGCGAGGCCACGGACGATACGGAACACGGTTGGTGAGTTCACAAAGACCACCGAAACGAACACGACCAGAATACCGCCCGGAATATCGAACAGATCCAGATAAGTCGGCAGGCCCCAGATGCGATAGTCATCGGTGTTGATCACGTAACCGCCTGTCGAAATCAGCGACAGGTACATCCAGATCGCAACGCCCAATACTCCGATCAGAAGTGGCGTTCGGAATTTTGGCCGCGTGTAATAGCGCGAGTTCAGCAGCACCCCAAGGAACAGGATCGGGAACAGGAACAGGACGGCCGCCATGTAGTTCGGCACACCTGTCGCGACGATCTCCGGAGTGACCAGCAGATAGAACAGCAGGATCACGGGGAAGGCCAGGATCAGGTTGGCGAGGAACGACAGAAACGTGTCCAGCCGTCCGCCATAGTAACCGGCCGGCAGACCCAACGTGATCCCGACCATGAATGCAAACATGGTGGCCAGTGGTGCGATCTGCACAACGATCCAGGCGCCCTTGACCATCCGGCTGAACACATCGCGCGCAAGATTGTCTCCACCCAGCAGATACCAGGCGAATTCGCCTTCCTCCAGGTTTGGCAGCGGAGTGCCGGGGACCTTGTTCTTCATACCCGAGACTTGCGCCAGCGGGTCGTGCGTCACGATCAGGTCCATCGCTCCGAAGATCCCGGTAAAGACCCAGAACATGACAAGGCCAAAACCGATCATGCCGATTGGGCTGTCGTACAGTTTGCCGTACAGACCCAGCCGCCGCTTGAAGGCGATCGACATGGCGTAAAGTATGATCAGTGACACCCAGACAGGCAGGAATTGTTGCGAGATGGCCCCGATGATACCGGCACCGGTTCCGAACAGGATGCCCAGCACGATATAGGCAAGCACCAGGCCGACTGAGGCCAGAAAACTAAGGCGCAATGACGACTGTATCAGCCCACGCACCCCGCCGGCCGAGCTGAGCGTGCCATCCGGATTGACGCTCACCTGGGCTTCGGGCAGGACGATACTGGCCAGAATCCAGACCAGGATCGACAATACCAGTACCGCAATCGCGATCATCAGCAGGGGATTCAGAAAGGCGATAGAGCCGGTCCAGCTTAGAGGTTCCATGTTCTATCTCCCTTACGAAATGCGGATGCGCGGGTTGAGGTACACATAGCCGATATCCGAGATCAGCTGCGTGATCAGCACCACGAAGACCGACACGACCGAGATTGCCAGCAACAGCTGAATGTCGTTGTTGCCCGCGGCTTGCACCAGCGCCCAACCGAAACCCTTGTAGTTGAACAGGGTCTCGACGATCACGACACCATTCAGCAGCCATGGGAACTGCAGCATGATGACGGTGAACGGCGCGATCAGTGCGTTGCGCAATGCGTGTTTCATCACGATATTGCCGAACGATACCCCTTTCAGACGGGCGGTCCGGATGTATTGAGCGGTCATCACCTCGGTCATCGAGGCGCGGGTCATCCGGGCGATATATCCCATCCCGTAAAGGGCAATGGTCAGAACCGGCAGAAAGAAGTTCTCGAATGTCGGGTTGTCCATCGCCTGTGTTGCCGTGCCCTTGAACCATTTCAGGCCGACCGTGGACGAGGTGAAGATCGCGATGAAGATAACACCGGACACATATTCAGGTGTCGCTGTCGTGATGATCGAAAATGTCGACAGGGAACGGTCCAGCGCCGATCCTTCCCGCATCCCCGCCAGTACACCGACCAACAGTGCCGAAGGAACCATCAGGACCAGAACCCAGAACATCAGATACCCGGTATTACCCAGACGCTTGGCGACAATGCTGCCGACGTCGTCCTTGAATACGGTCGAATAGCCCCATTCACCCTGCAGAACGCCGCAATAGCTGGGCGTCGTTTCCGGGGTCGTTCCAGGGCGTACACAGGTGCCGACAAACTGTCCGTCCGCCAGCGTGTTGGTGAACCCGGGGGCAACACCCAGCCATTGGCCGTATTTGATCAGCATCGGCTCTCTGTAGCCGCGGTTTTCAAGCCAGGCTTCCACCTGCTCGTCCGACATCCGCTGGTTGCCCTGTGTCTTGGCCAGTTTTTCAAGATTCGGGTAAAGATTGGTCAGAAAGAAGACCACGAATGTCAGACACAAAGCTGTAAGCAGCATCACGCCTGACCGACGGAGGATGAAAAGTCCCATGATGGCCCCGTTGTTCAGGTGTTCCGCAGATCATTGGACCATTATCTGGCCTCGGACATCCGACCCCGTGTCGGCTAGTCTGCGGCTGGAAAGGGGCGCCCCGATCAGGCGCCCCCGGTTTGCAGTCGGCAGTGTTTAGGCTGCCCAACCCCACTTGTAGTGGTGGTGTTCGAACGACACGTGCATGTCGGTGCCCACCAACCCGTCCTTCATGTGACGGTAGAGTGCGCGCCAGTATGGCTGGATCGTCACACCTTCTTCCTGGATCAGCGCGGCGCCACGTGCAGCGACCTCGCGGCGTTTGTCCGCATCCGCGATGGCAAGCGCTTCGTCGAGGATCGCGTCGAAGTCAGGATTGGACCAGCCGAATTCGTTCCAGGCTTCGCCCGATTTGTAGGCCAGCGCCCAGATCTGAACACCCAGTGGACGGTGGTTCCAGTTGGTCGAGCTGTAGGGATACTTCACCCAGTCGTTCCAGAACGTGTTGCCCGGCAGAACGGTCCGTTTGACGTTGATGCCCGCATCGCGAAGCTGCGCAGCCACGGCGTCTGTCGTGTTGCGGCGCCAATCGTCGTCGATCGAGATCAGCTCGTGCTCGAAATCGGCCATACCGGCCTCTTCCATCAGCTTGCGCGCACCTTCCGGGTCAACCTTCTGCGGTGGCAGTTCAGGGTATTCCGGGTGGATCGGACCGACGTGATGGTTCTCGGCAGTTGTGCCACGGCCGCCATAGCCCAGTTCCAGACAGACCGAGTTATCCACGGCCATCTGAAGAGCCTGGCGCACACGCTTGTCCGCATAGGGTTGCTTGCCGTCAACTTCGGCCAGCTGGTTCGGACGGATTACAATCGAAGCCATGGTGATAACTTCGGATTTCACGTAGCCGAGGCCGTCCATGACGTCGATGAATTCACCAACCGACTCGTACAGCATGTCGACTTCGTCAGATTCCAGAGCCGCCAGCCACGCAGACGGGTCGGTGCCGTAGTCAATGTATTCGATACGGTCGAGCGCCGGACGGCCGAAAACTTCCTCGCCCCACCAGGTATGTTCCTCGTTGCGGACAAGAACACCTTTGACGCCGACTTCCAGTTCGCTCATCAGATACGGACCGGTGCCCACGTTGTTCAGCAGGTCATTTTCGCTGAAGGACTGGTGAACGATCGCTGCCGGATAGTCAGACATGCCCGCAATCAGCGAAATGTCGGATTTGGGCAGGTTTAGCTTTACGGTCGTCGGGTCCACGACCTCGATGCCACCTTCGATCGCCTGACCCGTCCCTTCATCGACCAGCGTTGCAAAGCGACCCGCCATCGAGTTGGTTTCCGAGGACTTGTCGCACCAGCGCGCAATGTTGAACGCTACATCGTCGGCCGTGAAGTCGTCGCCATTGTTCCACTTCACACCCGGACGAACCTTGAGGGTATATTCTGTCGCGTCGTCGTTGATTTCCCAACCTTCCAGCAGCATACCCCGGAATGTACCGTCCGAGTTATACTCGACCAGATACTCAAGAGTACCGCGGCTGTAGTTGCCGATTTGCGACCAGTCATAGGTGCGCGGGTCTTTCAGGGCGCGAACCTCGGTCTGAACACGGATAGTTCCGCCTTCCTGTTTGGCATCTTCACCAGCGGCGCGCGCCGGAGCTGCCAGGCCGATCATGCCGTATGCCGCAGCAGCCGTAACACCCAGCCCCGTGGCGCGGGTCAGGAACTCGCGGCGGCTCAGCTTGCCGTCACGGTATTCCTGCGCGTGCATCTCTGCCGCCCAGTGAACTGGTGCCCCGGTCATGGTACGATTTTTCATCAAGATGTCTCCCTGTGGTACATTTGTCGATTTAGTGTGCTCGGAATAAGGCAGACCGGCCGGTCGCATTCAACGAGCAATTGGGTCTTCTTTTTTGGATTCTCACATTCCCCATGAATGTATTCCGCACCAGAATTCGGATTACGTCAATGTTCGAAATCGGCATACAGAGTACAAAAACGACATATGCGCCCCGTTCATCCGGGCGAGTCGCGGCGTGATGGAGCTTTTGGAAATGAATACATTCGTACACAAAGTCGTTCGCGACCGGCGAGATTTGGCAGGCCGTGAAGCAACATATTCAAGATGTGCCAGAGTATCCGGCACTCAGTTAGGAATGTTTAGTATCGTTTTGAGAAGTCTACGGGATTCCACTTTCCCATCCTGGCCCTGAACCACGTGCGCTGACGCTTGGCAAACTGCCGAGTGGAGATCGTGGCGCGTTCCCGGGCCTGATCCATAGCCATGCGGCCATCGAGGTAGGCAACCAGTTCCGGGACACCGATGGCCTTGCAGGCCGGCAGGGTCGGATCATACCGATCCAGCATCGCTTTAACCTCGTCCAAGGCCCCTGTTTCCAGCATGAGATCAAAGCGACGAATGATACGGTCCAGCAGCCAGTTTTTGTCGACGTCAAGAACAATGGGAACGGTATCAGACAAGGCAAGAACCGGGGGCGGGGTGTCCGCCTGCCACTGCGACAAACTGCGGCCGGTCGCGGTCTTTACTTCCCACGCGCGCTGAACGCGGGCGCGGTTGTTGATGTCCAGCTTGTCCAAAGTGTCGGGATCGATACCTGCGATCAGAGCGGGCAGTTCCATTTTATCCGCTTGCGCCCGCACTTCAGGTGGCGTCGCGGGAATTTCGGCCATTCCTTCAGTCAGTGCTGAAAAGTACAGCCCGGTGCCGCCCACAATTATGGGACGCTCAGCTGAGTTCAAAAGGGGTTTGACCTCGCGCAGCCAGTGTCCTGCCGAATAGATCTGGTCAAATGGTATGTGCCCGTAAAGACGATGTGGCGCGCGGGCTTCTTCCTCGACCGAGGGGCGCGCTGAAATCACCCGCCAGCAATCGTAAACCTGGCTTGCATCGGCATTGACGATGACACCACCGAACTTTTCGGCAATCTGTAAAGCAAGCGCTGATTTTCCGGACGCCGTGGGCCCCGCGATCAGAACGGGCTTGTCATCCGGAACGGGGGGCAACATGTCCCAAAACCGCGATGAGATTGCGTTGGCCATCTGGACTGCCTTATTCCTAACGTTCCGCATTGAACCTGAGGTGCTTTTGCTTCATTTTGCGCCGGAATTAAACCTGTGCCAGCCCGGAGCGCAACATGAACCAATCCCCTTCGACCGAGACAACCGAAACCCCCAAGACAAAATACAAGCGCGTGATGCTGAAAATATCGGGCGAAGCGCTGATGGGGGATCAGGGGTTCGGCCTGCATCCGCCCACCGTTCAGCGCATCGCGCAGGAGGTTAAGTCCGTGCACGATCTGGGCGTCGAGATCTGTATGGTTATCGGCGGGGGCAACATTTTTCGGGGCCTTAGCGGTTCGGCGCAAGGGATGGAGCGTACGACGGCGGATTACATGGGAATGCTTGCCACCGTCATGAACGCACTGGGCATGCAGTCCGCGCTTGAGGAGGTGGGTGTATTTACGCGGGTTATTTCCGCCATCCGGATGGACGAGGTGTGCGAACCCTATATTCGCCGCCGCGCCGTGCGACATCTCGAAAAGAAACGGGTCTGCATTTTTGCTGCCGGAACCGGAAACCCCTATTTTACAACGGATACGGCAGCCACGCTGCGGGCTAACGAAATGGCGTGCGAAGCCATCTTCATGGGCAAAAACGGTGTCGACGGTGTTTATGACAAGGATCCCAAGGTTCACGCCGACGCACAGCGCTATGACACCGTTAGTTATGACGATGTTCTGGCAAAACGCCTGCGGGTCATGGATGCCTCGGCCATTGCATTGGCGCGCGACAACAACCTTCCTTTGATCGTGTTTGGATTGGACGAACCTGGCGGTTTCCGCGGCATTCTTGCCGGTGAGGGAACTTATACCAAGGTTCAGGGCTGACAATCTGCTGAATGTCAAAAATCGGGCCGGTTCAAATCCCCGGCCTGTTTGCCTTTTTTGTCCGATTTGCGGTTCTGTTCATTGAAATGAAACCGCTGCTTTTGCAGGACGCTCGCCTCGCTTGCATAATCAAGAATATCGGCAGCAAATCTCTGATGAGCTTGAGATCCGATGAAGTCCTGACCGAGGTAGCGAAGTTGGACGGGTGTCTTTTCCCTTCACGTTCCGGTTGACCAACGCGAATGCGGCTGGCTAATTATCCGGGATCTTCGTTTGGGAACGTCCCGACTGAAGATCTGCCTGCACTTCCCTGTTTTCATGATAAGGTTTGCGGCTGGGCTGGAAGACCTGCCATGATTTCTGAGGGATCCGGGATCATGCCCGGGCACCTTGCCCCTGATGCGCAGCATGACGAGAAAGTAGCGAGCCATGACCAAACTGGATATCGATTTTGTTCGGGCACAATTCCCGGCCTTTTCTGAACCCGGCCTTCAGGGGAAGGCGTTTTTTGAAAACGCTGGCGGGTCTTATACATGCAAACCGGTCATCGACAGGCTGACGCGGTTCTACAGGCAGCGCAAGGTTCAGCCCTATGCACCTTTCGAGGCCAGCCGCCTGGCGGGCGAGGAAATGGATGAGGCGCGCGCCCGCATGGCCGCCATTCTGGGCGTTGACACAGATGAGCTGAGTTTTGGTCCGTCCACCACGCAGAATACATATGTCCTGGCGCAGGCGTTTCGGCAGTGGATGAAGCCGGGTGAGGCGATTGTTGTTACCAATCAGGACCACGAAGCGAACTCCGGACCTTGGAGGCGCCTTGCCGACGACCGGATCGAAATCCGCGAATGGAAAATTGATCTGGACACCGGTTCCCTGAACCCACAGGATCTGGAAGACCTTCTGGATGAAAAGGTGCGGCTGATCTGTTTCCCGCATTGCTCGAACGTTGT
This sequence comes from Ruegeria sp. K7, assembly GCF_056531785.1. NCBI lineage: Bacteria > Pseudomonadati > Pseudomonadota > Alphaproteobacteria > Rhodobacterales > Roseobacteraceae > Ruegeria > Ruegeria sp. K7. The sequence goes on from NZ_JBQFMJ010000001.1 coordinate 146,848, forward strand.
GGGCGAGATCAACCCTGTCACGGAAATCACCGCCATCGCCCATGCCGCAGGTGCATTTGTTTGCGTCGATGGCGTCTCTTACGCGCCGCATGGTTTTCCTAATGTTGGAGAACTGGGGCCGGATATCTATCTGTTTTCGGCTTACAAGACTTATGGTCCTCATCAGGGATGCATGGTCATTCGCCGCACGCTTGGGGAAATGCTTCCGAACCAGGCGCATTTCTTCAACGGTGATGTTTTGTACAAACGCTTTACCCCGGCAGGGCCGGATCATGCGCAGATCGCTGCAAGCGCGGGCATGGCCGACTATGTCGACCTTCTGTGCGATCACCACGGCGGGCCTGACACCGATGCAAGTGCGCGCGGTGAATTTGTTCACGACCTGATGCGCGCACATGAAATGGACCTACTTCAGCCGTTGCTGGATGCGGTAAAGGACCGCAACACGGTTCGCCTGATTGGCCCGGCGAACGCTTCGATGCGGGCACCTACGGTTGCGATATCGCTGAACCGTGAAGCGGAATCCGTTGCCCGTGACCTTTCCGATCATGGTGTTATGGCGGGTGGTGGTGACTTTTACGCTGTCCGCCCGCTTCAGGCGATGGGGGTCGCGCCGGAACACGGCGTATTGCGTGTCAGTTTCACGCACTACACTTCGAAACGGGAAGTCGATCAGCTTCTGGATGCGTTAGACAAGGTTTTGTGATCCGATTTCCGCCTGATTTCGTAATACGAATAAACACTTGGGGCGGATATGCAGAAAGACAATGCGCCAATACTATTATGGTTTCGCCGGGACTTGCGCCTGTCCGACCATCCCGCGCTTTGCGCCGCCGCAGCGACAGGCCGACCCGTCATTCCGGTTTTCGTATTTGACGACCTTGTGCGCGGTCTGGGTGCAGCCCCCAAATGGCGCCTGGGTCTGGGGCTCGAGGCGTTCGCCAGCAGGCTTCGGGACGTCGGTAGCCGCCTGATCCTTCGGCGCGGCAGTGCGCTGAGCGTTTTACAAGAACTGATAGCCGAGACCGGGGCCGCATCGGTTTTTTGGACCCGCGCTTATGATCCGGATGCCATCGCCCGTGACACCCGTATCAAGGCAACCCTGACAGATGGCGGTATTGATGCCAGGTCGTTCGACGGACATTTGCTGTTTGAACCGTGGCAGGTCGCAACCAAATCCGGACAACCCTTTAAGGTTTTCACACCGATGTGGCGCGCGGTGCGGGAGAAGGAGATACCTGTTCCGCAGGGCGCGCCATCACGGCTGAAAAATCCTGACAATTGGCCGGAAACCGAGGATATGGTCGACTGGTCCCTTGGCGCTGCGATGAACCGAGGAAGCCGGGTCGTTCGACCGTATGTGCAACCTGGTGAAAGGTCCGCCAATGATTGCCTGCTAGAGTTCCTGGATCGGATCGCACGGTATCAGGAACGACGCGATTGTTTGGATGTAGACGGCACCTCGAACCTGTCCGAATATCTGTCACTGGGCGAGATTGGGCCGCGAACGGTGTGGCACGCCGTTCAGAACGCCTCGATGATGGGCATTCCCGGAACCGACGCCTTTCTGCGGCAATTGATCTGGCGGGAATTCGCGTATCATCTGATGTATCACTCGCCTCGGTTACTGACGAACAACTGGCGGCCCGAATGGGATGGATTTCCTTGGTTTGAGGATGACCAAGCCCCGTCGGTAATGGCGTGGAAGCAGGCCAGAACCGGCGTTCCAATCGTGGATGCCGGACTTCGGCAGATGTATGTGACAGGCCGGATGCACAACCGCGCGAGGATGGTTGTGGCAAGCTATCTGACCAAACACCTCATGACACACTGGAAAGTCGGGATGAACTGGTTTGAGGATTGCCTGATCGACTGGGATCCGGCCTGTAACGCGATGGGTTGGCAATGGGTCGCAGGTTCGGGGCCGGATGCGGCGCCGTTCTTTCGGATATTCAATCCGCAGACGCAGGCACAGAAATTCGACCCGGATGCGGTTTACAGGCAACGATGGATCGCGGAAATCCAGGATAATCCACCGAAGACCGCGCTGGCATACTTTGAAGCTGCGCCCAATTCATGGGGGCTGACACCCGACGCGCCTTACCCTTCGCCGATTGTAGAATTGGCGGACGGTCGAAAACGAGCTCTGACAGCTTATGAACAGGCGAAAAGTCGGTAACGAACTGAAAACTTGCCAGAAACAGAAACTCGGCCTAGCTTATTTCTACGACCGCACAGGGGAGAGCGGATGATCCTGACCACGACTGAAGGGCAGAAGAACCTGCCCAGATATTTTTCACAAGTGCTGAAAATGCTTGGCCGGATGGAAAATGGACGGCTGGATATTGTCTTGCCTGATGGTCGGGTGTTTCGAACCGAAGGCGCAAAGCCCGGGCCGGTGGCGCAGGTCGATATTCATGATCCGGATGTTTTTTCCCGATTGGTTCGCGAGGGTGAGCTTGGTTTTTCTGACGCCTATCTGGAGGGCGGTTGGAGCACACCTGATCTGAGATCGTTCATGGATCTGGTACATCTGGAATCAGAGGCCGTTTATGACGATTTCACCGGTCGGTTTCTGGTTCAGGCCTATGAAAGGCTTCGGTTCTGGTTGCATCGAAACAATCGCAAACAGGCCAGGAAAAATATCTCTTACCATTACGATCTAGGCAATGATTTCTATTCACTGTGGCTGGACGATACGATGACCTATTCCAGCGCATTGTTCGAGACCGGGCAGGAAAGTCTGGAAAATGCGCAGATCGCAAAATACGCAAGCCTTGTGGACGAAATGGGTGCCAAGCCGGGGGATCACATACTGGAAATCGGCTGCGGCTGGGGTGGTTTTGCCGAATATGCCGCAAAGGAACGTGGGCTGCGCGTCACCGGCCTTACACTCAGTCAGGAACAGTTGAACTTTGCGCGGCAACGTATTGAAAATCTTGGGCTATCGGATCAGGTGGAGTTCAAACTTCAGGATTACCGCGACGAGCAGGGGCATTATGACGGGATCGCCTCGATCGAGATGTTCGAGGCGGTTGGGCAGAAGTACTGGCCTGTCTACTTCGAGACAGTACGCGACCGGCTGAAACCTGGCGGTCAGGCCACGCTTCAGATCATTACGGTGGGTGATCACCGCTGGGACTATTACAAAAACGGTGTTGATTTCATTCAGAAATACATATTTCCCGGTGGAATGTTGCCGTCGCCAACGATCCTCAGGCAAGAGATTGAACGCGCCGGGCTGAGTGTGATGAAGTCACGCGAATTCGGTAAAAGCTACGACCTGACTCTTCGACGCTGGTATGAGACGTTCAATGCCAAGTGGGAAGAGATTTCCCAAATGGGCTTTGATGAGCGTTTTCGCCGCATGTGGAATTATTATTTGACTGCATGCGGCGCGGCCTTTGACACCGGCAATTGCGATGTGACACAGATCACCATAGCAAAACCGAGTTAACGAACGGACCCCTCGTATGCCCAGTGCCTCACGTCTAGTTGCCGCTGTATGTCTGGTGGTGGTTGCCTTTATTGTCTCCACGATGATCATCGAAAACGGGGACGAGGGTAAGGATTACGGCTATTTCACTCTGGTCAACATTGCGCTTGGGTTCGTTTGCGGATGGAAAATCATGGGCAAGCGGGCTGGTCGCGGATGGACGGCAGGTGTCAACAACGGGCTTACCGGTGTCGCATCTTTGGTGTTCTGGGGACTTTTCGTGCAGGGCACCTATGAGATGTTCCGCCTGGCGATGCGTCACAGGTATGACGGCCCGTTCGAGGCGGTGCTTGCGATTTTCAAGCTTGGTGTCGAGTTTGGCGAGCAGCTGATTGTTCCGAACATTCTGGTGACGCTAGCGGTGGGCGCTGTCATAACCGGGTTGGCGACCGAAGAGGCGAGTCGCCGCTGGCGTTAAGGACTGAACAACGAAAGCTCTATCCCCGTGTCTGATCTATTTTTTTACGGCACGCTCAGGTGCCAGCCGTTGCTGGAACGTGTGCTTGGCCGCCCGCTGTCTGAGTTGAAAATATCTGAGGCCAGATTGCCCGACCACGCCGTCTATGGTGTGAAGGGGCAAAGCTTTCCGATGATTGTCAGCGAGAATGGCAGCAAGGCCGAAGGTTTGCTGGTGCAGGGATTCAGTCCCGAGGATTTGAAACGGCTGACTTACTACGAAGGTGGTTTCGATTACGACCTCAGCCCCCGTGACCTTGAGCTGCCTGACGGAACGAAGGCGACGGCAAGCGTATTCTTTCCAGAACCCAACCTTTGGACGCCGGACCAACCCTGGTCCCTGAAGGACTGGTTTGGAGATTGGGGAGAACTGACGCTACTTGCCGCAGATGAGGTGATGGCCCACTACGGCAAGGTCGAAGCCGCTGAGATTGCGCGAAGTTTTCCAGCCATCCGGACCCGGGCCTGGGCCAGGTTGGCTGCGCGCCGGCGTCAGACCGGTGATGCGCGCGATACGGCGCAGGACGTGATCGTCCATGATCGCAAGCCCGCCTACATCAACTATTTTGGGATTGATGAAATCAGGTTTCAACACCGCCAATACGACGGATCAATGGGTCCGGTTCTCAACTACAATGGGTTGATGCAGGGCAGCGCCGTCGTTGTTCTGCCCTACGATCCGGTACGGGACACGGTCTTGCTGGTCGAACAGTTTCGCGTGCCGGTCTTTTTGATCGACGACCCGGAACCCTGGATGTGGGAGCCGGTCGCGGGCATGATCGATCCCCGCGAAACGCCCGAACAGGCGGCAATTCGCGAAACTCAGGAAGAAGCGCACGTGACCCCCAGCGCGCTGGAATACGCTGGTGGGGTATATTCTTCCAGCGGTTCGTCGACCGAGTACGTCCATCTGTATCTGGGATTGGCTGACCTGACCGAAACGACCGACAATGGTGGCCTTTCTTCGGAGGGCGAGAACATCCGTAGCCGGATATTCTCGTATGCCGAATTCATCGGAATGGTTGACAGTCATGCCTTCAAGGACATGCCTCTGCTGACCTTGGCCCATTGGCTGGCACGACATCGCGACCGGTTGCGCGGTTAAGTTTCGTTGCTTGTGGTTGCTGCGGCGCGCCTGTAAATCTCTGACGATACCAAATTGAAATGAGGGCGCCATGCGCATTGCACGAGATCTTGCCGACGCAGTAGGGAAAACACCGTTGATCCGGCTGCGCCGCATCAGTGAAGAGACCGGTTGCGAGATCCTCGGCAAGGCCGAGTTCATGAACCCGGGGCAATCCGTCAAGGACCGTGCCGCTCTGTTCATCATCCGTGACGCAATTGCCCGGGGGAATCTGAAGCCAGGCGGGACAATTGTCGAGGGTACCGCAGGTAACACCGGTATCGGTCTGGCGCTGGTTGGCGCATCGATGGGGTTCAAGACTGTCATCGTGATTCCCGAAACCCAGTCGGAAGAGAAAAAGGACATGCTGCGTCTGGCAGGTGCCCAGTTGGTTCAGGTTCCCGCGGCGCCTTACCGCAACCCGAACAATTTTGTGCACTATTCACGGCGTCTGGCCGAAGAACTTGCGCAATCTGAGCCCAATGGCGCGATCTGGGCCAATCAGTTCGATAATGTTGCCAACCGTCAGGCGCATGTGGAAACAACGGGCCCCGAGATCTGGGAACAGACCGACGGCAAGGTCGACGGATTTGTCAGCGCCGTAGGTTCGGGTGGTACGCTTGCCGGTGTGGCCGAAGTGCTGCAGCCAAAGGGGGTGAAGGTGGCATTGGCCGATCCGATGGGCGCCGGGCTGTTTTCCTATTACACAACGGGTGAGATCGCGATGGAAGGCGGATCGATTGCCGAGGGTATCGGGCAGGTTCGGATCACCAAGAACCTTGAAGGGTTCACGCCTGATTTTTCCTACCAGATCACAGACAACGAGGCGTTACCCTATATCTTCGACCTGCTCCGTGAGGAAGGTCTGGTAATGGGCGGATCAACCGCGATCAACATGGCGGGTGCGGTCCGGTTAGCCAAAGAAATGGGACCAGGTCATACCATCGTAACCATCCTGTGCGACTACGGCACTCGCTATCAGTCCAAACTGTTCAACCCCGATTTTCTGCGTGAAAAAGAGCTGCCGGTTCCTGATTGGATGACCGATGCGCCACGCAGTATCCCGGGCGTGTTCGAGGACGTATGATGCGGCAGCAGGTCCGCCTGTTCCTGGCCCTTGTTGCGGTGTGTTTTGCCGTACTGGGCGGTTCTGCGTTCGCCCAGTTGTCTGATCGACAGAGCGAATACTATCAAGGCTGGGTCAAAACGGCGGATCGGGCCGAAGCGGTAATCGAGGCCAACAAGGCCTCAAACGCGGCTCTTGAAAATTTGCGGAGTGAAATCAGCGACTATCGCGAAGATTTCAACAATGCGCGGAGCGCGAATACAGAACGTATCAAAACGCTGGAAGGCCAACTGAAGGCGCTTGGTCCGGAACCGAAAGGTGATGCAACCGAACCAGAAGACATCGCCAACCTTCGAAATCACCTTGAGGAGCAGCTAAACAGTCTGCGGGTCCCTAGGATAATCTCGGAAGAGGCGTTCAGCCGGGCGAATGGTCTTATCTTCGAAATTGATCAATTGCTGCGGGACCGTCAGGCAAAAGAACTGCTAGAGCGCGGTCCGTCTCCTTTGAATCCTGCCCATTGGGGTCCCGCCTGGACCGATGTGAACGAAGCAGCGCGCAGTCTGTTCAATGAGGTGCGCAGAAACTTCCAAACAGACGTGGTGCATGAACGGTTTCGCGACCGCGGGTTGGGCATTCTTGCTCTGGTCGTGATAGCAGGTGTCCTGCTGTTCTATGGAAAGCGATGGTCTGAATCCGCCGGTGAATATCTGCGGCGTCTGGGCGGGCAGGGCAGTGGTGTCTGGGCTTTCCTGACCTCTCTGCTGCGGATCATTCTACCGTGGTTTGGCGTTGTGCTGCTGGTAACGGCAGTGTCGCTGACGGGTATTTTGGGCCTGCGCGGCGCTCTGCTGATGGAAAACGTGCCTTATTGGGCCGGGATCATACTTTTCTACGACTGGATTGGCCGACAGTTCCATGTTCTGCAGGAAGCGCAGGGATTTAAGAAGCTGTCGAGACAAAGGGTAAGAGAGTTACGAGTTCATCTAGATCTGTTGGCGGGGTTCCTGATCCTGCACGAACTGGTAAAGCTGTTTGAGCAGATCGAGAATATCTCTGACGCGACGCGTGCCGTGGTCGCGTTCCCGGTTATTTTCGGGACGGCCCTGCTGTTGCTGCGTGTTCGCCTTGTCCGAACCGTGGATACCACACCTGACCCGGATGAACCGGCCGCAACCGCTCGTGCTGCCGGGTTCAGTCAGCTGGTCGAGTTCATTCGCAGAGCCTTGTTCCTGCTGGGGATCGGCAGTCCCATACTCGCTGTTCTGGGATACACGAACGCGGCCGAAGCGATTGTTTTCCCGGCTGTAAAAACACTGGTCCTCATTGCCGCCTTGCTGATTTTCCAGCGTTTCCTGGCCTCGGTCTACGGATGGTTCAGCGGCAAAGGTGAAGCGGCCAAGGACTCGCTTTTTTCCGTTCTCGTCGGATTTACCATGGCCATTCTGGCGATGCCTATTCTCGCGCTTTACTGGGGCGCGCGCAGGACGGATCTGCAAGAGATCTGGTCCCAGTTGTTGCAAGGGTTTGATATCGGTGGGGTGACAATCTCCCCCAGCAATTTCTTCACCTTTGTTGTGGTCTTCGCCATCGGGTATGGCCTGACGCGCATGTTGCAAAGCGGGTTGAGGAACTCGCTGCTGCCCAAGACCAGTATTGATCCGGGCGGGCAAAACGCGATTGTGTCCGGCACCGGTTACGTCGGTATTTTCCTGGCCGCGTTGATTGCGATCACGATTGCAGGCTTCAACCTTTCGTCGCTGGCGATTGTTGCTGGTGCACTTTCGGTCGGCATTGGCTTTGGTCTGCAAACCATCGTATCGAACTTCGTTTCAGGCATTATCCTGCTGGTCGAGCGTCCCATCTCCAAGGGGGACTGGATCGATGTGAACGGAATGATGGGCTACGTCCGCGATATCTCGGTTCGATCTACACGGATCGAGACGTTTGACCGGACGGATGTGATCGTTCCCAACTCGGACCTGATCAGTGGCGTGGTCACGAACTACACCCGCGGCAACACGATCGGGCGGGTGATCGTGCCTGTTGGTGTGGCTTATGGCACTGATACCCGGCTGGTCGAAAAAATTCTGGGCGAGATCGCAAATGCGCACCCCATGGTTCTGGCAAATCCAGCGCCCAGCGTCGTGTTTCAGGGGTTCGGCGCGGATTCGCTGGATTTTGAAATCCGCGGCATTCTTCGGGATGTGAACTGGGTTCTGTCGGTGAAGTCTGACATGAACCATGAAATCAACCGGCGGTTTGTCGAAGAGGGGATCGAGATTCCGTTCGCACAGCGCGATGTCTGGTTGCGCAATCCCGAAGTATTGAAGGCAGGGGAAGCCCAAACCGAGCAGAAGTCAGCGGAAATCCCCTCCGCAACAACATCAACCGCGCCGGTTGAGATGACCGAAGCCGACATGCCTGATGCCGATGGGGACGAGGTTTGACCTTCATAAACGTGCTGTTGTTTTCCGGTGAATTTTCACCCTAATCGGGCCTTGCAAATCCCCCGGCGATAGTCCAAATATCCCGCTCACGGAGAGGTGGCCGAGTGGTCGAAGGCGCACGCCTGGAAAGTGTGTAGGCGGGAAACCGTCTCCAGGGTTCGAATCCCTGTCTCTCCGCCATAAACCAAACGAAGCCCAGATCCAGCCGTCTTCTGAGAGCCGCTGATTCAGACTTTTTTCGTTTGACCTATTTCGGTCGAGTCATATCCTTGCAGCTGACTGACCAGCGGTCCTTCTTTCAATAACAAATTACCCATTCAAAAAGGCCGCTTTTGTCGACTGCGTCAGGCGCACGGCGTTTGATGCCGATCCACGCATTGAAGTTGGAGTTTTTGGATGAACGGCTCGGAAAGGCTCTCGGAAAAGTCTGTTCTCGGAACATGGAAACTTGTCGCTTATCGCTTTGACTACGACGATGGCACGCACGAGGAACCATACGGGCCCGATCCGATTGGAATGCTTCACTATTCTGAGGACGGGCATGTATTCGTGCACATGATGGCAGCTGGTAGACAACCTCTTGGTTCGGACAGTTCGACCGCAACAAGCGAGGCCGCCAAAGCGGCGCTCGGCAGCCACATGTCCTATTGCGGTACGTTTCAAGTCTCTGACCAAACGGTCAATCATGAAGTACTAGTCTCGGTTTTGCAGGATTTTGTGGGCCTGACCTTGCAGCGGGAAATTGAGGTCGCAAAAGATCGGCTTACGCTTCGCGGCAAGAACGCGACGTTTGGAGGGAAACGTGAAACGGCCGTGCTGGAATGGGCGCGTGCAGGTTGAAAGGACTTGCTGTCGAGTTTGCCCTGAATGCTGGCCCACAGGATTCCGACGGCGGCTTACTTTGGACAGGAGGAGAGTAATGGCGCGCATTCTGGGTTTTTCAGAGCAGAACGTCATGGTGACGGGCGGCTCAAACGGCATCGGGCTCGCCGTCGCGAGAGCGTTCGCAGACGCTGGAGCGACGGTGACGGTTACCGGCAGAAGAGGATCGGTCGGGGAGTATCAGGCGGACCTTTCCGCCTTCCGATACCATCAGGTGAACATGGAAGACGAAGCCTCGGTAGCTTCCCTGGTCGCCGCGACTGGTCAGGTTGATGTTCTTGTCAACAATGCGGGAACCTTTGTTGATCCTCCTGAAGGCCTCTCACCCGAGGGGTTTGATCGAAACATGATTATCAACCTCAACTCGGTTTATCGCCTAAGCCACGGCCTGTACCCGAAATTGGCCAAACGGCCGGGATGCATCATCAATATCGCCTCGATGTACAGCTACTTCGGAAGCGGATCGGGGCCAGCCTATGCTGCAAGCAAAACCGGGATCGTTGGCCTGACCAAATCGCTTGCGGTCGCTTATGCGCGTGACGGCGTACGGGTAAACGCCATTGCGCCAGGATGGATCCGGACCAACCTGACCGCAGGATCGCAGGCAAACGACACGTTCAGTGCTTCCATCGTCCAGCGAACACCTTTGGCGCGCTGGGGTGAGCCAAAGGAAATGACCGGGACAGTTCTTTACCTTGCATCATCAGATCTGGCCGGATTTGTGACAGGCGTGACAATACCGGTGGATGGCGGTTATAGCGTGATGTAGGACAATGCGTCTACGTTTTCAGGCCGAACTATTCGTCAGAGAACGTATGGCGCCAGCCCCATTCCTACCACCATGGATCACTGTTCGTCATGTCGGTTGGTCGCGCGTGTATTGATTGGGTGATCAGTGGTGAATTGACTGGATGCTGCATTGTATCAAGACAGCGGCGCTTTTATATCTGGCTGGCACATGCTGTGGCTTTGCAAGACAGTTGCGGTGAATTTGACCTACTGGAATAACGCTTCATGATCGATCTGAGTTCTTTGGAACCACTGCGAAAAAGCCGCAATTACCTGATTTTCCAGCACCCTGAACAAGACAACGCGCTGCTCAAGGTCAGAACGGATAAACCGGTTCGCAGTCATTTTGTACCGCGATACGCTGAATGGCGTTATGGCAATCTGCGGCAGTGGAACCGCGAGGCAAATGAGTACCTGGCCGCACTGAGCCGAGGATGCCCCGAAATCGAGCGTCTGGCCCGGTTTATGGGATACGCGTCGACATCAGCGGGACCGGCACTGGTCGTGGAAAAGATGACCGGCCCGGGCGGCGATCTGGCACCGACGGTGTATCAGGAATTTGTCTCGTACGACGGCGACAAAGACAAAATCCGTGCGCTGCATGATGAATTCATGGATCTTCTGGATGATCTGGAACGCGGCAACATTCTGATGGGCGACATGGGGTTGGAAAACGTTGTTCGCGCTGAACAAAGGGGCGGGCGTCTGGTCGTGATTGACGGGCTGGGTGAAAGGGTTCTTCTGCCTTTGACGCTGTTTAGCAAACGTGCGTATCAGCATTCCATCTTGCGGAGACGCAAGCGCATGTCAGGCAGCTTTGGCGAATTTTGATCCGCGAAGCCTCGGCCTGCCATATCGTGGCCCGCGTACAGGGTTGATTTCCGGATCAGGCAGGACCTGCCTGCGCTAAATGAACGAAAGGAACGGTAGTGGAGCGTCAGAGGCAGGATCAGTTGACCGGTGTGTTTTATATCAACCTGGACCGCGTTCCCGAGCGGCGGGAGTTCATGGAGGCCGAGTTCGCCAAAGCCGGGTTGAGCAACGCAATTCGATTCAGTGCGACGGACGCGCAGGCAGAAGGGGCGCTTGAGGGGAACGGATACGTCCCGGGAACCGGTAGTCGTTGGGGCCTGAAGCAAAGCGAGATTGCCTGTTTTGAAAGCCACCGTGCCGTCTGGAAACAGATCGTGGATCAGGGACTGCAAGCTGCCGCGATTTTCGAAGACGATGTAGAAATGTCTGCCAGCGCCGGGGACGTGATTGAAACAGTTCTTTCCAATGGCCAAGTCTTTGATTTTGTGAAGCTTGACTACTCTCCCAAACCGTTGCGTTTCGGGCCACAGGAGACCATTGGTGGTGTCATGGCGAGACCGATGCTGGAAATGGCACCCAGTGCGGCTGCGTACATTCTTTCACAGGAAGGGTGCCGAAAGCTTTTGTCGTGGTCGGAAACCTACTCGGATCATTTGGACGATTTCGTATCTATTCCGCGCACCGACTGGCGCATGTTTCAAGTGTTCCCTGCTGTCGGGGTGCAGATGATCTGGTCGAAGCAACAGGGTCAGACGGCGGAAACTGTCAAAGTCAGTGAACGGTCACAGGACAAGGCAACGAATAGCGGTCTGGACAAGGGGCCGCATTGGTTTCGGGTCCGGCGCGAACTGCAGGCTGCGGGCCGAAAACTGCGTTGGCGAATGGGGCGGCAAAAGCGTCTGCTGCGCCAGGGCGGCTATGCAGGGTTCATTTCCACTGCGGATGATTTGAAGGTCTGAGACACTCGGCGACCCAGCAATTCCGGTCGTTGAAATCAGTGTTCCGGTCATAATCGTTAACAAAACTGTCAATTTGATATAGCCTTGCAGTGTTATGAAGAATTAACGCGCAGGTAATTGGTGTGGGTCAGACTATTTATGAAAAATACGGCGGGTTCAAAACCATCAGCCGTATCGTGATGACATTCTACGAAATGGCGCTGGACTCCGATGAAATCGGGGGGTTCTTCGAGGACATCGACATGCCGCGTCTGATCGATCACCAAACCAAGTTCGTTTCGTCACTGGTCGGTGGACCGGCATCGTTCAGTGATGAACGGATCGAGGCGGTGCATCGGAACCTGAACATCAGCCACTCGGACTTTGACGAGATGGCCGAATTGTTCGGGCAGGCATTGTCGATGCACGGAATGTCGGATGGTGATGTGAAAACGGCGCTGGCTGCAATCGAAGGGAAGCGCGCTATCATCGTGGCGCGGGACGCTGCATGAGTATTCTTGCAATCAATGAACAACTGCTGCGTGCAATCGGGGTAGGAGTGGCTGTTGTCCGTGCCTCGGATTTAAGTTTTGTCTTCTATAATGGACCCTTCAGCGAATGGTTCGGCACGCCAGCCGAAGGACAAACCCTGATGGACTTCCTTCCGGACCTGGATATGCGCGAACTGGAGGATGTGAAACAATCCGGTCTGCGTTATTCAGTGGAGTTGCAGATCAAGCCGAAACGCAGGACCCTGATATTTGCCACTGCCGTTTCCCTTGCCAATGGCCTTTCCGAGCAGGTCCTGGTTGTCGAGTGCCAGAACATCACCCGCATTCGTGAACTGGAAAGCATGATCGACAGCTATTCGACCATGGTGGAACGCAATACGCGCGAACTTGAGCGGGAAAAGGAACGGGTCGAAAGGTTGCTGCTGAACCTGATGCCTCGTGCGGTCTACGAGGAATTCAAGACGTTCGGCGTTGTGACACCGCAGCTTTATGAACAAGTGTCGGTGGTTATGCTGGACTTCGTCGGCTTCACCGATTTTGCTGCGAAAACGGACCCGACCGTCACGCTGAGCGAGCTGAATGATATTTTCACGGCATTTGACCGCATCGTTGAACAGTATGGATGTGAAAGGATCAAAACGATCGGAGATGCCTATCTTGCGGTGTCCGGTATGCCCGATGCGACGCCGGACCATGCAACGGCTGTCGCCCATTGCGCGGTCCGGTTCCTCAGGTATCTCGAGCGGCGCAACGAGACTCACCCCCACAAATGGCAGGCCCGTATCGGGTTGGGCATGGGCGCCGCGGTGGGGTCGGTCGTCGGTATCCAGAAATACGTCTACGACGTTTTTGGCCCGGCCGTGAACATTGCGTCCCGACTGCAAGTTTTTGCGAATCCAATGAAAATCGTTGCTCCGGAAGAAATGAAATATGCGTTGATTGACGAATTCCAGGTTTCGGATCTGGGACGCGTGGAAATCAAAGGCATGGGTGAAATGGACCTGATCAATGTGACGTCCGGCCTGAGCGTGCCGCAACCCAGAAAGGTTTTCTGATCTGGTTCAGTCATCCTGCGGAACCAGGCCAAGCCCCCTCAGGTAGATGCCGATGCCGGTCTCCAGAAGGTCTTCGGGCGGAAAGGGAGAGCTTGCGCCGGTATTTCGGGCAAACAGTTCCACGACACCGTGACTCATTGCCCAAATATGGGCGCTGAACATCGATGCGGGCGGGCGTTTTTCCGGTGGAATGTGCTTGGACAGCTCACTGGCGGCTTTTTCCAGAACGGCCTTGGCCCTGTTGGCGGCCATCGCCAGCTCAGGTGTCCGGTTCAGGGAAATACCGCTTTCAAACATCGAAATGTAGTGACCGGGATGTTTGCGGGCAAAGGCCAGATATGCCCGCCCGGTCGCCTCGAACGCGGCCAGTGCCGAGGGCTGGCCTTTGTCGTATGCGTACTGCATCAGGTCCGCAAACATCTCGAACCCCTGACGCGCAGCTTCGGCGATCAGGTCTTCGCGACCATGAAAATGCCGGTACACTGCGGCAGGGGTCACGCCCGCCGTCTTGGCAGCCTCGGACAGGGTGAACCCGGTGGGACCCTTTTCTTCGATCAAGGACAATGCCGCCTCGATCAGCGCTTGTTTCAGGTTTCCGTGGTGATACCCGCGTTTTGTCATCCAGGCCTCTGGCGTCTTTTGTTGTCATAACTTGTAAAGTAAGCAGGCTGGCCCGTCCAACAACTGCACCATGTTTGCCAGTCAATCGTACGCCTACGACTCCCAGATGTCCGGCCCGCCGCAAATCAGGGGATCGATCTCTCCGATCGCGCTCTTGTCCTTTTCGTCATAGTCCAGCGCGTGCAACACCGTACGAATGGCGGCCAGTCGCGCACGTTTCTTGTCATCCGAGCGGATGATGGTCCAGGGACAGTGATCCGAGTGGGTGCGGCTCAGCGTTTCTGCGATGGATTGGCTGTACTCATCCCATTTTCCAAGACCGTCAACATCGATCGGGCTGAGTTTCCATTGCTTGAGCGGGTCATTTTCGCGATCCAGAAAGCGATTGAGCTGTTCCGCGCGCCCGACATTCAGCCAGAACTTGAAGAAATGAATGCCGTCATTTACCAACCCGGTTTCCAGCGGGGCGACCTGACGGAAAAAGCGCTCCCGTTCTTCAGAGGTGCAAAAGCCAAAAACGTTTTCCACCACACCCCGGTTGTACCAGCTGCGATCAAAGAACACGATTTCACCTGCCGAGGGCAGATGCTGGATATAGCGTTGGAAATACCACTGGCTGCGTTCGGCATCCGATGGTTTGCTGAGCGCCACAACCCGCGCGCCACGCGGGTTCAGGTTTTCGCGAAAGCGTTTGATGGTGCCGCCTTTACCCGCCGCATCGCGGCCTTCAAAGATCAGCGCCACGCGATGATCCGATTCTTTCAGCCAGGCTTGCATCTTGACCAACTCGATCTGCAAAGCCTCCATCTGCCGATCGTATTCCTTGCCCTTCATTTTTTCCGAGTAGGGAAAAGAGGGGTTCAGAATTTCGCGTTTTCCGGCATCCTCAATCGCAGAGCGAACGTCTTTGGGCGCATCATTCCGGTAGTAGTCTTCGATCAAACCTTTGTCCGAACGGGCCATGCCTTACCTCGCGATAAAATCCATACCTGACTATGGATTAGCCGGAAGCCTAACGCAAACCGGCGCGTTGTGCGGCCCGGTCGATGGCCGAGGCAACCTCGGGCGCGGCGACCACTTGCGGCATATGCCCGATTCCATCAAGCAGGATCAATTCCGCAGCGGGGATCTGTTGGGTCAGCGGTTCCGCGTGCCAGTCGGTTTCAACCGTCGTGTCAGCCGTGCCATGTACGATCTCGGTTGGCACGGAAATCTCTCCGTACCGTGGTTGCAGCTCAGTGATCTCGTTCAGCAGGTTGGCGCGTTGCCGTGCATTGGCATGCATTGAATCGGGTCGCATCGTCAGCCCGGGGCCGAAATGCGCGGCGTAGCCTTCCGGGGCTTTCTGCGGCGCGAACACTTCATCCAATGCGCGTTCGACAAACCAGTCCGGCGTGTATGCGGACACGAACGGCAATGCCGCAAGGCGCCCCGTCGTGGTCGAGGCGAGCCGATTGAAACCATCCAGTGGTGTTTCCCAAGGGATGGCTGCCGGCGCGATCAAAACCAGCGCCGAAATGTTCTCGGGCCGGGTCACGGCCCATGCCAATGCAACGGAACCACCATAGCTTTGCCCGGCGACAATGGGTTTCTCGGCCCCAAGCTGGGCGGCCGCACGTTGCAGGATTTCGGCTTGCTCCGTGATGGTTTCGCCATTCGGGTTAAAGCTTTGGCTGTATCCGAGGCCGGGCCGGTCAAACACGATGACGCGAAAGCTTTGTGCCAGGATCGGAGCCAGCGCAACCGTCATGTCCCGCGTGTTTCCGCTGGAGCCGTGGATCAACACCACATCCGGTCCTTGGCCCATGACCACCGCGTGAACCGCAATGCCGTCAACGGTCAGGATTTCCCCTTCGGGCGGAAAAGCGGCCTCTGCGCTTTCCTGATATCGCGCGGCTCGCCAAAGGGTGAAGGCCCAGAACAGGGCGAGGGCAGTCAGGAGGATGACGGCAACACGCATCGACCCGCGTCAGGCCCGCAGGTCGGTCATTTCCATACCGATCCGAGTGATATCATAGGGGGTGGTTTCGTAGATTTCGCTGATCCAGTTACCATAAAGCAGATGCGCATGGCTTCGCCACCGGTTCTGCGGTGTCCTTGTTGGATCGTCATCGGGATAGTAGTTCAGCGGGACATTGATCGGCGTGCCGTTGGCGACGTCGCGGTCGTATTCCTGTTTCAGCGTGTCGCTGTCATACTCGAAATGGTTGAAGATATAGATCGCGCGATGGGCCTTGTCCTCGACCAGACATGGCCCGACTTCATCGCTGCCCAGCAAGGTGATCAATCCGGGTGCTGCGTCTATCTCATCCTGTTTCATCTCGGTCCAACGGCTGACAGGGATCACGCAATCGTCTGAAAATCCGCGCAGAAAGGGCGAGGATGGTTGCAGATTGCGATGACGGAAGCAGCCAAATGCCTTCGCGTCCAGTATGTGTTTCCTGACGCCATGAAAATGGTTGATCATGGCCATTCCGCCCCAGCACACTCCGAAAGTGGAATGCACGTTGGTTTGTGTCCACTGGAAGACTTCACTGATCTCGTCCCAATAGGTGACGTCGTTGAAATCCAGATGTTCGATCGGCGCGCCGGTGATGATCAGACCGTCGAACTTCTCGTCCTTCACCTCCTGAAAAGGGCGATAAAACTCCTGCATATGCTCGGCGGCGGTGTTCTTGGTCTGGTGCTCGGTCATGCGGATCAGCGACAGATCGATCTGCAAAGGCGTGGCGCCGATCAGGCGGGCGAACTGGTTTTCGGTCTGAATCTTCTTCGGCATCAGGTTCAGTAACCCGATGCGCAATGGCCGGATGTCCTGCCGCATTGCCTGATCCTCGGCCATGACCATGACGCCCTCGTTGCTGAGGACGTCAAATGCGGGAAGGTCAGATGGGATCTTGATTGGCATACTGGTCAAGCCTTTGCGGGAACAAGGTAAGTTTGAAAACTATGTTCGGTTGCGGTGGGTCTCAAGAGTGCGTTCGATCAACTCGTCGAAATCTCCGGCGTCCCGGACCGACGCAATCTCACGCGCGGGAATAGTGACGCCCCAATTGTCGGCCATCGCCTGGTAACGCGGCTGGCGGTGCGCCAGAGCCTGCGCATAGGTCCACCTGATGAAGGCATCGGGGTCGACCTCGGTCGGGGCGCAGTCATTCAGGGTCAGGTATTCGTCCCATACGCGGGTCAGAAACTCAGGCTGATAGGACATTGGCTTTGGGGCTTTGTCAAAGCGGCGGATCAGTTCGGAGGTGTGGTTTTCGTCGCCCTTGATCCAGATCATCAGTGTCTGGCCGGACAGTTCTGACAAGACCTGATCTCTGGGATCGCTTGGGTCGACCCACTCGCAGATCGATCCGCCCGTGTCACAGATGAAGTGCGGGTATTTGTAAAGCCGCTGAGCCCGGTCGACAAAATACTCGGTATCCAGCAAAGCGTGGATTTCTGCCAGCCGGAACTGTTCTTGCCTGCGGCGATATTCCTGCAGTTCCATTCCACCCAATTCCGGGTCGCCCGGTTTGCCCAGGTATGTCGCGACGGGCTTGAGGTTCTCGAATGAGATGTTCGACCCGATATAGATCGAGTCCGACAGCAGCAGGTCGCGTAGAAAGGGCACCTTCATCGCCTGCGCTTTGGCGTTGTCGGTAATGTACTCACCCATGTAACGGGTCCCGATCCGGTAATCGATCGAGTAGTGAAACCAATCCCCCGAGTCACGTAGAACGTTCGATACGTAAGTCTTGCCCAGGCCCGACATGCCGAAGAACAAAACCTTTTTCCGCGCAGCCTCGCGCCAGTCTTTCGCCGAATTGTAGATCATGACCCGCCGTTCCTTTTGGAACCTAGCTAAATCGGGCAGCGAGCGGCGTCAATCTCGCGGACCTGAGCGGTTGAGGATCAGCAGGCCCAGTGCCAGCACGGCAAATCCCGCAAACGCATTGGGCTGTAGCGTTTCGCCGCGAATAACTGCCCCCAGCACGATGGCGACAGGCGGAATTATCAATGTCACCAGCATCAGGTTTCCGCTGCCTGCCATCGCCAGGATCCGGTAATACAGCAGGTAGGCCCCGGCAGTAGCAATCAATGCGTAATACCCGATTGCCACCCATGCGGAAACGGGCAGGGCAAGCGTCGGGATACCATCCAGAAACAGAGCGAACGGAAGTATCAAAATCGTCGATGCCGTCAGCATTCCAGCCGCGGCGACTTGTGGCGGCAGGTCGGACAGGGTTGCCCTGGCCCATGCCCCGGCCAGAGCGTAGGAGACTGTTCCCGCGACAATCGCGATCTGTGCCGTGCTTTGCAGTGAGAAACTTGTGAAATTTTGAAGTCCAATGGCGATAGTGACGCCTGCAAAGCCAAGCGCAACGCCAACGATACGAGCTGGCGTCAAACGTTCGTCGTTGAAGCATAGTGCCGCCACGATCACGCCGAAAATGGCGGTTGCGGCATTCAATATCGACGTCAAACCGGATGTCACATAAAGCTGCCCCCATGCCATCAGCGAAAACGGAATGGCATTGTTCAGCAGACCCATGATCAAAAACGCCCCCCAGATGCGTGGGTTACGGGGAACGGGAAGCCGTTGAAACCAAACCACAGCCCAAAGCACCAGCATTGCCCAGAACACCCGATGCAGAACTGAGGTCACGAAAGGCACCGAATCCAGCGCGATACGAATGGCAACGAAGGATGCGCCCCAAATCAGGCCCAACAGACAAAGTTCGGACCAGGCGCGGGCGGAGAAATGTTTTTGAGAAGTCATGGTTTGTGTTCGCACGTCCGGACGTGCACGACGACCCGGATCCTGCGAAAAAAAGACCCCGCACGTCATGCGGGGTCAATTCCGTGTCTTGGCGATCAGTCCAGAGCGTATGTGATCTGGAAGCCCACGCTCCACGCACTGTTGCCCGAGAAGTCTGCCCGTGCCAATGGTCCTGCGCCGTCTGCGGTCGCGTCGCCGATATCGGTGTAGCGAACGCCGCCCGAGATTTTGGCCTTTTCAAGCGAGTAGGTTCCGCCCAGGCCAATGCTCCAGAACCCGTCGGTCGGCCCTAGGTTGGAAACCGGATTGCCCGACGAGGATTCGTAGCCCAGTGTCACAGCTCCAGAGAATTCTTCCGAGAACTGATATCCCAGACCAAGAGAGTAGGTGAACGTGGCTTCGTCGTAATCGACCAGGTTCGAGGTCGGCGGATAGTTTGGCGGGTTATATACCAGCTGTGGCCAGTCGACCCAGCGAATCGAGCCAAACAGAAGGGTCTTAGGCGCCACACCGGTCTGGAAGTCCAGGTTTACGGACTGCGGTGTTTCAATCTCGCTCGACGTGTCGAATGTTGCCACGGTTCCCGGTGTTATCGGGGGAAATGGCGGTGGGTTCAGCGATTCTGTCTGCGACCAGTCATGGCTGATCTTCGAGTTGTAGGTCAGTGCTACGCGCGCCGCGATCTCGGGCTTCTCCCACGCCACGCCAACCACGTAGCCAAACGCGATATCGGCATCGGTGTCCACTTCATATCCGGCGGCGAGCGGAACGGTAACGGACGCCTCAACACGTTGAGCGCGAATACCACCGATGGCGCTGAAGCCACCGTCGAACTTGTAGCGCAACAGCGCCGTGATGGCGTCGGTATCAGCCGTTGCTTCCAGAACACCGGAACGGCCGCCCGGAATTGGGTTCAATGACAACGGGTAATTGCTTGCGTATGAAATGTCCGCCCCGAACGGCTGATCGTACATGACCGCAAAATCAAGCTTGTCGGTCAGTGACGTTTTGAAGCCGAGGTGGGGTGTGAAGAAACTGTTGGCAACATCGCCTGAATCAACAGGCTGGCCAAGGGTAGCAGGATTCAAGCTGGGCATGGTGCCGCTGACGCTTGGGTCGGTATACCCCAAACGGAATTGGGCAACCGTACCTTTTTCGAAAATAAGGTTGATACCCTGTCCGCTTCGGTCCAGCCCCCCAGCCTGCGCGGCTGATGCACCGGCACATATCATGCACGCCTGTAGTAGCGCTCTCTTCATGTATTCCTCCCTGTTTGCCTCATAACAGTCGCTCTGCTTGGGTTGAGTGAATGGCAGAGCGAGCCCCGGTAGTAAGATTTGCGGATACTCGCTTTTCGTTTGTTTTAACGTCAATCGGTGACGGTGCGTTACTGGCTGCGACTATCCTGACTGACTGTTGCCAAACTGTTACGATTCTCGGACCAGACATTCAGAAATATCCCAGAAAAAATAACAGCCGCCCCCACAAGCGTCCATTGATCCAAAGGTTCGGAGTAGAGGACCATGCCGACGATGGCGATGGTCGGCAGCCTGGCAAAGTCAAACGGGATGACCACGGTGGCAGGTGCAATCGCCAGCGCGTTGGTGATGCAGAAATGCGCCAGCAAGCCGGCTATGCCGACCAGCACCAAATAGGGCGCGGTCTGTACGCTTGGCAGCCCGATCTCGCCATCAAGACCAGCGGCAGCAAAACCCAGTACGCCTTGCATCGCGGTGAGCCAGAAAACAATGCAGCCGATCTGAGCGGTCTGTGTGAGTTTCTTGGTGGTAATCGTTGTAAACGCAAAGAAAACAGCAGACGCGGCGGCCATAATAAGACCCGGGCTAAGCGGGGCGGCACCGGGGCGCGTGACAAGCAGGATTCCGGCAAATCCTATCAAAGCGGACAGCATTTTCAACGCGGTCAGACGCTCGCGCAGCAGCAGTGGGGAAAGCAGGATAACCCAGATCGGCTGGGTGAATTCCAGAGCAAAGACCTGCGCCAGCGGAATAACACCAACCGCGTAGAACCACAGATTCTGACCCGTGAAATGCAGCGTATTTCGCAGGGCGTGAAGCCCAAGTCGTTGGGCTGTAACCTGATGCCAATTGGCTGTCAGGGTCAGTACGGTTGCAACGATCGCAAAGCCTACGATGCTGCGATACATCATGATTTCGAAGGTGTCGTGAAACAGGCTCAGTTCGCGCCCGGCGACGGCCATTGACGAAAAGGATGCAATCGCACCCGTCATCCATAGGGCAGCTTTGCCCGTCTGAGTTTTGGTCCCGTTCACGTCAAGTCCATGATGTTAGTGGATCATGCGCTTGAAAAGGAACAAAAAATTCCAAGGGAAATAAACAGAAAAGCCGGGGTGGACCCGGCTTTTTGTCATTCCCATTCGATTGTACCCGGCGGTTTGGATGTAATGTCATAAGTGCAGCGGTTGATGCCTTTGACTTCGTTTATGATCCGAGTGGCCGTTTCGCCAAGGAATTCATGGCTGAACGGATAATAATCCGCTGTCATTCCATCCACTGACGTTACGGCACGAAGCGCACAGGCATAGTCGTAGGTGCGTCCGTCGCCCATCACACCGACCGTGCGAACGGGAAGAATGGCCACAAATGCCTGCCAGATGTCGTCATACAGCCCGTGTTTGCGAATCTGGTCGATGTAAACTGCGTCGGCTTCGCGCAGAATCGCCAGCTTTTCGCGGGTGATTTCGCCGGGGCACCGAATCGCCAGGCCGGGGCCGGGGAAGGGGTGGCGACCGATGAAACTCTGCGGCAGGCCCAGTTCCCGGCCCAGCGCGCGGACCTCGTCCTTGAACAGTTCGCGCAGGGGTTCGACCAGCTTCAGGCCCATCTTTTCTGGCAACCCGCCCACATTGTGGTGCGATTTGATGGTCACTGACGGGCCGCCCGAGAAAGACACCGATTCAATTACGTCGGGATACAGCGTCCCCTGAGCCAGAAACTCGGCCCCATCAATGGTGTCGGCGTGTTTCTGGAACACATCGATGAACAGCTTGCCGATGATCTTGCGTTTGGTTTCCGGATCGCTCTGGCCTTCGAGTTCACCCAGGAACAACTGGCTCTCATCCGCATGAATCAGTTGGATGTTGTAGTTGTCTCGGAACATGCCGACGACTTCTTGAGCCTCGTTTTTGCGCAGCAGACCGTGATCGACAAAGACGCAGGTCAGCTGATCGCCGATCGCTTCGTGAATCAGGATTGCGGCTACAGAGCTGTCTACACCGCCGGACAGGCCGCAGATGACCTTCTTGTCGCCAACCTGCTCGCGAATCTTTTCGATCATTTGCTCGCGGTAGGCGCCCATGGTCCAGTCGCCGCTGAAACCTGCCAGTTTCACGAAATTCTCGTACAGCTTTGCGCCCTTGGGCGTGTGGTGCACCTCGGGGTGGAACTGCACAGCATAGAAATGGCGATCGGTGTCGGCAGTAATCGCAAATGGCGCGTTGGGCGAGGTGCCGAACACCTCAAAGCCGGGGGCGATTTTGCTGACATGGTCTCCATGGCTCATCCAGACCTGCTCGTCACCGTCGGCAAACCATCCATTCAGGATATCCAACTGCCCTTTGGGCGTGACAAAGGCGCGTCCGAATTCCGCTGTGCCGTGCCCGCTTTCGACTTTGCCGCCCAGTTGGTGCATCATCACCTGTTGGCCATAACAGATGCCGAGGATCGGAACACCGTAGTCAAAGATCTCTTGCGGCGCGCGCGGAGAACCTTCCCGCGTCACACTGTCAGGACCGCCCGAGAAGATTACGGCCCGGGGGGCCATTTCCCGAACAAACTCCATCGTGACATTCTGATAGGGGTGAATTTCGCAATAGACATTCAGTTCGCGCAGGCGACGAGCGATCAGCTGCGTAACCTGGCTGCCAAAGTCGATGATCAGAAGGCGGTCATGGGATGTATCACTCATGTCCGCGCCATAGGCCAAGCACGGGAATTTCGCAAGTGTAAGGTCATCGTCGTCGTGCAGATCAGGTCGGAAGTGCAGGTTGCGATGATGACGGGGGATGCTTGCCACCTTGGGCTGACGCTGCTGGTCTATCAGCTTTGGCAGGCGTGCGAGGCAGGGATTCTAAAATCGCGGGGGTGAAACGCGCACTTTGGCCTCTTCATCTCTATCTCATAATTCCTTTCGAGCGGTTCGATTTACCGAAAGCTGACGTTGATCCGGGGCACAAACTATGTCGCTTTTATGTTCCAATGGCCGTTATCTTCCAATGTTCCGAACAGTTGTCACGATAAATAGGAACACAATCTGAAATTACCTGAGTATGGGGAAAGCAAATGGCTGAAGCATCAGCACGTCGCCGGAGTCGCGGTGGGGGCGGAGCCGCCCGCCGGGCAGAGCGCACTGCGGTTCGGATCGAAACCGCCAAGTACATTGAGCGCAATATTCCCAACTTCGAGATTCTCAACGAAGAAGCGTTGGAAATCATCGAGACCAACGCCGAGACCATTCTGGAAGAGGTCGGCGTTAACTTCGTCGACAATCCCGCCGCTCTGGAACGCTGGAAAGAGGCCGGTGCGGATGTGGATGGCGAGCGTGTGCGCATCCCGCGCGGACTGGCCCGCCAACTGATCAAGACCGCGCCCAGCCAGTTCACGCAACACGCGCGCGACCCGGGAAAATCGGTTGTCATCGGCGGCCGAAATATGGTTCTGGCCCCGGTCTATGGCCCGCCGTTTGTGCGCGACGCGCAGGGCGGCCGCCGCTACGCGACCATGGATGACTTCAACAAGTTCGTGAAGCTGGCCTATATGTCCAAGTGGCTGCACCATTCGGGCGGCACCGTGTGCGAGCCGACCGACATTCCGGTCAACAAACGCCATCTGGATATGCTGATGGCGCACATGACCCTGTCGGACAAGCCGTTCATGGGATCGGTCACTGATCCCAGCCGCGCGCAGGATTCGGTAGAAATGTGTGAAATCCTGTTCGGCAAAGAGTTCGTTCAGGAAAACACGGTCATGACCTCGCTGACCAACATCAACTCGCCGATGACCTTTGACGATGTGATGATGGGGTCGCTTGAAGTTTACGCGAAAAACAACCAGGCCTGCATCATCTCGCCCTTCATCGTAGGCGGCGCGATGGCGCCTGTTTCGGTAGCCGGCACACTGACTCAGGTTCTGGCCGAGGTTCTGGCGGGTGTTGCCTACAGCCAGATCATCCGCCCGGGTGCACCTGCGATCTTCGGCGCGTTTGTTACTTCGATCGACATGAACTCGGGTGCACCAACCTTTGGTACGCCGGAGGCCGCGCATATCACCTATGGTGCCGGTCAGCTGGCGCGGCGGCTTAACTTGCCCTACCGCTCGGCCGGCTCATTCTGCGGCTCGAAACTGCCGGATGCGCAGGCGGCTTATGAGACGTCGAATTCGCTGAACATGGGGCTGATGGCCGGTGTGAACTTCATGCTGCATTCCTGTGGCTGGCTCGAAGGCGGTCTGGTTGCCGACTTTGAAAAATTCGTCATGGACGCTGACCAGTTGGGTGTTCTTCACCACCTGGCCAAAGGCGTTGCCTATGACGAAAACGCGCAAGCCATGGAAGCCATCCGTGAAGTTGGACCCGGCGGTCACTATCTGGGCTGTGCCCACACACAGGCGAACTTCAAAGAAGCGTTCTGGAAGTCTGACCTGCTGGATTACAAGCCCTACGAGACCTGGGAAGACGAAGGTGGGCGCGACACGAGGCAACTGGCCTCGGCTCGGGTCGAGCACCTGCTGGCCAATTACCAGCAGCCGCAACTCGACCCGGCAATCAACGAAGCGCTGAATGCTTATGTGGCGGAAAAGAATGCCTCGATGCCGGACGCCTTCACCTGATAGATTACTGAAACTGCGCGGCGCGGCTGGCCTGATACAGCTGCGCCTCGCCTGAAATCGCAATCAGCAGATCCAGATGCCGTACCAGTGAATAGGCGGCGTCTTAGCTCTGTCGTTGCGCCTCTATTTCCTTCTCCATATCCATCAATCGCAAAAGGGCCGCACCGGTTCCGGGTAGTGATCCGTATCCCAGAATACGTTGGAGATGCCGGTCACGGTTGTACTCCTGCGCCCCGAAGTTGGCCGCGCGAGTCAACAGGCGCGGGCGGCGTAGCGTCGCGATCATTGTCATCAGGTCCTGCATTCTCGGGCTCCGTAACATTTATTTTGAGAGGCTGATTGTGTCACAACCTAAGCGAGTAGAATCTTTTTTGATATTCGCGCCGCACGTTGCTTTCATGAGTGTTTATCAAATTTGTATCAAATCTGGTTTTCGCCTTCAGGGGTTAACGAACGAGTAACGAAAGAAACCCTAGTTAGAATTGGTTAACTCATATTCCGAGGGTGATCTTAGACAGAATTTCTTGTCGGCGAGGACAAATGACTATGGAAAACAACGTGGCTTTCACTGTTCCGGCATGGGTGCCGGAAGGCGCGCAACGTTATCTGGATCACACGGAAACCGGCCGGTCGATCCGAGAAATTGCGCGAACAGCAGGGTGCCATGCTTCGACGATTCTAAGGCAGATCAGTCGGATCGAGACGCGCCGGGATGACCCCCTTGTGGACGCAGCGCTTCAGTCTCTGGCCGAGACACATTTCTCTGAATCCAAAGTCAGCCCTGGTTTCAGTTCCGATGTTTCAGACGGGACGCCCGAGGGGTTGGCCGCCGCCCGGGATGAGGAGTTCACCCGCGAAGCTCTCAGGGTTTTGCGCAGGCGTTGCGAAACCGGAGCGGTACTGGCGGTCGCCGAAGAAATGGACAAGGCCGTCGTTGTCCGCGATACCGGCAACAGCGCTGCCACCCGGACCGCAGTAGTTGATTGCCGGATCGCCCAGGCGCTTGCGCTGAAGGACTGGATCAACTGCGACAACCCGGGTCGGATTTCACGGTACCGAATTACGGCGCAAGGACGGGCGGCTCTGACCCGTCTAATTGCCCAGGCGGAAAACAAGGCCCGCGCCGGGAATGATCTTGGCATGGCCGAAGCGCAGGCGTCGTTTCAGGCGCACTCGGCTTCGGGCAACACGACTGCATCCCAGCCCGAGCGCGCCCGGCGAATCCGGTATAGCGCCACTGAAAGCCCGTCAATCGCGCTGGCCCGCAGGCGCGATCGGGACGGCAAGCTTTTCCTGGACGAAACTCTGGTCGCCGCAGGTGAGCGTCTGCGCGAGGACTTCGAACTTGCCCAGATCGGACCAAAAGTGGCGCAGAACTGGGACCTGTATCTGACAGGCGGTGGACGTGGTTCTTTCGGAAACAGCCCCCAAGTTGGAAACGGATCGTCGGATGCACGGGATCGCGTCGCGCGGGCACTGTCGGACCTAGGGCCGGGCTTGAGTGATGTGGCGTTGCGGTGCTGTTGTTACCTTGAAGGGTTGGAATTGGCCGAAAAACGTATGGGATGGTCTGCCCGGTCTGGAAAGATCGTGCTGCGCATCGCGCTGCAACGTCTCAAACGTCACTATGAAACGCAGGCCGGGCTCAATCGCATGATCGGATGATCGGCCGTCTACGCGATATGAGAGTCTTGCGTTGGTTGGGGTAAGTGATAATCAATGATTATGAACTTCACCCTCCGGCAGTTGCAGTATTTAAGGGCTGTTGCAGAACAGCGGAACTTTGGGCGTGCGGCACAAATTTGTCATGTGTCGCAGCCGGCTTTGTCCGTGCAGATCAAAACGCTCGAGGAAACACTGGGCGGTACATTGTTCGAACGTCAAGCCCGGGACATCCTGCTGACCCCGCTGGGTCGGGACGTTCTTGAACACGCCCGCCAGGTGCTTGGCGCTGCGGACAGGCTGGATCAGTTTGCAAGGGATCACTCGGGCGGGCACCGGTCCCTGTCGATCGGCATCATTCCGACTATTGCACCGTATCTGTTGCCCGGAGTTCTGGCTGGTCTGAGATCAGCAGACGTGTCGTTGCGCGTTCAGATTCGCGAAGCCCGAACCGAACGCTTGCTGAACATGTTGCGGGGCGGTGAAATTGACGCTGGGCTGATGGCGCTTCCGTCGGGCGGTAGCGAATTGTTTGAACTGCCCTTGTTCGAGGACAGGTTTCTGCTGGCAGGCAGCGCGGCCCGCGTACAGAGACTGGCGGATAATCCGGAAACCCTGCGACCTGTCGATCTGCAGACTGCGCAACTGATGCTGTTGGAAGACGGCCATTGTCTGACGGATCAGGCGCTGGACGTGTGTGGGCAGGACAGAAGCAGCGGTTTGATCAATATGGGCGCGTCTTCTCTGGCGACCCTGTCGCGACTGGTGGCCGAGGGATTTGGCCTGACTTTGATGCCCGAACTGGCCGCCCGTTCTGAAACCGAGGCCGTGCCGGGGTTACAACTCATGCGGTTCGGGGCACCACAACCGGCACGGACCGTGGGATTGGTACGTCGAAAATCCACAACCGGAGAGGACTGGTTCGACAAACTGGCCGGTGTAATCAGACAGGTCGGCGAAGAGATCGTGACCGCGACCCGCGAATAAGAAAAAGGCCCGACTTGGGCGGGCCTTCTCAACTTTCGGACTTAGGCCAGTGCTGGCTCTTTCGCTTCGCTCAGATGCGCCATCAGGGTCTCGGGCGACGAAACGCCATAGGGGTCCTCGGGGCAGTTATCCATCAGGCCGGGCTCTTCGAACCACGCTTCGACCACACCGTTATTGACAATGGCTGCATAGCGCCACGAACGCATGCCAAAGCCCAGATTGTCCTTGTCGACCAGCATTCCCATTTTGCGGGTGAACTCACCCGAACCGTCCGGGATGACCTTGACGTTTTTCAGGCCCTGATCCTGTGCCCATTTATTCATGACAAAGCTGTCATTGACAGACATGCAGTAAATCTCGTCGATACCTTGGGCGGCGAAGTCGGCATGGCCGTTTTCGAATCCAGGCAATTGGTAGGTCGAGCATGTGGGCGTAAATGCACCCGGAAGCGAAAACAGGATGACGCGCTTGCCGGCAAAATAGTCAGCCGTGGTTTTGTCTTCCCAGCGGAACGGGTTTGGTCCCCCGATGGCTTCGTCGCGAACGCGGGTGTGGAAGGTGACGTCAGGGAGTTTTGCACCGGTTTTCATAGTCGTATTCCTGTGATTCAAGTCCGATTGAGGGGTGATCTAAAACAGTTCCAAATCGCATTCAATGACCGTTATTCTGCATTTGCACGGTTGGCGGATGCCATCGGAAGCCACTGGAATTGAAAGTTTTAACATAAATCGGTTTAGAGGATGCTGCGCCTGCATCAATTGGAAGCATGGCGGCTATGCACCTGTGGTGTAGATCGGCCATGCGGACTATGTTAGGGAAAGAAAATTGACCCAAAGTCAGGATACCGAGCCGTGCGTGATCTGAAGATTCCCGAACAACGCCACCCTGAAAAAGCGCATCGCCCCGACAACGCTCAGCCGAAAAAGCCAAGCTGGATTCGGGTGAAGGCGCCGGGTGGCAAAGGATACGCCGACACCAGGCGGATCATGCGGGACAACAACCTTGTCACGGTGTGTGAAGAAGCCGGTTGTCCCAATGTCGGCGAATGCTGGAGCCAGGGCCACGCCACCATGATGATCATGGGTGACATCTGCACGCGCGGATGCACCTTCTGCAACATCGCAACCGGACGGCCGGACACTCTGGATGTGTTCGAACCGGGGCGCGTTGCACATGCAGTCGAGAAGTTGGGACTGAACCACGTTGTCATCACCTCGGTCGATCGTGATGATCTTGAAGATGGCGGGGCGGATCACTTCGCCCAGACCATTCGGGCTGTGCGCCATCGTTCGCCCAAAACGACGATCGAGATTCTGACACCAGATTTTCTGAAGTGTGATCCGGGAGTTCTGGAAGTTGTTGTCGAGGCCAAGCCAGATGTATTCAACCACAATCTGGAAACGGTCCCGGGTCTTTATCCCGAAGTGCGCCCTGGTGCCCGGTACTTCCATTCATTGCGTCTGTTGCAACGGGTCAAGGAACTGGATCCCTCGATCTTCACCAAATCGGGCATCATGGTCGGGTTGGGAGAAGACGAGCAGCAAGTACGGCAGGTCATGGATGACATGCGTGCTGCCGACATCGACTTTCTGACCATCGGTCAATACCTGCAACCCACGCCCAAACACCATGGTGTGGATCGGTTTGTCACGCCCGAAGAATTCGCTTCATACGAAAAGGCGGCTTATGGCAAAGGGTTCCTGATGGTTTCGGCCACTCCGCTGACGCGATCTTCGTACCACGCAGGGGATGACTTCGCACAGCTGCGCGCCGCGCGCCAAAAGAAGCTGGAGCAAGGGTGAAACCTGAAACCCTGTCGCGTCTGACCGCGCTGCGACACGAATTGCATCAATTTCCGGAACTGTCCGGTGAGGAACAAAAAACGGCCGCTCGGGTTGCCGACCTGCTGCGGTCTCTTGGTGCGGGTCGTGTTCTGACTGATATCGGCGGCCATGGCGTAGCAGCAGTATATGACAGCGGCCATCCGGGGCCCTGTGTTGCAATCAGGTGCGAACTAGACGGGCTTCCTATTCAGGAGCTTTCGAGCGCGCCTTACGTTTCGCGGGTCGCGGGCAAAGGTCATTTGTGCGGGCATGACGGCCATATGGCAATGGTGCTGGGCGTGGCCCAAGACCTCAGAGATAACCCGCCAAAATCCGGTCGTTTGGTTCTGATCTTTCAACCCGCGGAAGAGACGGGAAAGGGTGCCGCCGCTTATCGGGCCGATCCGAGGTTTTCTGAGTTTTCCCCGGATTATGTGTTTTCGCTGCACAATCTGCCCGGGCTTGAGCTGGGTCATGTCGAAATCTGCCGGCGCTCGGCCAACTGCGCCTCGCGCGGTATGCGGGTGGTTCTGACGGGAAAAACCTCACATGCCGCCGCGCCCGAGGACGGGATTTCGCCGATCGGTGCGCTTGCTTGGTTGTTGCCGGAACTGGCCGGGTTGGGGACAGGCGGTCCGCTGACCGATGATTTTGCCCTGACAACCGTGACGCATGCCAGCTTGGGCGAGCAGACTTTTGGCGTCGCTCCTGGGCAGGCGGAAATCTGGGTGACCTTAAGAACCGTTTCGGATGGGCGGATGAAAAATCTGGTCGAAGAGGCCGAGACGCTGGTCGGACGAGCGGCAAACAAAGCAGGGCTGCAGGTCGAAATTACCTATGATGACATCTTCGAGGCGTGCACGAACGACACCGAGGCGGTCAAAATCCTTTCCGACGCCTGCGCGTCTCGGAATGTGGCCTACCAGATTACTTCCGAGCCGCAGAAATTTTCTGAGGATTTTGGGCAGTTCGGCAAAGCGGCGAAAACGGCGATGTTCTGGCTTGGGGCAGGGGCCGATCACCCGCAACTGCACAATCCCGACTACGATTTCCCGGATGCGCTGATCCCGGTTGGTGCCACGGTTTTTTCGGCTGCAATTCGCTCACTGGTTGGTTGATCGCTCAATTCACCAAATCGCTGACAATTCCCACGGCCTCAATGACGGTTTGTGTGTCGTCTGAGATCGACAAAATTTCGTCATCCACGCGGACGTATCTCTGACCGGGAGGTAACGGTTTCAACTTCCAGCCATCAAGGTCATCCAAGTAGTCGAATTGCAGATCTTTCGGTAGTTTTTGGCCTCGCGTATAACGCTTTACCTGCCCGGGCGGAACAGCGACGCCATTATTGGATTTTATCGCCTTTTCGACTTTGGATTTGTCCGCACCTTTTGCTTTGCCTTTGTTATCTTTTGCATCCGCAAAACCAGTTGTCAGAGCGACTGTAAAGGCAGCCACAAGACCAATAGACGACACTTTCATTAGCAGAAACCTCCTTTGTTCTTCTAAGGGTAGTCTGCGGTTGAGCACATTGTCCATTGATATTCGGTTGCTTGAATTTATTGACTTTTCGTACAGTAGACATTTCAGGGGTTAGTCACAGATTTCCTGAACAACAAGCCAAGCACGCAATACAGCAATTGAAAGACCCTGAAATATTACGCCGAATACTAGCTTGTAGGCCCCACCTGAACTGCGCAGAACACGGCGAGGCTCCGTACGGTCCTCGGTCAGTTCTCGACAAAACGAACCTTGCCGATGAAAGGCAGGTTGCGGTTACGCTGTGCGTAATCGATCCCGTACCCCACGACAAATTCATCCGGAATTTCGAACCCGATCCAGTCCGAGCGGAAGTCAACCTCGCGCCGGCTGGGCTTGTCCAGCAAAGCAATAGACTTCAGTCGTTTGGGTTTCCGGCTCAGCAGCAGGTGGGTGACATGGTTCAGGGTGTGGCCCGTGTCGACGATGTCTTCGACAACCAACACGTCCCGGCCTTCAATTGCGCCGCGCAAGTCTTTGAGAATGCGCACTTCCCGGCTGCTTTCCATCGAGTCTCCATACGAGGATGCCTCGAGAAAATCGACCTCGATCGGCAAGTCCAGTTCCCGCACCAGGTCGGCGATGAACACGAAGCTGCCGCGCAGCAAGCCAACAACGACAAGCTTGTCCGTACCGCCAAACTCATCGGTGATCTCGCGACAGAGCTCTTCGATCCGCGCGGCAATCGCCTTGGCCGAGATCATCTCATCTATCACATATGCGCGGTCGCTCATTGCTGCCCCCTTGATCTTTGGCGCGCAACATACGACATGACGCGCCATTGTCACCTGCAAATACCGGACGCCATGCCCATTCATTCGGAAAACCGCCACCTGCCTTACACCGCTCAGCAGATGTATGATCTGGTTGCCGATGTGGCCAAATATCCGGAATTCCTGCCATGGTGTGCCGCGGCGCGGGTCCGCAAGACCTTTGCTGTTGGAGAAGCGCAGGTGATGGAGGCCGATCTGGTCATCTCTTTCAAAGTCTTTCGCGAGCGTTTTGGCAGCCGCGTGACTTTGTTTGCGGATCAGAAAAGGATCGATACCGAATACCTGGATGGTCCGTTCAAATACATGAAGTCCGACTGGCAGTTCGAGGACGCCCCGGATGGCGGCTGCAATATCACTTTCCATGTGGACTTCGAATTCAAGAATGCCATCCTGCAAGGCATCATTGGCGTTGTATTCAACGAAGCAATGCAGCGGATCGTGCGCGCGTTTGAAGCCCGGGCCGCCGCACTTTACGGCTAGTGTCCCAATCCTGAGGCTTTACCGGAGACGGGCGCACGCTAGACTGCGCTCATGACTGATTTCACTACCAAGATTGCCGCTATCGCCGCTGGCCCCGTTTCGACCTCATCCCAGACCCGGATCGTAACATCCCTGTCCGTGCTCGACTGGATCGCGGTAGGGCGGGCGGGCGCGGACGAACCTGTGTCGAAAACCGTCCGCGCAATGGTTCTAGCCGAGGCCGGCCTACAACAGGCCCGCTTGTTCGGCGGCGGTTCGGCGCCCTTGCGCGCGGCCGCGTTGGTCAACGGTGCGGTCTCACATGCGCTGGATTACGACGACACGCATTTTGCCCATATCGGACACCCCTCGGTAGCGGTTTTGCCTGCTGCGTTGGCCTTGGCAGAATGGGACGACCGTATTGTCGTTGACCTTCTTGAGGCCGCGCTGGTCGGTATGGAGGTCTCCATCCGCATCGGGCTGTGGCTGGGACGCGGTCATTATCAAGCTGGGTTTCACCAGACCGCAACGGCGGGCGTGTTTGGCGCGGCCGTTGCCGCCGGGCGGATATTGGGTTTCGAGGCCGGGCAAATGGAAAGAGCCCTGGGGCTTACTGCGACACGCGCCGCCGGGCTTAAGGCGCAGTTTGGAACCATGGGTAAGCCATATAACGCCGGTATGGCATCATCTGCCGGTGTCGAGGCGGCGCTGCTTGTTCAGCGCGGGTTTGAACCGAACTCCACCGCGCTTGAAGGGCAGTACGGGTTTGGCGCCCTTCATCATGGGGAGGGCGACATCGTCTCTGCACTCGATGGTTTGGGCGATGAATGGCTGTTCGAGTCCGTCAGCCACAAGTTCCATGCCTGCTGCCACGGGTTGCACGCCGCGCTGGAAGCGGCGCGTGACCTTGACATTGCGGAACCCGAAGTGGCCGAGATCAAGATCAAGACGCACCCGCGCTGGATGAGCGTGTGTAACCAGATGTCGCCGGACACCGGATTGGGTGCCAAGTTTTCCTATCGAACGGTGATTGCGATGCAGGCGCTGGGATTCGATACCGCATTGCCGGAAAGCTATTCGGCCAGAACCTGCGCCGACCCGCGCGTTGTGTCCCTGCGAGACCGGATTTCAGTCGAAGCCGATGACAGCCTGTCTGAAACGCAAGCACAGATATCTCTTCTGCGCCGCGATGGCGTTCGTCGTGAGGCGACCCATGATCTGCTGACGCCCATGGCTCTGTCGGACCGCGAAGACCGCGTCCGCGGCAAGGCGGCCAAACTTATCGGACACGAAGACGCGGACGCGATCTGGTCGATGCTGCGCACCGGGGGCCGCGCCCGCGAACTGCCCATCAATCCTGACGGTTAATCAACTCGCCAGTGCAGCGGGAAGCCCGGGTCGAACACGGTCACAGGGCCATCCCCTGTCTCGATTTTGGACGGGTAGGTCACCGCGTCACCTTTCGTCAGGGTGAGGCTGTCCTCATTCACAGGCAAGCCATAGAATGCCGGACCGTTGAGCGAGGCAAACCCTTCCAGCTTGTCCAGCGCGTCTTCACGCTCGAACATTTCCGCCAGCAGCGACATGGTGTTTGTCGCCGTGAAACACCCGGCGCAGCCGCAGGCCATTTCCTTGTTGGCATCCGTATGCGGTGCGCTGTCCGTGCCCAGGAAATACCGCGCATCGCCCGAGGTCGCTGCGGCCAGCAATGCAAGGCGGTGTTCTTCGCGTTTTGCGACAGGAAGACAATAATAATGAGGTTTGATGCCGCCAACCAGAATGTGGTTGCGATTGATGATCAGGTGATGCGCCGTAATCGTTGCGCCCAGTCCGGCCTCATTCGATTTGACATAATCGACACCGTCTTTCGTCGTAATATGCTCCATCACAACACGCAGTTCGGGCGTCGCCCTACGGATCGGATCCAGAACGCGGTCAATGAACACGGCCTCACGGTCGAAAATATCGATGTCGGCATCGGTTACTTCGCCATGCACACAAAGCGGCAAACCGATGCTCGCCATTTTTTCCAGTACAGGGCGGACCTTGTCGAAATCGCGCACGCCCGAGGCCGAGTTCGTCGTCGCGCCTGCCGGGTACAGCTTGACAGCCTTGATCAGGCCGCTGGCATGGGCGGCGGCAAGATCATCCGGGTCCGTATCTTCGGTCAGATACAACGTCATCAGCGGCTCGAAACTCATTCCTTCCGGCAGCGCGGCCAGAATACGCTCCCGATAGGCTGCAGCC
This sequence comes from Ruegeria sp. K7, assembly GCF_056531785.1. NCBI lineage: Bacteria > Pseudomonadati > Pseudomonadota > Alphaproteobacteria > Rhodobacterales > Roseobacteraceae > Ruegeria > Ruegeria sp. K7. The sequence goes on from NZ_JBQFMJ010000001.1 coordinate 181,171, forward strand.
TGTGCGCCGGTGACAACAGGGGGCACAAGGTTCGGCATGATGATGGCTCGCGCAAAGTGGCGTGCTGTTTCGGGCAGAACGGCCTGCAACATGGCGCCATCGCGCAGATGCAGATGCCAGTCGTCGGGGCGGCGGATCGTGATGCTGTCGGTCATGTGCCCCGGCTAGCACAAGGGTCGCAATCGTGAAAGACCTTGTCGAACCATCTGATCGCAGTAAGTCCAGAAAGACCCGTGGGGTTGACGCAAGACCGGCACCATGCCCTTGTGTGCGAAAGGAGATTGGCTGATGAACCACCCCCAATCCATTGATGCGGTTCAGAAGATGTTGGGCGCGCAGGGATACGTCTGCGGCCGGTCTCTGGCGACCGTTGTGTTTCTGTCTCTCAAACTGGGTCGCCCGCTGTTTCTGGAAGGCGAGGCCGGGGTTGGCAAAACCGAGATCGCCAAGGCGCTGGCTTCCGGTCTGGGGCGGCGGCTCATCCGGTTGCAGTGCTACGAGGGGCTGGATGCCGCATCGGCCGTTTACGAGTGGAACTTTCCTGCGCAAATGGTGGCAATCCGGACGGCCGAAGCGGCAGGTGCTGCCGACAGATCCGCCCTGCAGGCCGAACTGTTTTCCAAAGACTACCTCGTGGAACGCCCCTTGCTGCAGGCCATGCAGCCCGATGAAAACGGCGCGCCTGTACTTCTGATTGACGAACTGGACCGGACGGACGAGCCATTCGAAGCCTTTCTGCTGGAAGCTCTCAGTGATTTTCAGGTGACGATCCCGGAGCTCGGTACGATCAAAGCGCCGGAACCTCCAATTGTGATCGTCACGTCGAACCGAACGCGCGAGGTCCACGACGCGCTAAAACGACGGTGCCTGTATCATTGGGTCGACTATCCGGATTTCGACCGTGAAATCGAAATCCTGCATGCCCGCGCGCCCGAGGCTGCCGACGCCCTCAGTCGTGAAATTGTGGCCTTTGTCCAGCATCTGCGGACCGAGGACCTATTCAAGAAGCCCGGCGTCGCCGAAACGATCGACTGGGCCAAGTGCCTGTTGGCGCTGGATGTAATCAATCTCAGCCCCGAAGTGATCGGCGACACACTGGGCGCAATCCTGAAATATCAGGATGATATCCAGAAACTGCAGGGGTCCGAGGCGAAACGCATTCTGGATCAGGCCAAAGCCTCACTCGAACCGGCGTGATGCTTCATCTTTTCCGAAATACTCCGGGGGTATGGGGGCAGCGCCCCCATGCATTGTGATGGCCGAGCAACTGCCGATCGACATTCCCGATGATCCCAAACTGGCGCAGAATATCATCCATTTTGCCCGCGCCCTGCGCAAGGCCGGGTTGCCGATAGGAACCGGCCGCGTCATTGATGCCATCCGCGCCGTTGAAGCCGCCGGTTTTACCCGCAAGCAGGATTTCTACTGGACCCTCCACGCCTGTTTCGTCAGTCGTCCGGAACACCGCACCGTGTTTGCACAGGTGTTTCGCCTGTATTGGCGGGATCCACGCTATCTCGAACACATGATGTCCATGATGCTGCCGGCCATTCGCGGTGTTCAGGAGGAGCGCAAAGCGGATGCAGCCGAAAAGCGGGCAGCCGAGGCCCTGCTGGATGGTGTCGAAAAGGATCTGCCGGAAGTCGAGGATCAGGGTGAGGAAACCGAACTCGACATTGATGCCTCTCAGACAGCGTCGTCCGAAGAACGACTGCGAAATCTGGATTTCGAACAGATGAGCACCGACGAAATCGCACAGGCCAAACGGATGCTGTCGCGCTTGTCTCTGCCGGTCAAACCCATTGCTTCACGCCGTGGTCAAGTCAGCCATCTGGGTCATCGTATCGACCGGGCTCGAACGTTGCGGGCCGCGATGCGGCAGGGTGGGGACATGCGGGACATCGCCCGGCAACGGCCCAGACCGCGCTGGCCCAACCTTGTCGTTCTTTGCGATATATCGGGCTCGATGAGTCAATACAGCCGGATCATTCTGCATTTTTTGCACACCGTCTCGAATGCGCGCGGCGCGGGCTGGGCCAGGGTTCATGCTTTCACTTTCGGAACCCGACTGACGAACATCACCAGACACCTGCATCAGCGCGATGTCGATGCAGCGCTGGCCGCCTCCGGGGCCGAGGCGCAGGATTGGGAAGGAGGGACCCGTATCGGGGAGTGCCTTCACGCTTTCAACCGTGATTGGTCCCGAAGGGTCATGGGGCAGGGCGCGGTGGTTCTGCTGATCTCAGACGGGCTGGATCGCGGTGAGCCGGATGCACTGGCGAAGGAAATTGAGAGGCTGCATCTCTCTGCAAGACGCCTGATCTGGCTGAACCCCCTGCTGCGATGGGATGGCTTTGCACCCAAAGCCAAGGGAATTGCGGCCATGCTGCCCCATGTCGACAGCTTCCGGGCGGGTCATTCCATCGCCTCGCTGGAGGAACTGGCCCAGGTCATATCGCGGACCGACGACAACGGCGAGAAAGCGCGGCTGATGACCGCGCTTTCAGAGCAGTCTTAGCCTAGCTGCTTTTCATTGCACTCTCGTGCCATTTCCATGGCTTTGTAGGTGCCCGTCAGATCGACGGTAAAGGCGAATTCCTTTTCCGGAAAAACGACCATGACCTTCTGTTTGGCCAGATCGTCGGCGAATTGCGGGTTGTCCGACAGGACATAGCCACCGGAATAACCCTTGGTGATGTTCCCTTTCATGCCGGTACCTTCGCCGACATACAGGTTGTCACCCAGCATGATTGCGACCGCACCTTTTTCACCGCGTTTGATATCGGTTTTTTCCTTGGTGAATATGCCGACGTAGCCAACCCCGCGGTCTTCGGTCAGCCCCATCTGAACCACGTTTTCAGCGCTGTCCACGGCTTCAATCAGACAGGACTTCTTTTCCTTGTCCACAAAGACTTTCCAGCCCTCGACTTCTCCATACCGTTCGAATGTATCAGCCCATACAGCAGTCGAGGCCATCAGCCCCAATGCGGTCCCCAGTGAAAGAATACGTTTCAATTTTCTCTCCGATTCAAAAAAAGTGGCAGAGCATCAGGCGGCTTGCCAGATGCGGGGTCAGGCTAAAACCTGCGCCGAAAACAATCAATCCTAGGGTTTTTTGAATATGATGAAGCCGTCAGGTTGCCCCAAGGATCCGTTCGTCTTCCAGCAATGGGTTTCTTGCTGACCTCGCCGCAGGGCTGACTTTTCATTGCAGCAAACCTGCCTATGTTGGAACGGGAAACGCCAGGAGGTTTCGATGGATCGATTCGACAATAGCCCGGAGACAGCACTGAACTGGTTCCGCAAGGGCCGTGGCGCGGCCCTGGCGACCGTTGTCGATACCTGGGGCAGTGCGCCGCGACGGGTCGGATCGCAGCTTGTGATCGGGGGCGATGGCCGGATCGAAGGGTCGGTCTCCGGTGGATGTGTCGAGGGTGCAGTAATCGTCGAAGCAATGGAAGCCATCGATGAAGGCGAGGCGCGCCTGCTAGAATTCGGTGTCAGCGACGAGGACGCTTTTGCCGTCGGTCTGGCCTGTGGCGGCACGATACGTGTTCTGGTCGAGCCTGTCGGCACGGTTCTGACGGAAAACATGCTGACGGATCTGGTTGCGGCGCGCGCAGGGCGTGAAGCTGTCGCGTATGAAGTCAATATCGACACAGGGCACCGGGCTTTACGCCGGAACGCGTATCCCGAGAGGCTCCGCATGGACCGGTCCGGTTTTGAAGCGGACGGCAAGACCTTTGTGGCTGTCCACAACCCTCCGCTGCGGTTGATCATCGTGGGTGCGGTCCACATTGCGCAGGCGCTTGTTCCAATGGCGCGGATCGCCGGGTATGATCCTGCAATCATTGATCCGCGAGAAGCCTTCGCATCCAGCGCGCGGTTTCCCGGTGAAACCATTCTGACGGAATGGCCAGACGAGGCGGTCGCTCAACTGGGGCTGGATGCGCGGACCGCAGTGGTTTTGCTGACCCACGATCCCAAACTGGATGATCCGGCGTTGCAGGCCGCGTTGCAGGCTGATGTGTTCTATATAGGCGCACTTGGTTCTACACGCACACACGCCAAACGAGTGGACCGGATGAAGCAGGCTGGTTTTGAAAATGCGCAGATTGCCAGAATCCACGGTCCGATCGGACTGGATATCGGCGCTGCGGATCCTTCGGAAATAGCGGTCGCCATACTGGCGCAAATGACCGCCGTATTGCGGGGCAAGGCGTGAAATTCGGGCCGGTTCTGGTGTCCGAAGCCGAAGGGACAGTTTTGGCGCACTCGATTCAGGCTGGTACAACCAAACTGCGTAAAGGCGTGATCCTGTCGCGTGAACACCTTGAACAACTGACACAAGCCGGCCATTCCGAGGTTATCGTGGCCCGGCTGGAACCCGGGGATTGCCACGAGGACGAAGCCGCCCGAATGCTGGCCGAAGCTTTGGCGCCAGACCCGGCCGCTGCTGGTCTTCGGGTAACGCAGCCATTTACCGGGCGCGTCAACCTGCTGGCGGACGGGTCCGGCGTCGTGGTTCTGGATACAGATGCTCTGCGGCAGTTCAATCTGGTCAATCCAATGATAACGGTCGCCACTGTCCCCCAGCACCAGCAGATGGAAGCCGGTGGGATGGTCGCAACGATCAAGGTGATCTCTTATGCGGTTCCCGGCGGTGACGTGTTGCGGGCATCGCGACTGGCCGAGAACTCGATCCGGCTGGCCGTACCCGTCCACCGCACAGCCGGATTGATCGTGACCGACATTCCCGGCGGTCCACCGAATGAAAAGGGTATTGCTTCGATGCGCGGACGTGTCGAAGCGCTTGGGATGGAGTTGAACGATATCCGCATCGTGCCGCATCGAACGCCAGATCTGGCCGAAGCCATTGCCGCCATGCACGAGGATATCGTGATGATTCTGACAGGGTCTGCGACATCGGATCCCGCCGACGTGGCCCCCGAAGCCGTGCGCTCGGCTGGGGGTCAGGTAGACAGGTTTGGTATGCCGGTCGATCCCGGCAACCTGCTGTTTCTTGGCAGCTTGTCGGATCGTCCCGTCATTGGACTGCCGGGATGTGCGCGTGCGCCTGCCTTGAACGGGGCCGACTGGGTGTTGTCCCGCGTGGCCTGCGGCATCCCGGTGACCAGTGCGGATATCGCCCGGATGGGTGTTGGGGGATTGCTCAAGGAAATCCCGACACGACCGCAGCCCCGGGCCAGAAAGAAGGTGTGACGTCGGGGCATTTTGCCCGGTCGCCATTGCGGGCTAAGCTGTTGTGTTTGGCCAATCCCCCTGTTCGTGCACCTGCCAAAGATTTTTGTTCTCAAACGAAAATTACCGTGTTTAACTCGGCACAAGCAAAAAAACGAAATGGGAGGAACTTATGACACAGGTCTCAATGACCGTGAACGGAAAACCCGTGAGCGGTGATGTCGAAGGCCGGACCTTGTTGTCCAGCTTTCTGCGCGATCACCTGTCGCTGACCGGGACACATGTTGGTTGCGACACCGCGCAGTGCGGCGCGTGCGTCGTTCACGTGAACGGGGACGCGGTGAAATCCTGCAACATGCTGGCGCTTGAGGCGGACGGTGCCGACGTCGGCACGATTGAGGGGCAGGCCAACCCGGACGGTTCGCTGAACGTGATCCAGCAGGCGTTTCAGGATCACCATGGCCTTCAGTGCGGCTTTTGCACGCCCGGCATGGTGATGAGTGCCGCCGCGCTGCTGAAAGATAACCCGCGTCCGACCGAGGCCGAGATCCGGAAATATCTGGAAGGCAACCTGTGCCGCTGCACCGGGTATCACAACATCGTCAAGGCGATCATGGCCGCATCGGGCCAGGACGTTTCCAGCATCGCCGCCGAATAAAGCGGTCGCAAAGAATTTTCAGCGAAAATTCTTTCCCAGGGAGGAGAACAAGCAATGCCCAAAGACAGTGGCATCGGAGCCAGTTCCAAGCGGCGCGAGGACGTGCGCTTTCTGACCGGAGCGGGCAATTACACCGACGACATCAACGTACGTGGACAGGCCTATGTACATTTTCTGCGGTCCGACATCGCACATGGCCGGATCAAATCCATAGACACATCTGCGGCGGAAGCCATGCCAGGTGTGGTCAAAGTGTTCACCGGTAAGGACTTCGAAGGCGTGGGCGGGATGCCCTGCGGCTGGGAAGTCACCGACAAACACGGCGCACCCATGCAGGAGCCGCCGCACCCCATTCTGGCGCAGGGCAAAGTGCGTCACGTTGGCGATCCCATCGCCGCCGTTGTGGCCGATAGCCTTGAACAGGCGCGCGACGCGGCCGAGGCAATCGACGTGGATATCGATGAATTGCCAGCCGTTATGGATATGAAGGCCGCAGCGCAAGATGGCGCGACGCTGGTTCATGACGACCTCAAGAACAACATCTGCTATGACTGGCAGCTGGGCGAAGCGGACGACGCCAAGGTCAACGAGGTCTTTGCCAACGCGGCTCATGTGACCTCGCTGGATCTGGTCAACAACCGTCTGGTCGCCAACCCGATGGAGCCGCGCGTGGCCGTGGCCGAGTACAGCCGCGCGACCGAAGAGTATACTCTGTACACGACGTCGCAGAACCCGCACGTGATCCGTCTGCTGATGTGTGCCTTTGTTTTGGGTCTGCCCGAACACAAGGTCCGCGTGGTGGCCCCGGATGTGGGTGGCGGCTTTGGCACCAAGATCTTCCACTATGCCGAAGAAGCGTTCTGTACCTTTGCGGCAAAAGCCTGCGGGCGTCCGGTCAAGTGGACCGCCAGCCGGTCCGAGGCATTCATGTCGGATGCGCAGGGTCGGGATCACGTCAGCAAGATCGAGCTGGCGCTGGATGCGGACAATAATTTTGTCGGCCTGCGGACCAACACCTATGCCAATCTGGGCGCGTATCTGTCGACCTTCTCCAGCTCGGTTCCGACCTGGCTGCACGGCACACTGATGGCGGGCAACTACAAGACGCCGGTCATTCAGGTAAACGTGAAAGCGATGTTCACCAACACGGTGCCGGTGGATGCCTATCGCGGTGCGGGCCGCCCCGAGGCGACCTTCCAGTTGGAGCGCGTCGTGGACAAGGCCGCACGTGAGCTGGGCGTCGATCCGATTGCACTGCGCCGTCAGAACTTCATCACTCAGTTCCCCTATGACACGCCGGTGGCGCTGACTTATGACATTGGAAACTACAACGGGACGATGGACAAGCTTGAGGCCGCTGCCGATTTGGCGGGCTTTGCTGCACGTCGGTCGGCGAGTGAGGCCAAAGGCAAGCTACGCGGTCTTGGGATCAACTGCTATATCGAGGCCTGCGGCATCGCGCCCTCTAACATCGTTGGGATGCTGGGGGCCCGCGCGGGTCTCTATGACGCTGCGACGGTGCGCGTGAACGCGACTGGGTCGATCAGCGTCATGGTCGGTGCGCACAGCCACGGGCAGGGGCATGAAACCGCCTTCCCGCAGGTCGTGGCGGACATGATCGGCATCGACGAGTCGATGGTCGAGATCGTGCATGGGGATACGTCCAAGATCCCGTTCGGGATGGGCACCTACGGCTCACGTTCGCTTGCGGTCTGTGGGTCGGCCATGGTCAAGGCGACCGAGAAGGTGATCGATAAGGCGAAAAAGATCGCTGCACACCTGCTTGAAGCGTCCGAGGCCGATATCGAGCTGAAGGATGGTCAGTTCAGTGTCGCGGGCACCGATAAATCGGTTGCCTGGGGGGATGTGACCCTGACGGCATATGTCCCGCACAACTATCCGCTGGAGGTCGAGCCGGGGCTTGAGGAAACCGCCTTCTATGACCCTGCCAATTTCACCTTCCCGGCAGGTGCTTATGCCTGTGAGGTCGAGGTTGATCCGGACACCGGTCAGGTCAGCATCGAGAAATTCACGGCCGCGGATGATTTTGGCAATATCGTTAATCCGATGATCGTTGACGGCCAGGTCCATGGCGGTATCGGTCAGGGCATCGGTCAGGCCCTGCTGGAGAACTGCGCCTATGACGAGAACGGCCAGTTGCTGAGTGCGTCCTTCATGGATTACGCCATGCCGCGTGCCGATGATGTGCCATTCTATGGTGTCGACCATTCCAGCCAGACGCCGTGCACGCATAACCCATTGGGTGTGAAGGGCTGTGGCGAAGCGGGCGCGATCGGATCGCCGCCGGCAGTTGTCAATGCGGTGCTGGATGCGCTGAATTCGGGCGGGAAGGCGGTGGACCACATCGACATGCCGGTCAGCCCGTCGCGCGTCTGGGCAGCCATGAACGGCTGAGTTGAGAGGGTGGACCGGGGGCCAGCCCCCGGACCCCCGGAGTATTTCCAAAAAGATGAAGGGCCGGGAAACGCCCTTCGGAAAGGAAAAGCGAAATGTACAGTTTCGAGTTTGAAAAACCCTCGACCATAGCCGATGCGGTTGCCGCGTTGGCGGCCGAGGATGCACAGGCGTTGGGAGGAGGGCAGACCCTTATCCCGACGCTGAAACAGCGACTGGCGGCGCCATCATCCCTGGTATCCCTGAGCGGAATTGCCGAGATGAAGGGTGTTTGCATTGAAGACGATGGCTCGGTTGCGATCGGTGGGGCGACGACTCATGCCTCGGTGGCGCGTGATGCGGCGGGGTCGTACCCGGCACTGGCGGCGCTGGCTGGTCAGATCGGCGATCCGGCAGTGCGCAACCGCGGCACAATTGGCGGGTCGGTGGCAAACAATGATCCTGCAGCCTGTTATCCTGCGGGTGTTCTGGGATCAGGTGCGACCATCGTTACCAATACACGCCAGATTGCGGCAGATGACTTTTTTCAGGGCATGTTCACCACTGCGCTGGATGAGGGTGAAATCATTACGTCTGTCCGCTTTCCGGTGCCACAGGCGGCGAGTTACCAGAAGTTTCTGCAACCGGCGTCGCGTTTTGCGTTGGTGGGTGTGTTTCTTGCCCGTTTCGCTGACGGTGTTCGGGTTGCCGTAACCGGGGCCAGCGAAGATGGCGTGTTTCGATGGGGTGAGGCTGAGCAGGCCCTGAACAAGGAGTTCCGGCCGGATGCGTTGATGGACCTGAAGGTCAACCCCGCGAACATGATTGGGGACTTGCATGGCAGCAAGGAGTATCGCGCACATCTGGTCAACGTGATGACCAGACGGGCTGTCGAAGCGACGATGTATACAGCGCAATGAACAAGGACAACCCCCGGATTTACCGGGGGTTGATCTTTTGACGCACTCTGGGCGGCTTTGAAGGGCGCCAGTACGCGCCGGTTTCCTCACGAGCCTTCTGATATTCTTCCACGCGAATTCGTGCGGCGTCGCCGCCGGCGTCAAAGAGATGACCAAGCAAGCATTCCAGAACGGCCATCGCGCCCGAAAAGCTTGAGAAGTGGTGCAGGGATCGGGTGCTGACTGCCAGGACAACGTCGGGTTTGACGCCCGGGGCGATGACGTCACTGTCCGACAAAAGTATGATCTTCATTCCCATGTCGCGGGCATACCGCATGGCCTGAATCGTGTCCGCTGAATAAGGTTGGACGGTTATCGCGAACAGACAATCCTGCGTGTCCCCTTCGATCAGATCATCAATCGCGGAGCCCATTTGCCGAGGGATAAGCTGCATTCCGGGTTGTGCCATGCGTCCGGCGTAGCAAAAATACGAGGCCAGTGCATGGCTGGCCCGCGTGGCCGTCACAAAGCAACGCTTTGCATTGGATATGATATCCGTGGCCATCTGCATTTTCTTGGGGTCTATCTGCCGCAACGAGCGGGTGACGACGTTCAACTCATTCCGTGCGAATTGGGATTGAGCCGTAGCGAATTGCCCTTCTTGTCTGAGGCTGGACAGCCAGTCCTGTCCCAGCTGTTCCTCTCGGTCTGTGGCCAGAGCGTGCCGAAATGGCTGACGAAAGGCGTCAAACCCGTCAAAGCCCAGCCTCTGTGCCAATCGGACCAGAACGTTGGAACTGACGCCGATCTTTTGGGCGGTAACTCGAACCGGGTCGATACCGAAATCTGCCGGATGATCGATAATGTATTTTGCGGCTGCCTGAAGCTGTGTCGGCAGGTCATCGATGGTGCGGCGAAGGCGGCTGGTCAGTTGGGTTGGAGATTCCGGCATGTTCCTAGAAAAACATATGTTATGAAAAAGGCAATTTGAAAACACGCGGTCGGCAAGTAAATGGGGTGCAGGAATGCGGCTGGGGTTGGAGCAGGGAATGCAACGTCCGGAAAATGAATCATTCAGACCTTACGTAATGGTCGCGCCCAATGGAGCGCGGCGTAGTCACATTGATCATCCGAAGCTGCCTGTTTCGCTGGATGAAATATTGGCGACGGCCCAATCGTGTTTTGATGCCGGTGCACAGGGGCTGCATTTGCATGTCCGTGACGACCAAGGTGCCCATTCTTTGGATGCTGGGCGATACCGAGAAGCGATTGCCGAGTTGAGCCGCACTGTGCCGGAGATGGACATTCAGATCACAACCGAGGCCGCGGGCGTTTTTGATGTCGCGGCGCAGTTTGAATGTGTGAAGCAGGTCAACCCTGGCTGGGCTTCGATTTCCGTCCGTGAAACTGCCCGCGCGCCGGAGCTTGCGGCACGGCTTTATGGACTTTGTGCGGAACAGGGTACACGGGTTCAGCACATCCTTTATGATGCAGAAGATACTGCTTTGCTGGATCAGTGGCGGGACAAAGGGATTGTGCGACAAGAGCAGGCGGATCGCCTGCTGGTTCTGGGCCGCTACACAACAGGTGGAGAATCGACACCTGAAGATATTGATGGTTTCCCGCAAAATCCGGCGCCGTGGATGATCTGCGCCTTTGGGAAACAGGAACATATGTGCCTTGCCGAAGCCGCAAAGCGAGGCGGTGATGTGCGGGTTGGTTTCGAAAACAGCCTGACCGACGCACAAGGTCGAACATGGACAGACAATGCGGCATCGGTAGCAGCGCTGGTCGCAAAAATTGAGAGGATTTTGATATGAGCCATGTATTTCCACGTCACACCAAGGCCGAACTGCCGGTCGCAGCAGGCGGTGACGGATGTTACCTGATTGACGCTGACGGGCGGCGCTATCTGGATTGCGGGGATGCGGCGGTTTCCTGTCTGGGGCACTCCAACCCGGCCGTGATCAAGGCGGTACAGGAACAGGTTGAAAAGATCGCCTTTGCCCATACAGGCTTCATGACCTCGGAACCGGCAGAGGAATTGGCGGATTTGCTGATCGAACACGCGCCGGGTGATCTGGACCGGGTGTACTTCGTTTCCGGGGGGTCTGAGGCCACCGAAGCCGCGATCAAGCTGGCGCGCCAGTATTATCTTGAAATCGGTCAGCCCGAACGCCGGCATGTGATCGCTAGGCGGCAGAGCTATCACGGCAACACTCTGGGTGCGTTGTCGGCAGGTGGAAACGCGTGGCGGCGGGCGCAGTTCGCGCCGATGCTGATCGAGATGACCCATATCGCGCCCTGTTTCGAATACGCTGAAAAACCCGATGGCGAGAGTAGCTTTGACTATGGTCAGCGCGTCGCCAATGAGTTGGAAACCGAGATTCTACGGCTTGGTCCCGATACCGTGATGGCTTTCATGGCAGAGCCGGTTGTTGGCGCGACATTGGGTGCAGTTCCTGCGGTTGAGGGGTATTTTAAACGCATTCGTGAGATCTGCGACAAGTATGGCGTGTTGTTGATTCTGGACGAAGTGATGTGTGGCATGGGCCGGACTGGGCATCTGTTTGCCTGCAACCATGATGGGGTGGCGCCGGATATCCTGTGCATCGCCAAGGGTCTGGGCGCGGGGTATCAGCCGATTGGTGCGATGCTGTGTTCCGGTGCAATTTATGATGCGATCCGGGATGGGTCCGGTTTCTTCCAGCACGGACACACCTATATCGGGCACCCGGTTGCGACGGCTGCTGCCTTGGCTGTTGTAAGGGAGCTGACTAACCGCGATTTGCCGACCCGAGCTGGCGTGATGGGTGAAAAGCTGCAATCAGCGCTCGAGGCTGCGTTTGGACAACACCCGAATGTTGGCGATATCCGCGGCCGGGGGTTGTTCCGCGGGGTGGAACTGGTGGCCGATCGGGAAAGCCGCACGCCTTTTGACCCTGCGCTGGGTGTTGCGGGAAAGATCAAGAAGGCTGCTTTGGCCGAAGGGCTGATCTGTTACCCGATGTCCGGAACGCGCGACGGCAGGAAGGGTGACCACGTCCTGCTGGCACCGCCCTTTATCATTGAGGACGAGCAGATTGACGAACTGGTCGCAAAACTAAGCAAAGCCATCGAGGTTTCGCTGCCGGCCTGATCAAGTCAGAGAATTCTCAGAGGGCCGTGCCTTCCATGGCTCTCTGGTAATGCGCATTGAACGCCATGATCGGGTGTTCTGATTGCGATGAACACGCGTCATCGACCACCAGTGCCCCAAACCCGATCGCGCCACTTTCCAACCCTTTCTGAACCGAATCCACAATCGGGCCATCTTCGGCAAAGGTGGTGTTGCGGTGTTGCAGGATGATCTCTTGTTCAACGGCGTTCGGTTCGGATTCGGGCAGCCACCAGTCAACTTCGATCTTGGTTTTGTTAACACTGACCGGGGTCCAGCGATAGGTGTTCACGATCCCACCGGGGTAAACTTGCAGGGCAAAAAGCGGAAAGAACCACCATGTCAGGAACTTATCCGTGCGCGCCTCGGGGTCGGCGACATAGCTGTAGGATTTTTGACTGTCCGGGCGGGCCGGGCTTGCATGGCGAATGCCGTAATCGTGACCGCGCGTCCGGTATTGGTCCGGATCGACCACACCAGTTGTCAGAGTCTTGTGAACCACAGCGCAGTGATAGCATTCGTTGAAATTCTCGGCGACCACTTTCCAGTTCGCGCTGGCCAACCGTTCCGTCCGGTCCGCTCGTTTATAGTTGGGAAGGTTGGGCGCGTATTCAGCGATTTCGCCAAGCGCGCTTTCGGCCAGTTCGGCCATTGGCCGGGCGTCCGGGTCCAGGTTCAGCAGAATCAGCCCGAAGAACAGTTCAACCTGAACCGGGCGCAGCTTGTACCGGCTTTTGTCGAAGCCCGGAAACGCGGTGGCATTCGGCGCGGCGCGCAACTGTTCGGTCGTGTCATAGGTCCATGCGTGATAGGGGCACGTCATCTTTTTGGTGCAACCCTTGCCATTCAGCAATTCATGGCCGCGATGAACGCAAACGTTGTAAAAGGCGCGGATTTCGCCGTCTTTGCCCCGAATCACGATCACTGAGACGCCGCTGATGTCTTCGACAACATAGTCACCGAATTTGGGGATGTCGGTTACATGGCCTACCAAATGCCAGGACCGCCTGAATATCCGGGTGCGTTCCTGGGAAAAAACGGCCTCATCGCAATAGGCCTGCGTCGGCAGCGATTGATAAACGCCGCCCGCGAATGACATTTCACCCATCGTTACCTCCCCTTTATCCGGCATCTCACGCTTAACCGTATCGCGATTCCGCGCATTCCAGTTTTCGCCAGCGCGCGGTCGAAATCAGATCGCCTGAAATCGACCCATGGTCGCTTTCAGACCTCTAAAATGTGCGGACGGGGACAGGTGTGTACAAATCGCGAGGATTGAATTTTCGGTGAACAAAAAAACCCTGCCAGAGCAACTCTGACAGGGTTTGAAATCGGCTACTTGAAGAGCTTATTTCTGCGGAAGCGGGCCGATCATCATGATCATCTGACGGCCTTCCATCTTCGGCATGTTCTCGACCTTGCCGATTTCCTTGATGTCTTCGGCAACACGCTCCAACAGCTCGCGACCCAGGTTCTGGTGCGCCATCTCACGGCCACGGAAGCGCAGGGTGACTTTGACCTTGTCGCCCTTTTCCAGAAACTTGACGACGTTCTTCATCTTGACGTCGTAATCATGCGTGTCGGTGTTGGGCCGGAACTTGACCTCTTTCACCTCGATGATTTTCTGCTTCTTGCGGGCTTCGCTTTCGCGTTTCTGCTGTTCGTACTTGAACTTGCCGAAATCCATGATTTTGCAAACCGGAGGATTGGCATTGGGCGATATCTCGACCAGATCAAGTCCGGCATCAGCGGCCATCTGCATAGCTTTGGCGGGATGAACCACCCCTACGTTATCACCGTCAGCGCCGATCAGGCGGATTTCAGGGGCACGGATCTTTTCATTGACGCGCGGTCCGGTGTCTCTCTGCGGCGGCGCGTTGTGGGGTCTGCGGGCTATGGGTTCATTCCTTTGATGATTGCAGAATTTCGAGACCGGAATTTAGACCGGTGCGAAAGGCGTTTCAAGCAGCATAAAGGCCGGAAAACACGAAAAACCCGCCTTTGTTGGCGGGATTGAGCTGGCCGGGTTGTCAATTACCCGGCCAGCTCCAAAGATCAGCCGACAAAGGCTTTTTCGATGACGAATTCCTTGGGGTCGGAATTTGCGCCTTCGCGCAGTCCGAACTCTTCCAGAATTTCCTTGATATCGAGGTTGAAAGCCAGGCTGCCGCAAACCATCGCTCGGTCGGTTTCGGGTTTGATTCCGCCATCGATGCCCAGATCGGCAAATACGGTGCCGTCTTTCAGCAGGTTGGTGATGCGGCCCATCTTGGGGCTCTCTTCCCGGGTGGTGCTCGGGTAGTAGCGGATCTTGTCTGCAAAACCTTCGCCGATCAGTTCTGCCAGCAGTTCGTCCTGGCGGATGCTTTCGATCAGCTGGCGGCCGTACTCCAGTTCAGCCACTTCACGGCAGGTGTGCGTGATGATGACCTCATCATAATCCTCATAGGTCTGCGGCTCGCGCAGCAGCGAAGCGAAGGGCGCGAAACCAGTGCCGGTGGCAAAGAACCACAGGCGTTTGCCGGGCAGCAGCGCGTCGTGCACCAGGGTACCAACGGGCTTGGGGCGAAGGATGATCTGGTCGCCGGGTTTGATGTGTTGCAGCTTCGAGGTCAGCGGACCGTCCTGCACCTTGATCGAGTAGAACTCGAGTTCCTCGTCCCACGAAGGCGAGGCGATGGAATAGGCGCGCAGCAGCGGCTTTCCGTTATCGCCCAACAACCCGATCATCACGAATTCGCCCGAACGGAACCGCAGCGAGGCAGGGCGCGACACCTTGAAAGAAAACAGGCTGTCGGTCCAGTGTTTCACGTCAATTACAGTTTGCGCGTCCGGCAGGACGGGGGCCTTTACGGCAGTTACTTCGCTCACGGGCTTCATCTCTGTCATCGTTTACCTGCCGGTCTGCTAAACCGACATCTCCGTTTAATCGTTGATCCAAGTCAGGAAAAGGGGACAGATTGCCCCCTTTCTGTCACAAGCTGGCGATGTGCGGCCTTAACCGCGCAGGCGGGCCTGATAGTTGTTCTCATTCCAGTTGGCGCGGGCAAGCCACTGATCTTCGGGCTGACGGGTGGCAAGGCCATCATCAATCTCGACCTCGTCAAAGCCACTGCGCCGCGCCATCGCGTATTGGTCTGCCAGAACGTGCCCCTTGGCGCGCAGACGCCCGGTATAGCCTTTCAGGCGCAGGGTGCGGGCGATGGTAAAGCCGCGGCCATCTGCGAAGGACGGGAAATCGACCCGCACCAGTTCGGCTCGGCCAAGACGATCGTAGAGTTCATCCGGGTCGGTGTCTGAACTTACATCCAGGGCAACCACGTCATTGGCGGCATCATCCAGCGAAACAAAGCCGTCGGTCCAATCATCGGGGGAAAACCCCTGATCCGTTACGATTACATTCATTGCTTTTCTCCAACACGCACCATCTTGCCGTCGACAAAATGGATGCCGCATTCTTCCTTGTTCTGATCGCGCCAGCGTCCGGCGCGGGGGTCTTCGCCCTCTTTGACCGGCGAGGTGCAGGGCGCACAGCCGATCGAAGGATATCCTTTTGCCACCAGCGGATGCCGGGGCAGGCGGTTTTCGTCCATGTAGGCGCGCACATCTTCAGGTGCCCAATGCGCCAGCGGGTTGACCTTGATCCGGCCTGTTCCGTCCTCGACCTCGAAAAAGTCGAGCGCGGCGCGGGTGCCGGCCTGAAACCGTTTGCGCCCGGTGATCCAGCCGCAATAGCCCATAAGAGCCTTTTGCAGCGGGAATGTCTTGCGTAGGTTGCAGCACGCATCCGTGTCGCGCAGGCGCAGGGCGCCATAGGGGTCATCGCGCAGGACGTCTTCATCGTCCGCCCTGACGATCCGAACGTTTCTCAGTCCAAGACGCTCGCTGACCTCCTGCTGATATTCCAGCGTTTCGGTGAACAGCATCTGAGTGTCGATGAACAGGACCGGCGTTGCCTTGTCGACAACAGCCGCCATGTGCAGCAACACCACCGATTCCGCCCCAAAGCTTGACACAAGGGCAAGCTCATCGATCTCTTCAATCGCGCCATGCATCACGTCGTGTGCACTGTGGTGGCGGAATCGGGTGTTGAGGTCCTCGACCCGTTCAGTCAGTTCACTTCGGTCTTTACCCAGTTCCGTCTGGATCAGGTCAAGCGGCATTGGCCTGTGCCTCGGGGTAAAGCGCCGCCTTGAACGGCGCCATGCCAACGCGGCGGTATGTTTCCAGGAACGTCTCCTCTGCGCTTTCACGCTGGTTCAGGTAGGTGTCGACGATGCGTTCCACGGCGGGGACGATCTCATCGTAAGCAAAGCCCGGACCAGTGCGATCGCCGATGGCCGCGCTTTCGGTGGCATCACCGCCCAGAGTGATCTGGTAGTTTTCGACGCCGGCACGATCCAGACCCAGGATGCCAATATGACCCACGTGGTGGTGACCACAAGCGTTGATGCAGCCCGAGATCTTGATCTTCAGGTGGCCGATATCATGCTCGAGCTTCAACTCCTCGAAGCGGTTTGCAATCTCTTGCGCAACCGGGATGGAACGAGCGGTCGCCAGCGCACAGTAGTCCATGCCGGGGCAGGCGATGATGTCGCTGATCAGGCCGATATTGGCGGTTGCCAGTTCGTATTCCTTCAGCTTCGCATGGATCGCAGGCAGGTCCGATTTATGGACATGCGGCAGGATCACGTTCTGCTCATGGCTGATGCGCAGCTCGTCATAGGCGAACTCTTCGGCCAGATCGGCCATGACTCGCATCTGCTCGGCCGTTGCATCGCCCGGCGTCTGGCCGTGCTTCTTGATCGAGATGGTGACGATGGCGTGGTCCGCGTTCTTGTGCGGCGCGATGTTCGTATCGATCCACGAGCGGAAGACCGGATCATTGGTATAGGCGCTTTCAAAAGAAGCAACCGATCCTTCACGGAAAGCGGGGGCAGCGAAGTGTCCCTTGATATCGTCCAGCAGCGACATGTCGGCGCCTTTGAACTGCGGGCGGACCTTCAGGAAGCGCTCGTTCACCTTGGCACGGATGGCGTCGATGCCATGCTCATGCACGGTGATCTTGATACGCGCCTTGTATTTGTTGTCGCGGCGGCCGATCTGGTTCCACACGGATACGGTGGCCTCTAGATAGGCCAGCAGGTCGTCAAAGGCGACGAATTCCGACAGTTCCTTGCCGATCATCGGGGTACGACCCAGACCGCCGCCCACGATAACGCGGGCACCCAGAACGCCGTCACGCTCGACCAGTTGCAGACCGATGTCATGCGCCTTGATCACGGCGCGGTCGTTTTCCGAGCCGGTGATGGCGATCTTGAACTTACGCGGCATGAACTGGAATTCCGGGTGGTCGGTCGACCACTGGCGCAGCAGTTCGGCATAGGGGCGCGGGTCGGCGACCTCATCCGCGGCGGCACCGGCGAAATGGTCGGCGGTCACGTTGCGGATGGTGTTGCCCGAGGTCTGGATGGCGTGCATGCCAACCTCGGCCAGCGCGTCCAGCATGTCCGGCACGTCGTTCAGTTTCGGCCAGTTGTACTGGATGTTCTGACGGGTGGTGAAATGGCCATAGCCCTTGTCCCACTTTTCGGCCAGTAGGGCCAGCTGACGCATCTGAGCGCTGTTCAGCGTCCCGTAAGGGATCGCTACGCGCAGCATGTAGGCGTGCAGTTGCAGATACAGGCCGTTCATCAAGCGCAGGGGTTTGAATTCGTCTTCGGTCAGCGAACCGTCAATGCGGCGCTCGACCTGCGCGCGGAACTGCGCGTTGCGTTCTGCCAAAAATGCTGTGTCGAACTCGGAGTAGCGATACATGATTAGCTGTCCTTAGTTGCAGCCCCGAACCTTGGGGCCTTGTAGGGGAGAGTGAGAGGCCAGAGGTCAGGCCCGGGGCTGCGGGGAAGTTTCCTGTTTGCCGTGGGCATAGTTGGACGGACCAGTCCGGCGGAAGTCTTCCCGAAAATGAGTGGGCTCGGGGCCGCGTTCGCCGGCGACCGCGTCGGCCAGATAGGCGCCAACGATGGTATTCGCCTGACGTGCGGCATCCAGCAGACGCACCTGCGCGTGAGCTTCGTCAGTAATCAGTTCTGCCTCGGACAGATCGCGTGACCAGCGATCGTCTTCGGTCAGATAAATGACGTCTCCTTCCAGCAGGTCGTTGGCTGTAACCACTTTGGGTGTAAAAGCGCGGGCCATCAGGCAAGCTCCTTGTTGAATTCGGTCAGGGCCTCGGCTGCACGGCGCGGTGCAAGGCCAAAAAAGGTCAGTGCGGGGCCGTCCATTGCGGCGGCATGCAGATCGGCGGGCAATTGGTCCAGCGTCGTGGACAGCACCCTTTGGCCTGGGCGCGAAGCGTTTTCGACGATGGTGACAGGGGTTGCGCGGTCAGCACCGTGCATGATCAGACGGCCCTGAATGAAACGGGCGGATTTCTTGCCCATATAGATTGCAGCCACGGAACCGGGACGCGCCAGTGCATTCCAGTCATGGTCGGCAAAACCCTTCATGTCGTGACCCGTCAGGTACCGCACCGAGGAATTGCGACCGCGGCGCGTCAGGCTTTGACCGATGCCAGCAACAGCGGCAGAGGCGGCAGTGATACCGGGAATGATCTGCCAGGAAACACCTGCAGCCTCAACCGCTTCGATTTCTTCGTCCAGACGCCCGAATACAGTGGGGTCCCCCGACTTCAGACGGACCAAACGCTGACCCTTCAGTGCGTAGTCCACCAACAATGCGTCGATGTCTTCCTGTTTCCATGAGGGTCCGAAGCCGGCCTTGCCAACATCGACCAGTTCAGCGGTCTTGCCGGCCAACGCCAGAATTTCGAGGCTGATCAGGCGGTCATGCAGGACGATATCCGCATGCTCAAACGCGTTCAGCGCCTTAAGCGTCAGCAATTCCGGATCACCCGGACCTGCGCCGACGAAATCGACGTGCCCTTTATCCGTATATGTGTGCGATTGCCGCATCTGAGGATCTCGACCTGTGTTTGACTTGATCCTCAATATAGGAAATATTCCCGGAATAACGCCATATAGGCGATAAAATAAGAACGCACGTTCCGCACAGGCTGAGCTTTGGGACGTGGGTTCCGGAAATGGAAGGAAATTGGAATGTCGGTGCGGATTGATGATACGGATCGGAAAATTCTGGTCGAGCTGCAACGCGACGCCAGTCAGTCACTGGATGAAATCGCTGCAAGGGTCGGCAGTTCAAAGACACCCGTCTGGAACCGAATCCGAAAACTCAAAAGTGCAGGGGTCATTGGTCAACAGACAGTGTTGCTGGATGCCGAGGCACTGGGGTTCGAGGCGACGTTCTTTGTTCTGATCCGGACTTCCGAACATGAGGCCGAGTGGCAGCGTAAGTTCCTAAAGGCGCTGCGGGACCGTCCAGAAGTGCAGGAGGCGCACCGCCTTGCGGGGGACATCGATTACATCCTCAAGGTGCGCGTCAGAAATGCCCGCGCCTATGACGATTTTTATCAGACCCTGATCTCGGAAGTGCGGGTGCACAACGTCACGGCTCTTTTGTCGATGGAAGAGATCAAATCGACGACGATGCTGCCGCTGGGTGCGCTGGTTGTTGGTTAACGAAGTGGGGGGGCGCTGCCCCCGCCGCGCTGGAACGCGTCTCCCCCGGGATATTTGGGGCCAGATGAATAAAGGATCCGATTTCATCTGGCTATAAATATTCCCGCCGGAGGCATAGCGCATTATGCGCTATTCAGTCGGCGTGTGCTGGAACTCAGACGTGAACAAGAAGCCTAGTAAGCCCATGAAAGTGATAGCTGTTCGAATACTCCGGCTGTGCCGACAGTCGTAATTCTGGTGCCCGCTGAAACAACACCTGCAGTGCGATGCGCATCTCGAGACGGGCCAGCGGGGCGCCGACGCAAAAGTGCAGGCCGCCGCCGAAACTGGTGTTTGTGACAATGGGCCGGGTCGGGTCGAAGGTGTTCGGTGCATTCCAGACCGCGGGGTCGCGGTTTGCGGCACCCAGCAACAGCGCAACCTCATCGCCACGGCTGAAGCGGTTATTAAAGATCTCCACATCCTCATAGGCATAACGCGTGAACATGTGCAGTGGGGGATCATATCGCAGAATTTCTTCAACGGCGGCATCGATATCGTCGGGTGCAAGCGGACGGGATCCGGTTTGCAACAGGGTTTTCACCCCGTTCCCCAGGGAATGCACCGTGGCCTCGTGCCCGGCGTTGAGCAACAGGATGCAAGTGGCAACCAGTTCGTTGCGGGACAGTTTTTCTCCGTCCTCTTCGGCCGCAATCAGGCGCGTGATCAGATCGTCGCGGGGAACGCTGCGGCGCTGTTCGATGTAGCGGGTCAGAAAATCGGTAAATTCCTGTGCGGCCCGGGCAGCGTTGTCCCCGGTCTGGTGGTTCCGGCTGGCCTGATACATCGCGACCATGTCATGCGACCATCGCAGCAACTGTGGTGACATGTCCTCGGGGACGCCCAGAAGACGGCAGATCGTAATGACCGGTACCTGAGTGCAATAGGCGTCCAGGAGGTCGAACTCTGTCGCGGGGAACCGGTCCATCAGGGTGTGGCAAAGCTGCTCGATCGAAGGCGCCAGGGACGCGATTGAGCGTGTGGTGAAGGCGCGCATGACGAGGGCGCGCAGCCGCGTGTGCCGTGGAGGTTCAGCTTCCAGCAAGGAATGCGCTTCGACATTCAACCACGGCGCCAGATGGGCGGGGCCGGGTTCTTGCAATTCTGCCGGAACCTCTCGGCCAAACCTCCGATCCTTCAGCAGGGCCTGCACAGCGCGATAAGAAACAGCGGCCACTTTGTTGTAGTCGCCCCAATACACAAGGTCGCCGTACTGGCGCGCCTCGTCATAGAATGGGTAGGGGTTTTGCACGAAGCCGGGCTCGACCGGCGATTGAAAAAGCGTCTTCATGCGGCGCAGACTTGCCATGAGGCGCGTCGAATGCAAGACCCTATGTCATGTATCGAGTCTGGGTGATCCTTGGATTTCTGTTTGTCGTCGGACTGTTGTCTGCCGGGGTCTGGTCCTACGCCTATCGTCAAGCCCTGTCGCAACTGAGCGAAAAGGCCGAGGCAGATCTTGAACTTGCAGCAGACCGGCTGAGCACGCAGATGCAGGTGTATCAGGAGCTGGCGGTCCTGATGGCCGATCATCCAGCCCTGCACGAGTTAGAAACCCCGGCAGACAGGCAGGTGGCCCGGTCCCTGCTGCTGGATGTGTCCGACAAGACTGCTGCAGTGAACATGATGTATTTGGATTCCAACGGGCAGGTTCTGGTCGCGGCCCAGCCGGTAAGGCAGCCCGACATGGCCGGATATCCTGCTTTTGAGCGCGCCATGCAGGGGGCCATGGGAAGTGCCCATGGGGCCCTGCCGGAAAGCGGTGATCGGATTTATTCCTATGCGGCTCCGACCTTTGGACCCTCGGGTCAGGTTGAGGGTGCTTTGATGGTTGTCGCGGACGTGCAGGATGTTGAGCAAACCTGGCGCGGCAGCACCGAAGCGGTATTCTTCGTGGATGCGGAAGGCGTTGTCTTCATCTCGAACAGGTCCGATCTTCTGTTCTGGCGGCGCGCAGAGGGACAACAAGGGCTTTCACCGCCGGATGGCGGCACGGTCGATTTCAGCTCGACCCGGGTCGCCGGGCATGAATTGTGGACGCTGAACTGGGGGCGTTATTTGCCCCGTCACGCGCTGCACCTGACGCTTGACCTTCCGGTTATCGATATGACGGCCGAGGTGCTGGTGGACGTAGCACCGGCCCGGCGCTTGGCGGGATTACAGGCCGCCGCGGTTGCCGCAATCTGTCTGGCCTTTGGGGCATTACTTTTTCTGGCAACTGAGCGCAGGCGCACATTGGCCGAGGCAAACACTGTTCTGGAAAGCAAAGTCGCGCGGCGGACCCGTGATCTGACGGATGCAAACCTGGCCTTGCGGCGCGAAGTGTCCGAGCGGATGGAAGCGGAAGCCGCACTGAAGCGCGCGCAATCTGATCTGGTGCAGGCCGGAAAACTGAGTGCGTTGGGGCAAATGTCAGCGGGTATCAGTCACGAGTTGAACCAGCCGCTTATGGCCATTCAGCAGTTTGCGGATAATGGCGCCGCGTTCATGGAGCGCGGTCGGAGTGAAAAGGCCCGCGAAAACTTGGGGCGTATTTCAGAAATGGCGGCGCGTATGGCCCGTATCATCAAGAACCTGCGCGCCTTCGCCAGAAATGAAAGCGAACCGATGGGAAAGGTGGATCTTGTTCAAGTCATCAATACAGCCGTCGAACTGACCTCGGCACGGTTGCACGCTGAAGGGGTCACAGTGGATTGGCAGCCCGATGTTGAACCGGTCTTCGCCTGGGGTGGTGAGGTTCGGCTTGTTCAGGTTTTCGTCAACCTTATCAACAACGCCGCAGATGCCATGATCGAACAGGACGATCGATATATTCGCATATGGATCGACACCGACGCGCGAGTGTCCGTCACCGTGCGCGACAACGGTCCGGGAATCGAGGATCCCGAAAAGCTGTTTGAACCCTTCTATTCGACCAAGGCCGTTGGTTCGTCCGAGGGGATGGGGCTGGGCCTGTCGATTTCTTATGGGCTGGTTCAGAGTTTCGGCGGCGACATTCGGGGTTACAATTCACAGAGTGGCGCGTGTTTTACTGTCGAGCTGGATTTTTACGAGGATGACAAGGCCGCATGATGCACAAAGTCCTACTGGTTGACGACGATGCGGCGGTTCGGGACGCCCTGGCGCAGACGCTGGAACTGGCCGACTACGCTCCGATTCCTGCAGGGTCATTTGTGGCTGCGAAAGACCATATCCAGGCCGAATTTCCCGGTGTCATCATCTCGGACATCCGCATGCCGGGGCGAGACGGGTTTCATCTGCTGAATTACGCGCATGAAATCGACCCCGATCTGCCGGTCATCCTTCTGACCGGAGAGGGCGACATTCCGATGGCGGTGCAGGCCATGGGGCAGGGTGCCTTCGATTTCCTTGAAAAACCCTGTGCCGCTGCCGACCTTCTGGCGGTTCTGAAGAGGGCCATGGAAGCCCGTGCGCAGGTTCTGGAACAGCGCGCATTAAAACGCGAATTGGAACGAGGTGATCCCGCCGCCCGATTGTTGTTCGGACTGTCCCAGCAGGCCGAAGCACTGCGCGAACGTGTCCGCACCGTAGCACCGACCAACGCCGAGGTTCTGGTAACCGGGCCGGCTGGAAGTGGAATATCCAAGGTTGCCGAAGTGGTCCATATGATGTCGCCGCAGGCGCAGGGGCCCTTTGTCAAGCGGCCATCCTCGGGTCTGACCGCGGCGGAGCTGGTGCAGGTCTGTCATGACGCCGCTGGTGGCTCGCTGTTTCTGGATGAAGTGTCGGCAATGCCCGAAGCTACGCAGTATGCCGCGCTTGAGATTGTCGAGCAGGGCGCCGGGGTCCGCATTCTGGCGGGCACCACAGCGGACCTGTCGGCATTGTCTTCGCAGGGCCGTTTTCATGCGGATCTGTTCTATCGCCTTGACGTCATGCGGGTGCGCATCCCCTCGCTGGCAGAGCGTCCCGAGGATATTCCGGTGATCTTTCGCCACTATGTCGCGCAGGCCGCTGAACAGGCGGGGATTGCCGCGCCCGAGATAACCTCGGAACATCTGGCGTCCTTGATGGCCAGCGACTGGCCGGGCAATGCGCGCTCGCTGATGTCCGCTGCGATGCGATTTGTTCTGGGAATGCCCGAAGATGTCGCGCAGGCTGCTGATCTGGGGCTGAGCGAGCAGATGGCGCGTGTCGAACGTTCGCTGCTGATCACCGCCTTGGGTCGGCATAACGGGAAGGCCTCAGAAGCGGCGCGTGCACTGAAGCTGCCGCGAAAGACGTTTTACGACAAATTGGCACGCTACGGCATCCGCCCGGAAGACTATCGGCGGTGACGCGACCGCGCGGCCCAGTTTTACCTAAAAATTCTGCGGTTATGCGCGCTTGGCGGAGTATCCCGCCCCAAGGGAGTTGCTACCGGTGCGAATCTCCGGGTGTTTGATTCGGAACTCGTGAGTCGCCGTAGTGCGGAAATCCGCACAGTGCGCCAAAGGCCTGTGCGGATTTCCGCACATGGCTTCTTGGAGATCCTGAAGTTTCAGGTATTAAGTTCATATACGTATTTGATAAAAAACAATAAAATATCAAAAAAACAGCTATGAAACAAAAAGTTGTGAGAAGAGATTTGATTCGGTTCACTTCGCGTCATGGGGCGCTGCAAGAGTGCCCGATGAAGGGTTCTAGGAAGTCTGGGAGGACAATACAGATGAAAATCCTGACAACAGCTGCAACCGCGCTAGCACTGACCGTGACGGCTACTGCCGGGTTTGCAGCATGCGAAGACGGCGAAATTGTCGTTAAGTTCGCGCATGTGACAAACACCGACAAGCATCCCAAGGGCATCGCTGCTTCGCTACTGGAACAACGCGTCAACGACGAGATGCAGGGCGTCATGTGCATGGAGGTCTATCCGAACTCCACGCTCTACAATGACGACAAGGTTCTTGAGGCGATGCTGCAGGGCGACGTTCAATTGGCCGCGCCGTCGCTATCGAAGTTCGAAAAGTTCACCAAACAGTTCCGCCTGTTCGACCTGCCGTTCATGTTCAAGAATATCGACGCCGTGGATGCCTTCCAGGCCTCGGCGGACGGTCAGGCGATGAAAGACAGTATGCAGCGCCGCGGCCTGCAGGGTCTGGCCTTCTGGCACAATGGCATGAAGCAGATGTCGGCGAACAAACCGCTGGTTGACCCATCTGATGCGGATGGCCTGAAGTTCCGGGTTCAGTCCTCGGACGTTCTGGTTGCGCAGATGGAAGCCATCGGTGGCAGCCCGCAGAAGATGGCATTCTCGGAAGTTTACGGCGCGCTGCAGCAGGGCGTGGTGGACGGTCAGGAGAACACCTGGTCGAACATCTACGGCAAGAAGTTCTTCGAGGTGCAGGACGGCATCACCGAAACCAACCACGGTATCATCGATTATCTGGTGGTGACGTCGGTCGACTGGCTGGACAGCCTCGAGCCGGAAGTGCGTGATCAGTTCCTGACCATTCTGAGCGAAGTGACCGAGACCCGGAACAAGGAAGCCTTTGCCGTGAACGAAGCGGCCAAAGCTTCGATCACGGACGCCGGTGGAATCATTCGCGAACTGAACCCTGATCAACGTCAGGCCTGGGTCGATGCGATGAAGCCCGTTTGGGACAAGTTCGCTGACGATGTAGGTCAGGAAAAGATCGACGCCGCTCAGGCAATCAACGCCGGGTTCTGAACCCGGTCCAGGCCGCGCGTCAGGGGACTGGGGAGTTATCGACGCGCAGGCCGGGCGGGCCGAAAAGGCCCGCCCCAATCCTTCTCAACAATAAAAATGTGGGGACAGATAGATGTCTGGTGCGAAATCCGGCCATGGCGGGCTGGTCGACCATATCGAAGAAACCCTGATTGCGTTGCTCCTGGGCCTGATGACGGCCGTTACATTTGCAAATGTGATCGCGCGTTTCTTCTTTAATTCGAACATATTGTGGGCGCTTGAACTGACAGTGTTCATGTTTGGCTGGCTGGTGTTGCTTGGCGCATCTTATGCGGTGAAGAAGCACGCGCATCTGGGGGTCGACGCCATCCTGAATATGCTGGCCCCGGCACCGCGCCGCATACTGGCGCTGATCGCCGTAGCGTGCTGTCTGGTGTTTTCGCTGCTGCTGCTGAAAGGGTCGTATGACTATTGGGCTGTGTTTGCCGACCTGCCACCCACATCCGGACGCTGGTTCCCGACAGGGTTCGATACCGGAGCGCGCAGCCAGAGTTTCTACGAGGTCGACGATATTCCCATGGTCGCGCCGCTGCGCTTTCTTGAGGGCCTCATCAACTATGGCGAGGAATACGAGAAGCTTCCCAAGGTGGTGCCGTATCTGGTGTTGCCAGTTTCCATGCTGCTGCTGGTGATCCGCTTTTCGCAAGTCGCAGTGCAGATCTGGCGCGGTGAAACCGACCGTCTGGTCGCCAGCCACGAAGTCGAGGACGAGATCGAAGAAGTCCGGGCTCAGCAAGGAGAGCATGACTGATGGATGTAGTTCTTCTTTTCTCGATGGTCATTGGCCTGCTGCTGATCGGTGTTCCGATCGCGGTTGCACTTGGCCTCAGCTCGACCCTGTTCCTGCTGATCTACTCCGACAGTTCGCTCGCTTCGGTTGCTGGTACGCTGTTTGAGGCGTTCGAGGGGCACTTCACTCTGCTCGCGATCCCGTTCTTTATCCTGGCGTCGTCCTTCATGACGACGGGGGGCGTGGCGCGCCGGATCATTCGCTTTTCGATTGCCTGTGTGGGCCATTTGCCCGGCGGGCTGGCGATTGCGGGCGTGTTCGCCTGTATGTTGTTTGCAGCCTTGTCGGGGTCATCCCCTGCGACGGTGGTCGCAATCGGTTCGATCGTTATCGCTGGAATGCGACAGGTTGGGTATTCCAAAGAATTCGCGGCCGGTGTGATCTGTAACGCCGGAACCCTGGGTATCCTGATCCCGCCTTCGATCGTCATGGTGGTTTATGCAGCGGCAGTCGAGGTTTCGGTTGGTCGCATGTTCCTGGCAGGCGTCATTCCGGGCCTGTTGGCCGGTTTGATGCTGATGGTCGCAATCTATGTGATGGCGAAGGTCAAGAACCTGCCCAAGGGCGACTGGAAAGGCTGGGGCGAGATATTCGCATCAGCGCGTGAAGCTGGTTGGGGCCTGTTCCTGATCGTGATCATCCTGGGCGGCATTTACGGCGGTATCTTCACGCCGACCGAAGCCGCAGCGGTGGCCGCGGTTTATGCGTTCCTGATCGCCTGCTTCGTCTACAAGGACATGGGGCCGCTTAGCAGCGAGGGTGACGCGCAGAATATCTCGCTATTGAAGAAACCCTATGCACTGGTCACGGCGCTCTTTCACCCGGATACCAAGCACACGCTGTTCGAGGCTGGAAAGCTGACCGTTACACTATTGTTCGTGATTGCCAACGCACTGATCCTGAAACATGTGTTGACCGACGAACAGGTGCCGCAGCATATCGCCAGCGCAATGCTGTCGGCAGGCCTGGGACCGGTTACGTTTCTGATTGTGGTCAACGTGATCCTACTGATAGGTGGTCAGTTCATGGAACCCTCTGGCCTGCTCGTCATCGTTGCGCCGCTGGTGTTCCCGATTGCCATCGAGCTGGGCATCGACCCGATCCACCTGGGCATCATCATGGTGGTGAACATGGAGATCGGAATGATCACGCCACCGGTCGGCCTGAACCTGTTCGTGACCTCGGGCGTTGCGGGAATGCCGATGATGGGCGTCGTGAAGGCTGCGCTGCCATTCCTTGCGGTGCTCTTCGTCTTCCTCATCATGGTGACGTACATTCCATGGTTGTCGACCTTCCTGCCCAACACCTTCATGGGGCCGGAAATCGTGACCAATTAAACAGCGTCTAAATGACAACGCAAAAATCCGGGCGGCGCGATCCGCCCGGTTTTGTCTTGAAGAACAGAATTGAGTGACTATCTGCCGCTCAGAGGACGACCTCCCCAAAATGGGAAACTCTCCGGGACGACCCGGGCAAAACGAGGTCTCTCATATGCCCTGGATCATTCTGTTAACTGCCGGACTGCTTGAAATCGTCTGGGCCTTTGCCATGAAGCAATCGGCAGGTTTTACCCGGTTTTGGCCCACCGCGATTATGGGTGTGTCGATGTTGGGATCGTTCGCCCTGCTTGCGCTGGCAATGCGGACGCTGCCATTGGGCACAGCTTATGTCGTCTGGACAGGGATTGGCGCCGTTGGCGCGTTTCTGGTCGGTATCCTGTTTCTGGGCGAAGCGGTAACCGCCACGCGCATTTGCGCGGCGGTTCTAATCGTGGCCGGGATGATCACGATGAAGCTTGCCTGATCAGGCGTTTTCAAGCGCCTCGATGATCCCCGAGAAATCGGCGGCTTTCAGGCTTGCGCCGCCAACCAGCGCACCATCGACATTGGAGACGGCGAAAATATCTGCGGCGTTGCTGGGTTTTACCGAACCGCCATAAAGCAACCGGACCGAGCGCCCGACACCTTCGCCAAAGCGGCGCTCCAGACGCGCGCGAATAAAGTCGTGAACCTCTCCGATCTCGTTCAGAGTGGGAACTTTTCCGGTTCCGATGGCCCAGATCGGCTCATACGCGACGATCAGGTTTTCACCGGTCGACTGATCCGGAATAGACCCCGACATCTGGCCGCCAATAATATCAAGCGTATTGGCGGCTTCGCGTTGTTCCAGACTTTCACCAACGCAGATAACGGTCTTAAGACCGGCGTCCATCGCGACGCGGGCTTTGGCACGAATGTCCTCATTCTGTTCGGAATGATCCTCGCGTCGTTCCGAATGCCCCAGAATGACGGTCGTTGCGCCAGCGTCGACCAGCATGTCGGCGCTGATATCGCCGGTGTGGGCGCCGTTCGGGGCCGCGTGGCAATCTTGGCCGCCGATAGTAATGCCGGTTCCCTGCGTCGCCTGCGCGGCGCGGTGAACCAGTGTGGCCGGAGGGCAGATCAGAATATCGACAGTTGGGGCAGGGTGGGTGCTGGCCAGCACCTCAAGCTCGCCCAGCGCTTCGCTGGTTCCGTTCATTTTCCAGTTTCCAGCCGCCAGCTTGCGCCGCATCCCTGCACCTCTTCATTTTGACATCATTTCATTTTCGGATAGCACCCTACGCCCCACCTGACAATTCCGCGCAAGGGGTGCTGGACGGTCAAACGCCGGAAATTCCGTCTGCGCCAATACATACGGCACACCTGTTCAATAGGTGGCCGGAAACCCGGGAACCTTGGGGAGAATGTTGATGCGACGCACAGACGCCTTATCGCTGTTCAGTCAGCGCCTCGTCGAACTTGATCGACTCGCCGCAGCCGCATGCATCAACAACATTTGGATTGCGGAACTTGAAGCCGGACTCCAACAGAGTGACCTCGTAGTCGATCTCGGTCCCGAATAGAAACATTTGCGCCATGGGCGCAATCATGACCCGTGCACCGTCCTGTTCGACAACCTCGTCGTTAGGGTCCGCCTGATCCACATAGTCCATGGTATATTCCATGCCGGCGCATCCGCCTTTTTTCACGCCGATGCGCAGCCCGGCATGTCCGGCCGAGGCCATCAGACGAGCAATCTGCTCGGCCGCCTTGGGCGTCATGGTTACAGCCTGTTTGCCAGGAATGCCAAACATCAGGGGATCTCCGTCGTCGCGTTGACACTAATTTAGGGCTTTCGATCACCGGGCTCAAGTGAGCGCGGCCTATGATTGCGAAGATTTGCTTTGAAACGGCCGGTATGCGGGCACCGGTCGCCTTGCACCAGCGCAGCTGGCGGGATTAGCCTGATCCGAAGGGGCAACAGATATCCGTCCTTCGGTTCAACAACAATCACGAGGTTTGCAAATATGGCAGTGCGGTCAAAATATCTGAAATCAAATGCGCCGCTGGCGCTGTTGGGGCTGAGTTTTGCCGTTTTGGCTGGCACTGCGTGGGCTGCGTCGGACGGGCCCAGACACCCTGTCAATTGCGCAACCGCTGAAGGCGATCTGCGCGCGATTGCCTCAGAAAAAAAGCATGCCGAAGACAAGCAGTTGGAAAGTGTGGCGGCAATTACGCCTGCGGGCGCATTGCTTGGACTGGTTACCGGCACCGAAGGCAAAAGACTGCAAATGCTGTCCGGAGATTACGTCAAGCAATTGGACGATAGGGCAGCAGAGATCAAATCGACCTGCGGCAATCAGTAAATTGCAGTCTACCCTGAACGATCTGGACCGCCCTCGGGCAAGAGCGGTCCAATATTTGGGCCGGAGATTTCAAGGAGGGCAGGCGATCCAGCAGCCCGTGCGAACGACAAATGGAATGCACTATTTCGTCGACACACCGATTTGTTGCGCAGGTGTATGAAAGTTTTGCTACAGCCGTGTAACAGTTGGATGACTTTTTGACGACAACAGATTGTTTTTTGAAGATAATTCTCTGGTCACATAAATCCGAGTTCCAGTCGGGCTTCGTCAGACATCATTTCCATTCCCCAGGGTGGCTCCCAGGTCAGTTCAACGTCGACTTCCTTGATGCCGGCAACAGGCTCAACGGCTTCAACGATCCAGCCCGGCATGTCTCCGGCGACGGGGCAGCCCGGTGCGGTCAGGGTCATGATGACTTTGACTGCATTGTCCTCGGCAATCTCGATTGTGTAGATTAGCCCGAGATCATAGATATTCACTGGAATTTCAGGATCATAAACCGTTCGGCATGCCTCGACCACGGCCTCGTACAAGGGGTGTTCGATGGTCGAAGGGGCAATCAGCGGCGTGCCTTCAAACTGTTCACTGGGATGCGTCATTCTTGCCTCGGGTTTGTTACCTGAGAAAATATATAGGGAAAGGCCGGACCAGCGTCCAGTGCGGCAATGGCGCCCGCCTTGGGCGCCACCCCCGTTCAGTCATTGATATCGTGGTTGAACGTTTTGACCTGACCATGGGGCAGCGCGAATATGCGCCGAAGAACCAGCCAGGACACCAGCGACAACACCGCGAAGATCAGCAACAGTATCGGCAGCGAGGGCGTAAGCCCCGGTAAAATCAGCAGGATACCCGTGATTGCTGCACCGATGGCAAAGCCAAGAAAGATGAAACCCGGCAGCACGATTTCAAGGATTCCCAAGGCCAATGCGGCGGCCATCCAGATCCACCAGGTCAGCCAGAAGGGATCTGCCATCATTTTGCTCCTTTCAGCATCTTGAACGCATCACCGAAAGCCTCAAGGGCGTTTGCCGGCACGACGATCGTCTGTTTTCCGGTCCCGTTGCCCAATGCGTTAAGCGATTCGACCTGTTTCAGAGCGACCTGATATTGAGCGGCCTCGATACCGTTGTCCTGAATTGCCTTGGCAACGACACCGGTCGCATAAGCCTCTGCTTCGGCTTGAATACGCCGCGCCTTGGCGGTTTGTTCCGCCGCATAAAGTTCGGCATCGGCCTGCAGTTCAACAGCGCGCTTCATCCCTTCAGCTTCGGTAACCTGAGCCCGGCGTGCGCGTTCGGCATTCAGCTGCTGCAGCATGGCGTCACGGGTCGCTTGGTCCAAATTAACGTCCAGAATTTCGGCGCGGGTCACTTCGATACCCCAGTCATCGACGGCTGTTTCGACACTTTCCTGGATTTGGGAGATCAACTGGGCGCGGTTCGACTGTACTTCATCCAGATCCATTTTGCCGATCTCAGCGCGCACGATACCTGCCACCGTGGTCGCAATCGCACCGTCGACGTCACGGATTCGGTAGACTGTCTTTTCAGGCTCAAGAATGCGGTAGAACACCGATGTATCGATCTGGACCAGAACGTTATCCTTGGTGATTGCATCCTGCGTTGCGTTTGGAAGCTGACGTTCAAGAATGGATATTTTGTGGCGCGCAACGTCCAGGAAAGGAACGATAAAATTGATTCCTGGCCCCAAAACCGAGTGCAACCGACCGAAGCGTTCAATCACGAACTTTTCGGATTGCGGGACGATCTTAATGCCCTTCAGGATGACGATTACGATTAGGGCCGCCGCCAGCAGGTAAATGATGTTCGATGAAAGCAATCCGATGATCTGATCTTCGGTCATTTCTGTCCTCTTTATTGTGTACTATGGTATACACTTGGGGGTTGAGTCGCCCGATTTCAACTCTGGTATGGACAGATTGGACTCGGATGCAAACCAGTGAAGGCGTCGAAGTTCGAGGGAAGACAACAGATGTGTCCGCTTTGCATCCCGTCCTGATTGCGGTATCGGGCGCATATGAAACTGATTATCGACACAGATCCGGGAATCGACGATGCGATGGCTATTGCCTACGCCGCCGCCGCGCCGGAAATTGACCTGATTGGTCTGACGACCATTTTCGGAAACACGCATGTGCATCAATCCAGCCGTAATGCGCGGTTTTTGCTGCACAAACTCGGCCTTGATGCTGCAGTTGCGGAAGGCGCAGCCTTTCCGCTTGAGACGGACGCACATGTGCCGTCCGAACATGTCCACGGGCCGGAAGGGTTCGGAGACCTGACGGAAATCCCG
This sequence comes from Ruegeria sp. K7, assembly GCF_056531785.1. Lineage (NCBI taxonomy): Bacteria > Pseudomonadati > Pseudomonadota > Alphaproteobacteria > Rhodobacterales > Roseobacteraceae > Ruegeria > Ruegeria sp. K7. The sequence continues at coordinate 213,598 of NZ_JBQFMJ010000001.1, forward strand.
CAGATCGGCGAAAACCATCCCCTGCCAGCGGCGGAATTTCTGGTCGAAATGGCACGCGAACACAAAGGCGAACTGGTCGTTTGTGCGGTTGGTCCGTTGACCAACATCGCCGATGCGATGCGCTTGGACCCGGAGTTTTCCCAAAATCTGGGTCGGCTGGTGATCATGGGGGGCGCCGTGTATTGCCCCGGAAACATCACCGCCCACGCAGAAGCCAACATTTACCACGATGCCCGAGCGGCGGATTTCGTTTTTGAGGCCCCCCCGAATACGGTTCTGGTTGGATTGGACGTCACGCTGAAGACCTTGTACCGGGGCGCGGATTTCGATGCGCTGGCCGAAAAGTCAACAGATATGGGCGCTTTTTTGCGCGACATTTCAAAGTTCTACCTTAAGTTCTATAAGGAAGTCGGTGGGCTGGAAGGATGCGGGTTGCACGACTCGACCGCCGTAATTGCATGCTCTCACGAACCGATGTTCGACATGGTCGAGACAGGCCTGCGCGTGATCGTCGGTGGGGAGGAAAACGGTGCCACGCGGCCGGATCCCTCGCGTCCCGCAGTTCGCGTTTGCAGGGATGTCGACGGCGAAGGCGTTGTGGCGTTGTTCACGGAGCGCGTTGTCACTTTGCCCTGACGGGTTGCAAAGGGCAGGCGGATCAGGCAAATCCTGCCCGGTTCAGCGACCCCGAGGCGACACAATGACAGACCGTTTTTCCTTTGATCTGAAGGCCACCGACGGCAAGGCCAGAACCGGCGTGATCTATACCCCGAGGGGTGAGGTTCGCACGCCTGCTTTCATGCCGGTCGGGACAGCCGCGACCGTAAAGGCGATGATGCCGGAAAGCGTTCGCGCCACCGGGGCCGATATCCTGTTGGGCAATACATACCACCTGATGTTGCGCCCCACCGCTGAGCGGATCGATCGCCTTGGCGGATTGCACAATTTCATGAACTGGGAGCGGCCGATCCTGACGGACTCGGGCGGATTCCAGGTCATGTCGCTGGCCGGGCTGCGCAAGCTTACGGAAAAAGGCGTGACCTTCAAATCCCATGTCGATGGGTCAAAACATGAATTGACGCCCGAGCGGTCAATGGAAATCCAGCGGCTCTTGGGATCGGACATCGTGATGTGTTTCGATGAGTGCCCAGCGTTGCCGGCCGATCGGCACCGCATCGCAGAATCCATGCGCCTGTCGATGCGATGGGCCGACCGGTCGCGCGAGGCGTTTGGGGACCGTCCGGGCCATGCACTGTTCGGGATCATGCAAGGTGGGCTGGAACGCGACCTGCGCGAGGAAAGCGCCGAGGCATTGAAGAAAATCGGCTTCGAAGGCTATGCCGTCGGCGGTCTGGCCGTGGGCGAGGGGCAGGAAGCCATGTTCGACTGCCTTGAATACGCGCCGGACTATCTTCCCTCGGACAAGCCCCGTTACCTGATGGGGGTTGGCAAGCCTGACGACATCGTGGGTGCCGTCGCACGCGGGATCGACATGATGGATTGTGTGCTGCCGTCGCGGTCTGGGCGAACAGGGCAGGTTTTCACCCGTCGCGGTGTGGTCAACATCAAGAATGCCCGTCACGCGGACGACCCGCGCCCGCTGGATGAAGCGTGCGGTTGCCCGGCCTGTTCAAACTACTCGCGCGCTTACCTTCACCATGTTTTCCGTTCGAACGAGATGATTTCGGGGATGCTGCTGACATGGCACAATCTGCACTATTTTCAAGAGATTATGCAGGGAATGCGAGACGCGATTTCCGAGGGTCGGTTTGCGGCTTGGCAAGGTGACTTTCACGCGCAGCGTGCGGAAGGGGATATTGAGCCTGTTTAGGCGGCAAATCCGGTTGGGTTTCAACAAAATTCGTGGATATGTCCGCGCGACGCCTTGCAGTCGGTAAATCATCCGGTCATTCTGATTGCCGACAAACGGCGATGAGGTTGAAAACAGGCGGTCAGCGCCCCACCTTTATCGTCCAAGACAGGAGATGGCCAAAGGTTGCCTTTCTAGGGACCAGTGCCGTCTTGCCAATGATAAGGATTGAGCATGCAAGAGCCTCTGAATTCCTCATACCCCGTACTGCCTTTGCGCGACATCGTGGTTTTTCCGCACATGATCGTGCCGCTGTTCGTGGGGCGGGAAAAATCCGTCCGTGCACTGGAAGAAGTGATGCAGGACGACAAGCAGATATTGCTGTCCAGCCAGATTGATCCGGGTGATGACGATCCCACCATCGAAGGGATTTACCAGTCCGGCGTTCTGGCGAACGTGCTGCAACTGCTGAAGCTGCCCGATGGCACCGTCAAGGTGCTGGTTGAAGGGCAGGCACGCGTGCAGATCACCGAGTTCCTGGAAAACGAAGATTTCTTCGAAGCCCGTGCGGAGTATCTGACCGAGATACCCGGCGATGTGACCACGACCGAGGCGCTGCTGCGCACCGTTGCGGATGAGTTCGAGCGCTATGCCAAAGTGCGCAAGAACATTCCCGAAGAAGCGCTTGCAGCAGTTGGCGAGACAACTGAGCCCGCCAAGCTGGCTGACCTCGTGTCGGGTCATCTGGGCATTGAAGTTGAGCAAAAGCAGGAGTTGCTGGAAACTCTGTCCGTCAGCGAAAGGCTCGAAAAGGTCTATGGCCTGATGCAGGGCGAAATGTCGGTTCTGCAGGTCGAGAAAAAGATCAAGACCCGCGTCAAATCCCAGATGGAGAAGACGCAGCGCGAGTATTATCTGAATGAGCAGATGAAGGCCATTCAGAAGGAACTTGGCGATGGCGAAGACGGCAGCAATGAAGTTGCCGAACTGGAAGCCAAAATCGCCGAGACCAAGCTGTCGAAAGAGGCGCTGGAAAAGGCGGAAGGCGAGCTAAAGAAGCTCAAGAACATGTCGCCGATGTCCGCCGAAGCGACCGTCGTGCGCAACTATCTGGACTGGATTCTGTCGCTGCCGTGGGGCACCAAGTCCCGTGTCAAAAAGGATCTGGGCCGGGCGCAGGATATTCTGGATGCCGATCACTATGGGCTTGAGAAGGTCAAGGAACGGATCGTCGAGTATCTCGCGGTGCAGCAGCGTTCGAAGAAGCTGAAAGGTCCGATCCTGTGCCTCGTTGGCCCTCCGGGTGTGGGTAAGACCTCGCTTGGTAAATCCGTTGCTAAAGCCACGGGGCGCGAGTTCATTCGCATCTCGCTGGGCGGTGTGCGCGATGAATCCGAAATCCGCGGTCACCGTCGCACCTATATCGGTTCGATGCCCGGCAAGATCATCCAGGCGCTGAAAAAGGCGAAGACCACGAACCCGCTTATCCTGCTCGATGAAATCGACAAGATGGGGCAGGACTTCCGTGGCGACCCGGCTTCGGCAATGCTGGAAGTGTTGGACCCGGAACAGAACAGCACGTTCATGGACCACTATCTTGAAGTGGAATATGACCTGTCGAACGTGATGTTCCTGACCACGTCGAACAGCTACAACATGCCCGGGCCTCTGCTGGACCGGATGGAGATCATCCCGCTGGCCGGCTACACAGAAGAGGAAAAGAGCGAGATCGCCAAACAGCACCTGATCGGCAAACAGGTCAAGAACCATGGTCTGAAAACCAAGGAGTTTGATCTGACTGACGAGGCGCTCCAAAAGATCATTCGCATCTACACCCGTGAAGCCGGGGTGCGGAACCTGGAACGTGAAATCGCCAAAGTGGCGCGGAAATCGCTGACCAAGATCATCAAGAAAGAGGCTGAATCCGTCACGGTGACGCCGGACAATCTTGATGAATTCCTGGGCGTGCCGAAGTTCCGCTATGGTCTTGCTGAGCAGGACGATCAGGTTGGTGTTGTTACCGGTCTGGCTTGGACCTCGGTAGGGGGTGATCTGCTGCATATCGAGGCGCTGAAACTGCCCGGCAAAGGGCGGATGAAGACCACCGGCAAGCTGGGCGACGTGATGAAGGAATCCATCGACGCGGCCTCGTCTTACGTGCGGTCGATTTCACCTCAGATCGGTGTGAAACCGCCCAAGTTCGACACGTTGGATATTCACGTGCACGTTCCGGATGGGGCAACCCCCAAGGACGGTCCTTCGGCCGGTTTGGCGATGGTAACGTCGATCGTATCGGTCCTGACCGGAATTCCGGTGCGCAAGGACATTGCCATGACGGGCGAGGTGTCGCTTCGCGGGAATGCAATGCCGATTGGCGGTTTGAAAGAAAAGCTGCTAGCTGCCCTGCGGGGAGGCATCAAGACGGTGCTGATCCCGGAAGAGAACGAGAAGGATCTAGCGGACATTCCGGATAACGTTAAGGAAGGCCTTAAGATCATTCCGGTCAAGCATGTCTCGGAAGTTCTGGAACAGGCACTTGTTCGCGCGCCAGATCCCATCGAATGGGACGAAGCGGCCGAGGAAGCAGCGGCAGCCGCCGCCAAGGCACCCGAAAGCACCGGACCGTCGGCGACTGCACATTAAGTTACCGGAAGTCAGGGCCGGGATACTGGCCACCTAAGAGAATATGGAGAAGCCTGCGGCAATTGCGGCGGGCTTTTTCATTTGGGTCACTCGGTTATTCAGAACCCGACAACGGGTTCCTTGGGATCCAGTATTTCTTCTTCGGCGATGTATTCCTGAAACTTTTCAGTGGATAGGGCTGAACGGACGGCAAGACTGAAGATCACGGCGGAAAACAGGATACACAGCAGAATATCCCAACCAAAGGGGATCTGCTTTTGCGCGCCTTCGCCGAATTGCCCAAGGAAAGAGATCAGCCCGATACCGGCAAAATAGGGCGCCAGCCACAAAGCTTCGGTTACGTCCATTTCGTCAAGACGGTTGCGGAACCGCAGCAGCAGAAGAACCATTCCAACGATCAATGCAATGCCAAGTCGCCAGACCGTGTCCCAACCGCTCCAGTAGACGACCAATGTGGCAACGGCAAAGGCCGTGACGGCGACCACCTTGACGGCCGGGATGCGGATCGAACGCGGGTGATCGGGCATGAGGTGGCGCAAGCAGACCACGGCGATTGGGCCGACGGCGAATGACAGGACGATGGCCGCTCCGTTCAACGCGATTACTGTGGCGAAAGGTACGGTCAGCAGGAAGAGCGTTCCGATCAGAAAATTCAGCGCCAGTGCCCAAAGCGGCACGCCGAACGAAGACAGCATTTGCAGGCGTTGCGGCAGGAAGCCGTTTTTGGACAACGCCATGGCAATACGCGCGTTCGAGCCAGTGGCCACCAATCCGTTGCCAAAAGGTCCGATTACCGAGCCGATGTTGAGCAGGCTGAGAAACCAGATGATCCCCACGGACATGATTATTCCGTCCAGCGGACCCTGACCGCCAAAGTTCAATTGTGCCCAACCATTTTTCAGCATTTCGGGATCAAGCGCGCCGATGAATGCGATCTGAAGTCCCAGATAAAGGGCCGCGCACAGAACGATGGATAGAACCAGGGCTGCGGGGATGGCGAATTTGGGGTTTCGAACTTCACCAGCCATGTCGACGACGTGGCGAAATCCGATGAAAGAGAATATCACGCCTCCGGTCGACACCGCTGCCATGATGCCCTGTAATCCATAGGGCGCAAAACCACCTGGCTGAGTGAAGTTTTCGGTGTTGAACCGTGTCGTGATCAGCAGGATCGACAGAACGATAGGGATAGCGATTTTGGCCCACGTCAGCGCAGCGTTGACCTGCGTGAAAAACTTCACCCCCAATGCGTTGACCGCGACGAACAGAAGCATGAAAACCAGTGCAACCGCGATGCCAGCCCCGGTCAGATCGCCGGTATCCGCAGCATGCAGCCAGGGCGCATAGGGCGCGAGGTATTTCAACATTGCCTCAACTTCGATTGGTGCGGTGGTGTTATATCCGATCCAGGCTGTCCACCCCATGGCCATCGAGACTATGTTGCCATGTGAAAACTGAGGCACCCGTGCAATTCCACCGGATATCGGCAGCATGGCCGAGATTTCGGCAAATGTTATGGCCAGAACAAACATGGCAACCGCGCCGATAATCCAGGACAGGATGGCCGCAGGACCAGCATGTTGCACGGCCAGCATAGGCCCGAACAGCCAGCCCGAGCCAATAATGCCACCAACCGAAATGAACGTCAGGCCAACAAGACCAATATCGCGCTTCAATTCAGCCATAAACAATCCTGAAAACAATGCCCGGAATTACCGATCAATTCCGGTCAGGATAGGCGGGGGAATCGCACTGTGACAAGCTTGCTCTCGAGCAACCCTCAATCAGCTCAACTTGTTGGTATTGAGGCAGTTCTGGAAGCACGCGTAAGCCAGCCTTGGTGTCACCGGGCTCCCAGCCAGACTCTAGTAGGCGGTTATTCTACGTCACCTGATTCCAAACAGCCCAGCTATTGCGCCTATCAGTAGTAGCCCGCTGGCGGGCAGGGGAACGGCTGATACTTTTAGATTGTCCACCCGATAACTGGCACACCAATCGTTACACCAAACCGTGTTGGGTCCGAACGGGTCGTACAAGTCATTCCAATAGGGGCCACTGATCGGGTTGTTCACGGTAAGTATCAACTGATCGATATGAGAGAACCCGCTAGATAACCTAAGCTTCTTTAGTTTCGGTATGACACTGTCCGACGTAAGTTGTGTCTGCGTCGGGCCGATCGACTGCGTTGCCACCGTAGCCCCGTTTCGCACTCCAGTGAAAGTCAGAGTTGCCACCGGCGCAATTCCTGACGTTGCCCACTGGAAGTAGGCTTGGCTGTTATCGTCTGCCGGTCTAGGCCCCGATCCCGACATGAAAATCCGCAATGCGCCCCAAACATCAATAGATTTTGCCGTGAATGTTGTTCCGCTTATGGCTCTGATTGTTGACGTCAGAATGCCACTATCGGAATGCAGGTACAGGTAGTTCCCTCCCAGATAGGTCGTGCTGTAATCGTAGATGAACCCGTTGGACGTCGCAGGTCCACCACCCGCATTGGGATAAACCGGGTTGTGATCGAACGTAACCGTCAAAGCACTGGCTGCATTGGCCAAGCACACGGCTAACGCCGCAAATATATGTTTCATCGCAATACCCTCTATCAATGTCTGCAGATTAGATAGCGAAGTATCACTTTGCAACTGATCGTAGAGGCGGTTCTTTTAGAGAAATGAGGCTTGGACGCCTGGCCGCGTTTTGGCTTCTGGCACCCATTCCTGTCGCCAGATCCGACAAGTCATTGAAAAGATGGTGGGTGATAAGAGATTTGAACTCCTGACATCTTCGATGTGAACGAAGCGCTCTACCCAACGCCACCATACGACTGTTCATTTTTCACTACAATCAGCGAGCACAGAATACCCAATGATTTCATTGGCCTACATTGTCACACAATGCGAGTGACTACACAAGCGCAGAGAAGTGGAAGATGCGCGCTGCATCTCTTTTTGCTGAGCAATTGCAGCGGATTTGCAGCGCAACTCATACCATGAGTGAACAAACACACGTCGTAACCGCTGACTACTGACAGTGTCAGCAGGTGCGAAACATACTTCGCCGTTCGAGCGGTACCCAGCCATTGCGCGCAATACCCCCGCCCAAACCAAAACGCCGGTACGAGTTGAACGCGCCTGTCGGCGGGATGTCGAACATCCCCCAGTATGGTCAGTTTCGGTCGCAAACTCTTGCAAGCCACAACGATCAACTGCACATTGGGACTGTAAATACAGGACAACGCACAAGAAAACCTACACGCTTCCTTTCGAATGTCGTGCTGCGCCGCGTTCTGCACGAACCCGGTATGTAGAAAGGCGTTGGTAGTTGGCGAAGGGCAGCACAGAAGCATTTGCGAGAGCAAAGATTGACGCATTGCTGCGCGATGCCGACTGGAACCTTACAGATGGAACCAGCGTTCATTTCGAGTACACACTGAGCGACGGCACACGCGCCGACTACGTGCTTTGCGATCGAAGCGGTCGCCCGCTTGCCGTGCTTGAAGCAAAGCGCGCATCCGTTGATCCGATTGCGGCGCAGGATCAGGGCAAGGCATACGCTGAGTTGCTCGACGTGCCGTTCGTGTTTCTCTCAAACGGCGAAGAAGTCTGGTTCTTTGATCGCACCGTTGATGCACACTCGCGCAAGGTAGCGACTGTGTTTGGTCAGGAAGATCTTGAGCGTCGCACCGCCAGCCTCAAAGTGCGCCGTGACCTCAACTCCGTGCCGACCGATACCTCAATCGCGGGCGGGGGCGGTCGTACTTACCAGCTTGACTGCATTGACGCTCTTTGCGGCGAAATCGCACTCGGGCGGCGCAAGTTGCTTGTCGAAATGGCAACAGGCACAGGCAAGACGCGAACCGCTGCCGCTTTCATCAAACGCCTGTTCGAAGCCGGGTACGTGACGCGCGTCCTGTTCCTTGTTGATCGCATCACACTCGCATCGCAGACAGAAGACGCTTTCACCGACTACCTCACCGACTACCCGTGTCAAATTTTGCGCGCCGGTCGCGGATTTGACCACGCAAAGCGCATCACGATCTCGACCTTGCAGACGATGATCAACGAGTATGATCAGCTTTCGTCGGGATACTTCGATCTGATCATCACCGACGAATGCCACAGATCAATCTACGGAAAATGGAGCGGTGTGCTCCGGCACTTCGATGGTATCCAGTTGGGTCTTACCGCGACGCCTTGCACAGTCGATCCTGAGGACATGCCTGACCCCGAAGACGGTTTGTTCGTCCGCGATACATTGCGGTTCTTCGAAGTTGATCGCCCGACATTCCGGTACACGCTCAGCGAAGCTGTCGAAGACGGCAATCTCGTGCCGTATCGCATCTACAAGGCAATGACCGTCAAAACTGCGGCAGATGATGGGTTCAAAGTACATCGCGCGGAACTTGATTGGTCTGCGATGGATGCCGATACATCAGCCGAGTTCGAGGAGTTGTTCGCGGAAGGTGATCCGATCACCGTCCACCCGAACGCATTGGAGCGAAAGTTCACAATACCCGAGCGTAACAGGGCGCTGGTTCGTGAGTTTCGGCAAACTGTCGAGAATGGTTTCCGAGGTAGCGACGGCGTCATGCGTTACCCAGCAGACGGCAAAACCATCGTGTTCGCCGTTACCAAACGCCATGCGGAAACGCTGGCGACAATGTTCGACGATCACTTTGCGGACAAGAAACCGAACTCTACGACACGCTACGCCGATTTTGTTGTCAGCGACCTCGGTGGCGGTCCGTCACCTGACGCCTCGACCATCATCAAACGGTTCAAGGAAGAGGAATTCCCGAAGATACTTGTCAGCGTGAACATGCTCGACACCGGCTTTGACTGCCCTGAAGTCGTCAACCTTGTGATGGCGCGCTTCACGCAGAGTGCGATCTTGTATCAACAGATGCGTGGACGCGGCACCCGTAAGGCACCACACATCTACAAAGCCAGCTTCACCATGTTCGATTTCGTCGGCGTGACAGACTTCCACGGCGACGATGACGAGAACATTCAAGGCGGTGTCACGGGGACATCGAAACCGACTACCGGACCTGTCACACCAAACTCGCTGTTGAACCTCGACGTGAACGACCACATCGATCCAGCGTCCCGCGACTGGGTCACGCTCGATGAGAATGGGCGCATCGTTCGTACTGACGAACACGAAGCCGCCGCCGCAGCCTTGGGTTTGCGATTTGAAGCGTGGTTCGAAGCACAAACCTTCGATGCCGAACAAGAAAGATGGGCGCGTCTGATTGAGAGCCGCGTCAAGGCGAACGCCATGTCGATCGATGGCTTCTGGGACTACGACTTCGACGATCCACCGTTCACGGGATTGGGCGGTTACGACCAAGCTGTTCGTGTCTTCGGTGGACAAGATGCCCTCGATTACGTTCTCGGCAGTCTCAACATCGCACTGTTTGACGGACCCGATGTGACTACGGCAGCCGCAACACCCGAACACCCGCTACACTGAAACCGAAAGACACCATGCCACTCAGCCCCGAACTCAGACAGAGCCTTGACCAAATCCGCGACCAGATGTGGGCGGGCGGTTACCCAAACCCTGCACAGAACGCCGAACAACTCAGCTTTCTGATTTTCTTTTACATGTTCGAGGCGGCTGACGCCGCGCAGATCAGGGCGGCACGTCGCCCCGGTGCCGAGCCTTACACAAGCGCCTTTGAGGGTGAGTGGACATTGAAGAACCCGCTCAACGCAAAGGATCGCGGTGCTGAAAGCGTAGCGAAGGATCTTCTACGTTGGTCGAACTGGGCAAACGCGCTGAACGGTGAACGGCTCGTCACTTGGGTGCGCGACGAGGTCTTCCCTTTCTACGCTGAGATTGCAGCGCAGGGTGTTACCAACTTCATGGACGGCGCACGTCTCGGGATTGATGATCCTACTGTGCTTGCTCAAGTGCTCAGCCGCATCAATGGCCTCCACCTTGAGACGATGGATGCGGACACCAAGGGTGATCTGTTCGAGCACGTACTGCGCCAAATCAAGCAAGCCGGTGAACTTGGACAGTTCCGCACCCCACGCCATGTGATCCGAACCATCGTTGAAATGGTGGACCCCCGCATTGGTGAAACCGTGTACGACCCGGCGGCTGGTACTGCCGGATTTCTCGTTGCAGCTTACGACCACATTCGCCTCGCCAATTCTTCGGACAGTGGCGCGCAAGAAGCGGTTGTCGACGGCAAGAGCATTCAGCGCGGACTTGGTGATTTACTCAGTCGCGATGCCTTCGCCCAACTGCAAACAGCAACCTTCTACGGCAACGATGTCGATCCGCAAATGGTGCGGCTCGCCACGATGAACCTGTTCCTGCGCGGTTTGGACAAGGTGCGCATACTTCGGCGTGACGCGCTTACGCGAACGCTGAACCGTGCTGAAAAGACAGAGATGGGATTGCCCACCGACGGCTTCGATGTCGTTCTCGCGAACCCTCCATTTTCGGGCCGTCTCGACAAAGACCGCATCGTTGAAGATGTGAAGGTTGGCACCACGACCCAAACCGAATTGTTGTTCCTGCAATACATGCTGAACCAGATGAAGCCAGGTGGCCGTTGCGGCGTCATCGTGCCTGAAGGTGTTTTGTTCGGCTCGACTGGCGCTCACAAGGAACTGCGCCGCAAGCTGATCGAAAACAACACTGTCGAGGCGGTGCTGTCGCTGCCCGGTGGCGTGTTCAACCCTTACTCAGGCGTCAAAACATCTGTGCTGATCTTCCGCAAAGGCGGCACAACTGACCGAGTGATGTTCCTGCATGCTGACAATGACGGCTACAAGCTGGACGCCAATCACGATACGCCGATCGACGCCGATGATCTACCAATGCTCGCAGATGCGTATGCGGACAGTGACGCGAACTGGCAGAAGTGGCAGGCACGCGATGAAGGTGCTGAATGGAGCGAACAATGGTGGTTCGCTGACACGGACGCGCTGCGCGAAGCCGATTTCAATCTGAGCGCGGGGCGGTATCGTCCACAAAGTCGATCTGAGGTCGTGCATCGCGATCCGATGGAAATACTGGATGAATTACAAGCCATCGAGCGCGAGATCTTGGAAGAATTGGGTGAACTCAGAGAAGCTGTAAGCGAGGCAGCTTCGTGAGTATCTCCGTACAAATTGGGGAAATCGTTTCGAGCATGGAGAGTGGTTTCGCGTGTGCGAAGTCCAAGCTCGTGGACAGCGGATTACCCCACTTGAGACCCTTCAATGTCGGCATGCATGGCCACATTGACGAAGAAGAGATGTACTTTGTGCCGCCAAGCGTCGCTCCAGCTTCGAAGAGGAGGATCGAAGCAGGCGATCTCTTGTTCAACAATACCAACAGCCGCGAATTGGTGGGCAAAGTTGCTTACGTCGAGCAAAGCATGGACGCTGGCTTCTCAAATCACATCACCCGTATTCGAGTGGATCGCAGCAAAGCGGAACCTGCATTTGTCGCGTTTGCACTGCGCAGAATGTGGAGCCAAGGCTTCTTTCGCGAGAACTGCAAGCAGTGGGTGAGCCAGGCTGGTTTTGGTCCAACAGAATTGGCGAAAGTAATGTTGAACTTGCCGTCACTCGAAGAACAGCGACGCGTTGTTGACATTCTGAACCGTGCGGCGAGCATCGAACGGCTGCGCGCGCAAGCCACTACCCAACTGCGCGACCTGATACCTGCGCTGTTCATCAAGATGTTTGGTGACCCCATCGACAATCCGATGGGGTGGGATGTGAAGCCTTTGGCCCAAATGTGCGCGATTGACAGCGATTTGCGCGTTCCGGACGTCACCACTGAGGCCAATCATTTGTGCATCGGACCAGACAGCATTGAGAAATCAACGGGGCAGTGGTTGAAGAAGACAACGGTCGCTGACGTCGCTCCACGAAGTGGCAAGTACCGGTTCAAAGAACGTGACGTTTTGTACTCGAAGATCCGCCCTGCGCTTCAAAAGTGTGTACTTGCAGACAGTAGCGGATTTTGCAGCGCCGACATGTATCCATTGAGATGCAACGATGATGTCGATCCGGCGTTTCTCTGGATGCTTCTACTGACAGATGCTTTCACATCCTACGCGGTCGGCAGTTCGACACGAGCACAAATGCCAAAAGTGAACCGAACTACGCTGTTTGCGTACCAAGCGATTTGTCCGCCGATTGAGATACAAAGAGAGTTCGGTGCATTGGCTGATCAGATTGCAGGAACTCACAAGATCATACTGAGTTCGTCTGAACGCGCTGCCGATCTGAGTGCATCGTTGGCGAACAAGATGTTTGGAAGCCAATCTGACACGCAGGCATCAGCAGGCTCACGAGATGAACCAGAAGAGGTGTGAAGCCGTCACAATGCGCCACCAAGACTACACCTTCTACACACCTGCTTAAGGAGACCGAAACAAGTGTGGAACGCCCTTTGGATCATCTACTGCGCACCGGGCTACCTTGTTCTGTGGGTGCTGTACTTGTTTCCGACCGAGTGGGGCATGAAACGAAACACCGTGCAAACAGGCCGCCAATGGCAAGCGAGAGGCGTTCTTGCGCCGTTGATTTCCACCGCAATCTACATTGCGCTGATCTTCATTTTTATCATGCCGTTGCTTGACGAGGCTTGAGAAAATCGACGGTCGGTAATTCGTACCGCCTGTGTTCCCGTTCGGCATCCCGCCAACGCTGATCCAACCACTCCGCCAATCGGATCGCGCCGTCGTATCGGCCTGAAGCCTGCAACCACGCTGCTGCGTCACGCAATGAAATCACCACGCGATTGTTGGACACACGACGTGAAGGCGGACCTTTGCCGCGCAGCCGAGACATCCGCAAAGTGTTGGGCTTGATCCCGCACACTCGACAGAACTCATGCGCGTAGATCGTACCGTCGTAGCGGATCATGCGCACAAGATCGGGAGCGTCGGCGGGCAAATTGTGCAGCGAAAGCGTAATGCCTGGGATCAGGCGCTGCGGCGGCTGCGCCGCGTCAGGGCGTGGATCATGGCTCATTCTTCGACCCGCCGTCTTCGTTCACTTCAATCCCGTGACGGCGCGCGCTGTCGATGACCATTTGTCGGATCATCTTCTTGCGTCGCAGTTCCGCCAAGCCTCTGCGCAGCTTCTGGCTCGGTGTTTCGTAGACCTTGAGCGGTCGCTGTAACCGCAATCGATTTCGCCTCATCACGCCAACTCCCGATTGAGCGGAACCACGTGGCCGAGCGAGCCACCGATGCCCTGCTTTCGTCGCGCCAGTTCATGCCCGTAGCTACTGAACAGTCGATGCAGGATCAGAACACCATCGTCGCGCTGCCTCAGTAACCCGGACCGCCTCAAGTCGCGGAAGCCACGCAGAGCCGCTGTACGTTGCATTGACATCGATGCAGCAGCCTGTGCGATCAGTGCTTGGTTGCCTTTGGTGCGCGATGTCTCACGGATCATACCCATGAGCAGTGTCGCGGCATCGGGTCCAAGTCGGTCGAACGCACGAGATGCGCCCGCGTCCGACAGCCTGATGGGTTCTGGCGTAGCCGCCTCGGGTATCTTTGCATTGTCACGTGTCATGCACTTGCTTCCTTGATGGCGGCCCCAGATTGCGGAGTGTCGTCGCTTCTGAATACCTGTTGCATCGCTTGCCGCACTTGCGCATCCGACATCTCGGGATTTGCAAGCAACGCCCGGCCATCGTTGATCAACTGCTGCATTTGATCGATCAGCAATGAGAATTCGGACCGCAGTGAGTTTCTTTCTTCGACAAGGCCAATACCGCGCCGCAAAGTGGCGTCCCTGTCTGCCTCAGCTTCATCGCGCTGGGACGTAAGTCGTTCAATGTCCTGCTCTTGGCGATCGGAAGTCGTCACTTTGTTGCGCCTGCCGCTCTTGGTGCCGGGGTCCTCATTGTGCGTAGCGATGAATGGTCGTTCAGCGGCTGGGTCGAGCGTGTGCTCGAACATCATTCGCATCGCCGCTGGTCCTTGCATGAGCAGAGGTGCGTTGATTTCCAGCTTTCCGTACTCGTTCCAGCGTTCGATCCCACACTGGACAAGCACTTCACGGGCGCGATGGTGCTGTTGCTCCGACATTTCGTCTGCCTGTTCGTACAGGTCGAACAAGAAATCCACGTCCACTGTTCCACCCGCCAACTCTGCGGCATTGATCAGTGCGGCGATGTGCTTGTCCCGCTCTGGCACCGATCTCCACGCGGCTTGCGACGCCGATGGATCTTCGATCTCAACGACACGGCGCGGCAAAGTCATCACGACATGTTCGTCGTCGATTTCACGCCATTCTTCAAAAGTGAACTGCCAGTTACCGTTTTCATCTCTCGCAAAGCCTTCCGCTGTCGATCTTTCTTCGTAACCAGCGTAGGTCAATTGCTCGACATCGCAGATGAGCAAGCGCGCAGCTTCGTGCTCTCGCGCCGCAATCAACAGCTTGAGCAGTTGCCACGCGGTATCGTGCATGGTCGCGAACGGAGTGCCATGGTGCGGCAAATCTTGGTTTTCGGCTGGCCGCCGACGTTTGCCGCTACCTGTCATTCTTGGTCTTCCCATGCGGTCGAAGACTGGTTCAGGCTTCTTCGCAATCATCATCACCGGGTTCTTGCCCATACCGTGACCGCGTGATGGATCGCGCCAAGGACCTGCTGCTGGTCGTGGCGGCAAATCATGTGAATTGGGGTGGCTACTCCGAGAGGAACAACTGTCTTCGATGCTTCTCTCGGAGTAGTCACCCTTGGTTTCGGTTCCGGTATTCACCCGAGTGCCCATCGGCCTTCCCTTCTCTTGATCTGCCCAACGGTGGATTGAGCGATGCCCCAAGCTTTGGCGATCTCCCTCTGTGATCGCGTATCCGCACGAATGGCTGTTTCCTGATCCGAATTGAGATCGACCGCGCGCGGATGCCGCGCTCCGCGTTCCAATACGCCGTGGCTGTATGCATCATGCGCGTTCTCACTTGGCGACCCGACCACCAGATGATCAGGGTTGACGCACGCCTCGTTTCCGCAAATGTGGCGCGTGTGTTGTCCCTTCGTGGGAACGGCCAGCGCTTGCGCAATCGTCGTCTTTCGGCCTCGATGCTTGAACGTTGGTCTGCCGCTCGTGTGCGATCGGTCGACGAACATGCAACCAAATTCATCTACGTAGGCGCACTCGGCTACGACGATCTCCAACGCCCTTGCCTGCGCTGACTGGTCCCAAGCGCCGTCAGCCATGTTGCAAAGCCCGATTGGCGGCGCTCTCGGAGGTCCTGTCGTCCAGCCAAACGTCCACCTCAGCCGCTTCGTAGCGAATGGTCCTCGCGGTGATCTTCACGGGCTTCGGACCATCACCACGCAATCGCATTCGCTTGAGCGTGCTTCGGCTGATCCCAAGGCGATGGGCGGTCTGGTCAGGGGTCAGAAGGCAAGAGTAGTCGGTCGATTTTGGCACTTCTGCCATGGCGTTCTCCAAGATACGTGAGGGGTGCGCCATGACATCGAGTTGCTTGTGTCATTTTCGTGCGGCTTCGATCCAGATCGTAGCCGATCGAGCCAAATCAGTCAAATCGATTGGCGATTTTCGCAAGCAAATCTGAGAGTTGCGGGTCATTGCTCATTTCGGCGTCAACACTACCGGTCAGCAAGTTTTGCTGCGATGTTCACAGCATCGAGGTGCGTGTACCGGAGCAGCATGCGGGTGTCTCGATGACCACTGATCAACGCCACCTCTGGCAGCGAAAAACCACGCTCGAAGTAGCTGCTGATCGCTTCATGGCGGCAATCATGAAAGCGGAGATCAGTGATGCCAGCACGACGCACAATTCTTCCCCATGCAAGCTGCACCGCATTCCCCTTCATTGGAAACACGCGCGCATCGGGATCGCACTTGTCGGAGCGAAGTTCGTCAAGAGTTCGTAGTGCTTTGGCTGACAATGGGATGGTACGGGCATGTCCATTTTTGGAAGTGCGCAACCTGATGACGGACAGCCTGACATCAACATCGCTCCACCTCACTGCAAGCAATTCACCGCGCCGCATGGCCGTTTCAAGGGCAAGGACGATCAACGGCATCATCAAAGGGTTCTGGTATCGGCCAGCACTCTCAACCAACGCAGTTTGCTCGTGCTGAGTGATCCGACGCTCTCGCCGGTTCCGAACAACCGGGCGCCTGACATCCCGGACAGGGTTGCAGGGTAGAGGTACGCCCCAGTCTCGCATGGCGATGTCGAGGGCATGCTGAACAACGCCCAGGTATCTACATACGCTCGATGGCTTCATTCTACGTAGCCGAACGTCCCTCCATTCTGCGAAGCGCGTCGTACTCAGCCGATCCAACCGCGTAGCACAAAGCTTGGCATCATCTCGCAGCATGCTTGCGATCATGCATGTCTCGTTTCGACCTGACTGCTTGCGCGACACAATTTCCCGATCGTAGCGACTGAGAATGTCGCCAAGCGTTTCGGACTTCAAACGCGCGGGATCAACGCGCAGGTTGCTCCGTTCCGCTTGTGTCTCGACGTCGCGCGCCCATGTCGTCGCGTCCTTCTTCGTCGTGAATGTCTTTGAAATGCTGGTGCCGTTTGCACGTACTTGCGCTTGCCACTTTCCGCTTGGACGCCTCAAGATGCTTGCCACTGGTGCCTTCTCCGCTGGTTGGCGGGCAATCAGTGCAGCGGATTTGCAGCAGAACCGGTTTACAGCGAACTGCGCCGATCAACCGAACAAAGATCAACTCTTTGATTTCGAACGAGAAGGCAATGGTGGGTGATAAGAGATTTGAACTCCTGACATCTTCGATGTGAACGAAGCGCTCTACCACTGAGCTAATCACCCGTGAGGCCGCCTCTTACATTGTGTCAGTCCGGTTCGCAAGATCAGATGCAGGTGGCGCAGAAACTTTGCTTGCCCTCAGCGCATTTCACGCAGAACCCGGCGCCTGTTCAAAGGGTGGGTTCGGGAAAAAATCAGGATAAGGCAAAAAACTTGAAAACGCCGCTTGACGATGCCGGGGCGTGGCCATAATACACCCCAACGTTCAGAGCGAACGGGCAGCGGGCGGTTGTAGCTCAGTTGGTTAGAGTACCGGCCTGTCACGCCGGGGGTCGCGGGTTCGAGCCCCGTCAACCGCGCCATCGCTGCCAGCCTTTGATCCGGGTCAATGGATCAGACATAGACCCTAAATGCGCGGTTGTAGCTCAGTTGGTTAGAGTACCGGCCTGTCACGCCGGGGGTCGCGGGTTCGAGCCCCGTCAACCGCGCCATTTCCCTGATTTCGTTGAATGACCGAAAACAGTTGCCCATTGGGGCGATCGACATGGGGCTAATGTCAGGAGTTGTCGGCAATAATCCGACTGTTCACACTTTGTTCTAACTTTTGTGTTGGAGACTCAGCCTGGCTCGCCTATTTCTAGGACACTTGTCTGTTGGGGGCCGAAATGGCTGAGCTGAAGAATATCGAGGTGCGCGGAGCGCGCGAGCATAACCTCAAAAGTATTGATGTTGACATTCCACGGGATCAGCTTGTGGTGATTACAGGTCTGTCTGGTTCGGGCAAGTCGTCGCTGGCCTTTGATACCATCTATGCCGAAGGTCAAAGGCGCTATGTCGAAAGCCTGTCCGCTTATGCGCGCCAGTTTCTGGACATGATGGAAAAGCCCGACGTTGACCATATCAGCGGCCTGTCCCCGGCGATTTCCATCGAGCAGAAAACGACGTCGAAGAACCCACGCTCCACCGTTGGTACGGTCACCGAGATCTATGATTATTTGCGACTGTTATTCGCGCGTGCAGGAACGCCCTACAGCCCTGCCACGGGTCTGCCCATTGAAGCGCAGCAGGTGCAGGACATGGTCGACCGCATCATGGCGATGGAGGAAGGGACGCGCGGATACCTTCTGGCACCCATCGTGCGGGACCGGAAAGGGGAGTACAAAAAAGAATTCCTCGAACTGCGTAAGCAGGGCTTCCAGCGCGTCAAGGTGGACGGGGAGTTCTATGAACTTGATGAGCCGCCCACTCTGGACAAGAAGTTTCGCCATGACATCGACGTCGTAGTCGACCGTCTGGTTGTACGCGAAGGGATGGAAACACGTCTGGCCGACAGCCTGCGGACTGCGCTGGATCTGGCCGATGGAATCGCGATTCTGGAAACCGCGCCGCGCGAAGGAGACCCCGAACGTATCACTTTCAGCGAGAATTTTGCCTGTCCGGTCAGTGGCTTCACGATCCCCGAGATCGAGCCGCGCCTGTTCTCGTTCAACGCACCTTTTGGGGCATGCCCGGATTGTGACGGTCTGGGAGTGGAACTGTTCTTCGATGAGCGTCTCGTAGTGCCGGACCAGACACTGAAACTGTATGATGGTGCACTGGCGCCGTGGCGAAAGGGTAAATCGCCGTACTTCCTTCAAACCATCGAAGCCATCGCCCGCCACTTTGAGTTCGACAAGAACACCCCATGGAAAGACCTGCCGGAGAAGGTTCAGCAGGTGTTTCTTCGGGGGTCTGGTGATGAAGAAATACAGTTCCGTTACGACGAAGGTGGACGGGTTTATCAAGTGACTCGCAGTTTCGAGGGCGTAATTCCCAATATGGAACGCCGTTACCGCGAGACCGACAGCGCCTGGATCCGTGAAGAATTCGAGCGCTATCAGAATAACCGCCCCTGCGGGACATGTGATGGCTACCGTCTGCGTCCCGAAGCCCTGGCCGTCAAAATCGCGGGCCTGCATGTTGGGCAGGTGGTTCAGATGTCGATCAAGGAGGCTCTGGCCTGGATCGAGGATGCTCCGAACCATCTGAACACGCAGAAAAACGAGATAGCGCGCGCAATTCTGAAGGAAATCCGCGAACGACTTGGATTCCTGAATAATGTTGGTTTGGAATACCTTACGCTGTCACGTTCAAGTGGAACCCTGTCTGGTGGCGAAAGCCAGCGGATCCGGTTGGCCAGCCAGATCGGTTCGGGTCTGACAGGGGTTCTGTATGTGCTGGACGAGCCGTCAATCGGGTTGCACCAGCGCGACAATGACCGTCTGCTTGGAACGCTCAAGAACCTGCGCGATCAAGGGAATACCGTGATCGTTGTTGAGCATGACGAAGAAGCCATCCGTGAGGCTGATTACGTTTTTGATATTGGTCCCGGCGCCGGTGTGCATGGCGGGCAGGTCGTAAGCCAGGGAACACCTGCGGAAATAACGGCGGATGCGGCCTCGATCACGGGGCAATACTTGGCCGGAACGCGCGAGATCGCGGTGCCCGCTGAACGGCGCAAGGGCAACAAGAAGAAGGTGTCGGTGGTCAATGCGACCGGGAACAACCTGAAGAATGTGACGGCTGGGTTTCCTTTGGCCAAGTTTGTCTGTGTGACCGGGGTTTCCGGCGGCGGGAAATCCACTTTGACCATTGAGACGCTGTTCAAAACGGCGTCGATGCGCCTGAATGGCGCGCGCCAGACACCTGCGCCGTGCGAGACGATCAAGGGACTGGAGCATCTGGATAAGGTCATCGACATCGACCAGCGGCCGATCGGGCGGACTCCGCGTTCAAATCCAGCAACTTACACGGGGGCGTTCACCCCGATCCGCGACTGGTTTGCCGGTCTGCCCGAGGCCAAGGCACGAGGGTACAAACCGGGACGGTTCAGCTTCAACGTCAAGGGAGGTCGGTGCGAGGCCTGTCAGGGTGACGGGGTCATCAAGATCGAGATGCACTTCCTTCCGGATGTCTACGTGACCTGTGAAACCTGCAAGGGTGCGCGGTACAACCGCGAGACACTGGAGATCAAATTCAAGGGCAAGTCCATCGCGGATGTTCTTGATATGACGGTGGAAGACGCGCAGGACTTCTTCAAAGCTGTGCCTTCCATTCGCGACAAGATGGACGCACTGGCGCGGGTTGGTCTGGGTTATATCAAGGTCGGACAGCAGGCCACCACGCTTTCGGGTGGTGAGGCGCAGCGGGTCAAGCTTTCAAAGGAACTGTCCAAACGTTCGACCGGGCGGACGCTGTATATTCTGGATGAACCGACCACCGGCCTGCACTTTGAAGATGTCCGTAAGCTTCTGGAAGTACTGCACGAACTGGTAGATCAGGGAAATACGGTCATTGTGATCGAACACAACCTGGATGTGATCAAAACCGCCGATTGGATCATCGATATTGGCCCGGAAGGTGGCGATGGCGGCGGACAGATTGTTGCCGAGGGCACACCCGAGCAAGTTGCGGAGTGTGAGGGCAGCCATACCGGGCACTACCTCAGGCCGATGTTGAATTTGGACCGGGTCGCTGCAGAATAGCGGCCCGTCAGTTTCCTAGTACAGGATATCCGCCACGGCGCCGATCAGGTTGAGAACTTTCCGCGTTTCAGGATCGATTCTGTAGACATAGTCGCCGGCGCGAACGTAATTGCCGCCTCGTTTCAGGCCGTATCGATAGGGATCGTCGATCCAGACATAGTCCCGTTCGATACGGTCGCCCGTCCGATATAGGTTTTTGACCTGTCCTGGTGGCACGCAGGGGACTGCCTTTTTGGCCAGACCGGGCGGGCAGTGCCCGGCCTTTCCCTTTCCGTTGCCAGCTTCGACCGCAGCCGTACTGATCACCAGCAAAGCGATGGATCCAAAAATTCTCAGAGTCTTCATCGGCGGCCCCTGCAATTATTCTGCACTGGTTTTAGCACGTACAGACCGGGACAAAGAAGTGACGACAAACAACTATTTTCGGGTCAGCAAAAAACTGCTTTACGCGCCTCAGCTCCGGCCTCTCTTTTCAAACCGGGGCAGCATGGCGGAAAAGTCTTTCCCCAACCCATCTTCAGCTTCGACAAATTGTTCATACAAGGCCGTTGCAGCCTGGCCCATGGGTGTGTCCGCATCCGATCCTTCCGCGGCCTGCTGGCTAAGGCGTAAATCCTTCAGCATCAGCTCTGCAGCAAAACCTGGTTTGTAGCCGTTGTCGGCGGGACTGGTGGGACCAACGCCGGGGGCAGGGCAATAGGCGTTCATTGTCCAGCTATATCCGGACGATGTACTGACGACATCAAACATCTTTTGACGATCCAACCCCAACTTGTCGGCCAGTGCAAAAGCCTCACAGGTCGCGATCATGGTGACGCCGAGGATCATGTTGTTGCAGATCTTTGCCGCCTGACCTGCGCCGGAGTCGCCGCAATGAACGGCCTTCTGGCCCATGACGTCGAACAGCGGTTCGGCCGTTGAAAACGCTTCTTTCAAACCACCTGCCATGAAAGTCAGCGTACCAGCTGCGGCGCCCCCAATACCGCCTGAAACCGGAGCGTCAACGGCTCTTAGCCCGGCTGCCAGGGCCTGATCCGCCACAGCGCGCGCGCTGTCGACGTCGACGGTTGAGCAATCAATCCAGGTGGCGCCTTTCTGCATGGCCGGAACAATCTCGTCCGCGACAGATCGCAAGATCTGACCGTTTGGAAGCATCGTAATTGCCACGTCTGCTCCGGCGACGGCCTCGGCCCCGGAAGATGCCATGGTGACCCCTTCGACTGTGACGTCTGCCATGTCAAAGCCAACCACAACATGCCCGGCCTTCGCCAGATTGGCGGCCATCGGTGCGCCCATGTTGCCGAGGCCGATAAACCCGATTTTCATCCTTATTCCTCCTCGAATGTCAGTGCGTCCGCGCCCAGTGGTTGCAGCATTTTCGAAACAACGACTGCGGGTACGGATTGATCCGCAAAGCTCCACCTAGGATTGCGGTCCTTGTCTATGATCTGCGCGCGAATGCCTTCCAGAAAATCCCCGTGTTCCATGGCGCGGAACGTAAACCGGAATTCCAGTTCCAACGCTTTGCGTATTGTCAGCGATGGCCCACGCAATCGATGCAGCATTTCTACGTAACAGGCCATCGACAAAGGTGAATGCCGTCCGAGTGTGGCCAGAGTTTTGGTGGAGAAATCCGGATCAGCGTTACGCAGATTGGTCAGGATGTCGCCCAGCGCCTCGCCCGAGAATATGTCATCGATCACAGGTTGGTCCTGCTCCAATGTACTCTCCGGCGGAGTCTGCGCGTGTTTGGCCAGTATCTCGGCATCACCAGAGGCTTCGAGCAGTTCCATGAGATCGGACCATTGGGACTGCGGGATATAGTGATCGGCAAATCCGGCATAAATCGCATCACCTGGCCCCATGCGTCGTCCGGTTGTTCCCAGATATTCACCTAACCGGCCGGGTGCCAGGGCCAGCATCAGCGTGCTGCCGACGTCCGGAACCAGTCCGATGGAGCATTCAGGCAATGCGATCTGCGCGGTCTCGCCCACGATCCGGTGACTTCCGTGGCACCCGATGCCAACACCGCCGCCCATTGTGAAACCCTGCAGAAAGCTGACCACCGGTTTGGGGTATTCGAAGATCAGGGCATTCAAGCGGTATTCATCGCGCCAAAAAGTTTGACCATAGGCGAAATCGCCTTTCATACCCGTTTCATAAAGCTCGGCAATGTCACCTCCGGCGCAAAAGGCCTTGTCGCCTTCGGCATCGGTAATGATCAGGTCAACCGAGTCATCTTCGCGCCAGTTCCGCAGGGCACTGTCTATGGCCATGCACATGTCATAACTAAGCGCGTTGAGCGCCTTGGGCCGTGTCAAAGTGATGCGCCCGGCGCGGCCTGTCACACGGATGTCGATATCTGGCATTTGATCCTCAGCGTTGGGCAAGCATCTGGCGGGCGACGATCACGCGCATGATCTCGTTGGTGCCTTCCAATATCTGATGCACGCGCAGATCACGCACAAGCTTTTCGATCCCGTAATCGGCCAGATAGCCGTACCCGCCATGCAACTGCAGACATTGATCGACGACTTTTGATCCCGTTTCGGTAACGAACTTTTTGGCCATCGCGCAGAATTTGCTGGCATCGGGTGTGCCCTGATCCAGCTTCCACGCGGCCTGCCGCAAGAAGACGCGTGCGGCCTGCAGTTCGATCTCCATATCAGCCAGTCGGAACTGCAGGGCCTGAAACTGGTCGATGGATTGACCGAATGCTTTACGCTCGGACATGTATTGCAAGGTCATGTCCAAGCCGGTCTGCGCCGCACCCAGAGAGCAGGAGGCGATATTCAAGCGCCCGCCGTCCAGTCCCATCATGGCGTACTTGAATCCATCCCCTTCGGTGCCGACCAGGTTCCCTGATGGTATCTTGCAGTCATCGAACTGCACCTGCGCCGTCGGCTGGCTTTTCCAACCCATTTTCTGCTCCAGCGCCCCGAAGCTGAGACCGGGCGTTCCGTCTTCGACATAAACGGTCGAAATCCCCTTGGGACCATCCTGACCCGTGCGCACCATGCAGACATAAGCATCAGAGTAGCCACCGCCCGAGATAAACGCCTTGGTGCCGTTCAGCGTGTAACCTTCGTTTGTACGTTCGGCGCGGGTTTTGAGCGCTGCAGCGTCCGAGCCCGAGCCGGGTTCGGTCAGGCAGTAGCTGAGGACCGTATCAAGACTGAGAACCTGTGGCATGATACGTGATTTCAGCTCGTCACTGGCGAAACTGTCCAGCATCTTTGCGCACATGTTGTGGATCGACAGAAAGGCTGCAACCGACGGGCAGGCCATGGACAAAGCTTCAAAAACCAGCGTTGCATCCAGCCTGCTCAGACCCGATCCTCCTGCGTCCTCAGAGACATACAAGCCACCGAAGCCCAGTTCGCCGATCCGGGGCCAAAGGTCTTTGGGAATGGTTCCATCCGCCTCCCATTGCCGCGCAAACGGAGCGATGTTTTCCTGCCCAAATGCATAGGCCATGTCGAAGATAGCTGTCTGTTCCTCGGTCAGCGCGAAATCCATGCCAATCCTTCCCGTCGATGCTGAATTGAACGATTGTTTATTTCCCAATCGTTACAGAAATTTTGCACGATCAGCAATCATGGGAAGTAAGGTTATGATATTGATCGGCCCCGGGTGCGCGATATCAGAGATCTTCGTGGAATTCCTCGATCAGGTGCTTCACGACCGCCTGACCGGGATCGTCCCCTTTTGCCACGGCCTCGGCGTGTACACGGCGCTGGCGTGTGGCGGACGTTCCGTTTTCCGCAATTTGCCGCAGGCGGGCCAATTCGGTCATCGTGCCCAACGCCTCGGTATCTTCCGCCAGCATTCCCATCAGTTCACCAATCAGTTCAGGCATTGGCTTGATTGAACGGTCGCCAAAATCGATCAGCCCCTCGCCAACGCCGTACCGTTGCGCGCGCCAGCGGTTTTCGCCGATGAGGAACCGGTCATAGTGACGCCAGCGCAGGTTACGGTCTTTCAAACGACACAGCATCCGGGTCAGCGCCTGGATCATCGCAGCCAGCGAAAGGGCGTGTTCCAGCCGGGGCTGCACATCCATGATACGGGTTTCCAACGTCGGAAACCGATGCGAGGGGCGCAGGTCCCACCAGATCTTTGAGGTGTCTTCGATGACGCCGAGTTCCACAAGGATTCCTGTCGTACGCTCGTATTCAGCCCAACTGGCCGGTACCGGAGGCAATCCGGTTCGGGGCAGGTTGTCGAACACGGTCAGCCGATAGGAGGACAACCCGGTGTCTTCACCGCTCCAGAACGGAGAGGATGTGGAAAGAGCCAGCAGGTGCGGCAAAAAGTAGGACAGTTGTGGCATCAGATCGGCACGCAGCGCCTTGTCTTCGACGCCGACGTGAACATGCATGCCGCAGATCAGCATGCGTCGTGCAACACCGCCAAGGGCATGTTGCAAGGCGTCATAGCGATCCTTGCGTGTATGATGCTGGTCTTTCCACTTTGCAAAGGGGTGGCAGGATGCGGCAATCGGAGCCAGATTGTATTCAGCGGCGCGCGTGGCAACGCAAGACCGCAACCGCTTGAGGTCCTCACGGGCCGCGCCAATCGTGGCATGAGGGCGGGTTCCCACCTCGATCTGGCATTGCAGGAATTCAGGGCTGACCTGACCTTCAAAATCGGCCTGGCAGGCATCCATCAAAGCGGCAGGTGCTTCGGACAATTGCAGGCTGTCGCGGTCCACAAGCAGGTATTCCTCTTCAATACCCAGCGTGAATTCCTGCTGCATGGCGGCCCTCCGGTCTTAATGTTCACGCCAGTGAATACGGAATTTGCCCTTTTGCCAAGTGTTTGCCGCGCAGGTGCTTGCGAAGCCTTGGTCGGCAAAGGTAAGGAGCGGGGAGTGTTCAACCACGGATCGGAGACGGCGGCGTGAAACCCAGGAAATTCCCGCGGACCAATGCAATTCTGGATCGCTTCGGCGTCAAGCTGATCGACAAAGTCACTGAACGGGATGAGCGCGCCCGACTGGAAAGCTTTGAACGGGCAGGCGGATTGGAACGCCCTGCATATGCCCTTTCTCCGGGAATGGATGGGTTCGATGTCGGCCCGCTGGTCGAGGAATATCACGAACATGCCGATGCGCTTGCGGCATTGAAGGACCCGTCGCGAAACAAGACCGGCTATCGCATCGGGAACGGATACTATGACAGCCCGGATGCGGACGCGCTTTATCTGATGATCCGCAGATTCAAGCCGAAACATGTGATCGAGGTCGGGTGTGGCAATTCAACCCGCGTCACGCGACAAGCGATCATTGATGGCGGGCTGAACACCCGCATTACGGCAATCGATCCGTATCCGAGGGCGGATATTGCGCATGTCGTGGATGATTTTGAACAAAAACGACTGGAAGCTGTCGATCCGGCGCTGTTTGAAAACCTGCAAGAAGGCGACGTTCTTTTCATCGATTCCAGCCATGTGGTCCGCATGAGCAACGACGTCGCGCATCTGTTCTGTCGCATCATTCCGGCCCTGAAACCAGGTGTCGTCATCCACGTGCACGATGTTTTTTTGCCCTACGAATACCCCACTCGTTTCTTCTATGATTGCCCCGGATGGGGCGAACAGTACATGCTGCACGCATTGCTGCAATCTGATTTGTATTCAATGCTTTGGCCGGGATATTACCTTCAGCGGGAACGCCCGGACGCGGTCGAGGCCTTGCCATTCCTGAAGGATGGTCGGGCACAGAGTATTTGGGTTCAGCTCAGAAAATCTTGACCTCAAAGTGATCCGCCACGCCGGGGCTGCCGTAACCCTTTCCATAACAAGCTGGAGAGGAGATGACAGCCATGTTTCGCCGCACATTCCTGGGCGCCGCCGCCGCGATTGCACTGACTTTGCCAATGCAGGCTCGTGCCGGGTCCGATATTGTTGATACCGCCGTCTCGGCCGGATCATTCACCACTCTTGTCGCCGCAGTTCAGGCTGCAGGGCTGGTTGACACTTTGAAAGGCGACGGACCTTTCACTGTTTTTGCCCCGACTGACGAGGCGTTTGCGGCATTGCCCGAGGGTACCGTTGAATCGCTTCTGCTGCCTGAAAACAAAGACCAGTTGGTATCCATCCTGACCTATCACGTGGTTCCGGCCAAAGTGATGTCAGGAGACATCGCAGGTAAGCGCGCGAAGGTGCTTACCGTTCAGGGCGACCGCCTTAGCGTGAACGCCAAGAACGGCGTCAAGGTTAACGGTGCCAAGGTGGTTCAGGCTGATATCGAAGCCAGCAACGGCGTGATCCACGTTGTCGACGCGGTGATCCTGCCTGAATAAGTTTCCCTACGAAAATGAAAAACCCCGGCCTTGAGGCCGGGGTTTTTTCGTCAGATCAGTCTGACTTGTGTGCCGATCTGCACCAGCGGGTACAACTGTTCGACATGCTGATTGTACAAACCAATGCACCCGGACGAGCTTTGACGACCGATTTTGCGCGTATCATGCGTTCCGTGCACCAGATAGGCAGGCCAGCCCAGATACATTGCGCGGGTTCCCAGCGGATTGCCCGGGTCGCCACCTTCCATTCGCACCGGCAGGTTCGGGTCACGCTCGCGCATAGATGCAGTCGGGGTCCAGCTGGGATTTTCCCGCTTGCGCACAACTTCGGTATACCCGCGTTTGGTCAGTTCCTCGCTCATCGGGACTGAGCTGGGATAGAGTTTATAGGTCCCATCCGGTGCCCAGTAGTGAACGGCACGGCTGGTAATATCGGCCAGCAGGCACCCGACGCCCAGTTCATTGAAGTGATCCTGCCAGTTCTGCTGCGAGAACGAGGACACATTGCGCCGCACCGGCAACTGCGTGCTGATGGCTTCTTCTTCCTGCGGAAATGCGTCAAGACTTTGCGCGCGTACCAGGGCAGGCGTCGCCAGAAAGGTCGCTGCGCCCAGCAATGCAGAGCGGCGGGTCATGCGGGGATTTGACAAGTTGGCCTCCGGTTCAGGAACTGCTCGGGTATTTATTTGGCGCTAAAATATTGTCAGCCGGTTCGGTTTTCCAGAGCTTTGCGTCTGAATTTTTCGTGAAATGGTCCCCGTTGGCGACGCTTCGCCGAAAAAAGCCCGGCCTGTGGCAGGCCGGGCATATCGTTTTTCAGGTCCGATGTGCAGATCAGTCCATCGCTTTGAAGTTGAACTCGCCACCTTCCTTGATGCCGGACGGCCAGCGCGACGTTACGGTTTTGGTCCGGGTGTAGAACTTGAAGCTGTCCGGACCGTGCTGGTTCAGGTCGCCGAACATGGATTTCTTCCAGCCGCCAAAGGTGTGGTAGGCCAGCGGAACCGGGATCGGAACGTTAATGCCCACCATGCCGATGTTCACGCGGCTGGCAAAGTCACGCGCGGTGTCACCGTCGCGGGTGAAAATCGCGGTGCCGTTGCCGTACTCGTGGTCCATCGCCAGCTTCAGCGCTTCTTCATAGGAGCCGGCGCGGACGGTCGACAGAACCGGGCCAAAGATTTCCTGCTTGTAGATGTCCATGTCCGGGGTCACGTGATCGAACAGGTGCGGACCGACAAAGAAGCCGTCCTCATAGCCTTGCAGACTGAAGTCGCGGTTGTCGACAACCAGTTTCGCGCCTTGTTCCACGCCCGAGTTGATCAGACCCAGAATGCGCTCTTTCGCGGCACCGGTGACAACGGGCCCCATGTCGACATCGTCGCCCGCGGTGTAGGGGCCGACCTTCAGCTTTTCGACACGGGGGATCAGTTTCTCGATCAGCGCGTCGGCTGTTTCCTCACCTACCGGAACAGCGACGGAAATGGCCATGCAGCGTTCGCCCGCCGCGCCAAAGCCTGCGCCAACCAGCGCGTCGGCTGCCTGATCCAGATCCGCGTCAGGCATGACGATCATGTGGTTCTTTGCGCCGCCAAAGCACTGCGCGCGCTTGCCGTTCGCGGTGGCACGCGAATAGATGTATTGCGCGATCGGGGTCGATCCAACAAAGGACACGCCCTGAATGACCTCGCTGTCCAGCAGCGTATCCACAGCTTCTTTGTCGCCATTGACGACCTGGAACACGCCTTTCGGCAGACCGGCCTCGACGAACAGTTCGGCCAGCATCAGCGGCACGGACGGGTCACGCTCGGACGGCTTCAGCACCACGGCGTTGCCGCAGGCCAGGGCAGGGCCGACATGCCATAGCGGCATCATCGCCGGGAAGTTGAACGGCATGATCGAGGCGACAACGCCCAGCGGCTGGCGCATGGAGTACATGTCGATGCCGGGGCCCGCGCTGTCAGTGAATTCACCCTTCAGCATCTGAGGCGCACCGATGCAGTATTCGATGACTTCCAGACCACGCTGCAGGTCACCCTTGGCGTCGGGAATGGTTTTACCGTGCTCGCGGCTCAGCGCCTCGGCCAGTTTGTCCATATCGCGGTTCATCAGGCCGACCATGGCCATCATCACGCGCGCGCGCTTCTGCGGGTTGGTCGCGCCCCAGGCCGGTTGTGCGGCGGCGGCGTTGGCAATTGCAGCAGTGGTTTCAGCGGCACTTGCCATCGGGCATTTGTACTGCACTTCGCCCGTTGCAGGGTTGAAGACGTCGTCAAAGCGGCCGGACGATCCGGCCACGTTTTCGCCGTTAATGAAATGGGTCAGTTCAGTCATAGCGAATTCCTCCGAAGTAAGTTGCGCGCACAATAGGCTTGCATAAATCACTTGAACAGAGGCAATGTCTCAAAGAAGTTTTGCAAAAATGCAAAGGTCTTGGATGAACCGGAACTGGGATGATATGCGGGTGTTTCTGGCGGTGGCCCGTGAACAAAGCCTGTCTGCCGCCGGCCGCCTGTTGAAGATCGACGCTGCAACCGTTGGGCGTAGAATCGCCCGGCTGGAAACCGCGCTGGAAACACCGCTATTCTCAAAATCTCAGCAGGGATACATTCTGACCACTGCCGGCGAACGGTTGGTCGAGCATGGTTTGCAGGCCGAAGAGGCGATGCGGGCAGCAGCCGGAACAGTTACGGGATCCTCCAAAACGCTGAGCGGTCAGATACGGATCGGTGCACCCGATGGCAGCGCCAATTACCTGCTGCCCCAGGTCTGCGCAAAGATCTGTGATGCAAACCCGGATCTGGACATCCAGATTCTGGCCCTGCCGCGGGTCATCAATCTGTCCCGGCGCGAGGCTGACATGGCAGTTACCGTCAGCGCCCCGACGGCAGGGAAATTGCTTGTCCAGAAGATCAGTGATTACCGGCTGCATCTGGTTGCCACGCAGGAATACCTGGCACAGCATGACGCCATTCATTCTGTGGACGACCTGCGAGGGCACCGGATGATTGGTTACATTCCTGATATGATCTTTGATCGTGAACTGGATTATCTCGTTGATCTTGGCGTTGACCGTGTCGCGCTTGCATCGAATTCCGTCTCAGTTCAGCTGCGCCAGGTCACGCTTGGCAGCGGCATCTGCGTCGCGCATGATTTCACGCTTCCGTTCCATCCGAACCTGCGGAAAATATTGACGGATCAGGTCAGTCTGACACGCAGTTTCCATCTGGTCCGGCACCTCGGAGATCAGCGCAATGAGCGACTGAATCGCTTTGCCGACGCGTTGACGCAGGGCATCCGCGAAGAGGTCGCGCGGCTTGAGGCTCAAGCTGCACCTTGACAGGTGCAAACATTCGGGCAAGGCTTTGAAAAAACAGTACGTTAGTCCGGAGGTTTTTTGCAAATGCTTGTACAGGCCATTCTCAAATCCAAGGCGACCAGCGGGGTAGTGACCGTTCAACCTTCGGCTACCGTGTCCGAGGCGGCCCAGATCCTTGCGGATAAACGGATCGGTACGGTGGTTGTGTCCGATGATGGCGGAGAAACAGCGGCCGGTATCTTGTCGGAACGCGACATTGTGCGCGAACTTGCCGCAAGCGGCAGCGGATGCCTGACCCAGCCGGTCAGCACGTACATGACCCGCGAGCTTGTGACCGCATCGCGGCAGGATTCCGTGCAGGACATCATGTCACGCATGACCGAAGGGCGCTTTCGACACATGCCGGTGATAGAAGACGGCAAGCTGGTCGGTATCGTCACTTTGGGCGACGTTGTCAAAGCGCAGCTATCCGAACTGGCGATGGAGAAAGACGCGCTGGAAGGCATGATCATGGGGCATTGATGCCCCTTGCATGTAACGGGGCCTCTTGCACCTGCGGCAGAGTTGTGTTTGCTTGCGCAGAAATTTTATTGCGCAGGAGGTCTCGATGAGGGTTGGATTATATCCGGGAACCTTTGACCCAATCACCCTGGGACATATCGACATTATCCGCCGCGCCTCGGCCCTGGTGGATAAACTGGTCATCGGCGTTGCAATCAACCGCGACAAGGGGCCGTTGTTCTCGCTGGAAGAACGCGTAGCCATGATCGAGGCCGAATGTGCCCATCTGAGCGATCAGACCGGGACCGAGATCGTCGCCCATCCATTCGAAAATCTGCTGATCGACTGCGCGCGCGATGTTGGCGCCCAGATCATTGTGCGCGGATTGCGCGCTGTGGCGGATTTTGAATATGAATTCCAGATGGTCGGAATGAACCGGGCGCTGGATGATACGGTTGAGACCGTTTTCCTGATGGCCGAGGCTCGACACCAGGCCATTGCCTCGAAACTTGTGAAAGAGATTGCCCGGCTGGACGGGGACGTATCGAAATTCGTTACGCCCCTCGTCAATGACGCCTTGCGCAAGAGGTTAGGCTAGGGCACCCATCGCGGCGGCAGTATCCAGCATCCGGTTCGAAAAGCCCCATTCATTGTCATACCACGCCAGAACCCTGACCAGTGTTCCGTCAGTGACTTTTGTTTCCGGCAGGGACACGGTCGAGCTGTGGGCATCGTGGTTGAAATCCACTGAAATCAGCGGACGGGTCTCGGCAGCCAGAACACCCGGGATCCTGGAAGCAGCACCCGTAAACAGCGCATTTACTTCGGCCTCCGTGGTTGGTCGCGACACCTCGGCGACCAGGTCAACGACCGACACATTCGGTGTGGGAACGCGAATGGCCTGGCCCGTCAGTTTGCCGGCCAGTTGGGGCAGCACGAGGCCGACAGCAGATGCTGCGCCCGTCGTAGTGGGAATCATCGACAACGCGGCGGCCCGTGACAGGTAAGGGTCCTTGCCTGCGGTATCGTGGACCGGCTGACTGGCCGTATAGGCATGCACCGTCGTCATGTTGCCATGCACAATGCCCAGCCCGGCATCCAGTGCCGCGGCAACAGGGGCCAGGCAGTTCGTTGTGCACGACGCGTTTGATACAACAGTGTCAGCGGCCGTCAGGTCTTTGTCGTTCACCCCAAATACGATTGTCTTGACCGCGCCATCACCGCGCGCAGGGGCCGAAATCAGGACCTTCTTTGAACCGTTTTCGAAGTGACGCGATGCAGCTTCGCGCGTGCGAAAAACACCGGTACATTCAAGAACCACGTCCACATCGGACCAGTTCAGGTTTTCGGGGTCGCGTTCACTGGAAAGTCTGATCGGTCCGGATCCGACATCCAATCCGGCATCTGTCAACCGAACAGGCCGTGTGTAACGCCCATGGACGCTGTCGAATTCGAAAAGATGGGCGTTTATTTCCGGTTTTGCCAGATCGTTGATTGCCACGATCTCGACGTCTGTACGGCCTGTTTCCATGACCGCGCGCAACACACCACGTCCGATCCGCCCAAATCCGTTGATTGCCAGCTTTAGTGTCATTTTCTGCTCCGTCGATTGTGGGCCTGAATAAGGTTAGCGCTAACAAAGCCAGATAACAGGAAATGTCAAGTAAAACCTCTGTCAGCGCCAGAAAGCGAGCCAGTCGAGAAAGCTGTAGAGTTTTTTGGCAAGGAACAACAAATGTTCGGTTCCGAACAATGCAAAGTCGAGGAAGAAACCGCCGAGGATGAACAGGCCGAGCCAGATGGCGATTTGATTGGTCATTTGCGCACCGCAGGAAAAAGCCCGCCCAGATAACCTGAGCGGGCCAAAATGTTCAATAACAGTCGGCTGGTTTAGTTAAGACGACCCATTGCAACAGCGACATCCGCCATGCGGACAGAGAAGCCCCATTCATTGTCGTACCATGCCAGAACGCGGACCATACGTCCGTCGACCACGCGGGTTTGGTCCGGCGCGAAGATCGAGCTTTCCTCGGTGTGGTTGAAGTCGGTCGAGACCAGCGGCGCGGGTTCGTAGCCCAGAACGCGCTGCATCGGGCCTTGCGCCGCTTCCTGCACGATCGCGTTAACCTCTTCGACCGTGACATCGCGCGACGCACGGAAGCTGAGGTCCACGGCGGAAACGTTCGGTGTTGGAACGCGGATGGCTGACCCATCCAGACGCCCTTTCAGGTTGGGCAGAACCTCACCCAGCGCCTTAGCGGCACCGGTGCTGGTCGGGATCATCGACATGGCGGCTGCGCGGGCGCGGTACAGATCGCTGTGGCGGCGGTCCAGGGTCGGCTGGTCACCGGTATAGGCGTGGATCGTGGTCATGATGCCGTGTTCGATGCCGATGCCTTCGTCCAGTACCTTGGCAAGCGGAGCAAGGCAGTTGGTGGTGCAGGAGCCGTTGGAAACCATTTTGTCCGCAGCAGTCAGACCGTTGTGGTTCACGCCAAACACGATTGTCTTGTCGACGTTTTTGCCCGGCGCCGACAACAGAACTTTCTGCGCGCCACGGTCCAGGTGGGTCTTTGCTTTAAGACCGTCATTGAACTTGCCAGTGCATTCCAGAACGACGTCACAGCCTTCCCAGTCCAGTTCGCTCATATCGTAGGTCGAGAACATCTGCATCGGGCCGCGGCCCAAATCCATGGTGTTGCCGTTGATGGAAACGTCACGCGGGAAACGTCCGTGAATGCTGTCATATTTCAGCAGGTGTGCCGAGGTTTCCAGCGGTCCGGTGGCGTTGACCTTGATCACCTCGATGTCGTTACGGCCGGATGCCGCGATATGTGACAGGGTACAGCGGCCAATGCGGCCAAAACCATTGATACCGACCTTGATGGTCATATGACGTCTCCAAATGCGCTTGCTTTGGGGGCCATATAACGGTGAAAGCGAATTCTCAAAAGGGCAAAAATGGCATATTTTTAAGGTGTTAGCGCAAACCTCACGCGATTGCGCTAACGCTTGCGCTAGCCGTGAGATCGGGTAGGGTCTCGATTGCGGCAGGTGACAGGAAAGGAAACGCGATGAGTGGTCTGTTGGCCCTGTTGGACGATGTGGCAGGGATTGCCAAGGTAGCAGCAGCTTCGGTGGACGATGTGGTGGCTGCCGCCGGCAAGGCCGGGGCAAAGACCGCAGGGGTCATCATTGATGACGCGGCTGTTACTCCGAAATACGTGCAGGGCTTTGCGCCAGCACGGGAGTTGCCGATCATCTGGCGTATCGCGCGCGGCTCGATTTTCAACAAGATCATTCTGTTGCTGCCGGTGGCTTTGCTGCTGGCCAATTTCGCACCCTGGCTGATCACACCACTTTTGATGCTTGGCGGGTCATACTTGTGTTTCGAAGGGGCCGAAAAGATCTTTCATGTTCTGTTCCCGCACGGAAGCCACGCGATTGAACAGGATATGAGCGTGCGCGATCCGGGCCATCTTGAGGAACAGAAGGTCAGGGGTGCCATCAAAACCGATTTTATCCTGTCTGCTGAAATCATGACCATCGCGCTGGCGGCGATCGAGGCCCCGAACTTATGGATGCAGGCCGCAACACTGGCCGTTGTCGGGATCGGGGTGACGGTAGCGGTCTACGGCTCGGTCGCGTTGATTGTGAAAATGGACGACGTGGGACTTTATCTGGCGAAAAACGCCCCGACACCTATTGGCCGGGGGCTGGGCAGGGGACTTGTGCGGGCCATGCCTGCTGTGATGAAAACCTTGTCGATTGTGGGAACTGCCGCGATGCTGTGGGTCGGAGGTTCAATTGTAATCCACGGGATGGAAGTTCTTGGGTTTGGCTGGCTGGGCCACCACATCCATGATTGGGCCTATGCCATCGGTCATTCCGTGTCCGATCAGTGGGTTGGAGCGGTGGAGTGGATATCCAAGGCCACTATGGACGGCGTGTTCGGTTTGGTCTGGGGTCTGATCCTTATCCCGCTTGCAACCAAAGTGATAATGCCGATCTTTGGAAAGTCCGGATCTCACTGAAACCAAATGGAAAAGGGCGGCCAGAGCCGCCCTTCGCTTGTTTGTTCTGGTTGCGCTTAAAGGCCCAGAAGTTCCTTGACCTTGGCAACAGTAGCCTCGGCAGTAATACCGAAATGCTTGTACAGCTCACCAGCCGGGGCTGAAGCGCCGAAGCTCGACATGCCGATAAAACCGGCCTTGGCCTCGCGACCACGCTCGCCCAGCAGCCAGCGATCCCAGCCACCGGCGCGGACGGCGGCCTCGATACCGACACGAACGGCGCCTGCGGGCAGAACGCGTTTGCGATAGGCTTCGTCCTGTTCGGCGAACAGTTCCATGCAGGGCATTGACACAACACGGGTGCCGATGCCTTCGGCCTCGAGCATCGCCTTGGCTTCCATCGCCAGAGAGACTTCCGAACCGGTGGCGATCAGGATGGCCTGACGCTTGGCTTCCGCGTCGGCCAGAACATATGCGCCTTGTGCGGTCAGGTTTCTGGCCTTGTGGTCCTTGCGTACGGTGGGCACGCCCTGACGGGTCAGGGACAGGACCGAGGGGCTTTCTTTGAACGTCAGTGCCAGTTCCCAGGCTTCGGCTGTCTCAACCGTATCCGCGGGGCGGAACACGTAGGTGTTCGGTGTCGCGCGGGAGATCGCCAGATGCTCGACCGGCTGGTGGGTCGGGCCGTCTTCACCCAGACCGATCGAGTCGTGGGTCATGACGAAGACCGAAGGCACCTTCATCAGTGCGGCTAGGCGCATGGACGGGCGGGCATAGTCGGTGAAGGCCATGAATGTGCCGCCATAAGGGCGGATGCCGCCGTGCAGCGCCATACCATTCATCGCAGCGGCCATACCATGTTCGCGAATGCCGTAGTGAATGTAACGGCCCTTGCGGTTTTCCGGCAGGAACACGGCCATATCGGCGGATTTGGTGTTGTTCGAACCGGTCAGGTCCGCCGAGCCGCCCACGGTCTCGGTCATGATCGGGTTCACGACATTCAAAACCTTCTCGGACGAGGCCCGAGTTGCCAGTTTCGGCTGGTCTTCCGACATCTGTTTCTTGAACGAGCGGATAGCACCGGCCAGTTTTTTGGGTGCTTCAAACGCGTAGGCGCGGTTGAACTCGGCCTGCTTGCGTTCGGACAGTTGTGCAAAACGCTCCTGCCATGCGGCGCGCTCGGTCGCGCCACGGGCGCCGATGACTTCCCAGGCAGACTTCACGTTGGCGGGGATTTCGAATGCGTCATGAGGCCAGCCGTAGCCGTCTTTTGCCGCCTTCAGCTGATCCTGATCGGTCAGTGCGCCGTGCCCCTTGGACGTATCCTGCGCCGCATGACCCAGTGCGATATGGCTTTCACAGGCGATCATGGTCGGTTTGTTGGATTTCTTCGCCTGTACGATGGCGGCGTCGATAGCTTTGGGATCATGGCCATCGATTTCGATCACCTGCCAGCCCGAAGCCGTGAAACGGCGCACCTGGTCGGTGCGGTCGGCCATATCGACGGTGCCGTCGATGGTGATGTTGTTGTTGTCCCAGAACACGATCAGCTTGCTCAGCTCATGACGGCCGGCCAGAGTGATAGCTTCCTGGCTGACGCCTTCCATCAGGCAACCGTCGCCCGCTATCACATAGGTGTAGTGGTCGACGACCTTCTTGCCGTAATGCGCGCGCTGAATTTCCTCGGCCATGGCAAAGCCGACGGCGTTCGAGATGCCCTGACCCAGTGGGCCGGTGGTTGTCTCAACACCTTCGATCAGGAAGTTTTCCGGGTGGCCCGCCGTTTTTGCGCCCAACTGGCGGAAGTTCTTGATCTCATCCAGCGTCACATCTGCATGGCCGGTGAGATACAGCAGCGAATAAACCAGCATCGAGCCGTGACCCGCCGACAGAATGAACCGGTCGCGGTCGGGCCAGTTCGGGGCTGACGCATCAAACTTCAGGTGCTTTTCGAACAGTACGGTCGCAACATCGGCCATGCCCATCGGCATGCCGGAATGGCCGGAATTGGCGGCGGCGACGGCGTCGAGGGTCAGGGTGCGGATGGCCGCAGCTTTGTCCCAGTGTTCGGGGTTGGCATTGCGCAGCGCAGTCAGGTCCACGGGCGTTGTTCCTTTGGGTTACAGGCAGGTTGAGCG
Source organism: Ruegeria sp. K7 (assembly GCF_056531785.1). Taxonomy (NCBI): domain Bacteria; kingdom Pseudomonadati; phylum Pseudomonadota; class Alphaproteobacteria; order Rhodobacterales; family Roseobacteraceae; genus Ruegeria; species Ruegeria sp. K7. Next base: position 250,577 of record NZ_JBQFMJ010000001.1, read on the forward strand.
CTCAATAACACTCAGCCCCCAAAGTTCAAGTGGAACCGGGCATTCCATGAGGTGGCCGCTTCAAGAAGACGGTCCAAGTCGTTGAAAGCAAACAGTGGGTATTTTCCGGAACAATCCGTTAGACTAGGCACAGAAGTGGTTTGCATTGATTCGGACAAACCCGAGAGATAACGAACCTTGAAAATGAGGTGACAGGGGCATGAGCCAGATCGAAGAACTACAGCGTCGCCTGACCGCCGCGATGGAGCGGATTGGCGCGGGTGTAGCGGCCATTCAGGACACAGCACCAGCCAAAGAAGGCGCAGATGACGAACTGCGCGTCGCGCTTGAGGACGAGCGTGTGGCGAATGCGCAGTTGGAAGAGCGGCTGAAATCTCTGAAAGAACGTCACGAACATGAAGTCGACGCGATGCGCGCCGATATGGAGGCTTTGCGCAACGTTCCTGTTGATGACGCCGAGAAAACGGCACTGCGCCAACAACTTGCCGATGCCAATGACAGGCTGGCCTCGGTTGAAGCTGCGCGGGCAGAGCTTGCCGACGCCAAGGCTGCGCTGGACAACCGTGAGGAACTGGAGGCGCTGAAGGCCGAAAACACTCGGTTAAGCGCATTGAGTGGAAAGCTGCAGGAGCTTGAGGCCGAAAATGCCCGGCTGCTGTCAGAGATCGCCGACACCGAGCGTCTGGAAGAACTTAACGCCGAACTGGAAATGCTGAGGGCGGAACGGTCAAGCCATGGGGCCGCGATGTCGCGGTTGGATGACGACCTGCAGCGCATGCGTAAAGCCAACGAACAGTTGCGGCGTTCGGTTGATGAGTTGCGCGCCGCCGTGCAGGACGGTCTGCCGGATGCGGAGATGCTGAACCGCGCCACAGTTGCCGAGTTGGAAGCAACGCGTGCCGCTCAGGCGACGGATGCAGCTGAGGCGCATGCGGTTCTGGCACGGCTGGAACCTTTGTTGTCACAGGCAAAGCTGGCAGAAGGTGAGGTGGAGTGATGCCCGAAGTAACCATTCATATCGGTGGTCGTGGTTTTGACGTCTCGTGCCAGGAGGGTGAAGAGCAATTTCTGCAGGCAGCGGCCCAAATGCTGGACGACGAGGCTCAGGTTCTGTCGGACCAGATCGGGCGCATGCCGGAATCACGAATGCTGCTGATGGCTGGCCTGATGCTGGCGGACAAAACCGTCGGAACCGAAGAAAAGGTCAAATCCCTTGAGGCAAAGCTCGCCGAGTTCCAAGCGGAGCTAGAGACGCTGCGAAATGCACCACCGCCGGAACCCGAGCGTGTTGAAGTGGCAGTCGTGCCGCCATCGGTGACCGACACCTTGGGAGAACTGGCTGCGCGGGCCGAAGCGCTGGCGTCAATGCTGGAAGAGAAGTCCGCGGGATGAGAATGCTGCGCAATCTGGCATGCTTTGGACTGCTGATGTCAGGATCGGCCGCTTTGAGTGAGATCGACATATTATCAGTGACTTTCACCTGCGAAAACGAAGTGCCGCTGCATGTGAGCTACTTTAATTCGACCGATGGATCAGGTGCTGCGGCGGTCATGGTCGACAACACTCTGGTCGCCATGCGCCAAGTCGAAAGCGGATCTGGGATTCGCTACGAGTCTTTGGGCACAGAGGGAACGTATATTCTGCGTTCCAAGGGCTGGAACGCTTCGATCAGCTATCTGGCGGCAGGAAGCGCCGCCAGTGAGCAGGTCATTTATCAGGAATGCAGCAGCCGGTAAGCGCCGATCAGGCGTTTGCTTCGCGGATTTTGTCGGCTGCTTCCTTGTTGTAGCCGACGCCGTTTTCGTCAAACAGCGTGTCCAGTTCACCCGACAGGGTCATTTCTGTAACGATGTCACAGCCGCCTACGAACTCGCCTTTGACGAAAAGCTGCGGCACGGTCGGCCAGTCGGAATAGTCCTTGATGCCCTGACGCACTTCTTCGTCGGCCAGAACGTTCACGTCGGTGTAGTCAACACCCATATAGTTCAGAACACCGGCCACACGAGACGAGAAACCACATTGCGGCATTTCCTTGGTGCCCTTCATGTACAGCACCACATCATTGGCTTTGACGGTTTCGTCGATCTGGGTCTTAACGTCGCTCATCTTGCTTGTCCTCTTCACCCGCATCCGGGGCGGTTGTTTCGTTTTGTGGGGCCTCTGGACCCCATCCTTCCGCTTCGAGCCGCCGATGCTCGGCCTGCGCCAAAGACAACGGATCCAGCCCGTATCTCTCTATTCCGCCCACCTGGCTGATTTCGTCCGGATCAGGACGGATATCGGCCAGCGAGCGTTTCTTGTTGCGCTTCAAATAGGCTTCAATAAGCGCTGCGGCAACAATCAATCCAACTACAATGCAAACGCCAAGCATCAGATCACTCATGTTCAGGCCTCCACTGGGGTTTGCGAGTGATGACGCCGGGTCTGATCATTCCGGAATTTTTGTAGTCAACGCCAGCGCGTGCAGCTCACCATCCGGGCCATCCATTTTGCCTTTCAACGCGGCGTAAACTGCGCGCTGTTGCTGCACTCTGTTCTTTCCGCGAAAGCTTTCGTCAACGACCATGGCAGACATATGAACACCATCATGCCCGCCAACCTGAATCTCCGCATCCGGAAAGGCTTCGCGCAGCAGGTGTTCGATTTCGTGGGCGCTCATTGGCATAAAGGTTACTCCTGAAGGTCTTTCCCAAGATGTAGAGCGATGCGCAGGGGCGTGCAAGGTGCCTCGGGGGTACCCCGTTTACAAATCCCGCGCCCGGTCGCGCGCGCAGGATTTCTGAATTTGGGATGTATGCAGGGTGGGCGTCAGGCTACCGCAGCGGCAAAGCTGCCACGGAAGATTTCCGCCAGTTCCGACAGCGGCGCTTCCGAACTTCCGATCCTGACAGCATCGCCCGTGAACCTGCCAACCGAGACCAGAGGGACACCGGCTTGACCGGCGGCGATCATCAGCGCCTCGGCCTGATCGAAGTTGCAGGCGACCAGATAACGGGCCTGATCTTCACCGAACAGGAACTCGGTCGATGCCTCGTCCAACTGAACGCCGACGCCAGACGCTTCGGCCAGTTCGAAAGCGGCCAGAGCAAGGCCGCCGTCGGCCAGATCGGTACACGCCTTGATCATGTTGCGGTTGGTGCGGATGAAATCTCCGTTGCGGGCCTCGGCCGCCAGATCGACATGGGGCGCATCACCGTTTTCGCGGTTGAACACCTCGGCCAGCAGGGCGGACTGACCCAGATGACCTTTGGTTTCGCCGATGACCAGCGCTACATGCCCCTCGCGGACTTCGTTGCCGATGATCTCGTCAGAATGCAGCAGCAGACCCACGGCGCCTATTGTCGGGGTCGGCAGGATCGCCTGACCATCTGTTTCGTTGTAAAGCGACACGTTGCCAGACACGATCGGCATATCCAGCGCGCCAACGGCTTCGCCGATGCCCTGAATGGCGCCGACAAACTGGCCCATGATCTCGGGCTTTTCCGGGTTGCCGAAATTCAGGTTGTCGGTCGTGGCCAGCGGCTTGGCCCCGACGGCTGTCAGGTTGCGATAGGCTTCGGCCACGGCCTGCTTGCCGCCTTCAACCGGGTTGGCGCGCACATAGCGCGGGGTAACGTCCGAGGTGAAGGCCAATACCTTGTCAGTGCCATGAACGCGAACCATGCCAGCGCCCAATCCCGGTGTGCGGGTGGAATCCGCCATCACCATGGTGTCGTACTGTTCATAAACCCATTGCTTGCCCGCGTAGTTGGGAGAGGACAGCAGGGCCTTCAATCCGTCGATCGGATCGATCTGTGGCACGTCGGCCAGTTCCTCGGCCTCGGGCGTCGGCTCCCACGGGCGGTCATATTCCGGTGCGGTCGAGGACAGTTTCGACAGGACAAGGTCAGCTTTGACTTCGCCATTGTGCATAATCAGGAAGCGGTCTTCGGCAATCGTTTCACCAACGATTGCGAAATCCAGATCCCATTTTTCGAATACTGCACGAGCTTCGGCCTCAAGTTCCGGCTTGAGGACCATCAGCATCCGTTCCTGGGATTCCGACAGCATCATTTCATACGCGGTCATGTCTTCTTCGCGCTGAGGCACGTTTTCCAGATCCAGACGCACACCAAGGCCGCCCTTGTCGCCCATTTCAACAGCCGAACAGGTCAGACCGGCCGCGCCCATGTCCTGGATCGAAATCACCGCGCCGGTCTGCATCAATTCCAGCGTTGCTTCCATCAGACGCTTTTCGGTGAAGGGGTCACCAACCTGCACGGTGGGGCGTTTTTCTTCGATGGTGTCATCGAATTCAGCCGAGGCCATTGTCGCACCGCCAACGCCATCGCGGCCGGTTTTGGCTCCCAGATAAACGACAGGCATACCGACGCCCGATGCGGCAGAATAGAAGATCTTGTCGCTGTCAGCGAGGCCGGCGGCGAACGCGTTCACAAGGCAGTTGCCGTTATAGGCAGGGTGAAAACGGACTTCGCCGCCCACACAGGGAACACCGAAACAATTGCCGTAGCCGCCGATCCCTTCAACCACGCCGTTGACCAGTTGGCGCGTCTTGTGGTGGCCCGGCTCGCCAAAGGACAGTGCGTTCATCGACGCAATGGGACGCGCACCCATGGTGAATACATCGCGCAGAATGCCACCCACGCCGGTCGCCGCCCCTTGGTAGGGCTCGATATACGAGGGGTGGTTGTGGCTTTCCATTTTGAAGACGACGGCCTGACCGTCGCCGATATCCACCACGCCCGCATTCTCACCAGGGCCGCAAATGACCTGAGGCCCCGAGGTGGGCAGCGTGCGCAGCCATTTCTTCGAGGACTTGTAGGAACAGTGTTCGTTCCACATGGCCGAAAAGATGCCAAGCTCGGTAAATGTCGGCTCGCGCCCGATGATCTCCAGGATCATGTCGTATTCTTCGGGTTTCAACCCGTGTGCTGCAATCAGATCCGGGGTGATGGCGGGCTCTTGCATGGTTTGTCCTGTGTCCGAGATGGCCGAGATTGCGCGCCTTTTAGGCCATGGGCGCGCCCGTGGGAAGGGTCAAGACCGCGCAGGGCGCAAGAACCGGGCCGAAAGCTAGGAGGAGAGCAATTACCCGGGCAAAAAAGAACCGGCGCGGTGCGCCGGTTCTTCAAGAATTTGGTCCAAAACCCGACAGCTAGGGCAGCTACCGCGCGCGGAGCTTATCAAGCACCACCTTGCTGCTTGTTCAACGAGTCAGCAGCGGCGGCGCCAACTGCGGCCTTTTGCTCTTCGGTCAGGGTTTCCGCCTCTTCCAGGCCGGGGATCGCAACACGGACTTCGCGGCGGGCAAAGTCGATTCCGTTTTCGTTGAAGGCAGCCTTGACCCGGTTGAAGATTTCCTTGCGCAGCGTGAACTGCTTGCCCGGTTTGGCCATGAACTTGCCTCGGATGATCATCCCGACATCGTCAAAGTCGAACACACCCTGAGATTTGAAGGGCTGCAAGAAACCTTCCTTGTGAGTTTCGTCCGCCATCATATCGGCCCCGATCTTCTTGAAGATCTTCTTGACCTTGTTGGGGTCAGTGTCGAAGGGCACCGTGAACTTCAGTTTCATGATGACCCAGTCACGGCTGAAATTCGTCAGCTTCTGAATTTCACCATAAGGGATCGTATGAACCGGCCCGCGATGGTGGCGCAATTGCATCGAACGGATCGAGATCTTTTCGACGGTTCCCATGGTGCCGCCCACATCCACGTATTCACCAACGCGGAAGGCGTCATCGATCAGGAAGAAGATACCGCCGACAATGTCGGCAACCAGCTTCTGCGCACCAAAGCCGATGGCCAGGCCGAGAACACCGGCACCGGCGAGGAGCGGCGTGATGTTGACGCCCAGTGCCCCGAGTGCCAGCAGGCCGAAGATGACGGCAATCGTCACCTGCGCGGTGATGCGCAGCAATGGCAGAACGGTCGCCAGACGCGAGCCGCCCGCACCGCCGCCTTCGCCACCGGCTTCTTCGTCCAAAGCTTCGGCGGCTGTCTGTTCTTTGGCCAGACGACGGTTGATCCAAAGCGAGACGACCTCGTTCATGATATAACCGACGGCAATAATCAGCAGAAACTCGATCACGGCCCCACCAACTTCGGCGCCGATGCCAGCGGAAGCGACATGCCGCAAATCCAACTGCCATGCCTGCGCAATCATCATCACGACAAACAGGCCTGCCAGAACACGGCCGATGCGGATATAGCTGCGCTTGGTCGACCGATACGCGCGTTCGGCAAGCGGGCCTTCGCCGGACATCGGCGGTTGCAGATGGCGCACTAATCCACGGATCAGAGTGTCGAGGGCGGGTGCAATCAGCAACCAGAACATAGTCGTGAAATGCGGGCCTTTGACCAACAGCGCCAGGATTGCCGGGTCGCGCTGTGCGGCAAGATACTCGACCAGCAGCCAGGTCACCGCCGAAACGCCGATTGCGAAGTACGGATAATACTGCGCGACTTCTTCATCGAATTTTGTGTGATCCGGATCGGTGCCCAGCATCATCTGCGACAGGCCCTCGCGCGCGGTCCAGGCGATCACGCCAATGTAGATATGAATAGCGCTATTCAGCCAGAAACCGATGCGGGTATCGCCGGGAGTGATACCGTTCAAACCATTGAAGCGGACAACGAACAGCGTAACCCCAATCAGGATCAGCAAACCAATCAGATTCCGATGCAGGTATTTTGCCCAGTGATCGTCAATGTTGACCAGTCTGAATTTTGGGTTGTTTGGTGCCATAATGAACCGCGACGCCGCCGCGCCCAATCGCGGGATCCAGATAAGATAGAATACGAAAGGGCCCGCAAATTTGAGCTGCTCGGGTGTCAAAAGGATCCGGCCCAGAGTCCGGATGACGATATAAAAAACAATCAACCCGGCGATCTCGCGGCAAAACCGGCGGAACAAAAAGCTCACGGCACCCCAAAGGTCGGCCTCATCCCCGACTTCGGTGTGTTTGTGCCATCTTCTGGTTAACAGATCGAACAACTTTTCAGCTATGAATCCCACAACCAGAACGCTTGCGACCAGCCCGATCAAAGTAAGCACACCGGTCGATCCGAGAGTTTCGGAAAAGTTGCTAAATGCTTTAACCTGCGCGCTGAAAATGTTTGGAAGTGTCGTCAGAACATTAGTCCATGAGGCAACCATCGCCGCCCATATTTCGTTGATTTCGGTCAGCGGGTCTTCCTGTCCTTCTGCCTCCTTGGCCCTCTTCTCGGCTACGGCATCCAACCGCTCTAACAAAAGGGCGCGCACCTGATCGTCAGACATGCGCGCAACCAAATCGTCCACCTGCTCGGGGCTCAGGTCATCAGGAACGACCGGGGCCGCCACCGTAGAGGATGAGCCTGTGTCAGACTCCTGAGCCAGCGCCGTACCCACAATAAACACGGATACGATCATCGCCAGCATTAGGCGAAGCAGATTGAACATGAGATTTCCCTCGAAAGTAGAAAATTTTTATTTTCCGGCAGCATAGAGGGAGTGTGGAACGATTCCCAGAAAAATTGGCTTGTTTTCAGAGGGCTTGGCTTTCGGGCCAAAAAAAAGGCCGAGCAATAAGCTCGGCCGTAGTCCAACAGGGAGGTATGAAGATGATGAGCGTTTCAGCATCACCGCCTTCGAGTGCCCATTTAGTGTGCGGTTTTCGTTCGTTCAAGATTTATTAGGCTGTTTGCTGCTCATGCCCGCTATGCCAAATGTGCATAGCTAGAGTTTTCCCAGCTTCTTCAACTGTTTCCGCTGTTCGATGATCTCATCCTGAACGAAATCCCGGAAGGCTGCCACGCGTTTGGAATGTCGCAATTCCTCGGGGTATGCGAGATAGACCGGCACATCCGCGCTTTCGATATCTGCCAGAATGGAAATCAGATGCGGGAAATCCTGCGTGACGTAGTCCGGCAGAACACCGATGCCAAGGTTGTGTAGTACACCCTGCAATACCCCAAAATAGTTGTTGACCGTCAGCAGCGAGCTGGGGTTGTGCGTCATTAAATGCCGGACCATTGCTGCGCTGGCACCAACCTGTGGGGCGGCGGGGGTCTGGCAGATCAGCCTGTGATTGGAAATCTCCTCAATCGATGCCGGAGAGGAATGCGTGTCCAAGTATTCTCTGGTTGCATAAAGCTGCATCCGGACCGTCATAAGACGCTTGCGCACGAGATCCGCCTGGCTGGGCTCTTTCATACGGATGGCAACATCGGCCTCGCGCATGGGAAGGTCCAGAACCCGTTCTTCCAACATCAGGTCGATGTTCAGGTCGGGATATTGTTCATATAATTTCGGCAGCCTGGGGGCCAGCCAAAGGGTTCCGAAACCGAAAGTGGTTGTTACTCGAAGAACCCCAAACACTTCTTCTTCGCTATCGCGGATGCGCGCGGCGGCGGCGTCCAGTCGTTTGGACATGGCCGAGGTCGCATCGAATAGCAATTCGCCCTGTTCGGTCAGAATCAGACCTCGGGCATGGCGATGAAACAAGGTGGCATCGAGTGATTCTTCCAGCGCGCGGATTTGGCGGCTGACGGCCGATTGGGACAGGTTAAGCTTGTCTCCGGCGTGCGTCAGGCTGCCCGCGTCTGCAACCGCGTGAAATATCCTAAGCTTGTCCCAGTCCATCGCCGCAACTTTCGTTATCCTAAGGAAGCCCTATATGAAATAGGTAACAAGTTCTACATTCAAACTGTGAAATCGTTACAATTCAGAGGATAGCGTCTATACAGGTCAGAAATTATGACCTAAAATATGTGTTAAGTTAGCAACCTGATCTGACGAGGGGAGGCGTCCGATGAGCGAGCCTAAGATTTCGCTGAATGACCGCTTTGATCTGACCAGAAATCCCGTTCTTCTGAACGGAACGCAGGCGCTTGTTCGGCTGATGCTGATGCAAAAAGCGCGCGACCAGAAGGCGGGTTTGAACACCGCCGGACTGGTGACCGGCTATCGCGGTTCGCCGCTTGGGGCGGTCGATCAGCAGATGATGCGAGCGCAAAAAGAGCTTTCGGAAAGCGATGTCACCTTTCAGTTCGGTCTGAACGAGGATCTGGCGGCAACAGCCCTGTGGGGCAGCCAGCAGGCCGGGTTGCGAGGAGACGGCCGGTACGACGGCGTGTTCGGGTTGTGGTACGGCAAGGGCCCGGGCGTGGACCGGTCCGGTGACGTGATGCGGCATGCGAATATGGCCGGAACCGCGCGCCATGGCGGTGTGCTGATGGCAATGGGCGACGATCACACCGGTGAGAGTTCGACCGTGTTGCACCAGTCGGAATGGTCTCTGGTCGACATGTACATGCCTGTGGTCAGCCCGGCAGGTGTTCAGGAGATCCTGGATTACGGTATCTACGGCTTTGCGCTCAGCCGTTTTGCCGGCGTTTGGGTTGGCTTGAAGACGATGAAAGACACGATCGAGGTGACTTCCGTCGTGGACGGCAGCCCGGATCGCATGGGGCTGGTGATGCCCGAGTTCGACATGCCCGAGGGCGGGTTGAACATCCGTTTGGGCGACACGCCTCACCTGCAGGAAGGGCGCATTATCGACTTCAAGCGTTTTGCGGCGGAAACCTTCTCTCATGCCAACAAACTGGACAAGCGTATCTGGGGTAAGCCGGGCGCGAAAATCGGGTTTGTTGCGGCGGGCAAAAACTGGCTGGACCTGACCCATGCCATGTCCCTGCTGAACATCGACGCAAACGAGGCCGAGCGGCTGGGCATTACCACCTATAAGGTGGGGCAGACCTTCCCGCTGGACATGGTTGGGTTCCACGACTGGGCTGAAGGCCTGGATCTGATCGTGATTGTCGAGGAAAAGCGCAAGCTGATCGAGGTTCAGGTCAAAGAGGCCATTTTCGACGATCGCCGCGGCCGCCGTGTCTATGGCTGGTACAAGGGCGGTGCCGGCACCTTGCACCGAGAAGAACTGTTCCCGACACGCGGCGCGCTGGATCCGATCATGATCGCCGAGAAAATCGGTGAGATCCTGATCGAAGAGGGGCACGATACAGACGGCGTTCGCGCCGGGCTGGCAAAACTGTCCGAAGCCCGCAGGGCCGACAACGCCCAGGAAATCGCGACGCGCCTGCCATATTTCTGTTCGGGTTGCCCGCACAACAGTTCTACCCGCGTGCCGACGGGAAGCCGCGCTTATGCCGGTATCGGCTGCCACTACATGGTTCAGTGGATGGATCGTGAGACGACAGGGTTCACTCAGATGGGCGGTGAAGGCGCAAACTGGATTGGGGAAGCGCCGTTTTCGACCACCAAACATGTGTTCCAGAACCTTGGGGACGGAACCTACAACCACTCGGGCGTTCAGGCGATCCGGGCGGCATTGTCGGCGGGGACAAACATCACCTTCAAGATCCTGTTCAACGATGCAGTTGCCATGACCGGCGGGCAGGACAATGAAGGCGGTCTGACGGCCGAACGTATTGTGGCCGAGGTCAAGGCAATGGGCGTTCAGACGGTGGCTGTTGTTTATGACGAAAAGGAAGACGTGAACTTCAAGGCGCTGCCCGCTAATGTCGAAACCTTCGAGCGCGCCGAACTTATGCGGGTGCAGGAACGTTTTCGCGAGATCGAGGGCGTGTCGGTTATTGTCTACGTGCAGACCTGCGCCGCCGAAAAACGCCGCCGCCGCAAGCGCGGAACATTTCCCGACCCGGACAAGCGGGTGTTTATTAACACTGACATCTGCGAAGGCTGCGGGGATTGCGGTGTTCAGTCGAACTGTGTCTCGATCGTTCCGAAGAACACGGAACTTGGTCGCAAGCGCGCCATTGATCAGTCCAGCTGCAACAAGGATTTTTCCTGTCTCAACGGGTTTTGCCCTTCATTCGTGACGTTGGAAGGCGCTCAGATCCGAAAGGAAGCGACGACCGAGATCGACTTGCCCGATCTGCCTATGCCGGAACTTCCGCGTATTGATGGAACTCATAACGTTGTCATCACTGGCGTCGGTGGCACCGGGGTTGTGACGCTGGGTGCCATTCTGGCGCAGGCGGCCCAGATCGACGGCAAGGGTGCTGGCATGATGGAAATGGCGGGTTTGGCGCAAAAAGGCGGTGCGGTGCACATCCATTGCCGGTTGGCCAACCGTCCTGAAGACATCAGTGCCATCCGTGTCGCGACCGGCGAAGCACATGCGCTGATTGGCGGCGATCTGGTCGTGTCTGCCGGGGCCAAAACACTGGGTCTGACCCGAACCGGCCAAACCGGCGCGGTGGTCAATAGCCATGAAACGATCACCGGCGACTTCACCCGGGACACCGATTTCCAGATCCCCAGCGACCGGCTGGAACTGGCGCTGCAGGCGCGATTGAAGGACGGCGTTTCGATGTTTGATGCAACCGAGCTGGCGCGCGCTGTCATGGGAGATTCGATCTATTCAAACATGATGGTCCTTGGTGCTGCCTGGCAAAAGGGTCTACTGCCGGTTTCACATCAGGCCGTTCTGCAAGCCATCGAACTGAACGGCACAGCGGTCGAACGCAACAAACACGCCTTTGATATTGGCCGGTGGGCAGTTCTGCATCCCCAGGAAGTCGATGCGATACTGTCGCCTTCCGTTGCAGAGTTGCCCAAATCGCTGGAGCAGATGATCGACTTCAGGACCGATCATCTTAAGAAATATCAGGGCAATCGTCTGGCAAAACGCTACCGCAAGGTGGTTGACGCTTTCGAGGACGCCTCGGTTCGCGACGCTGTGGCCAAAGGTTATCACAAACTGCTGTCCTACAAGGACGAATATGAGGTTGCTCGCCTTCTCCTGGATAGCCGGGAGCAGGCAAAGTCCGAGTTCGACGGCGACTTCAAGATGACCTTTCATCTGGCACCGCCAATAATGGGAGGGACCGGACCGAACGGGCGACCGCGCAAGCGTGCTTTTGGGGAATGGATGCTTGGACCGATGAAGCTTCTGTCCAAACTGAAATTCCTGCGCGGTACGCCCTTCGACATTTTTGGTTACAGTGCTGAACGCAAGATGGAACGTGCATTGATCCGTCAGTACGAATCCGACCTGCGTGAGATCACGCCATTGATCACGGCCGAAACACGTGACGCATTTGCGGCCCTCGCACGGCTTCCGCTGGAGATTCGCGGATTTGGACCTGTTCTGAGGGAGAACGAAGCCAAAGCAGCCAAAAAGCGCGAGGAATTGCTGGCGATCATCCGCGACGGCGGTCCCGAGATGCGTGCCGCGGCCGAATGACATGTCATAATCCTGTAACGGCATCTGTGCAAAAGGCTCACCTGCACCTAGATTGCGTGAAACAGACCGGAGTATCGCATGCCTTCGCGCCGTCATGTCGCCCGTGACATTTCCTATGCCTATTCCGCCGAGACCAGAGGCGGGAAGATGGTCATCAAGCTTATGGAGAATACGACCGGGCGTTTGCGTCTGATCAAACGGGCGGATGGGTACGAGCGCGAAGTCGCCAACGGCCGGGATTTCTGGGCGGTTATGGTCGAGCGGTACGGATTGTCACTGGATATCGTCGGCGGATCTTTGTCGAACATACCCGCTGACGGGCCGCTGATCCTGATTGCAAATCATCCGTACGGAATTCTGGATGGTCTGATGATGGGCCACATCCTGTCTCAGACGCGCGGAGATTTTCGGATATTGGCCAATCATGTATTCACAAAGGCCGAGGATCTGAATCGTATCATCCTGCCAATTTCGTTCGATAATACGAAGGAGGCGATGAAGCTAAACCTCGAAACGCGGAAGACGACCTTGGATTATTTGGGTAGTGACGGTGCCATCGGGATCTTCCCGGGCGGAACGGTCAGCACCGGAGCCAAACCGTTCTCGCACCCGATGGATCCGGGCTGGCGCGGTTTTACGGCCCGAATGGTTGCGAAATCGAATGCAACGGTTGTACCGGTTTTTTTTGACGGGCACACCTCACGCCTGTTTCAGATTGCCAGTCATTTGCACAATACGCTGCGCATGGGGTTGCTGATCAAAGAGTTCAAGAAGCGGGTCGACACGCCGGTTAAGGTGGTCATCGGTGAGCCCATTGGCCGGGATGTTCTGGACCCTTTGGGCAAGGACACGCGCAAGATGATGGATTTCTTGCGCAAAGCGACGTATGAGCTGTCTCCGAAACCGTTAAAGTCCTATGACTACGGGTATGAATTCGAGGAACGGCATCGCGCCTGAAGGGCAAATGGCAGTAGGTATATTTGATTCTGGTCTCGGCGGGCTGACCGTTCTGGACGCCGCACGGAAACGTCTGCCGGACGTGGATTTCCTGTATTTCGCGGACAGTTCGCACGCACCGTACGGTGTGCGCGATGCTGAGGATATCTATCAACTGACCCGCAAGGCAGTTCATGACCTGTGGGCAAAGGGCTGTGATCTTGTGATTCTCGCCTGCAACACCGCCAGCGCGGCTGCGTTGCGGCGGATGCAGGAAGAGGGCGTGCCCGACGGCAAGCGGGTTCTCGGCGTCTTTGTGCCGCTGATCGAGGCCCTGACGGAACGCCAATGGGGCGACAACTCGCCCCCGCGAGAGGTCGCCGTGAAGCATGTTGCTCTGTTTGCGACCCCGGCCACCGTTTCAAGTCGTGCGTTTCAGCGGGAACTGGCCTTTCGGGCCATCGGTGTAGATGTCGAGGCGCAGGCATGTGGCGGTGTTGTTGACGCGATCGAAGATGGCGACATGATTCTGGCCGAAGCGCTGGTGCGCAGCCACGTGGATGCCCTGAAGCGGAAGATGCCCGAACCACAGGCCGCCATTCTGGGTTGCACGCATTACCCTTTGATGGCCGAAACGTTTCAGCAGGCGCTTGGTCCGGATGTTCAAGTGTTCAGTCAGGGAGATCTGGTGGCGGAAAGCCTTGCGGATTACCTGCAACGCCATCCGAACATGCTTGGCTCGGGCGGGGGCGGGGGCGGGTTTCTGACGACCGGCAAACCGGGCATTGTCAGCGATCGGGCCACTCAGTTTCTCCGACGACAAATCACATTTGAGGCGGCCTGACTTAGGTCAAGGACGCCCGGACCCCCATTCCTTAATCCGATGACCGTCACATCGGCGGTCGTGATATGTGACACACTCATGCAAGAGGTCTGACATGACCCACAAAATCGCAATTCTTGGCGCTTCCGGCTATACCGGTGCGGAACTGGTGCGGCTGATCGCCGAGCACCCGAATAAGGAAATCACCGCTCTGGCCGCTGAACGTAAGGCTGGGCAGCCTATGGCGCAGGTTTTCCCACATCTGCGGCATATGAACCTGCCGGATCTGTGCAAGATTTCGGAAATTGATTTCTCGCAGATTGACCTGTGTTTCTGCGCATTGCCGCACAAAACCAGCCAGGAAATAATCCGTGATCTGCCGAAAAACCTGAAGATTATCGACCTGTCCGCTGATTTCCGCCTGCGCGATCCGGCGGAGTACGAGAAGTGGTACGGCAACCCGCACGCTGCATTGGAACAGCAGGAAGAGGCTGTTTATGGCTTGACCGAATTCTACCGCGATGAAATCCGGGCTGCGCGACTGGTTGCTGGCACAGGTTGCAACGCGGCGACCGGGCAATACGCATTGCGGCCGCTGATAACAGCGGGTGTGGTTGATCTCGATGACATCATTCTCGACCTGAAATGCGCCGTTTCAGGGGCGGGTCGGTCGTTGAAAGAAAACCTTTTGCACGCAGAGCTCAGTGAAGGGTACAACGCCTATGCCGTAGGCGGGACGCACCGTCACCTGGGAGAGTTCGATCAGGAGTTCTCGAAACTGGCGGGGCGGACCGTGCATGTGCAGTTCACACCGCATCTGATCCCCGCCAATCGGGGGATTTTGGCAACGACCTATGTGAAGGGCGACCCACACAGCATTTATGAAACACTGAGCAAGGCCTATGAAGCAGAGCCGTTTCTGCAGGTGCTTCCCTTTGGTGAAACGCCTTCGACCCACCATGTCAGGGGGTCAAACTTCTGCCATATCGGCGTGGTTGCAGATCGGATTGAACGTCGCGCGATTGTGGTCGCGGCACTTGATAACCTGACAAAAGGTAGCAGTGGCCAAGCCTTGCAGAACGCCAACCTGATGTTAGGTGAAAATGAAACCGCCGGGCTGATGATGGCCCCGTTGTTCCCGTGAGGAAAAGATGAAAACGCTCAAGAAACGCCGTCGAGTACAGATCATTTTGCTGGCAGCTGTTGCCCTGGCATTGTCGACGGCGTTGATTGGGTACGCCATGCGGGACGGCATCAACTTTTTCCGCTCGCCAAGTCAGGTCATCGCGGAACCTCCCAAACCGACCGAAGTATTCCGGATTGGCGGGCTGGTCGAAGAAGGGTCAATCATTCGCGGACAGGGCGAGACGGTCTATTTCAGCGTCACAGACGGCGGCGAAACCGTCAAAGTGGCATTCACGGGTGTACTGCCGGACCTGTTTTCGGAAAATCAGGGTATGGTGGGAACCGGAAGTTACGTGAACGGTGTCTTTGAAGCCACTGAAATACTGGCAAAACACGATGAGACCTATATGCCGAAAGAGGTCGTGGATGCCTTGAAAGAACAAGGGGTCTACAAAGAGGCCGATGAGAGCTGACCTCATCTGATCCGCATGCCTCCGGCGGCAGCGTAACCTTGAACAAAAAGAAGTAGGGCGTTGCATGTGACGGACATGCAGCGCCCTTTCTTTTTGCGCGTTGTTAATGCCTTTGACTGACCGTCTGACCTGATAGTTGAAATGAGGTCGGCATGCAGACGGTTCGGCAAATCGCCAGGGGCATAGTGGCACGAGAAGGCGGATATGTGGATGATCCGGATGACCCCGGTGGACCCACGAAGTTCGGTGTTACAATCAGCACGCTGCGGCGGTTGGGATTGGATCTGACCGGAGACGGAAAGATTTCGCACGCAGACGTGCGTGCACTGTCGCAAAATCAGGCAGTTGAGATCTTTCTGCAATACTATTTCGAGGAACCCCGCCTTGGGTTGTTGCCAGAAATGCTGCAGGCGACTATTTTTGACATGTACGTAAATGCCGGTGCCCATGCCGTCCGAATCCTGCAACGGTTGTTGGTGCAAATGGGTTTCGCGGTCACGGTGGATGGCGTGGTTGGTCCGCAGACGGCAGAGGCTTGCCGGGAAGCGGCTATGCCTGATGCGGCGGCGCTGCGTGATGCCTACGGTATCGCCCGACGAAACTACTATTTTCAACTGGCAGATCGGCGTCCTGCGTCCCGCAAATATGCGCGCACCCGATCCGGGGGAAAAGGGGGCTGGATTCGACGGGCGGAAGAATTTCTTTCACCCGATTACCACCTAAGCGACGCAGAGTTTCAAAGGAGAGTTTCACGATGGGGCTGATATCGGGCGTATTGTCATTTCTGTTCGGGGGCGGGCGAAACCTTGTGCGGGAAACAGTCGAAGTTTTCCACGAGAACGCCGATGCAGCAGCTGAGCGTTCCGTGACTGTCCAAGGGCAGGCGATGTCTCAGTTCGGCGCCGAGTTTCACAAAGGGCAAAAAGGTGCATTCGATCGGTTTATGGATGGGTTGAACCGAGTACCGCGACCGGCGCTGGCTTTGGGGACGTTGGGATTGTTTGTGGCGGCCATGGTCGACCCGATCTGGTTTGCGGCCCGAATGCAGGGGATTGCGCTTGTACCTGAACCTTTGTGGTGGCTGTTGGGGGTAATCGTTTCCTTTTATTTTGGCGCGCGTCACCACAGCAAAGTGCAGGATCTGCAACGAGAAATTGCCGCCGGGATGACACGGGTTCCTGTCGTCGTCGAGAATCTCAGAACCCTGCAAACGTTGGACAAGGATATGCCGACACATGTAGACGCCGGTGCAGAACAACCCGAAGTCGAGGCGACCGTCGACCTTGACGAAAACCGCGCGTTGGAGGACTAGAAGCGCCTGCGCGGTGCCTGACCCGCGACACTATGTGCGCCAAATCCTGGCGATTGTTGTTGGTGCTTGCCCCGCGACAGGTTTATATCGATGGCCATGATTACAGAACTTGGCCACTTTGCCCTGATCCTCGCCTTTTTTGTCGCCATCGTTCAAAGCGTGGTGCCCTTGATCGGCGCTGCAAAACGATGGACCGGCTGGATGGCGTTTGCGGAACCGGCTGCGATCTCTCAGTTCTTGCTGACCGCGTTTTCATTTGGTGCGTTGACGTGGGCCTTCATCACGTCGGACTTTTCGCTGCGTATCGTGGTAGAGAACAGCCATTCCGCCAAGCCGATGCTTTACAAGATCAGCGGCACCTGGGGGAACCACGAAGGTTCGATGCTGTTGTGGGTGCTGATTGTTACCATTTTCGGTGCCATGGCCGCGTTCTTCGGCGGCGGTCTGCCACCAACGCTCAAGGCGCGCGTGCTGGCGGTTCAATCGGCCATTGCTGTCGCGTTTTTCGCCTTTATTCTGTTCACTTCGAACCCGTTTGACAGGTTGGTTATCGCGCCGTTTGACGGCCGCGACCTGAACCCGCTGCTGCAGGATCCCGGCCTCGCGTTCCACCCGCCGTTCCTGTATCTGGGGTATGTCGGGCTGAGCATGGCTTTCAGCTTTGCCGTTGCAGCCCTCATCGAGGGCAGAATCGATGCGGCATGGGGGCGTTGGGTCCGGCCATGGACATTGGCGGCCTGGGTGTTTCTGACGATCGGCATCGCGCTGGGGTCATGGTGGGCCTACTATGAACTGGGCTGGGGTGGTTTCTGGTTTTGGGATCCGGTAGAAAATGCCTCGTTCATGCCGTGGCTGCTGGCTGCCGCATTGCTGCACTCGGCGATTGTTGTGGAAAAGCGCGAATCCCTCAAAAGCTGGACGATCCTGTTGGCCATTATAGCCTTCGGATTTTCGCTGATCGGAACCTTCATCGTACGGTCCGGCCTGCTGACCTCGGTTCACGCTTTTGCGAACGACCCGGAGCGGGGCGTGTTCATCCTGCTTATTCTGATTTTCTTCATCGGCGGTTCGCTGACCCTGTTTGCCACCCGCGCACAGGCCATGGAGGCGAAGGGTGTGTTTGGTATGGTCAGCCGCGAAAGCGCGTTGATACTGAACAACATCCTTCTGGCTGTTAGCTGTTTTGTCGTGTTTGTGGGAACCATGTGGCCGATGGTGGCGGAAATGGCCTTTGATCGGAAGCTTTCTGTTGGGGCGCCTTTCTTCAATGCGGCCTTTACGCCCTTCATGGTCGCGTTGGGCATTGCGTTGCCCGTTGGTGCCATGCTGCCCTGGAAACGGGGCAAGCTTGGCAAAACGGCCTGGTCGCTGCGCTACGCGTTTCTGCTGGCGCTTGCGCTGGCGTTGCTGGTCTGGGCGATGCAGACAGGACGCAGCGCTTTGGGGCCGGTTGGTCTGTTCCTTGGCGCATGGATCACATTCGGTGCAATCGTGGATTTGTGGAGCCGCACGGGCCGCAAAAACAACTTGAACCGCCTGGTGCGTCTTCCCGGTGCGGATTGGGGCAAGGCGGTCGCTCATACAGGGTTGGGGGTAACGATATTTGCCATTGCAGGCCTGACCGCGTGGGAGGTCGAAGACATACGTGTTGCGCAACCGGGCCAGCCATTTGAAGTCGGGCAATTCACCCTGACCCTGAATGATGTGCGCCGGGTACAGGGGCCGAACTACTTCTCGACCATGGCGGATGTAATTGTTGAAAAGAGCGGGCGACCCATCGCCACGCTGCATCCGGAAAAACGCGATTATCCCGTGGCGCGGATGCCCACGACCGAAGCGGCGATCGACTATCGTTTCCTGCGGGATGTGTATGTCGTGATCGGCGACCAACAGGCCGATGGCGGTTGGGTCATGCGGACCTATATCAAACCACTGGCGAACTGGATCTGGGGCGGGTGTATTCTGATGTCGCTTGGCGGAGTTCTCAGCCTGTCTGATCGTCGTTTTCGTGTGGCTGCCGGTGCCCGCAAGTCCCCGGCTGGCGGAGTACCTGCGGAATGAGACGTCTGGCTCTGATCCTGATGCTGATTGCCTCCCCGTTGATGGCTGTTCAACCGGATGAAGTGTTGGATGACCCGGCACTCGAAGCGCGGGCACGCGACATCAGCACCGGTTTGCGCTGCCTTGTCTGCCGAAATGAAAGCATTGATGAAAGCAATGCCGAACTGGCGCGCGATTTGCGCCTGTTGTTGCGTGAGCGGCTGGTGGCCGGGGACAGCGACGAAGAGGCTGTGGCCTATATCGTTGACCGTTACGGCGAATATGTTCTTTTGAAGCCGAAAGTGACCGGGTCAAACCTGATGCTTTGGCTGGCCGGTCCCATAATGCTGCTGATTGCCGCCGGAATGGGCTGGAACTTTTTGCGTAAGCGGTCACAAGGGCAGGGCGCGTCCGAAGCAGACGCCCTGAGCGAGAACGAGAAAGAGCGTCTGCGCCAAATTCTCGAAGACTGACGTTCGGTTTAGCTTTTCCTTCCCGCATTTATCCATCAGGTTCACCCAGGGTTCTGAGTTTGGGAGGAAACCATGGAATATGAAACGGTCCTTCTGGACATTGCGGACGATCTGGCGGTTCTTACGCTGAACCGGCCGGATAAGATGAACGCACTGACCACGCAAATGCGGGCCGAGATCATGCATGCGATGAAACATGCGGCCCGTCGCGCCAGGGCGATCGTGATAACCGGAGCTGGCAACGCGTTTTGCTCGGGGCAGGATCTTGGGGATGCTTCGAGCACTGGCAAGATCGACCTGGAAAGATCTTTGCGCGACGAATACGAACCGATGCTGGAAACGATCCACGATTGCCCGGTTCCGACAATCGCCGCGGTAAACGGGGCAGCCGCCGGTGCGGGGGCCAATCTGGCTTTGTGCGCGGATGTCGTGATTGCGGCTGAAAGCGCTTATTTTTTACAGGCATTCGCGCGGATCGGGTTGATGCCGGATGCCGGCGGTACATGGTTCATGCCGCGTCAGATGGGGATGGCCAAAGCGATGGGCGCGGCGCTGTTCGCGGACAAGATCACCGCGCGTCAAGCCGATGATTGGGGGCTGATCTGGGAATCCGTCAGTGATGCAGAGTTTGACGCGCACTGGCGCAAGCGGGCGTCTTATCTGGCCAGTGGGCCAACCGCTGCGTTTGCTGCGATGAAGAAGGCCATTCGCGGAACTTACGGCAAATCCCTGACGCAGCAATTGACGACCGAGGCTCATTTGCAGGGAGATTGCAGCCGCACCCGCGATTTTGCCGAAGGCGTCGTTGCATTCATGGAAAAACGCCCCCCGAAATTCGAGGGGCGCTGAAGCTCAAGCCCGGCGTCGACGGCGCGCGCGGCGGTCCGGGACTGCCGCATCCTCGTCAGTGCCGTCAGAGGCTGATGAGAATGGACCCAGTGCGCCCGTTATCTGATCCAGTGTCGGTCGATCACCCGGTGCGGTTGTGTCCAGCGCCTCGCGCATCTTACGAAGATGCTCAGGCATCGTGCCGCAACAGCCGCCAATAATAGTCGCCCCCGCGTCACGTGCCATGGCCGCGTACTGGCCCATCAACTCGGGCGTTCCGTCATAGTGGATGTGACCATTGACATATTTCGGTATGCCCGCATTCCCTTTCGAGATCACAGGCCGTTCTGTTCCCTGTGCCGCAAAACCCAGCACCGTGCGAAGGATATCCGACGCCCCGATCCCGCAATTGGCGCCGAAAGCCACAGGCGGATTGGGCAACGTTTCAACCAGCGAGGCAAAATCGGCGGATGTAACGCCCATCATGGTGCGACCCGCGGTGTCAAAGCTCATGGTCCCGCACCAGGGCATGTCAGCCAGCGCGAATGCTTCTGCTGCGGCCCGGAATTCCTCGGGCGCGCTGATGGTTTCCAGCCAGAGAACGTCGACGCCGCCTGCTTTTAGCGCTTCGGCCTGTTCATGAAACATTTCGACGGCATCTGCGTGTGACAGGCTGCCGACCGGCTCCATGATTTCGCCGGTAGGACCGACCGACCCGGCCACGATCACCGTGCGACCTGCCTTGTCGGCGACTTCGCGACCCAGTTCGGCGCCGATTCGGTTCAGTTCTGCAACGCGATCCTGTGCATCGTGCAGTTTCAGACGCGAGGCCGTTCCGCCAAAAGTGTTGGTCAGAAACAGATCGCTGCCGGCATCAACGGATCCCTGGTACAGCGCCCTGATCTTGTCCGGTGCGTCCACATTCCACAATTCCGGCGCGTCGCCCGATTGCAGTCCCATATTGAACAGATTGGTGCCGGTTGCCCCGTCCGCCAGAATGGCATCCTTGGTTTCCAAAAGTGTGCTAAGCGCGTTTGTCATGCGAGTCGTCCGAATAAAGGTGCATTCGACCGTTAAAAATTGAGACACCCCGTGTCTCACGACCGGGGCGTCAAATCAAATTCATAAAACTCATGAAGATCATGAGCTTTGTATTTTGGAGGTCAGATGTTTACTTCCGCCATGACCTGCTCTTTGGCTTCCACCAACAACTCAGCCATCTTTACGCGGATGGTCTTTTCGTCGGCAAGGTCGCCCAGATATCCTTTGACGGCGTCGACAACGTCGTCTTCGCTTACGTTTTGAAGATCTGTGTGCACCAGTTCCTGACCGTATTTGCGGGCTTGTTCTACCGTCTCACCCTTAAGCGTGGATGCCCAAACGGCCATAAAGCGGTTCCGGCGCATTCTGGCGATGAACTGCATTTTTTCATCATGCGCGAATTTGTTTTCAAACGCGGCTTCACGTTCGTCAAATGTGGTCATTTGTCGGGGACCCCTTGAGTTTCGAATTCTGTCTTCATGATATGACTATTGCACGTTGCGGACGCAAGGGATTTGCGCTGCGTCAAAGCCTCTCGGGTTGACGAACTTGCGAGAAAGGGGGGCTTGGACTATGAGAACGCCAACGTGAGGGGACTCATTCCCGCTCAGCAGACTGGAAAGGTCGCACATGGCGCGTCGCAAGAAAATCTATGAAGGCAAGGCCAAGATCCTGTATGAAGGCCCGGAACCGGGCACAATCGTTCAGTATTTCAAGGATGACGCCACGGCTTTCAACGCCGAAAAGAAAGACGTCATTGACGGAAAAGGCGTGTTGAACAACCGTCTGAGCGAGTTTTTCATGACCGGCCTGACCCAGATTGGCGTGCCGAACCATTTCATTCGCCGTCTGAACATGCGCGAGCAGCTTGTGCGCAGCTGCGAGATTGTGCCGTTGGAAGTGATCGTTCGCAACTATGCCGCAGGCTCGCTGTCCAAGCGTTTGGGCATCGCCGAAGGGACACAGTTGCCGCGTCCGATCATCGAGTACTGCTACAAGGATGACTCGCTCGGCGATCCGCTGGTTTCGGAAGAACACATTGCGGCCTTTGGCTGGGCTAGCCAGCAGGATATGGAAGATATCCTTAGCCTGGCGCTGCGCGTGAACGATTTCATGAGCGGTGTGATGCTGGCTGTGGGTATCCGCCTGATCGACTTCAAGATCGAGATAGGCCGCGTCTTCGAAGGTGATTTTCAGCGTTTGCTCGTGGCGGATGAAATCAGCCCGGATAGCTGCCGACTGTGGGACATCGAAACCGGACAAAAGCTCGACAAAGACGTGTTCCGGCGCGATCTGGGCAATTTGACCGACGCCTACTCCGAGGTCGCCCGGCGCTTGGGCATTCTGCCCAAAAGTAACGTGACCAAGCCGACATTGATCAACTGACCTAACAGGTCTGTTCGATTTGGAACAAAGCGCTGCCTCGGTTGAGGGGGCGCTTTTTCTTTGTTCAGTTCGGCATTTGCCAATCCGGCGTGTTGGAGCATGTCTGGGGTTTTTTTGAAAGGTGACAGAATCCTCTGCGTCAAACTGCATACCCCGTAGCCGCCAAGAAGGGTTGTCCAGCGCCCACAACCGCGCTATCCCCCGCGCAACGAAATGGGGCCTGGACCTTCGCCCCACAGGTGGAGTTTCGAAAATGAAAGCACGGGTGCATGTCATGCTCAAGAACGGGGTTCTGGACCCTCAGGGCGAAGCGGTGCGTCATGCATTGGGTGCCATGGGCTTTGATCAGGTCCAGGGCGTGCGTCAGGGCAAGGTGATCGATCTGGAACTTGCAGACGGCGCGACCGAGGCGGACATCACCGAGATGTGCGAAAAGCTGTTGGCTAACACGGTCATCGAACGCTACGAAATCGAACTAGTCTGAGCTTTCTCGGATCTGATCAAGGAGGGTCGGCCATGCGCGCAGCCGTAATCGTATTCCCCGGATCCAATTGCGATCGGGACCTTGCAGTTGCTTTTGAACAGGCGGGTTTCCAGGTCGATATGGTCTGGCACAAGGATGCCACATTGCCCGAGGGTGTCGACATTGTCGGTGTGCCCGGCGGATTTTCTTACGGCGACTACCTGCGTTGCGGTGCAATTGCTGCCCAGTCGCCGATCTGCAAGGCCGTTGTCAACCACACCAAGCGTGGTGGTTACGCCATTGGCGTTTGCAATGGATTCCAGATTCTGACCGAAACCGGCATTCTGCCCGGGGCGCTTCTGCGCAATGCCGGGTTGAAATACATCTGCCGCACAGTCGGCTTGAAGGTCGAAACCAGCGACAGCGCGTTTACGCAAGGCTACAATTCGGGGGATGTGATCGGAATTCCGATTGCTCATCACGATGGAAATTACTTCGCTGATGACGCAACATTATCGACCCTGCGAGAGCATGACCGCATTGCGTTCACCTATGCCGAGAACCCGAACGGGTCGGTCGGCGATATTGCGGGCATTCTCTCGGAAAACCGTCGCGTTCTCGGAATGATGCCCCATCCCGAGCGGGCAGCGGACGAAGGGCACGGCGGCACCGACGGAACGGCGTTGTTCCGCGCATTGTCCGGGGTTTTGGCACCAGCGTGACTTGAGGTCGCAACGCCGGACGCGTAAATTTCACGTATGAGCTCCGACGCGCCCACGAACATGCCCAAAATCGCAAAACCGCTTCGCGGCGCGCCGCTTGGATGGCGGTTGCGGGTTGCGGTTATCGTTTTGCTGGTGGCCGCCGCAGCCACCGTGTGGGTCACGAACCGTTTACTGACAGACAGGTTTACCGAATCCACCCGCAACCGGGCTGAGTTGCGGTTGACTCTGTATTCCGGAAACCTGCTGAGCGAGCTGCGCAGAAATTCGATCGTTCCGCAGTTGCTGGCGCGCGACCCGACATTGATCGCGGCATTGCAGTCGGGCGATTTTTCCCTTTCGACCCAACGCCTGATTTCCTTCGTTGAAGAGATCGGCGCGGCCTCGCTGATGCTGCTGGACCGTGATGGCCGCTCGGTCGCTGCCACGGACCGCAACCGTCTGGGTGAGTTGCATCGCAACTCGCCCTATTTTGTCGATGCGGCGCGATCGAACTCGACGATCTTTACCGTGATCGAGCGGGAATCGGGCGGCTACAGCTTTGTCTACTCCCGTCGCATGGAAGCCGGAACCGAGACCCTGGGCGTGATCGTTGTCGAGGTCGACCTGCAAAAATTTGAACGCGCCTGGGCCGGGATCTCCGATGCTGTCATGGTCGTGGACAGCACCGGCACCATCATTCTTTCAACCGAACCGCAATGGCGGGGACTGGACGAAAAGGCCGCGATGCTGCGCCAGCCTCCGCAGGGCGCGATTCAGCGTGCTATACGCGCGACCACTGACTGGACGGTCCTTCCGCCCGATGCCTATCTGCAAGGTGAGGCTGTGATGCGGATGGAGACCCGAATTCCGTTCCGTGGCTGGCAGATGACGTCCTTCACGACTTATTCCTCGATCCGGGAGAAGGTGAACAGCGTTTTGGCCCTGGAGATCATGGGCTTTGCGATTCTTCTGGCGCTAGCCTTCTATGCGCTCAGCCGACGCGCTGCTGTTCGGATGGTATCGATTCAGCGCGAGTCGGCAGAGCTTCGCGCATTGAACGCAAGGTTGCAGCGGGAAATCGCTGAGCGGGAACGGGTTGAAAAGACACTGGAAGTGGCCGAACAAACGCTGGCCCAAAGCTCGAAACTGGCCGCTTTGGGTGAGATGTCGGCCGCCGTCAGTCACGAGTTGAACCAGCCGCTGGCCGCCATGAAAACCTATCTGGCCGGCGCGCGTCTTTTGTTGCGCCGCAACCGCCCGGAAGAAGCGCTTGCAAGCTTTGGCCGCATTGACGGATTGATCGAACGGATGGGCGCGATCACCCGGCAGCTCAAGTCATATGCACGCAAGGGAGCGGACGCGTTTTCCCCTGTAAATCTTGGAGAAGCGCTGGCCTCGTCCCTGTCGATGATGGAGCCGCAACTGCGCCAGCGGCAGGTGAAGATCACACAAATTCTTCCCGAGGAGCCAGTGGTCGTGATGGGTGACCGGATGCGAATTGAACAGGTGATGGTCAACCTCTTGCGGAACGCGCTGGACGCCACCAAATCGGTGGCAGACCCGGATGTGGAAATTATCCTTGCGGCGGGCGATACTGCGGTACTGACGGTGCGCGACAACGGGTATGGTATAGAAGATATCGAGAACCTGTTTGAACCGTTCTACACCACCAAGCAGCCGGGTGACGGTGTTGGACTGGGGCTTGCCATCTCGTCGGGGATCGTGAACGACCATGGCGGACGGCTGACCGCACGCAACGGACAGCACGGTGGTGCAGTTTTCGAGATGCAGCTGCCGATACTTGGAAGCGACGGCCTTGAGGCCGCTGAATAACGAGGAATGACTATGGCACAGGCCATGAAAATCGCCATTGTGGACGACGAACAGGACATGCGCCAGTCGATCAGCCAATGGCTGGCGTTGTCAGGATATGACACCGAGACCTTTTCCAGCGCCGAAGACGCGCTCAAGGTTCTTGGTCCGGATTACCCCGGTATCGTCATTTCGGATATCAAGATGCCGGGAATGGACGGCATTCAGTTGCTGAAAAAGCTGATGGGGGCCGACAGCACGTTGCCCGTCATCATGATCACGGGCCACGGCGATGTGCCGATGGCGGTCGAGGCTATGCGGGTCGGGGCGTTCGACTTCCTTGAAAAGCCGTTCAATCCGGATCGTATGTCCGAACTGGCAAAACGCGCCAGCAATGCGCGTCGTTTGACCTTGGATAACCGCGCGCTGCGGCGCGAGTTGTCAGGTGGTACGCAGATCATGAATAAGCTGATCGGTGCCAGCCCGGTGATGGAGCGCCTGCGCGAGGATATCCTCGATCTGGGTCAGGCTGATGGTCACGTTCTGATCGATGGCGAGACCGGCACGGGCAAAACGCTGGTGGCGCATGCCCTGCACGCAGTGGGCAGCCGCGCGGGCAAGAAATTCGTTCTGGTTTCCTGTGCCGCGCTTGAGGAAGAGGCGCTGTCCAAGCGTTTGTTTGGCCCGATGATGCCGGAAGACGCACAATTGCCCGCCATCGAAGAAGCGCGCGGCGGCACGCTTGTTCTGGAGGATGTCGAGGCGTTGAGCGATACGCTGCAGGCACGTCTGCTGAGTGTCATGAACGATCAGGGTACTCCGGCCGAAACGCGGATTGTCGCGATCTCGAACCTGCAGGAAGCCGGCAAGACAAGCGAGGATGTGCTGCGTCCCGACCTGTTCTATCGTCTTGCGGCTTTGCGGATCACCATGCCGCCGTTGCGCCAGCGGGGTGAGGACATTCTGACGTTGTTCACACGTCTCAGCGAGCAATTCGCCGAAGAATATGGCTGTGATGCGCCGCAGGTCAGCGCGCAAGAGGCGGCGCAGCTATTGCAAGCCCCATGGCCCGGAAATGTGCGTCAACTGATCAACATTGCCGAGCGCGCGGTTTTGCAATCTCGGCGTGGGTCCGGCACCATTGCGTCTTTGCTGATGTCTGATCATGAAGAGATGCAACCGGTGATGACGACCGAGGGCAAGCCGCTGAAAGAGTATGTCGAGGCATTTGAACGGATGCTGATCGACAACACGATGCGTCGCCACAAAGGTTCGATTGCGTCTGTTATGGACGAATTGTGCCTTCCGCGTCGGACACTGAATGAAAAGATGGCCAAATACGGCCTGCAACGTTCTGATTACCTGTGACGTATTTCAGAGGGGGCCAGCTCCCTCTTGAGGCATTTTTGAA
Source organism: Ruegeria sp. K7 (assembly GCF_056531785.1). Classification (NCBI taxonomy): domain Bacteria; kingdom Pseudomonadati; phylum Pseudomonadota; class Alphaproteobacteria; order Rhodobacterales; family Roseobacteraceae; genus Ruegeria; species Ruegeria sp. K7. The sequence continues at coordinate 277,620 of NZ_JBQFMJ010000001.1, forward strand.
CAGAATAAGCCGGGCGTCGGATGTGTCCGTGCGGTCTGATGCAGTTTGCCCATTGTCTTTTCCACAGGACTGCTTTTATTGTGTCCGGACGGGCAGGGCAGTTTTTGCGCTCTAAAGTCCCGAATCTTTGAGTTTCGCTGCGACGCCGCAAAAGGTGGTGCACCTTCCCGCCAGGCGACGCAGACCGATTGTGCCCCAATAGGGGCATCTGAACGCCTTAACCCGTGAAATGGCGGGTGAAAGGAATAAATGGGCAGGTAGCGGACGACCGCGCCTGTCGGAGAAGAACCGCGATGACGCGCGCGCAACGATTGAGTGACCGGGCAGGGGGCCAAAGCGCCAGACCCTGCCGCGCGCCGTCCGATATCGCCCTGACAAGACACCACCCCAAAAGCGCCTGTCCCCCCGGACAGGTAAGGACAACGCGTTTGGCGCGGTGCACCAAGGACAAATGGCTAAGAAAATGCTTATCGATGCCACCCACGCGGAGGAAACCCGCGTCGTGGTGGTCGACGGAAACAAGGTCGAGGAATTCGATTTTGAATCCGAAAACAAACGTCAGCTTGCCGGCAACATCTATCTTGCAAAAGTAACACGGGTTGAACCGTCGCTTCAGGCGGCGTTTGTGGACTACGGCGGAAACCGACACGGTTTTCTGGCGTTTTCCGAGATCCACCCGGATTACTATCAGATCCCTGTCGCCGACCGCGAAGCGCTGATGGAAGAGGAACGCGCCTACGCCGAAGCGATGAAGGCGCAGGACGAAGCCGAAGAATCCAAGCCCAAAAAGCGCCGGTCCCGTTCGCGGACCAAGGCGGCGGATGTGAAATCCGACGATGCCGTCGAGAGCATCGAGGTTTCGTCCGAACCCACGGGCATGGAAACGATCGATCTTGATGAAGGTGAAGAGGCGGCTGATCTGGCCGTTCCCGAAGGAACCTCTCCGGTTGAGCTTGTTGGCGAAACCCCGGTTGAAGAACCCGTTGACGATGCTGACGCGCCCGAGGATGCGGAAGGCGCGGCTGAGGATGCCGGGCAGGAAGCTGAGGCCGAAACCGTCGACACAGCAGACGGGGAAGAACCAACTGAGGTCGAGCCGGAAGATGGATCGGAAGCCGCTGCATCTGAAGAAGTGGCTGGCGAGGCAGAGGCCGTAGCTTCCGAGCTTGAAGAAGCGGTCGAGGACGACGCCGAGGACGACAGGGCAGGCGCCGAGGACGCGGATGATTCCGAAGCTCTGTTGGATGCCTCCACCAAAGATGAAACAATCGAGTCCGTGGCGGATGAAGATGACAGCGAAGATATCCGCCCGCCGCGCAAACCGCGCCCGCGTCGGTATAAGATTCAGGAAGTCATCAAGGTCCGCCAGGTTCTGCTGGTTCAGGTCGTCAAGGAAGAACGGGGCAACAAGGGTGCCGCTCTGACCACGTATCTGTCTCTGGCCGGTCGCTACTGCGTATTGATGCCAAACACCGCCCGTGGCGGCGGGATCAGCCGCAAGATCACCAATGCGCCAGACCGGAAGAAGCTAAAGGAAATCGCGGCAGAAATCGACGTGCCGACGGGTGCGGGGCTGATCATCCGTACCGCGGGCGCCAAGCGAACCAAATCCGAAATCAAACGGGACTATGAATACCTTCAGCGCCTGTGGGAACAGATCCGGGAACTGACACTTCAGTCCATCGCGCCAGCGAAGATTTACGAAGAAGGCGACCTGATCAAACGCTCGATCCGTGACCTCTATAATCGCGATATCGATGAGGTTCTGGTCGAGGGCGAGGGCGGGTATCGCATCGCCAAGGACTTCATGAAGATGATCATGCCGTCACACGCCAAAAACGTGAGAAGGTATGAAGACGCGCTGCCGTTATTCGCGCGCTACCAGGTTGAAAGCTACCTGGCGGGGATGTTCAACCCGACCGTGCAGCTGAAATCGGGTGGTTACATCGTCATTGGCGTCACCGAGGCACTGGTTGCGATTGACGTGAACTCGGGTCGCGCCACCAAGGAAGGCTCGATCGAGGAAACCGCTCTCAAGACGAACCTTGAAGCTGCCGAAGAGGTGGCGCGCCAGTTGCGTCTGCGCGATTTGGCTGGTTTGATCGTGATCGACTTCATCGACATGGACGAGCGGAAGAACAACGCCTCTGTCGAAAAGCGTCTGAAAGAGAAGCTGAAGACAGATCGGGCCCGCATTCAGGTTGGCCGGATCTCGGGCTTTGGTCTGTTGGAGATGAGCCGTCAGCGGCTGCGGCCGGGTATGCTGGAGGCAACAACGCAACCCTGCCCGGCCTGCCATGGTACGGGACTGATCCGCTCGGACGACAACATGGCGCTGACCATTCTGCGCCAGATTGAAGAAGAAGGCACTCGCCGCCGCTCGCGCGAGGTGCTGGTTCGGTGCCCGGTCAGCATCGCTAACTTCCTGATGAACCAGAAACGCGAACATATCGCCCAGATTGAATCGCGTTATGGGCTGTCGGTTCGCATTGAAGGCGATGTGCATCTGGTTAGCCCGGATTTCTCGTTGGAGAAGTTCAAGACCGCCAGCCGGATCGTTCCCGAGGCAACCGCACCTGTCGTTTCCGTTGATGCGTCACTGATGGATCTGGTTGACGCGACGGATGAGGATCAGCCGGAAGAAGAAACGGTACAGGCGGAAGACGAAAGCAAGCCAAAGCGCAAGCGTCGCCGCCGTCGCCGCAAGAAGAACAACGGCGCATCTGACACCCCAGAAGCAGCGTCTGATGACGGCGATGCAGCATCGGAGGCAACTGAGGTTGCGGCTGCTGATGTCGAAACCCAGGATGCAAGTGTGTCCGAGGGTGAGGATGAAAGTGAAAAGCCGGAGCCCAAGCCCAAGAAACGTCGCGCACCTCGTCGCCGCAAAAAGGACGCCGAGACTGAGGTTGCTGCAGAAGCACCAGTAGAGGCACCCGAGGCTCTGGCTGATCAACCGGTTTCGGAAGAAACCGCGGACGAGCCGCAGGAATCTGAGGAAAAAGTGGAGACTGCTGCGGCTGAACCTGAGTCGGACGCGGAAGAAGCAACCTCAGAGCCGCAGGTGGACGAAACGGCGCAAGAGGAACCTGTCGTTCCGGAGGAGCCGAAAGCCGAACCGGTCGCAGCACAAGACGTTTCTGAGCCCGTTGTTGAGGAGCCCGTACAGACTGCCGAGGAAACTCCGGAACCTGTTCTGGAAACCGTGGTCAAAGAACGTGAACCCGCCCAGCCACCAAAGCCCAAGCGGCGCGGATGGTGGTCGTTGGGCCAATAATACGGGAGGCGGGCGCAAGGCCCGCCTTTTTCATTTACGGCGTGAGTTCAAATTCAGGCCGATTTCCGGATCAGATAAACCTGGTGTCCGTCGATTTCCTCCTGCGACAGCAGGCTGTGCCCGCTTTCCGCACAGAAATGGGGGACATCGATAATTGCAGCGGGATCGTCGGCCAACATGCGCAACACAGCACCCGCCGGCATGGATTTCAGACGTTTGCGCGCTTTGAGCACGGGCAACGGGCACAACAGCCCCAAGGCATCAAGGGTTTCGGTCGGTTCAGACATATCGTTCAGATATTTCCACTTTGTCACGGTGTCCAGCACGCAAGCACGAGGATGTGACCGAATGGCCTCGTGACGCCGCCGGTTTCATACCCTATGTGCTGTTTCATGTTCGGAATTGAAATCATCGACGCGGGGCTTTTGCCTGCCATGTTCATCGCCATGATCGGCGGGTTGATCAGTTTTCTGTCACCCTGCGTTTTGCCGATCGTTCCGCCGTATCTGGCGTATATGAGTGGTGTGACCATCAACGAGATGCAGGATGAAACCAAAGCCCGCCGCAAGGCAACGCTGGCGGCCCTGTTTTTTGTCATGGGCCTGTCGACGGTGTTTTTGCTGTTGGGCTTCACAGCTTCAGCTTTTGGCGCCTTTGTTCTGACCAATCAGGTACTGTTCGCCAAGTTGTCTGGCGCGGTTGTCATCGTGTTCGGGCTTCACTTTCTGAACGTATTCCGCATTCCGATCCTCGACCGCGAGGCGCGCATGGAAACCGGCGATTCCAGCGGGTCCGTGTTCGGAGCCTACATTCTGGGCCTTGCGTTTGCATTCGGCTGGACGCCCTGTATCGGACCGCAATTGGGGGCTATTCTGTCGCTGGCCGCGTCTGAGGCTTCGGTGGCCCGGGGAACATTCCTGCTGGGTATATACGCCGCAGGGCTTGGAATTCCGTTCCTTCTGGCCGCTATGTTCCTGAACCGGTCAATGTCGGTCATGAACCGCATCAAGCCCTATATGGGTACGATTGAAAAGGCGATGGGCGGGCTTCTTCTGTTTGTCGGTATCATGTTGATAACCGGCCTTTTCACCGAGTTCAGTTGGTGGCTGCTGGAAACCTTTCCTGCGCTGGCGACGCTGGGCTGATTTTCCGATCCATCTTACCTTGGCCGTAATGCTGCGCTAACCTGCGTCGCAGAAGGTACGAGCATGAGCAGTCAGAAAAACCAGTCGCAGGTGCGCAAGCGCCGGGTGTTCTACATTCCGGGATACGATCCCATTCACCCGCGCCGATATCGCGAGCTTTATCGGAAGGAAGGGCGCGCACAGGGCGAAATTTCCGGCTATGACATTTCGTTGTCGGCCCGAACGAATGACGGTCCATATGGCTGGCATGTTTCCTCATGTCAGGACGGGCTTGCGGTCGATACCGATTTTGAAGTTCTGGTTTGGTCAGACATTGTCCGCGACAGCATGGATACCTCGATAGCCGCGACTTATCTTCAATTGGCGCGGACGGTCTGGATCTACCTGTCCACGGGGGCAATTTGGCGCCTGATGCGCTTGCGCAAAGGCCCGGTAATTGCAGCGCTTTACCCGGTGGGCATGTTGCTGGCGCAATTGATGGCGGCTTTTGGCGTGGTCTGGGCTGGTTTTACCTTGCTGGGTTGGCCCGGTCTGGCAGCGGGGCTTTTGGTGGCGCTTGTATTGCTGCGCTGGTTTCGAAAAATCGATAATCGGCTGTTTGCCTATTACCTGATGCATGACTACGCCTACTCCTCGCGCGAATGGGGCGGTGTGTCGCCGGAAATGCAATCTCGAATGCGCCAGTTTGTTGAACTGATCGGGCAAGCTATGGAAACAGAAGTGGACGAGGTTCTGGTGGTCGGGCACAGCTCGGGCGCGCATCTGGGCGTATCGGTTCTGGCCGACCTATTGCGGTCAGAACCCGTGTCCGAAGACGGACCTGTGTTATCCTTTCTGACATTGGGGCAGGTGGTCCCTATGGTGTCCTTTCTGCCCGATGCCCATCAGTTGCGCAGTGATCTACAATTCATGTCGTCCAGGACAGACCTGACTTGGATCGATGTCTCGGCCCCAGGCGACGGCTGCGCATTTGCCTTGTGCGATCCTGTGTGCGTCAGCGGCGTCGCCGGATCTGATAAGCGTTGGCCTTTGGTTCTGTCTGCTGCGTTCACGCAAACCCTTTCAGCAGACCGTTGGAAGGCATTACGCTGGCGGTTTTTTCGACTGCATTTTCAATATCTCTGCGCCTTCGACGAGCCCGGCGATTATGACTATTTCCGTATCACTGCCGGGCCACTGACATTGGGGGAACGGTTTCGCAACCGGGCACCATCGCGTTCGCGGATCGAAGAGGCGGTGTCAGGTTACACGTCGGTGCACTCGTGACCCCACCAAAACCCGTCTCTCGTCCCGACAAGGTGTCTTTGTGGCGCTATCTGAAGCTCTTTCGTCAGGATATCCTCTCGGCACAACCGCAACGCTTGTATCGGGCCTGGATGGCCGAGTTCAGGACGCCGTTCTTCCGGTCTTTCATGATCAATCAGCCTGAACTCATTGATTTGGTGCTGAAACAACGCCCCGACGATTTTCCGAAATCAGGCCGGATCAGCGAGGGATTGCGCCCGCTGCTGGGCGACTCCGTTTTCCTGACCAATGGCGAAACCTGGAAACGCCAACGCCGCATCATTGATCCGGCGTTTGAGGGGGGGCGGTTGAAGGATACGTTTCCGGCCATGTATGCAGCGGCGCAGGCCAGTGTTGACCGACTGCGAACGCGCGGCGGCCGCGACGTCGAATGCGAAGAAATCACCAGCCACGCGGCCGCAGATGTTATCTTTCGTACTTTGTTCTCGGTTCCGATCGAACACACCGTGGCGACACAGGTGTTTGACAAGTTTCGCACCTATCAGCGGGAACAACCGCTGCTGAACCTTGCGGCCTTTGTACCTGTCCCTAGCTGGGTGCCCCGATTTCATTCCCGCAAGACCCGCAGGACAGCGCGGGAAATCAGGGACCTGATTGCACGCCTCACGGACGAGCGGGCGGAGGCAATAGCCCTGGGGAAAGCACCCGATGACCTTGCAACCAAGATCATGACCAGGCCGGACCCGGAAACGGGGCGTTGTTTCGGGACGCAGGAGATGATCGACCAGGTGGCCATCTTCTTTCTGGCCGGGCATGAAACCAGCGCCTCGGCACTGGCCTGGGCACTTTACCTGATGGCGCTGTATCCGGAATGGCAGGATAAGGTCGCGGCAGAGGCGACGGCATTGGACGATCCTTCATTTGCCGCCGTTTCAGGCTTGAAGCTCAGTCGCAGTGTGTTTCGCGAGACCCTGCGCCTTTATCCACCCGTGCCCATGATGGTGCGAGAAGCCACCTGTCCCGAGCGTTTCAGAGATCGGGATGTCCCGCAGGGGTCGCAAATTGTTATCAGCCCGTGGCATTTGCACCGTCATGAGCGCCTGTGGGAAAACCCGGATGCCTTTGATCCAGCGCGGTGGGAGACGGAAAACGGCAAGACCTGCCAGCGGCACGCCTTCATTCCCTTCTCCGCCGGATCGCGGGTTTGTACCGGGGCAGGGTTCGCGATGATTGAAGGGCCGCTGATCCTGTCGATGCTGCTAAAGCACTATAGGTTTGAGCCAGTGACCGGACGCGATCCTGTTCCGGTCGCGCATCTGACGGTACGCTCGAAAGACGGGATATGGCTGCGGCTGGTTGAGCGCTAACAAACTACCATCGGTCAACGCCTTGTTGTATGCGATGGAAAACACGGAATCATTATTGAACGGGAAACAGATATGTCCAAAGCAGAACAGCGCGCGCAAATGTCCGACGGTGCAGGTTTCATCGCGGCACTGGATCAAAGCGGCGGTTCTACACCCAAGGCGCTGGCGCTTTATGGTGTTGAAGCCTCGGACTACACCTCGGAAGAAGAGATGTTCGGAGAAATCCAGAAGATGCGCGCACGCATCATTCTGGCGGACGACTTCACCAAAGCTAAGGTGATTGGCGCTATCCTGTTCGAACGCACCCTGAACGAGGAAATCGAAGGCCGCAAAGTCGCCGATTTTCTGTGGTCGGCCAAGGGCATCGTTCCATTTCTGAAAATCGACAAGGGACTGGAGGATCGGGCCAACGGCGTTCAGATGATGAAACCGATCCCCGGTCTGGCAGAAACGCTGGCCAAGGCCGATGGTGTCTTTGGAACAAAAGAACGCTCGGTCATTCACGAGGCCAACGCAGAAGGTATTGCCGCTGTTGTGGCTCAACAGTTTGACGTCGCACGCGAGGTGATCAGCGCGGGCATGGTTCCGATTGTCGAACCCGAGGTGAACATCCATTCGGAAACCAAGGCCGAGGCTGAGAGCATCCTGAAAGCCGAGATCCTCAAGAACCTGGACCAGTTGGCCGAGGGCCAGGACGTCATGCTGAAGCTGACCATCCCAAGCGAGGCCAATCTTTATGACGAAGTGGCAGATCACCCGCGGGTTCTGCGGGTTGTGGCCCTGTCAGGCGGCTATTCCACAAAGCAGGCCTGCGACCTGTTGAACCAGAATGGAAAGATGATCGCTTCCTTCTCGCGCGCGCTGACCGAAGGTCTCTCAAAACAGCAGTCCGATGCCGAGTTCAACGCGGCCCTGGGCGGCAATATCGACAAGATCTATCAGGCTTCGGTCTGACTCGTATCTAATTCGGCTTCTTGAAATCGCGGCGCATTTGCGCCGCTTTTTCACGCATGATGCAGCCTTCGGCGTGATCATTGACCAATCCCATAGCCTGCATGAACGCGAAAACGGTGGTGGGCCCCACGAACTTCCATCCGCGCTTCTTCAGGTCTTTCGACATTGCGACCGATTCCGGTGAAGTTGACGCTGTTTGCGGCGGTGGGGGAGTTTCAGCCTCATACCGCCAGACATATGCGGCCAGAGAACCCTCAAACTTGATAAGTTCCTGAGCACAACGGGCGTTGTTGATGACAGCCTCGATTTTGCCGCGGTGCCGGATGATGCCCGCATTCTGCAAAAGGCGTTCAACGTCTGCTTCAGTAAACTCTGCCATCCTGTTGAAATCAAAGCCGCAAAACGCTTCCCGGAAATTTTCGCGCTTTGACAGGATGGTGCGCCAACTCAGTCCCGACTGAAAACTCTCAAGGCACAATTTTTCGAATAGACGCTGGTCGTCTGAGACCGGATAGCCCCATTCCTGATCATGATACTCAAAGAACTCCGGCGCGGCCTGACACCAGGCGCAGCGCGGTTGACCGTCAGGCCCGGTGGTCGTTTTGCTCATGTCTGTACCTATTTTGTTCCAAATCAAGGTACACTTGCCTGCCAGACCTTTACAACCCTCAATCCCGGTTGCGATACCAGTTCAGAACAAAGACTCGAATGGCGGAAGCCAAACCTGTTTCAGGATCGCGGGCCGCATCAATTTCCGCCGCCAAGGAATTGATCGGCTTATCTTTTTCCTGTGCGATGTCACGGAACGCGCGCCAGAATTCGTCTTCCAAAGAAACCGAAGTGCGGTGCCCCTGAAGGGTCAGCGAGCGTTTGACCGGGCGGCCACTCATTCCTTCAGCTCGTGATTGTCGAGGTTACGCTTCTGTTTGTCTTGTCGAAGCCTGACAACCTCTTTTTCGGCCTTGGTTTGTCCAAAAGCCACAGCGTTTTGATCTGCGCGGGCCTTCTTTTCAGCCCGCGCTTTCTGTTTTCGGTACCGGTTCAAATTTACCGGCTTGCCCATCAGTCTTTCGGGCCAATCATCTGTTCAGGGCGTACCACTGCGTCGAAAGTGGCCTCATCCACAAAGCCAAGTGCGATGGCTTCTTCCTTGAGGGTGGTACCGTTCTTGTGGGCAGTCTTGGCAACGGTCGTGGCATTGTCATAACCGATGGTCGGCGCAAGCGCAGTGACCAGCATCAGCGATTCCGTCATCAGCTTTTCGATGCGCGACTCGTTGGCCTTGATGCCCAGCAGCATCCGTTCGGTAAAGCTGTCAGCGGCGTCGCCGAGCAATTGAATGGATTGCAACAGATTGTAGGACATCATCGGGTTGTAGACGTTCAACTCGAAATGACCCTGGCTGCCAGCGAACTTGATTGCGGCGTCGTTACCCATGACATGGGCGGCCACCTGCGTCAGCGCCTCGGCCTGGGTCGGGTTTACCTTGCCCGGCATGATCGACGAACCCGGTTCGTTTTCCGGCAGGATCAGTTCGCCCAGCCCCGACCGGGGACCCGAGCCCAGAAAGCGGATGTCGTTGGCGATCTTGTAGCAACTACCGGCAATCGTGGCCAAAGCCCCCGACAGGAACACCATCGCGTCATGCGCGGCCAGTGCTTCGAACTTGTTGGGTGCCGTGACAAAGGGCAGGCCGGTGATTTCGGCCATGTTTGCGGCAACCGCCTGGTCCCAACCGTGTTGTGTGTTCAGACCGGTACCAACAGCGGTACCACCTTGCGCCAATTCATAAATGCCGGGCATTGCGGCATGCACACGGGCAATTCCCTGACGAATCTGATGGGCGTACCCGCCAAACTCCTGACCCAGGGTCAGGGGCGTCGCATCCTGCGTATGCGTGCGTCCGATCTTGATGATGTCCTTGAATTCCTCGGCCTTCTGCTCGAGCCCGGAAGCCAGCTTTTCAAGACCCGGCAGCAGGACGTCACGAACGCTCATTGCTGTTGCGATGTGCATCGCAGTGGGGAAGGTATCGTTGGATGACTGCCCCATGTTGCAGTGATCGTTCGGATGCACTGGCTCTTTCGAACCGATAACGCCCCCCAGAATCTCGATGGCGCGGTTCGCGATGACCTCGTTCGAGTTCATGTTCGACTGGGTGCCGGATCCGGTTTGCCAAACGACCAGAGGGAAGTTGTCATCAAACTTGCCCTCGATCACTTCTCCGGCCGCCTGAATGACCGCGTCCGCAATTTTCGCATCCAGCTTACCGGTGGCTTTGTTCTGCATCGCGCAAGCTTTTTTGATCACACCCAGCGCGCGAACGATGGCAACCGGCTGCTTTTCCCACCCGATCGGGAAGTTCATGATCGAACGCTGTGTCTGAGCGCCCCAATACTTGTCAGCGGGCACTTCCAACGGGCCAAAACTGTCGGATTCGGTGCGGGTCTGAGACATCTGTCACTCCGTCATGTATGCAATTGTATGCCGTTTAGCGCCAAGCGGGTTGCAACGCAATCGGCCAGTTGCGCGCACCTTAAACTCAAGGGTGACAAAGGTATAGGCAGAGAACAGCGACAATTTTGTTGTCGGCGGGCGCATCCGTCCCATTGTGCCCGCGTCATGCTGAGCTACAATATAAGCATTATTGCGATGGAGGATCTGATGCACGTTTTCCGCACGACATTTTCCCCGACACTTGTCGCAATAGTGATGTGTGCTTTTGCGTGGGTGCTTGTTTCCAGCCATCCGGCGCAGGCGTCAAGCATCGCGCCGTTTTTGGGTGATTATACTGGGTCAGCCAATCTCGTGGACGAAGACGGGAGCGAGACGCCCAGAGACATGAGCGTTTCAATTCACGAAACCGACAACGGCTTCAATGTGAGTTGGACGACAACCACCTACAAGGCTGACGGGCGGATCAAGGAACAGAAATTCTCGATCGACTTTCAGCCGTCGGACCGGCCAGACGTGTTTTCTGCTGCGATGAAACGCAACGTGTTCGGGCACGAGGTTCCCCTGGACCCCATGAAAGGAGAGCCATTTGTCTGGGGGCGTATTGATGGTGAAACGCTGACCGTGTTTTCCCTATTTATCTCGGAAACCGGTGGGTACGAATTGCAGCAGTTTGACCGAACCCTGGCCGAAGGCGGTTTGAACCTGTCGTTTTCGCGGTTTCGCGATGGGGTTAAATCCCGTTCGGTGGAAACGTTTCTGAAAAAAGAATAACCCCGCCCAAGGCGGGGTCTGTTGCACGCAGAAGCTTGGTTATTTCCGGAAACTGTCCAGGGAAACCACATCCGCGTCATGCGGCTCATCCGGTTCTTCGACCTCGATGATTTCTTCGATATCTTCGTCCGCTTCTTCCTCGTCTTCCGGACTTTCGAAACGCAGCCCGAATTCCACAGACGGATCAACAAAAGTCTTGATGGCCGTGTACGGAATATAAAGCGGTTCAGGCGCATCACCAAAATTCAGAGTGATGGAAAACCCTGCATCGCCCACTTCAAGGTTTTCGAACCAATGCTGCATGACGATCGTCATTTCCTGCGGGTAGCGTTGACGCAACCAGTCGGCCAGTTCAACACCATCATGCCGGGTATCGAAGGTGATGAAAAAGTGGTGCGCGCCTGGCAGTCCATGTTCCGATACGCCGGTCAAAACCGTTTTGATCAGACCGCGCATGGCGGTGTGCATCAGGTTTCCATAGTCGATGTCTTGCGACATGTGTCATCCTCAAAAGTGGTAGCGTCTAGCATAGGGGATTTCAAAGGAAACGAAAGGCCGCGTTCCACCTGATTGTTCATAGGAGGTTCAGTAAGATTCCGGCGCAGGCCATCAGACCCAAAGTCGGAACCATCCATATTTTTAGGCGGAAAATCAACACTCCGGCAGCTAACGTCAGTATCAAAGCGGCGACGTCCAAAGTCGAAATATCGGGTACGGGAATTGATACAGGACCCAGAGTTCTTTCCGGAACTTGTCCAAATAGAACATTGAGGGCGAACCACAAGGATAGGTTGAGAATCACCCCTACAACCGCAGCGGTAATCCCGTGCAGAGCCGCAGACAGGCGCGGGCGGGCTGCCAGGTGATCCAGGAACGGCGCTGCCAGAAAAATCCACAGAAAGCAGGGAACAAACGTGGCCCAAAGGGCCACGGCACCCGCCGCAATAGCCATGGATGCGCCCCCAGACAACTGACCCGTCAACATGGCCACGAATTGTGTCACCAAAATCAGTGGGCCAGGTGTCGTTTCAGCCAACCCAAGCGCATCGATCATCTGATCCGTGCTGATCCATTGATATGTGTCGACGACTGTTTGCGTCATGTATGCCAGAACGGCATATGCACCACCAAATGTGACAACCGCGAGGCGCGCAAAGAACCACCCCAGATCGCTGAGAAGTTGCTGCCCCGTCAGGGTCAGAACTGCCAAGGGTCCAAGCCAGAGGGCCAGCCAAATCACCGCAGTTCTGATCGGACGGGACATGGTCAGGGCAACTGGCGCGGGTGTCAAAGGGTGCTGACCTTTGAAGGTCGCGAAGCCCCAGAGTGCGGCTGCAAATATGATCAGTGGAAACGGCAGATTAAGTGCAAAAATTGCCAGAAAGCCCAACAATGCAAGGATGCGATGTTCGGCATCGGAAAGGGCTTTTCGCGACAGGTTTCGCAAAGCCTGCAGGACGATGACGATTACAGTCGCCTTGATGCCCAGAAACCCGGCCTGTACAACCGGAAGTTCTCCGAAGGCGGCGTAAAGACCAACCAGAACCGCAATGATGATGGCGCCGGGTATGACGAAAAGGCCACCCGCAATCAATCCGCCAGGCACACCGCGCAGGCGCCAGCCGGCATAAGTTGCAAGTTGCATCGCCTCGGGTCCTGGTAGCAACATGCATAAGGACAAAGCGCGCAGATAGCTTTGTCCGTCCAGCCATGGTCTGCGTTCAACCAGTTCCTGATGCATCAGTGAAATCTGTGCTGCGGGACCACCAAACGACAGCAGCCCTATCCGGCCGAAAACCCGGATTAATTCGGAATAGTCGGGTGTCATTATTTTTGCTCGCCGGGCCAGTTATGGCCTTCTTCATACCCGTCCCGGGCCCAGCGGTACAGCGCATCATACAGAGCAAGGACAGCTAACAGGTTCTCATGATCATCCCGGTATTGGCGGGACAGGCCAACGGACAGAGCGAGCAGACCGGCCGCCTCTGGTGCGAGATCGTGACGGTCTGTGTTCGCCGCCCGGACAACAGTCGCCATCCGGTCAAGCGCGGACGTGTGAAGGTCGAACTTGTCTAGCATTGTGTCAAAGGTGCATTTGTCCCCGTCATGGTCCCAGACCGTGTTTTCAATATCAAATGGGGTGGCACCGAATATTCTGGCCGCTTCCTTCACTTCCGACGGCGCGACAAACAGAAAACGCGCGTTGGGGTCGACAAAACCCAGGATCAGCCAAGGGCATGCGATGCGGTCTATTTTGGGCCTGTGTCGGGTCACCCAAAGCGTCCGATTGTCAACCAGGGGCGGAATAGCGGAGTAGGGGACGCTTGGCGCCCCAGGCGTATCGCGCCAGGCCTGTATACCGCCCTCCAGAAACTCGGCCTGTTGTCCTTCGCTGCGCAGCCACGAAACTACGCCCTGGCTCAGCTTTTTGCCTTTTTGGCAAATGATTACACTGGAGCGCCCATCGATCGTCGCCATCAGGCCCTGCATGTCTGACGCGGAATGCCGTACTGAACCCGGAATCAGGACCGGATCCGCTGCAAAGTCTTCCTCGAGGCAGATATCCACCAAAACCGGCGCTGTCGGTGTTCCGATCAGTCGCAGCAGTTGTTTGGAGGTGATGGAATTTGGCGCAGCCATGGCATGTCTCCTGTCGCGTTCGGATACATGCGAAACTTGGGCTGACGCCTCACGGGGCGTTCGCAATGCTACCCCATACCCTTTGCTAACGTGGAACGGCTTTCATGGTCAAGGTCGCAGGTTTTGATCAGGCCCAGTCGAGTCGTTGTCCGGTCATGCAGACGGGCAGGGTATCTTCGGGAAACTGTCCAAGCTGTTCAAAAAAAGAAATAAAGTCGAACTGATTATAAGCCTCGACCATGCACCCGTCCTTGATGCGCGCGATGACGCTGCCGCTTGCCTGCAGCGGTGCGCCATTGTCGGCGCGGGTCGTCTGCAAATGGACAATGGCAGAAACCCAATCACCGTCTTCGATTATCTTCGGCAGGTCGACTTTTATGTCGCCAAGGATGTGCCGGAATGCGGTCACCAGATCACGGAAATCGTCAGCGCCAACCTGCATTTCCGGGATCAACCCCTCGGCCAGCGTGTCGGGGGCAAAGAACTGTCCGATGGCTTCTGTGTTGCCGTTTTCCCAAACCTCTGAATACCACTGCCTGAGCAATTCAGAATGTGACATCGCCGCTCTCCCTTCTGATGGAAGTGACGATGGCAAAAAGGAATGAACAATCCCTGAACAAGAGCGTGTTTCTGACCGGACAAATTGCATTGAAATGCAGGTTTCTGTTGCCAGGTACCTGCGAACCCCGCCTTACGCTGCTAGGCGCAAGGGCTTAAGTTTCGGTCTTGCTACTGCTTACGCAGCAACTGCAACCGGAGCACGATTGTCGTTTGCAATTGTACTATTTTCGCCGATAACGGTGGCAGACAGCCGAGACAAAGCTAACCCCTTTAGACGTTCGTCGATCCTGTTTCGGCCCCATGTTCCCCAAACGAAGGATATTGGTGGAGCCGCCGGGTACCGCCCCCGGGTCCGATCCGCTTATTACGAGCGCGTTTATGTCCATAGTCACGAAGGACCCTTCATATATAAGTGACGTTCCGATCGGATGCAAATCCAGATTATAACTGACACAATTGTTTCTTTTCAAATTGTTAAACTGATTTGTTCATATTCGCTAGGATCAGCCAGATTGCCAACGCCAGTTCGATTCCGCCGAAAACCATCGCCTTGGCCAGTGGCGGGTTGTCCAGTGCAATCGATACGAACCGGCCCAATGCCGCGCCGGCATAGACCACGCCAAGCATCGTGTAGGCCATTGGGCTACTGAACCACAAGACGGCAAGACCGGTGACTACGAACAATCCGCCAACTGAAGCGCGCATCTCGCTCAGGCCCATGGTGCTGTTTGTTGGGGCTAAATCCAGTGAAGCCGCAGTCCAGGCTGGAGCCAGAAAGCCGAAAAGGCCAAAGCCGATTGTCAGTATTGCGGCAAGCATATTCAGGGTCGGGGTCATTCCGGTCTCATGTCGTTTTTGTTGAAAGGGAGAGTAATGCGCATCTTCGCAAAGGAAAGAACCTAAATTGCCGACCACAGGCCCAGTATCCCCACAAAGATAAGGCTAAGTGCCCAGATGAGTTCAAGGTTGAACCAACTTCGTGACAGGAATTGCAGACCCAACCAGCGATAGACGGCATAGGCCAGAATGCCTCCGCCCAAAACCATCGCTGCTGTGTGAAGCGCGGCAACGGCCAGCACCAGAAGACCGTTGGTCGTCATGATCTCGGAAACCGCACGATGCCCGGCGTCCAGCTCATCCAGATTGCATAGTCCCAGATAGATTGGAACCAACATCAGCGCGGCGCCATGGGCCAGAGCGACAAGAAATGACCACAATGCCAGCTTTCCCGGAGCAACCCGGGACAGGGCGCGGGGGTGGCGACGGACAATCGCGATGTAAAGGCCCATGGCGATAACGATCAGGGCTGCGCCGATCCTAATTTCGCGCTGGTAATCCACCAAAACCGCCATCAGCGCGAACGGCAGCAAGACCCCGAGCATGGCCAGAAAGTGCCCCCCAGCCAAGGCAGTCAGCGCCCGCCAAAGGGCCGATTGCTTCTGCTCCATCAATGCCGCTGAAACGGCCAGCGGCCAGCCCATGCCGGGGTTCAGGCCGTGATATGCACCGCTAAGCACAACGGCCAGCCACAGGCCGGCCGTTGATGTCATCAGGAACTCCAAATCAGACGGACGGGTAGCAGAAACTGTCCGTCGAACAGTCGCCGCCTTCTAGCCGGATCTGGTGGCTGCGATAGCCCTTGGGGAAGTCGACCCAGAACTTCGGGTCCAGTGTCAGGCCGCCATTGTCACCGACATCGGCCTTGACCATGGCTGCGCCGCGTTCGCCCGGATAGAACTGATCATCCCAGGTGGAGTACAGCGAGTTGGTCCAGTAGACGCGTTTGCCATCCCGGCTGATCTCAACCATCTGCGGTCCGTAACCAAAGTCATTGCCGTTGGGATGCTTGGTCTTTTTGACGATCCCGCCGATCTCGACCTTGCCGGCCAGGGTCGGGTTCATCGGGTCCGACACATCGTATTGATGCATCTCACCGGTGCCCCAACAGGCGACGTAGAGGTACTTGTCGTCCAGACTCAGATCGATATCCGTAACCAGAGGCGGAACGGCCGAGAACCCCTTGAGAAGATCGGGAAGATCATCGGGATCAGCGGGTTGCGGATCGATTGTGATGGTTTTCTTGGCTTCGAACGTTCCGTCGTCATTGCGCCACCAGGTGAAGATGGCACCTTGAAGATTAGTGGTATCGACCACAACGCCACAGAAGCCGTGTTGCTTGACCGGATCATGCGCCGGGCGGATTTCCAACGCCATTTGATGGTTTTCGCCCAGATCAATGGTTTGGATATTCGTGCGGCTGCGCAGGTTCCAGAAATGGATGCGGTGGCCGTACTTGTTCGACAGCAGATCCTCGGCCACGATCCCGTTTTCAAACTGCGGCGGCAGTGCCCATTCGGAACTGACCATGTAATCACGCGGCAGGTTCCACCAGAAGTCATAGTGTTTGTCCTGAACCCCGCGTTCGATTTCATATCGGCCTATGATCTCGAAGCTTTCGCAATCCATGATGAAGATACCCGGCGGGCCGTCTGTGCCGTCTTTGCCACCGCCACCCAATGTGCTGACGTAGATGCCTTCGGGGCCGCAGTGAATGGTATGAGGCCGGGAATATCCCGTCTTGGCAAAAACTTCCTCGGGTTCGATGATCTTGTGAATCTTCGCTTCCAGCGGGTTTTTGACATCGATGATGTAAATGCGGCTGGACCGTATGCCGGGAATGATCAGATAGCGGCGTTCTAGAAATGCATGGCCGCTGAGCGGCGACAGCGATGATGAGCAGGCGTTCCAGCCGAAATGGTGAAACTCGTCACCCTTTTCGGGCATGATCACCTGATGAACGATTTTTCCGTAATCCGCCGAAGTCGGATCGACGTTAACGACAGCCAGACCATCCGGTTGCGAAAAGTCGGGGCTGAGCATCAGCGTGAAGGCCAGAGTTTCCGTTGGGCCCTCCATCGCGAGCTTGGCGGATGGGTAAAAGGTTGGGTCCGGTCTTTGGTTCATAACGTCCTCCCGTAAGTAATTGTAATTCAATTTGCATTGAGAGATCCGGTCTTCATGCCGGCTGTCATGCTGCCTGCCCGAGTGTCGTTTTCGTCTGCCTCCTCCGTCAAGCTTTATCTGATGCGAAATCAGGCTGGGTTGCGTCGGCGTTCAGCCACGTCATGGGCCAGTTGCCTCGTGTAGGTTTCCAGCTCGACGAGCGTTCGGTCCACCGCCACCGCATCGCGCGCCTCAATCGAATCGGCGATCCGGTTGTGCAGCGCAATGATCTCTTCCCGGGACCGGGCGGAGAAGGTGATCATGTTCATCAGCGGCTGCATCGCTTCGACCGCACCCGCCAGCTGGTAGGACAAAACCGGATTGCCTGCGGCGTCGACCAAAGCGCGATGAAAGGCAACATCCGAGGCACAAAAAGCTTCATCCGTCAGCCCGGGTTGTGACTGACGATAGATTTCGGCCCGCATCGTGGCCAGGTGGTCCGGGGTGTGACGCTCTGCCGAAAGGGCGGCACAGGCCCGCTCGAGCGCGTAACGGGCTTCGCAGGCGGTGTCGAAACTGACAGCATTCATTGACAGCAACAGGGTCGAGGTGGTGACTTGCTGTGAATAGGCGTCCTCAAAGCTCAGTTTGTTGACAAATGCACCACCCGAAGCGCCACGCTGGGTTCGGATAAGCGATTGCGCGGCGAGCCTTTTGAGCGCCTCGCGCACGGTCGGCCGCGAGACCTTAAACTGTTCCGACAACTCGGCCTCGGACGGCAGGCGCGCGTCGACAATCAACTCACCCGAGACAATGGCGTCGCGAATGGCCTGAGCGATCTGTGCCGACAAGTCTGCCGGTTTTTTGGGATCAACTTTCATGTCCGACACGCCAAAACTCAGTTTTTATTTGTCTGACATTTAAAAGTCTGACATTTGAAATGCAAGGACTGAGTCGGGAGGAGCGAGTGAGTCGCGCAGTTTTACGCAGCGGTCTTTGGCTGAGTTTCTACATCACGATCCTCTGGGCGTGGTGGATGATGTTCTTGATGAGCCGCGACATGGACCTCGATCTGATCGGGCGACCGGGTCCGATGGGCGAGGCGATGCGCGTGATGGACCCGCGCATGGACATGTACATGCCCATGGCGGAATTCGGTCCGCTGTTCTGGATGTGGGCTATCATGATGGCGGCCATGATGCTGCCGACTTTGGTTCCGACGCTGCGCAGTTACGATGATCTTATCCACAGCGCCAATGGAACGCGTGCCGGTTGGGTTGGCGTTTTGGCCGGGTATTTTCTGGTTTGGGTTGGATTTGCCGCCTTTATCGCCGCAGTTCAGCTTTCGCTGCTTTTTGGCGGCATAGTCGACATGCTCGGCATAGCCAAGTCCGGCTATCTCGGCGCTGGACTTATGATCGTTGTGGGCGCTTTTCAGTTCAGTCGCGCTAAAGAGGTGTGTCATGGTGTGTGTCACGCCCCGATGACGTACTTTCTTGGCCACTGGAAAACCGGTTTCTTGGGGGGTCTGCGGATGGGCCTTGGGCTGGGCGCATTTTGTGTCGGCTGTTGCTGGGGCTTCATGGCGCTGGGGTTTGTGGGCGGTGTCATGAGCCTGTTGTGGATGGGTCTGGCGACCCTGTTCATGGTTTTGGAAAAACTACCCCAGATCGGTCACGCGGTCATACGACCGCTGGGGTTCGCATTGATCGCGGGTGGTCTTCTTCTGCTCGTGTATCCTATCATATACGGAGGGTAAGCTTATGGCTAAAAACAGAAAAAAGGATTCCGACAAGCTTCCGATCAGCCAGCGGATCGACAGTCGCATGCCGAACCCCAAACGCCGCGAGATGAGCCCGACGGACTGGTCGATCAAGGGTGAGCTGATCCTGAATTGCTCCTGCGATGTGTTTTGCCCCTGCGTGGTTTCGCTGGGCGCGCATCCCCCGACCGAGGGACACTGCCACGCCTGGATGGGTATCATCATTGATGAGGGGCACTATGAAGGTGAGGACCTGTCGGGCCTGAACGTGGGATTGCTGGTCGATATTCCCGGCCGTATGGGGGAAGGCCAGTGGAAAGTGGCCGCGTATGTGGACGAACGCGCCAGCGGCAAGGCGTATAATGGCTTGCTTCAGATATTCAGCGGGCAGGCCGGCGGAACGACCGGGCTTTTTACAATGCTGGTCAGTGAAATCATCGGGGCCGAGCGTGCTCCGGTCGAGATTGAGCGGGACGGTACCAAACGTCGCATCATGATCGGCCGGAAGATTCAGGGTGAAATTGAAATGCTGGCAGGCAAGGACCCCGAGCATCCGGTGATGGTCTCCAACTCGAAGTATTGGATGGGACCGGACATCATTGTCGCGAAGGGAAACAAATCAAAGGTTCGCGATTATGGCCGGGTCTGGGATTTTGGTGGCAAGTCCGCTGAAATCTGCCCCATCGACTGGCATGGGCCCAAGTGATGATTACAGGTGGCTATGCGCGTCAAATGGCCAGATACAATAGCTGGCAGAACAACCAGTTAAAAGGGTTTCTGCAAGCGCTGCCACAAGAAGAACTGACGCGTGAGCGTGGTGCGTTCTTTGGCTCGATCATGGGAACGGCCAACCATCTTTTGTGGGGTGACTGGATCTGGATTTCGCGCTTTGACAAAGGAACGGGACCCGGTGGCGGGATCCCGGAAAGCACATCTGTCTGCGCTGGTCTGTCCGATTGGCTACCGCTTCGTGAGACTGTTGATGTCCGAATTGCCAAATGGGCCGACGAGTTGGGTGACGACGTCTTGACCGAAGACTTTACCTGGTTTTCAGCCGCAAAAGAAGCTGATGTCACAAAGCCTTACGCGCAATGCGTCATCCACATGTTCAATCACCAGACCCATCATCGGGGACAGTTGCACAAGATGTTGACGGAAGCCGGCTCATCCGCGCCGGTCAGTGATCTGGTTTTTCTGCCGGAGGGTGCCTGAATGGCCCTGATTTCACCGTCACGCCGACTGCGCCGAACACCTTTTTCCGAAGGTGTCGAGGAAGCGGGTGTCAAAGCGTACACGGTTTACAACAGGATGTTGTTGCCGACGGTGTTCGAGTCGCTTGAAACGGATTACCGCCATCTCAAGACTCACGTTCAGGTTTGGGATGTTTCTTGCGAGCGTCAGATCGAGGTTCGCGGTCCTGATGCGGCGCGCCTGCTGCAGATGCTCACCCCGCGTGATCTGAGCGGAATGGTGACCGGTCAGTGCTACTATGTTCCGATCGTGAACCAGGCCGGAGGGATGCTGAACGACCCCGTCGCGCTGAAATTGTCCGAAGACCGCTTTTGGATATCGATCGCGGACAGTGACTTGTTGTTCTGGGTCAATGGCTTGGCGAATGGGCTTGCACTGGATGTTCAGGTTTGGGAACCGGATGTCTCGCCTCTGGCGGTTCAAGGCCCAAAATCTGATGAGTTGATGGCGCGTGTTTTCGGCGACGGGATCCGCGACATCCGGTTTTTCCGGTTCGGCCTGTTCCGGTTTCAAGGGCGCGATCTTTTCATCGCGAGGTCCGGATACTCGAAACAGGGCGGGTTCGAGGTTTATGTAGACGGCAGTGATATCGGTATGCCGCTATGGAACGCCCTTTTCAAAGCCGGGGAAGATCTGCATGTGCGCGCCGGTTGCCCAAACCTGATTGAACGCATCGAAGGCGGGCTTTTGTCTTATGGTAACGACATGACCCACGAAAACACCCCGCATGAATGCGGGTTGGGCAAGTTCTGCAATACGGACGTCGTGACGGAATGTGTGGGTCGGGACGCTTTGGTGACGGCCTCCGAGAAGGGTCCCAAACAGCAGATCCGGCCGGTCGCGATTGACGGCGATCCAGTACCCCCGTGCGACCGGGCCTGGCCAACCTTCAGTGAAGGGAAACGGGTCGGGCAGGTCACATCGGCCGTCTGGTCGCCGGATTTCGGAACAAACGTTGCAATCGGAATGGTACACGCCAGCCATTGGGCAGCGGGTACGGAACTGGAAATTCAAACTTCACGGGGCATGCGCAAGGCGGTTGTTCAGGCCAAATTCTGGGCCTGACGGGCAGGGGCTATGCCCTCGTCACTGCACACCACCCCGAAAAATCTTACCAGGTAAATGCGATATCCTGGCTGTGAAAAGGAAAGGAAAGCACGATGTTCAATGCGTTGGTAATGGAGAAAGACGAAGAAAGCGGGTTGGCCAGTGCGTCGATCAAAGAACTGTCGATTGATGATCTGCCCCATGGCGAGGTTACGGTCGCCGTCGAATACTCGACCATAAATTACAAGGACGGTCTGTGCTTGTCGGCCAAAGGCGGCGGGCTGGTCCGCAGCTATCCGCATATACCCGGCATCGACTACGCAGGAACGGTCGAGACGTCTTCGGACAACAGATACAATCCGGGCGACAAAGTGGTTCTGACCGGCTGGCGCGTGGGTGAGGCCCATTGGGGCGGCTATTCGCAGAAAGCCAACGCACTGGCCGACTGGCTGGTTCCGTTGCCCGATGGGTTGGACGCGCGGCAGGCGATGGCTGTGGGAACAGCTGGTTTCACTGCCATGCTTGCGGTCATGGCGCTGGAGGACCATGGCCTGCAGCCGGGTCAGGGTCCTGTACTGGTCACAGGCGCGGCCGGAGGCGTTGGGTCCGTGGCAACTGCGATACTGGCCAATCTAGGCTATGAAGTTGCCGCAGTAACGGGGCGCGCGGAAGCTGCCGACTATCTGAAATCTCTGGGCGCGACCACGATCGTTCCGCGCGAGGATCTGAACGAGACCACAAAACGCCCGCTGGAAAGCGAGACCTGGGCGGGCTGTATTGATGCGGTAGGCGGTGCGATGCTGGCCCGGGTTCTGGGACAGATGAAATATGGCGCATCGGTTGCCGCGGTTGGTCTGGCCGGTGGGGCGGCCCTGCCTGCGACGGTCATCCCGTTCCTGTTGCGGGGCGTCAACCTGTTGGGCATCGACAGCGTGATGCAGCCTTATGACAACAGGGTGCGCGCGTGGAAACGTATCGCGACAGACCTGCCCATGGAAAAACTGAACGCCATGGTACAGCCTGCGTCTTTGAGCGATTTGCCCAAACTTGGCGCGGATATTCTTCAAGGACAGATTCAGGGCCGTGTTGTCGTTGATGTAAACGCGTGACGCACCCGGTGATTTTCTAACCGGCCAGCGCCAATGCTGGCCGGTTCTTTTGCCGAGGAAACACCTCAAAAATGCCGGAAACACCTCTGGTCATTGGCGCAATTCCGGCTCATCATTGCTATACATCCCATTTGCGATGGCTTAAGACCCATTCCAACAGTACCTGAAAACGGGGAGTGAGCAGCATGTCTGACGATTTTGAACTGGACACTGATGATTTGAAACGCCGCATGGACGGCGCAATGGCAAACCTGAAAACCGAATTTGCTTCCCTGCGGACTGGCCGGGCATCAGCGTCGATGCTGGAGCCGATCATGGTTGATGCCTATGGTTCGCTGACCCCGATCAACCAGGTTGGCACCGTCAATGTGCCCGAACCCCGGATGGTCACCGTGAACGTATGGGACAAATCCCTTGTCGGCAAAGTGGAAAAAGCCATTCGGGAAAGTGGGTTGGGTATAAATCCTCAACTGAACGGCACCATCATCATGCTGCCGATCCCCGAGTTGAACGAAGAGCGTCGTCGCGAACTGGGCAAGGTCGCAGGTCAGTACGCTGAAAGCGCGCGGATCTCCATTCGAAACGTGCGCCGGGATGGAATGGACCAGATCAAGAAGGCCAAGTCCGACGGCATGTCTGAAGACGACCAGAAATTCTGGGAGACCGAGGTGCAGGATCTGACCGATGAGATGATTAAATCGGTCGATACCGCGCTAGAGACCAAACAGGCAGAAATTATGCAGGTCTGAGCCGGAAGAATGCCCAACGATCCCCGCACTCCTATCGCCGCCGGACCGCGCCATGTCGCCATCATTATGGATGGCAATGGTCGTTGGGCACAAGCACGTGGCCGGCCTAGGCTGTATGGACATCACGCAGGTGCACGGCGTGTTCGCGAGGTGGTCGAAGCTTGCCCCGGTCTTGGCGTCAAGTATCTGACCGTATTCGCCTTTTCGACAGAGAACTGGAAGCGAACACAAGTTGAAGTCGCCGGACTGATGAGCCTGTTTCGCCGATACATCATCAAAGAAACGCGAACGCTGAAGGAAAACGGTATTCGCGTTCGCTTTATCGGTGACAGGGTGCGTCTGGATTCCAAGCTGACCAGACTGATGGACTCGCTTGAGGAAGAAACCCGAGACAATGACTTGGTCCATCTCACGGTTGCCCTGAACTACGGCGGGCGGGATGAAGTTGCCCGCGCTACGCAACGTCTGGCGCGCGACGTGGCAGCGGGCCGGTTGCGCCCCGAAGATGTGGATGAAGAAACGCTTCCAAGATACTTGGATACGCATGTTCTTCCGGATCCGGACCTTGTAATTCGCACCAGCGGCGAAGCGCGGATTTCGAACTTTCTTCTGTGGCAGTCAGCCTATTCCGAATATGAGTTCATCGACACGCTTTGGCCGGATTTCACAGCAGCTGAACTTGAACATTTGTGTCGGAACTTTGGCTCGCGCGAGCGCCGCTTTGGCGCAGTTCTCGCATGAGCGATGGTCGATGGTCTGACCTGACGGCCCGAATTCTGTCGGCAGCTGTTCTGGTTGCTATCGGTGCTGTGGAAGTGTGGCTTGGCGGATTGTGGTTCGAAGCATTCATCGCTGCGGCCTGCGCCATCATGACCTGGGAACTGGTTCGCATGATTGATCCGGGTCAAACCGGTCTGGCGGTTCAGTTGGGGATTTTGACCGGGGTTGCCGTTGTTCTCAGCTATCACCTGCCTGCGCTTTACACGTTGCCGTTTTTGCTGGCACCTGCGCTGGTCGGGGCAGGGCAGATCAGTCGGGCAAAAGGGCTTTATGCCGCGTTTGCCTTCTGGATCGCTGCTGCTGGCCTGGGTTTCATCTCGATCCGTGAAACCATGGGTTTTGGCTGGATGGTCTGGCTGATCGCCGTTGTCGTCGCAACAGATGTTGCAGGGTATTTTGTTGGCAAAACGTTTGGCGGCCCTAAGTTTTGGCCCAAGGTAAGCCCGAAGAAAACATGGTCCGGTACGGCAGGCGGTTGGGTTGCGGCAGCCATTGTTGGCGGTGTTGTCGCGATGCAGGCCGGGTTTGGTGTGCTGTTTGTGCTGATTTCGGTGCTGGCGTCGATGGCCAGTCAGGCCGGGGATATCGTGGAAAGCGCGGTTAAACGAAAGTTTGGCGTCAAGGACAGCTCGAACCTGATACCCGGGCATGGCGGCTTTCTTGACCGGTTCGATGGAATGATGGGGGCTGCCTTGTTCGTGTTGATCGCAGGGTTGTTCTACGCCCCCGGGGTTATGTAATGCGCAGGATCTCAATTTTTGGCGCGACCGGTTCCATCGGTCAAAACACCATTGACCTGATCGCCCGGAAACCTTCGTCCTACGATGTTGTTGCGCTGACGGGCGGGGCAAACATCCGACAACTGGCCGAAGATGCGCGCAGGCTCGGCGCTGATTTGGCCGTGACCGCCCATGAGGACCGGCTTGAGGATTTGCGGGACGCCCTTTCCGGCAGCCGGGTTGCGGTCGCGGCAGGCGAAAAAGCACTGGCCGAGGCTGCATCCCGCCCGGCCGACTGGGTGATGTCGGCCATTGTGGGTGCAGCCGGGTTAACTCCGGGCATCGAAGCCCTGAAACAAGGGGCGACGCTGGCCTTGGCAAACAAAGAGACGCTGGTGTGTGCTGGTTCTCTGGTTCTGGAGACTGCGCGCAAACACAACGCGCGCCTGCTGCCTGTGGACAGTGAACATTCGGCCGTGTTTCAGGCGCTGGTCGGAGAAAACATTGAGACCGTCGAACGGGTGATCATTACCGCCAGCGGCGGGGCGTTTCGTGATTGGCCCTTGTCGGACCTGGCCCTCGCGACGGTCGAGCAAGCGTCGAGTCACCCCAATTGGAACATGGGACAACGGATTACCATCGACAGCGCATCGATGTTCAATAAGGCGCTGGAGGTAATTGAAACGAAAGAATTCTTTGGAATAGACCCGGACCAGATCGAAGTTCTGATCCACCCGGAATCGATTGTACATGCATTGGTCGGGTTCAGTGACGGCGCTGTTATGGCCCATATGGGTGCACCGGATATGCGCCATGCCATTGGCTACGCTCTGCACTGGCCCGAAAGGCAGAGCCTGCCGGTCGACCGACTGAACCTGGCACGGCTTGGGCAGCTTCGGTTTCAGGACCCTGACGAATCGCGGTACCCCGCGTTGCGGCTGGCGCGCGAGGTGATGGCCCGTGGGGGTCTTTCCGGTGCTGTCTTCAACGCGGCCAAAGAACGTGCTCTGGACAGATTTATCGCCAAGGACATCGGATTTCTTGAGATGGGCGATACCGTTGCAGCGGTTCTGGACAGATTTGATACAGAAGATGGCCTTATTGATGCCCCTATGACCCTTGATAATGTGCAAAAAACGGACCATCTGGCACGTCAATGGGTCGACGAAGCCATTCTCCAACGAGCAGGATAAACCCTTGGACACTCTTACCCTGATCCCTCAATTCGGCAGCCTGCTGTACACGATTGTTGCTTTTGTGGTTGCACTGTCCGTCATCGTCGCGGTGCACGAATACGGCCATTATATCGTTGGACGTTGGTCCGGCATTCATGCCGAGGTGTTTTCGATCGGATTCGGTCCTGTCCTGTGGAGCCGCATGGACAAGCGCGGGACAAAATGGCAGATCGCCCTGTTGCCGTTCGGTGGTTACGTCAAGTTTCTTGGTGATGCCAACGCTGCTTCGGGCAAGGACGAAGCTGCGATGCACGAAATCACAGAACAAAGCCCTCAAGAAGTACGCCGTACCATGCATGGTGCGCCTTTGTGGGCCCGTGCGGCGACCGTCGCGGCGGGGCCCGCGTTCAACTTCGCGATGTCCATTCTGGTTTTCGGGCTGATCTTCTGGTCTCAGGGTGTTTCACGAGAGCCGTTGACCGTTGGCAAACTCCAACCATTGCCCGGTTCTGTTCAGGAGTTGCGGGAAGGCGATGAGATCATCGCAATTGCCGGTATTCCAACCCCGGAATTCGACGAGGAAATCTCGTGGACCGAGTTTACCGAGTCTCTGCCGGTTGAACCGAGCCTAGAATACACCATCATCCGGGACGGCGAGACACTGAATGTGTCCGCGCCCTGGCTGTTTCCGCCGCTGATCCAGCAGGTTACACCGCGCAGTGCTGCAATGGACATTCAACTGGCATCGGGCGACGTGATTACGTCAGTGGATGGAGACCCCATTTTTGCCTTCGAGCAATTGAAAGAGCGGGTCGAAGGATCTGACGGGCGTGTGCTGTTGCTGAACGTCTGGCGGGACGGCGCCGATCTGGAATTTGCCTTAGCCCCAAGACGTACGGATGAACCTCAGCCGGACGGCGGATTCGTAACGCATTGGCGTATCGGGATCGTTGGCGGGATGATGCTGGAACCGGCTACCGTTCCGGCGGGTTTGTTGGATTCCCTGACGGGCGGTGCACGACAGACTTTGCGCGTGATCAACGGTTCTTTGTCTGGCATCTGGCATATGATTACTGGGGCGATCAGCACCTGCAACATGTCCGGTCCTATCGGTATTGCCGAGACATCCGGAGCAATGGCCAGTCAGGGCGCGCAGAGTTTTGTGTTCTTCATCGCGGTTCTGTCGACGGCCGTAGGCCTTCTGAATCTGTTCCCGATCCCGGCATTGGATGGCGGTCATCTGGTGTTCTACGCGTATGAAGCGGTCGCGGGCAAACCGCCAAGCGACGCAGTCTTGCGGATTCTGATGGGAGTAGGGATCAGTTTGATACTTGGACTGATGCTGTTTTCTGTTAGCAACGACCTGTTCTGCTGAATGTGACGCCCCGCGCACATTGATGCCGCAATCTTGCCCAAATCCATGGCTAAGATTGTTTGGTGTATTGAAAGACAGGCTTAGAGACCGATGCCAAAGACTCTGCAAAAATCCTATCAAGGGTTCAGCGTTCTGTTCATATTGAACTGGGATGTTCTTTTGTGCTTTGGCGCGACAGCTCTGGCGCTTGCAGGTGGGGCATACCTGGCAGGTATGTGATTCTCGCCCAACATGTTGATTGATTTAGACGGCCCGCTGGGCCGTTTTGTGTTTTTGCGCTTTTGACAAGACCCTTCAATCCCGTTACTCAGCATTAAAAGTCTGAAAATTCTGGGTAGTGAAAAAAATGACGGACAGGCGGGGCGTGGGCATATTCTGCGGTGTGAACAAGACTGCAAACAATATTTTGTGGCGCACACTAACGTTTCTTTTTCTTTTTAGTGCAATGAGTTTCGTGGCTGCGCCGCAGACGGCACATGCCCAGAACTTCACGATCAATTCCTTCCAGGTGGAAGGTAACCGACGCATCGAAACCTCGACGATTATCTCGCGGACCGGAATCGAACCGGGTCAAACCGTGACGGCAGGACAGTTGAATGATGCCTATCAGCGATTGCTTGACAGTGGTGTTTTTGAAACAGTCGAACTGACACCGCGCGGGTCGATATTGGTAATCGAGGTTCAGGAATACCCCACGATCAACCAGATCAGCATCGAGGGCAATCGTCGCGTTAAGGACAATGTCCTGATGGATGCGATTTCCTCGCAGCCGCGCAGGGTCTTTACGCCTCAGGTTGCCGAAGCGGACGCGGACCTGATTGCTGATATTTACTCGGCACAGGGTCGCGTTGCTGCAACTGTCATTCCGCGCATTATCCGGCGCAGCGACAACCGTGTCGACTTGGTGTTCGAAATTGCCGAAGGCACAACGATCGAAGTTGAGCGGGTCAGCTTTGTCGGCAACCGCGCATATTCCGACCGGCGCCTGCGCAGGGTTCTGGAGACCAAGCAAGCGAACATCCTGCGGACTTTCCTGCGCGGCGACACGTTTATCGCGGACCGTATCGAATTCGACAAACAGGTTATTCGCGACTTTTACCTGTCGCGGGGCTATGTCGACTTTCGGGTCAACAGCGCAAATGTAGAATTCACCCGCGAACGGGATGCGTTCTTTCTGGTGATGAACATCACCGAAGGCCAGAAGTTCTCGTTTGGAAAAATCACGACTGTCAGCGAAATTCCCGGCGTTGACGCTGCCGCGTACCAGCAAGCCCTGAAAATCAAGCCGGGCGTAACGTATTCGCCTTCTCTGGTCGAAAACTCGATCGCCCGGCAGGAACGGTTGGGTCTGAAGCAGGGCGTTGATTTCCTGCGGGTAGAGCCGCGTGTTACCCGTAACGAGAGAGATCTGACGCTCAACGTCGAATTTGTTCTGACCCGCGGTCCGCGGATTTTTGTCGAACGGATCGACATTGAAGGAAACACGACGACCTTGGACCGTGTGATCCGCCGTCAGTTCGATACCGTCGAAGGTGATCCGTTCAACCCCCGCGAAATTCGCCAGAGCGCCGAGCGTATTCGTGCCCTTGGTTTCTTCGCAACGGCGGATGTGGAACCTCGTGAAGGGTCATCGCCCAGTCAGGTCATCGTTGATGTGGACGTCGAAGAACAGCCAACCGGCTCTCTCAGCCTTGGCGGTAGTTTCTCGGCCGCTGACGGATTTGGTATTGCGATCGGTCTGAACGAATCCAACTTCCTGGGACGCGGACAGAACTTGGGTCTTTCGCTTTCAACCGCGCAGGATTCGGAACAATACGTCATCAACTTTTCCGAACCCTATCTGTTGGGCCGGAAGCTGCGCTTCGATCTAGGCCTTGGTCTTTCGACAACCAATTCGAGCTTTGCAAGCTATGACACCGACACAGTCTTCTTCACCCCGCAAATCAGCTATGCGATTGGCGAACTTTCGTCGCTGAGCCTGCGTTACAGCTGGGACCGCAGTGAAATGACGCAGCAGGACAACCAGATCAACGGTGCCGTGATTGCCTCGGAAATTGCGCAAGGGGAACGCAGCAGCAGTGCCTTGGGTATTTCCTATGTGTATGACAGCCGGCTCGCCGGTCTGAATCCAAACGCTGGTGTCCTGTTTGAGGTCGGTGTGGACGCGGCCGGACTTGGGGGCGACGACAAGTTCATCAAATCGACCGCGCGCGGCATTGCCCAGACACGTGTTCTGAGCGAAGAGGTCGTCCTGCGCGCTTCACTGGAAATGGGCGCATTCCATTGGAGAGGCAACGATTTCAGCCGAACCGTGGATCGCTTTGTTCTTGGCCCAAGTACCTTCCGCGGCTTCGATCCGGCTGGTATCGGCCCGCGCGATCTGTCGAACGGTCAGGATGATGCGATTGGCGGCAACTATTACTGGGTGGCCCGCTTCGAATCTGATTTCCCGCTTGGCCTCCCCGAAGAACTGGGCCTGCGCGGTGGTGTTTTCTACGACGTCGGCAACCTCTACAACATCGACAACGTCAATACCGCAGGGGCGAATATCGTCGGTGCTGATGGCTCAATTCGCCATGTTCTGGGCGTGTCAGTTCTTTGGGATACACCGTTTGGCCCATTGCGCTTTAACTTCTCCAAAGCACTCAAAAAGGAAGACTTTGACCAGGAGCGCAGCTTTGACCTGACCATTCAGGCTCAGTTCTGATCCTTTGATGGTCATGCGGTTTATTCCAGACATTCAGGGCCCGGTTCGGGCCCTTTTTGTCATTCTGCTTTTGCTTGGCGGAGTTGCAACGCAAGGTACGGCACAGCAACTGGGTGTGCCGCAATCTGGTGTTTTGACATTGTCCAGCGAACGCCTTTTCGCTGGGTCAGAATTCGGTCAGCGCATCCTGCGCGAAATTGACGCCGAAAGTGCCTTGTTGGCGGAAGAAAACGAACGAATCGTTGCCGAATTGAGCAAGGAAGAAAAGGAACTGACGGAAAGGCGGTCGACGTTGACAGCCGAAGAGTTCCGGCCACTTGCCGAAGCGTTCGATGATAAGGTGCAATCCCACCGCGAAGGACAGCGGGCCAAACTTGATGCGCTCGCCCGCCGGAGCGAAAACTCCCGCAAGCTGTTTTTCGAGATGGTACAACCGGTTCTGGTCGACCTCTTGCGAGAGACCGGGGCATCGGTAATCCTCGAACAGTCGAATGTTTTGTTCCGCGCGGAGTCGTCCGATATCACCAACATGGCCATCCGTCGGATCAATGCGATGATCGGCGATGGTAGAAGATTGGATAACAAGGCAAGCGAATAGGCTTGCTTGCCCTTGTTCGCGGGTCTTGCTAACCACTCGAAAAAGAGAAATCCACGAAGGGACTCGTTTACCATGACGACGGAAACCAAGAGCGCCGACATTCAGTTGATCCAGCGGATCCTTCCGCATCGCTATCCGTTTCTGCTGGTCGACAAGGTGGTAGACATTTCCGGCTATCAGTCCGCGGTCGGCGTCAAGAACGTCACCATGAACGAGCCTCATTTTCAGGGCCATTTCCCTGGAACGCCGATCATGCCGGGGGTGACGATTGTCGAGGCAATGGCCCAGACCGCCGGTGTCATGCTGGGTGTCGGAATGGATGTCATCGACAGCGAGCTGCTGATCTATTTCATGAACATCGACAAGTGCAAATTTCGCCGGAAAGTGGTTCCCGGAGATGTGCTCGAAATGCACGTTGAAACCGTGCGTGGCAAAAAGGGCGGCAAGATCTTCAAATTCAGCGGTCGGGCAACCGTAGATGGCGAGGTTGCGGCCGAGGCTGAGTTTTCCGCCTATGTCGACTGGGACATGGAAAAAACAACATGAGCCGCATCCATCCCAGCGCAATCATCGAAGACGGCGCGCAGATTGGGCAGGACTGTGCCATCGGTCCGTTCTGTTATGTCGGTCCGCAGGTCAAACTGGCAGATCGCGTGGAACTGAAATCGCATGTTGTCGTGACCGGCGATACGTCGGTTGGCGAGGATACCGTTATCTTCAATTTTTCGGTCATCGGTGAGATACCGCAGGATCTGAAGTTCGGTGGCGAAAACACCCGGCTGGAAATTGGTCAGCGGAACCGCATTCGCGAACATGTGACAATCAACACCGGAACAGATGGTGGTGGCGGTGTTACGCGGGTAGGCGACGATTGTCTTTTGATGGCGGGTGTTCATGTGGCGCATGATGTGCAGATCGGCAATCGGGTCATCATGGTCAACCACGCCGGGGCTGCAGGGCATTGCATTGTCGAAGATGACGTAATCGTCGGCGGCATATCCGGTTTGCACCAATGGGTCCGCGTTGGTCGCGGTGCCATTATCGGGGCGCTGACAATGGTCGCCAACGACGTAATTCCATATGGACTTGTTCAGGCACCTCGTGGCGAACTCGACGGGTTGAACCTCGTTGGTTTGAAACGCCGGGGCGTTCCGCGCGAAGATATCGCCGCCTTGCGCGCGGCTTTCCGCGAGCTGTCGAGCGGCGAGGGGACGTTCATGGACCGGGCCCACCGGATCGGCGAAGGCAACAACAGTGAGTATGTGCGGCGCATCGTCGATTTCGTGACCGGACACAGTGACCGTTCATTCCTGACACCGGGGAAGTAGGACCGTGCTGGCTCTGATCGCAGGAACCGGGAAATTGCCGACCGAGGTGTTGAGCCATTTGCCCGAGCGCCCTGTGATCTGTGCGCTCGAGGGCTTTCTGCCTGATGACCTGACGCCAGACATCGTTTTCCCTATAGAGCGGTTCGGCAGTTTCATTGCTGATATTCAAACCCGTGGAGTGACCGAGATTTGCATGGCCGGCGCGGTGCGTCGCCCGAACATTGATCCTTCGCGGATCGATGCGGCGACGATGCCATTGGTTCCGGTTATTCAGAAGGCAATTGTCTCTGGCGACGACGGCGCGTTGCGCGCTGTGATCAGTATTCTGGAAGACAGTGGGCTTTCGGTTCGTGCGGCACAGGATCTCGCGCCTGAACTGTTGCCCCCGTTGGGATGTTTGACCGAAACCCAGCCTTCTGATGCGGATCTGGCGGATGCGGACCGCGCTGCCGGGATCGTGCGGGCCATGGGAGCGGCCGACATTGGTCAGGCCTGCGTGGTTTCCAAGGGCCAGGCCCTGGCGGTTGAGGGGATTTTCGGAACCGCCTGGATGCTGCAATCCCTGACCCAAAGGCCGGATGCGGGTGGCGGCATTCTGTACAAAGCCCCAAAACCCTCTCAGGATCATCGTGTTGATCTGCCTGCGATCGGACCTGATACTGTGTCAGATGCGGTTGCGGCAGGTCTGTCGGGGATCGTTATCGAAAAAGGCGGGGTCATCGTCCTTCAACGCGACCGGGTCGTCGAGGAATGCGACCGGCTGGGTCTTTTCCTTTTCGTTCGTGAGCGGTCGGTCTGATGCGCGTGTTTCTGGTCGCCGGTGAACCCTCGGGCGACCGGTTGGGCGGCGCGTTGATGGAAGGGTTGAAGACGCTTGTCCCGGATGTCGAATTCGACGGGGTAGGCGGCCCTTTGATGCAGGCGCAGGGATTGAACAGCCGATTCCCAATGTCAGAACTGTCTGTCATGGGCCTGGTTGAAGTGCTGCCGAAGTTCTTCCACCTCAAACGCCGCATTGCCGAAACCGCACAAGCGGTTCTGGATACGCAGCCTGATGTGCTGATTACCATCGACAGCCCGGATTTCTCGCTTCGTGTGGCCAAGCTGGTGAAGGCGGGCAGCAACATTCGCACCGTTCACTATGTTGCGCCTAGCGTTTGGGCTTGGCGTCCCGGTCGGGCCGACAAAATGGCCAAGGTCATCGACCACGTTCTGGCCTTGTTGCCGTTCGAGCCGCCATACATGACAAAGACCGGCATGGAATGCGATTTCGTCGGCCATCCAGTCGTCAACGAACCCATTGCTACGGATACGGACATATCGGAATTCCGAAGCGCCTATGATCTGGGAGAAGCACCGATCCTGCTGGCGCTTCCCGGATC
The DNA here is from genome assembly GCF_056531785.1 of Ruegeria sp. K7. Lineage (NCBI taxonomy): Bacteria > Pseudomonadati > Pseudomonadota > Alphaproteobacteria > Rhodobacterales > Roseobacteraceae > Ruegeria > Ruegeria sp. K7. The sequence goes on from NZ_JBQFMJ010000001.1 coordinate 310,962, forward strand.
ACGCCGCGGGGAAGTCGAACGGCTTGCCCCGGTGTTTGGTGAATCCCTGAGTTTGTTTTTGCGCGATCATCCGGACATGCGCGTCGTGGTCCCGGCAGTTGCGCACATCGTCGATACGGTGCGCGATCAGATCCGATCATGGCCGGGCGAACCCGTAGTGATCGACCCACGCGAGCTAGAGGCGGATCAGGCGGCGTCTCGCAAACGTGCTGCGTTTTCAGCGGCAGATGTCGCACTGGCCGCGTCTGGCACGGTGTCGCTGGAACTCGCTGCGCAATCCACCCCAATGGTCATCGCCTATAAACTGACCTGGCTGACCCAGAAGATGGCCGAACGCATGGTCAAGCTGGATACGGTGACTTTGGTCAATCTGGTGTCAGACACCCGCACTGTGCCCGAATGCCTTTTGGACGATTGCCGCCCCGACAAGATTGCCGCAGCCTTGTCAAAGGTCATGGAAGTACCAGAGGCTCAGCAGGAGGCTATGGCCCTCACGATGGACCGTCTTGGGCGGGGTGGAGAGGCTCCGGGATTGCGTGCGGCCCGCGCCGTGCTGGCACGGATGCGAAACGGGCATGATTGATCACGCTCTGTTTGCACTGTCTGCGGGAATCGCGCAGGTCTCGACAAATCTGGACAACCTTGCGGTGCTGTTCGGTCTGATCGTTGTCATGGGCCGACGTCGTCCGGTCGTGGGGTTCGCCGTCGCGCAAACCGTCGTTCTTCTACTGGCAACCGCCGTCGCCATCGGGCTGAGCCACAGCACATATCCAACGACTATTGGATACCTTGGCATTGTACCACTTGCCTTGGGTATCCGGGGCATCTGGTTGCAGATTTCCGGGCGAGGAAAAACCGACGCCCAGCCGCAAGGGGCCGTGATCTCGGTTGTTCTGTTGTTTCTCAGCCTGTCCATAGACACGTTTGCAGTCATGACACCGCTTCTTGCGGAATCCTCGGCCTCATACAGATGGGCAGGGCTGTTTGGTGCTGTCACCGCCGCTTGTCTACTGACAGGAGTTGCGGCCTGGGGGGCACCTAAGGCCAAATTGTTTGCACCCAGAATGGCCCGGCTGGACCGGATCGCACCCTATATTATGGTCGCGGTCGGTCTGTATATTCTTCTCAATACCGGGACGGATGCCCTTTAGGCCCCAGACAGACTGAGGCCAGAAGCCACGTTAGTATCCCCGCCAGATCCATCCGCCGCCAAAAATGCGGCTTCCATCTGTTTCATAGAACACACAAGCCTGACCGGGCGAGATGCCTTCTTCCGGGGTCAGCAATTCCACCTCGGCGGTCGTGTCCGACAGTGGCCTGACAATCGCTTCGCGCGGTGGGCGGGTCGAACGAACCTTGACCGAGACATGCCATTCTTTTTGTGACGTGAACGGCTGGTCCCCCAGCCAGTTGATCTCGCGTACGGGAACGGTACGTGTGGCCAGCATTTCCTTGGGACCAACAACAACCTGTTTCTTGTCCACGTCCAGTTTGACGACATAAAGCGGTTCGCTCAGCCCACCGATGCCCAGCCCACGCCGCTGGCCAATGGTGTAGTGAATGACGCCGTTGTGTTGTGCCAGAACGCGACCGTCCGCATGAACAATTTCACCCGGTTCGGCAGCTCCGGGGCGCAGCTTTTCGATCACGCCGGCATAGTTTCCATCAGGAACAAAACAGATGTCCTGACTGTCAGGTTTATCTGCAACGGACAAGCCATACTGCGCGGCCATCTCGCGGGTTGCGTCCTTGGAAGGCAGGTGCCCCAAAGGGAAACGCAGGAAATCCAGTTGTTCCGGCGTGGTCGAGAACAGGAAATAAGACTGATCGCGGTTTGCATCTTCAGCGCTGTGCAGCTCGGGCCCATTGGGACCAACCTTGCGCTGGATGTAGTGGCCGGTTGCCATGCAGTCGGCCTCGAGATCCTTAGCGGTTTCCAGCAGATCCTTGAATTTCACACGCTCATTGCAACGAATACAGGGAACGGGCGTTGCGCCCGCCAGATAACTGTCAGCGAACTCGTCGATCACTGCGTCTTTGAAGATGTTTTCGTAGTCCAGCACGTAATGCGGGAAGCCCCGCTCTTCGGCCACGCGACGTGCATCGTGAATATCGATACCGGCACAACAGGCACCCTTCTTGGCCAGTGCCGCGCCGTGATCGTAAAGCTGCAGCGTTACGCCCACGACGTCATACCCCTGATCAGCCAGATAGGCGGCCACAACAGAGCTGTCCACACCACCGGACATGGCCACGACCACCCGGGTTTCCGAGGGCGGTTTGGCAAATCCAAGCGAGTTCAGCGGTGTCTCGGTATCGAGGGCCATGGCATTTCCAGTGCGGATTAAGAAAGACCGGCAGAATATAGGAAAATTCTAGACACTCTCAAGGGGCGGTTTCATGTGGCTTTAAGTATGCTGGGCGCAGCTTTGTCGCAGCAGAAAGTGAGGCGAACGATGTATTTGCACAAAGTTGAGGGGCCAAGATCGGTAACCCTGCCGGATGGAACGGTTTTATCACGGGCTGATCTGCCTCCGGCGGAAACGCGCCGCTGGGTCGCCTCGCGCAAGGCAACTGTCGTTCGGGGCGTTGTGTATGGGCTGATTACCCTATCGGACGCAAAGAAACGATATGGAATCAGTGACGAGGAATTCAATGGGTGGGTCGCCGCCGTCGCAGACTACGGGGTGGACGCATTAAAAGTGACAGCGTTAAAAAATATAGACAACCCAAGGTAGAGCATGAATAAATGATTCAACGGTAACACCGGGTTAACTATTTTTGATCAAGGTTGAATTGAAATTGCAATATTGACCTGAATTGGAGCAGTGAATGCGTATACTTCTTGTCGAGGATGATCCGACAACGTCCAAAAGCATCGAACTGATGCTGACACATGCCAACCTGAACGTTTACGCAACGGATCTCGGCGAAGAAGGCATCGATCTGGCAAAGCTTTATGACTACGACCTGATATTGCTGGACCTCAACCTGCCGGACATGACCGGACATGAAGTGTTGCGGCAACTGCGGATTGCTCGGGTCGAAACTCCGATCCTGATACTGTCGGGCGCGGACGATACCGAAAGTAAAATCAAAGGGTTTGGTTTTGGTGCCGATGACTATCTGACCAAACCTTTCCATCGTGAAGAATTGGTCGCCCGTATTCACGCGATCATCCGGCGCTCGAAGGGGCATTCGCAGTCCGTCATTCACACCGGACGCGTCGCAGTCAACCTCGACGCAAAAACTGTTGAGGTGGAGGGGAAAGCGGTTCACCTGACAGGCAAAGAATATCAAATGCTCGAACTGCTGAGCCTTCGAAAGGTAACAACCCTGACAAAGGAGATGTTTCTAAATCATTTATACGGCGGAATGGACGAACCGGAACTTAAGATCATTGATGTCTTCATTTGCAAGCTACGCAAGAAACTGAGCAATGCAACCGGAGGTGAAAATTACATCGATACGGTTTGGGGGCGGGGCTATGTTTTGCGCGATCCGCAAAACAACAGCCTCGATGAAACCCGAATGGCAGTCGGCGCCTGAGCGAAATCTGAAAATGCCGCTGCCGGTTCAGGGCGGCACCCTCACTCACGAACAGCACGACTGGACCTGGCCATGACCTCGCCCTATCACTGGGGTCCAAGATCACGTGACAGGGCGAGGCCATGAGCAACTCCATTCCGGTAACCGACCTGACAGAACAGGAAGCGCAGGAAGAACTGGCGCGCCTTTCTGACCTTCTGCTGCGCGCCAATACCCGATACCACACAGAAGATGCGCCTGAGATTTCGGATGCGGAGTACGACCGGCTCAAGCGCAGAAACGCAGAAATCGAAGCGCGGTTTCCGAACCTGAAACGTCCGGACAGCCCAAGCGAACAGGTTGGTGCGCGCGTCGCTGAAGGGTTTTCCAAAGTTGCACATTCTGTGCGGATGATGTCGCTGGGCAATGCCTTTGACGACGAAGACGTCAGGGATTTTGATCGTTCGATCCGGAAATACCTGGGGTTGCGGGATGATGCGCCGCTTGCCTTCACTGCAGAACCGAAGATTGACGGTCTGTCCTTGTCCTTGCGGTATGAGGGTGGAAAATTGGTTCAGGCCGCAACGCGTGGCGACGGTGAGGTGGGCGAGAACGTAACCGAAAACGCGCGCACGATTTCGGACATTCCTCAAACCATTGAAGACGCACCCGAAGTTCTCGAGGTTCGGGGTGAGGTCTACATGTCACACGTCGATTTCGACGACCTGAATGCGCGTCAGTCACAGGCTGGCGACAAAACATTTGCCAATCCCCGCAACGCCGCGGCCGGGTCTTTGCGTCAGTTGGATGCCTCAATTACTCGGACGCGCCCGTTGCGGTTCTTTGCCTATGCCTGGGGCGAATCGTCGGAACCTTTGGCCGACACGCAAATGGCCGCAATTGAACGTCTTGCAGGTTTCGGGTTCGCCACAAATACGCTGACCCGGCTGTGTGAAACAACCGGTCAGATGCTGGACCATTATCGGGACATCGAGGCGCAACGCGCAACGCTTGGCTATGACATCGACGGCGTTGTTTACAAGGTGAACGAACTGGCGCTTCAGGCCCGGCTTGGGTTTCGGTCGACCACACCACGCTGGGCGGTGGCGCACAAGTTTCCCGCAGAACTGGCCTGGACCCGGCTTGAGGCCATCGATATTCAGGTCGGCCGTACCGGCGCACTTAGCCCCGTGGCCCGGCTGCACCCAGTGACGGTTGGCGGGGTCGTCGTCTCCAACGCGACGCTGCACAACGAAGACTACATAGCCGGGCGCGATGCAAAAGGCGGAACAATCCGAGATGGCAAAGATATTCGGGTTGGCGACTGGGTTCAGGTCTATCGGGCAGGCGATGTGATCCCAAAAGTTGCCGACGTGGATCTGTCAAAGCGTCCCGTCGTCTCTGTTGTTTTCGAATTTCCAACACGGTGCCCTGAATGCGGAAGCGAAGCGATCCGGGAGGATGGGGATGCGGTTCGCCGCTGTACGGGAGGTATGATTTGCCCGGCACAGGCCGTTGAAAAGCTGAAGCATTTCGTATCTCGCAAGGCTTTCGATATCGAAGGTCTGGGCGCCAAACAGATCGAAATGTTTCATGACGACCCGACGCTACCGATCAACACACCCGCGGATATCTTCACTCTGAAAGAGCGTGACGCCAAAAACCTGGCGCGGTTGAAAAACAGGGATGGGTGGGGCGAGACCTCGGCCGGAAATCTGTTTGAAGCGATTGAGGAGAAGCGCACGATCCCGTTGGCGCGACTACTGTTTGCGCTGGGGATACGCCACGTTGGTGAAGTGGGCGCACGGGATCTTGCGTTGTTCTATCGGGATTGGGAAGCGATGGCGCAGGCCATTGATGCAGCCCGGCCGGCTGCCCTGGCCCAACGCGCTGCGGATGAAGCAGAGGAGGCTGAGCGCCAAGCCGCGACAGCCGGCAACCGAAGAGCACGGATCAAGGAAGCGCGCGATGCCGCGATAACCGGGTTGGATATCCCGAAGACGGCTGCACAGGCCTGGTCCGATCTGACCGGCATTGACGGCATCGGTGCGACTTTGGGGCTGTCCTTGTCCGATGCTTTCGCAAACTCGGAAGAGCGTCAGGCGTTTGACGATTTGCGCAGACACCTGACGATCATACCACCGGAGGCCCCGGCATCCGACAGCCCGGTTGCCGGAAAAACGGTTGTATTCACCGGAACGCTTGAAAAGATGACGCGTGCGGAAGCTAAAGCTCGGGCAGAAGCGTTGGGTGCCAAGGTTTCAGGTTCGGTCAGTCAGAAAACCGACCTGCTTGTGGCAGGTCCCGGCGCGGGGTCAAAGGCCAAGAAAGCGGCGGATCTTGGGATTACGACGTTGGATGAAGACGGCTGGCTGCAGCTGATCGGGGATGCATGAGCGGCCGCCCTGAACCCCTGTTCCCACTTTTCGCCCGGCTTGAAACACTTGAAGGTGTGGGTCCGAAAACAGCTCAGTTGTTGGGGCAGATCGGAATCGAGTCACCTCGTGACGTTTTGTTTGCTCTGCCATATGCCGTCATCGACCGGCGGCGGCGTGACACTATTCAGGGTGCAAACCTGCCAACAACACTGACGGTCGAGGTCACGGTCGGCACGCATCGCCCCCCAAGAACGAAAGGCGGCGCGTATCGTATTCACGTCGAGGACAGTCAGGCCGATTTCCAACTGGTGTTTTTTCACGCGCGTGGCGACTACCTTACAAAAATTCTGCCGCCAGGGGCACGCAGGTTGGTGTCAGGTAAACTGGAGCTGTTCGACGGAATGGCGCAAATGGTACACCCCGATCACGTGGTTTCGCCGGAACAGGCCGGAGAGCTGCCGGAGTTTGAACCTGTCTATCATCTGACCCAAGGCGTGACCCAGAAGACCGCATACAAGGCGGCGCAAAGCGCCTTGGCCCGCGCACCGGATTTGGACGAATGGATCGATCCGGCTCAGGTGGCGCGTCAGAACTGGCAGGGCTGGAAAACGGCCATCCAGTCGGCACATCATCCGCAAGGGGCAGATGACGTGGCAATGTTTGCACCCGCGCGTGAGCGTCTGGCTTATGACGAATTGCTGGCCCATCAGTTGACGCTGGCCCTGGCCCGAAGCCGGGAAAGGAAGTCGCGCGGGATTGTCAGCCGGGCAACCGGCGTTTTGCAATCGAAGGTGCTGAGCAGCCTGCCATATCGCCCCACAGGTGCACAATTGCGGGCCATCGAGGAGATTTCCGCCGACATGGCGTCAGCCGCACGAATGAACCGTTTGCTGCAGGGGGATGTTGGCGCCGGCAAAACGTTGGTCGCTTTCATGGCGTTGCTGATCGCGGTCGAGGCCGGCGGGCAGGGCGTCATGATGGCGCCGACCGAGATTCTGGCGCGGCAGCATCTGGAGGGATTGCGCCCACTCGCTGACGAGGCCGGTGTCGTGCTGGAAATCCTGACCGGACGGGACAAAGGCGCTGAACGCAAAGCCAAGCTGGCCGCGCTGAGAAAGGGTGATATTCAGATACTTGTCGGCACACATGCCGTTTTTCAGGGCGATGTGGAATTCAAAGCCCTGCATTTGGCCATTGTGGATGAGCAGCACAGGTTTGGTGTGCGCCAGCGAATGGAATTGTCGGACAAGGGGAAGGGCGCCGATGTCCTTGTCATGACCGCCACGCCGATTCCGCGCAGTCTGGCGCTCGCGCAATACGGAGACATGGATGTCTCGGTGCTGGATGAAAAGCCGCCCGGACGCAAGCCTGTCAAAACAGCCGTTGTCAGCACGCAACGCATGGATGAGGTTGTGGCCCACCTGAGGCACGCCATCGATGAAGGCAGGCAGTGCTACTGGGTCTGCCCGCTGGTGGACGAATCCGAGGTTTCAAACCTGACTGCAGCCGAGGAACGTTTCAAGCGGCTGCGCGCCATATTGGGGGATGGCGTGGTCGGATTGGTGCATGGACAAATGCCCCCGGCCGAAAAAGACGCCGCGATGGATGCCTTTCAATCTGGCAACACCAAGGTTCTGGTAGCAACGACGGTGATCGAGGTGGGCGTAAACGTTCCAAATGCTACGATCATGGTAATCGAACGCGCCGAGATTTTCGGGCTGGCGCAACTGCATCAATTGCGTGGGCGGGTCGGCAGGGGCCAGGACGCATCCACCTGTCTGTTGATGTATCAACCACCGCTGAGCGACGGCGGGCGCAAACGTCTTGAAGTCTTGCGCGAGACTGAGGACGGGTTTCGCATATCTGAGACCGACCTGCAGATGCGAGGAGCCGGGGATCTGATTGGAACCGCGCAATCCGGTTTGCCGAAGTTCCGTATTGCCGATCTGGAACGTCAGGCCGGATTGATGGCGGTTGCCCAGTCAGACGCCAGGGCATTGCTGTCTGCGGATCCGGATTTGACGTCAGACCGGGGCAAGGCCGCGCGAGTTCTGCTATGGCTGATGAAACAGGATCAGGCCATCCGTTTGATTTCAGTAGGTTAGGTGAGAAGTTCCATTTAGTTCACAAATGTTCTCAAAAAGTTCTTTACCGACTCGAAAAAATATGAGAACAAAAGGTCAACAAAGGATTAAAGCCCTGACCGGAGGTGAACCCATGCTGACCCAGATCAAATCCGCCATTACCCGCTCGCAAGCCACACTTGTTCAGGATGCGGCGGGCGCGGTGTCACTGGTCGTCATGCTGTTGGTTGCCCTTCACCTTCCCGTGGGTTTCTAAGCCTTTCTGCCTGCGATCTCGTGCCGATTAAGCCGCGCTTGTTTCCCCATTTCAGTCAAGGGTGACCTGCCTGTCCCAATTCCCTTGAGGGGCCATGCCTCGGCCCCACGCGGATATCCGGACCCCCACGAGAAACGCATTACCTGCCGCCGCCCTTTCCGCCCGGAAGGTGCGGCGGTTTTTTTTACAACTGGCCCGTTCTGAAGATTTCCATCAGCGCCGATAGAACTGAATTGACCGCAACCGAGGCCAGGATCATTCCCATGACGCGACTGATGATGGCCGATCCGGAATGCCCGATGACACGGATGATGGGGTCGGCCAACAACATCAATACCGCGGCGATTGCCAAAACCACCAGCATCACCAGCGCAGTAATTCCCTGATCCGCAAAGCTGTATCGATTGTTGTCGGTTAGAATGACGACAGCCAGCATTGCGCCGGGTGACGCCAAGGACGGCACCGCCAGTGGAAAGATTGCCGGGTTGGGTTTACTTGTGCTGATTGCAGAATCCTCTTCGACCAGGCGCTGATCGGTTTCCGATTTACTTTCCCCGAAAATCATCGTCAGCGCGAACAGGAACAGGATGATCCCCCCGGCCACCTGAAACGAGTTCAGGCCGATATCCAGCGCTTCGATCAGCAATTGACCGAACACAAGAAAAAACAGCAACACACCGGCGCTGATCAACGCAGCGAGTAATGCCGTCTTGCGACGAGCCGAAGCCTCGATGCCCGCCGTGACGGCAACAAAGACTGGAATTGTACCGATCGGGTCGATCACAACCCAAAGGGTCACGAAATGCTCAAGTAAATTATCCAAAACTCTCTCTCCCCAATTTCAGCCCGGAGACTAGAGAGATTTTCGAAAAAATACCACGTTCAGGCGCAGTTGGCCTGTTCTGCTTTTTCCATCGCCTCGGCCGTCGCGTCCAGCGCCAGTAAGATCGAGGCATGCCGGTTCTTGTAATCGCGGGCAGGCATCAGCACCTCAAGCCCGTCAAACGGCGCGTCGGGAGCAGGGCCTGCTTTTTTCAACATTGCCGACAGCTGTTCGCGCGCCAGTTCCACCTGCGCCCGGGTCGCGCCAATAATGGCCTGACCCACAACCGAAGCAGAGGCTTGCCCAAGCGCGCAGGCTTTCACATCCTGTCCAAAATCAGAAATCCGCCCATCGCGCAGTTTGACGTCAACGGTGACAGTGGACCCGCACAACGGAGACCTTTTCTTGACGCTCGCGTCCGGGTGATCCAGCCGGTCCAAATGCGGAATATCCGATGCAAGCGCCAGAATGCGGCCGGAATAGAGCTTGATTAGATCGTTCTCGCCGGACATGGCTTTCCCTCATTGGCTGTTCCCCATACATAGTGGCCAGCCCTCGGGATGCAAAAGGTTTTTGTCATGTCTGAAACACCCGTCTTTGATCCGTCCAACCTGAAATACAACGAATCCGGTCTGGTCCCCGCCATCGCTCAGGATGAGCAGACAGGCGACGTTCTGATGATGGCATGGATGAACGCCGACGCCATTCAGCGCACGCTGGATTCGCACCGCGTTACGTATTGGTCCAGATCCCGTCAGTCCTTCTGGGTCAAGGGTGAAACCTCGGGGAACGTCCAGGAACTGGTGGATTTCCGGGTCGATTGCGACCGGGATTGCCTGTTGGTTCTTGTGCGCCAGACAGGACCGGCTTGTCATACCAACAGGCGCAGTTGTTTCTACACAGCCGTAAGAGATGGTGAGGAAGTCGAATTGATGGCCCCGATGTCGTAGCGGCCGCTATAGCCCAACCATCGCACGGATATCGCCGGGGCTGGCCCCTTCGGCGCGGTATTTGGCGATCGCCCTGGCATCATCACGCTTGGCCAACCGTTTGCCGGTATCATCCCGGATCAGGTGGTGATGGTGGTAGAATGGCGTCGGAAGACCAAGCAGCGCCTGCAGCAGAACATGTATTCGGGTGGCTTCGAACAGGTCCTGTCCGCGAACAACATGCGTGACGCCCTGTGCCGCATCATCCAGAACGACGGAAAGGTGGTATGAGGTTCCCATATCACGCCGGGACAGGACTACATCACCGATGCAGGTTTCCATCTCCTCCGGAGTGAACTCAATCACTCCGGTCTCGCCGTTCGGGCCTTCACCCAATTCCGTGAAACTCGCTACCGATGTCGCCAGTCCTCCTGGTATCGTGCGGTCTTTGAAAAGGCTGGCGGCTTTTTTGGTTGCTGCCGAGATGTCCAGACGAAGCGGGATGTCCGTTGGCCGCCTGTCTCCGCCTGAACCTCGTTCTTTCAGAGTTCCACGACACGTTCCGGGGTAGATGATTCCATCCGGACCATGCAACGGCGCACCTTCTTGTGGGGCGCTGGCGGCGGCCAGAATGTCCCTTCGATTGCACGTACAAGGGTAAAGCAGGCCCTGAACCCAAAGATCATCAAGCGCTTTTTCATAAATCGCCGAACGCGCGGATTGGCGCACGACTGGTTCAGGCCAATGCAGGCCCAGCCATCTCAGGTCCTCATAAATCTGGTCTTCCCATATCAGCCGCGATCTGGAACGGTCGATATCTTCAATGCGTAGAAGAAACTCTCCGCCTTCGGCAATGGCCATTTCGCTGGCAAGCAAGGCAGAGTACGCGTGCCCCAGATGTAAAGGACCTGTGGGTGACGGGGCAAACCGGGTTACAAAAGTCACGTCTTTTCTACAACATACACTTCGGACTTCAGGTCCAGGCCGGGCAAGTGCGGGCCGTATTCGCGGAACAATAGACGCGCCGCGCCCATATCCAGCCAGTCATTCAATCGAACGGTGTAAGTATGATCCGCAAGCGCATGATCGTTAAAAGAAAATGCAAGCAATCCGCCCTTTGGAAGTGCATGCATCAGCATATCCAATGTCTCGGGCGGGGCTGCGCCGATGCCGATCACGCCAATCGCTGTGATTGCCTTGTACTCACCAGCCGTCAAAGGTTTTGAGTTTGTGATGTCGAAGGTCTTCAGGTTGCGATAAACCCCCTTGGCCTTGGCCCCTTCAAGCATCTGCGGCGTCGGGTCAGCACCGTCGACGATCTGAAAACCGGCATCCCTTAATGCGACGCCGGACAGGCCTGTGCCGCACCCGTAATCAAGAATTGGTGTCTGCGCCTCGGGCATTTTGGACCAAAGCGCTTCGGCAACACGTCCCGGCGTGGCATAGCCATTGGCGCCAACCTCGTCATCGTAGGACGGGGCCCATTTCTGATAATGTGCCCGGGTTTCCTGCGGGCTATCCAAATCGTAAGTGTCTTTGAGGTATTTGTCGCTCATACCGGTATGTTAGGCCCGGTTTGCCCGGCGCGTCCAGTCACCAATGCGCAAGCCAGTTCTTCCATTCAGCTTTAGCTCGGTCCGTATAGGCTTTGTAACGGTCCTTTCGCCCGCGCCGTCCGCCTTTAAGGCCGTCAACTGGGCGAAACAGGCCGAAATTTACGTTCATAGGCTGGAAAGTCTTGGCCTCGGCCCCTCCTGTGATGTGATGGATCAGGGCACCCATGGCACTGTCCTGCGGCACTTCAGGTTTGGAAAGACCCATGATTTCAGCGGCGGCCAAACGACCGGCCAACAGACCCATCGCCGCGCTTTCGACATAGCCTTCAACACCCGTGATCTGGCCAGCAAATCGGATATTTGGCTTGGATTTCAGTCGCATCTGCGAATCCAGCAATGTCGGAGAGTTGATAAAGGTATTCCTGTGAATGCCACCCAGACGCGCGAAACTGGCGTTCTCCAGCCCCGGGATCATGCGAAACACCTCGGTCTGGGCCCCGTATTTCATTTTGGTCTGGAAGCCGACGATGTTGAAAAGCGTTCCCAGCGCGTTGTCGCGGCGCAACTGAACCACCGCATGGGGTTTCACGTCCGGTTGATGCGGGTTCGTCAGGCCAACTGGCTTCATGGGCCCGTGCCGCAAGGTTTCACGACCGCGTTCCGACATGACCTCAATCGGCAGGCAGCCATCAAAATACCCTGCGGTTTCACCTTCGTGAAACTCGGTTTTGTCCGCAGCCAGCAACGCGTCGATGAACGCCTCATACTGATCGCGATCCATGGGGCAGTTCAGGTAGGCCGTTCGTTCCTCTTCGGTTTCGCCCTTGTCATAGCGCGACTGCATCCAGGCCCGGCTCATATCGATGCTGTCGGCGTAGACGATCGGTGCGATGGCATCGAAAAAGGCCAGCGACTCGGCTCCGGTCTCTGTGCGGATGGCTTCGCCCAATTCTGGCGATGTTAGCGGCCCGGTCGCAAAGATCCATTGTCCGACATCGGGCAGGGCGGTGATTTCCTCTCCGGTTATTTCGATACGAGGGTGCGCCCGCAATTTGGCGGTGACCGCCTCGGCAAACGGATCGCGATCAACCGCCAGCGCGCCACCGGCGGGCAGCCGATGCGCATCTGCGGTCGTCATGATCAACCCGTTTGCGGCGCGCATTTCCCAGTGCAGCAGACCGACGGCGTTCTGTTCATCGTCATCCGACCGGAAAGAGTTCGAACAAACCATCTCGGCCAGATTTCCAGTCTGATGCGCAAATGTGCCCACCTTGGGCCGCATTTCGTGAATCACGACATCCACGCCAAGCTCCGCAGCCTGCCAGGCCGCCTCGGACCCGGCCATGCCGCCGCCCACGATATGCAGTTTCTGTGTCATAATCTGCCACATAGGGCAGAGTGCTGACCGACGCAACAGAACTGCACGCGTCGAATAAAGTGCGGATTGAGAGGGGGATCTTGGGGTCGCCGCTGCGGGAATGTCTGCGCCGGTGAGAGAGACCAGCTCGGAGGGACCTTCCGCCCACGGCGACCCAAAAGTATCGTTGAGGCCTTAGCCTCGATCCAGCTTTGCCACAGTGTCGCCCTTTTGAAAAGTGCAAAAATACGGACAGTGAGGAAAAAAATGTAAAACAATTGCCTCATTGGTGCCAATTTGGCGGCCGTTTTTCGATAAAAGCCGAGATTCCCTCCTCGGTATCCCGATGCAGCATGTTTTCCGCCATTACGTCGCCGGCATAGGAATAGGCCTGCTGGATTGGCATTTCGAGTTGCTGGTAAAACGCCTCTTTCCCAATTTTTACGGCGGTTCCGAGTTTGGTCGCCAGGTGTTCGGCCAAAGACATCGTTTCATGTTCCAACAGCATTTCCGGCACTGCCCGATTCACAAGCCCCAGCTCAGCTGCCCTTTCGGAAGAAATGAAGTCGCCGGTGGTCAGCATCTCGAACGCATGCTTGCGCGGGATGTTCCGGCTAAGCGCAACCATCGGCGTTGAACAGAAAAGCCCGATATTTACCCCATTGACGCCAAACCGCGTGCCTTCGGCCGCAATCGCCAGATCGCAAGTCGCGACAAGCTGGCAGCCCGCGGCGGTCGCGATGCCATGTACCTGCGCGATGACGGGCTGGGGCAGGGACTGGATGGACATCATCATCCGGGCACACCGCGCGAACAGGTCCTGAAAATACCCCCGCCCACGGTCCGGAGCCTGGCGACCGGCGGTCATCTGCTTCAGGTCGTGGCCTGCGCAAAATGCCTTCCCGGCACCGGAAAGGATCACTGCGCGGATCGAGGCATCGGATTTCAGTGCGTCAAGCTCGGCCTGCAGCGCCGCCAGCATTTCGTCGCTCAGGGCATTCAGGCGTTCGGGCGCGTTCATTTTCAGATGTGCGATTGCGCCGGTGTCGTTACGTTCCAGAATTGCCATCTTGCCCTCCTGCTGGCTGTGCGCCAACTCTAGGGCGACAAGGCGAGGAGTGGAAGTATGTCGTTGGCGCTGAACAAAAAAGAACTGTCTGATTATCTGGCGCAGGTCTTTCCGCAGGTTCGCGAGGATTTCATGGTCGAGGAATTGTCTGACGACTCGGTCAAAATGCGCCTGATTGTTGCTGACCGGCACCTTCGGCCCGGCGGCACCATTTCGGGCCCTTCCATCTTTGCGCTCGCCGATGTCAGTGTCTATGCGATGGTTCTGGCCAGAAAAGGGCGGCAGGCTTTGGCGGTTACGACCAGCGCTTCAATGGATTTCCTGCGCAAACCCGATGGCGGCGCGGACATGATTGCACATTGTAGTTTGCTGAAACTGGGGCGGACATTGGCTGTCGGTGACGTCCTGATGTTTTCAGAAGGCTCGGACAAACCCGTTGCGCGGGCCAGCATGACATATTCTCTTCCGCCGGAAGGATCGGCTGCGGCCGCTTTTGGATAAAAAAGGCCGGGGGCATGCCCCGGCCAGGGAAGAGGTCCCAATAATGGGACTGGGGATCTCTAGTTCATCCAGAAATAGCGTTTGGTTTCGCGATAGGCCTGATGCCGGGTCAAACCGACATCCTGCAGCAATTTATCGTCCAGCTTTCCAAGATTGACGCGGCTGCGGCGGCGTTGTTCCCATTTGGTGACCGTCGCAGCAAACCGCACTGCCAGCGCGGCGATCAGCGGCAGCCGGGGGCTGTCGGTCAGCAGCATAAGGGCGGGGTTGTGCATTGCGCGTGTCATGTCATGGTTCCTTTCAAATTGTATTGACACAAAGCGTAAATGTTCGGTACATGTGCTTGATACATTCAGGATTGTGTCAAAATCAAAGGAAGAATTGTAATGGATACAATTTGGCCAGAGTCATTGCCAAAATCCAAAGGTCCCAAGTATACATTGGTGGCCGACACAATCCGAAAAGCCATTGATAACAATATTCTGGAAGTTGGTGCGAAACTACCTCCGGTCCGCGAGCTTGCGTATCGACTGCAGATCACGCCCGGCACTGTTGCACGCGCTTATACGATTCTGACGGACGAGGGCTTGCTACACGCCGAGGTCGGGCGTGGTACATTTGTAGCCCCGCCACAATCGCCCATTCTGGACGATGTCTGGGCTAGGCAGCTGCATTTGCGGGATGACAAGTACAACGCAAATGTAAGTCTGTTCAGCCCGCGCCTGGCCGATGCAGGGCAGGTGGCTTTGATCCGGGAATGCCTACAGAAGGTGGCTCAGTCCGATCCCGGCCTTTTCCTGAACTACCCAACGCGTGACGCGTACAAGCCGATGCGTCAGGCGGTGGTCGACTGGCTTTCAGATCTTCCGCTGGGCGCATTGACCCATGATGATATTGTACTGACACACGGCGGACAGAACGGGCTGTGCCTGGTGTTTCAGACTATCTTGCGTGGCCCCAAGCCGGTCGTTCTGGTCGAAGACTTGTCTTACGCCGGGTTCCGCCGGGCCGGAGAGTTGATGCGCGCGCAAGTTGTCGGCGTCAAAATGGACCGGTGGGGAATTGATCCGGACGCGATGGAGCATGTTTTGCGCCAGACCCCGGCACAGGCTGTTTGCGTCTCGCCCGAAGTACAAAACCCGACCGGGTCACACACGCCACTGGAACGGCGAAAAGAGGTTGTCGAGGTCGCCCGCCGCTATGACGTTCAGATTATCGAGGACGATTGTTATCGCATGGGGGACGCCCGCGAGCCAAGCTATCGCGCGTTGGCGCCAGAAAGGGGATGGCACGTTTCTTCGATCTCGAAAATTCTGACGCCGGCTCTGCGGGTCGGGTTCGCCATCGCACCAAGGGAGCGTAGCGTGGATCTGCGCCGTTCGGCAGAATACGGATATTTCGGCCTGGCGCAGCCGCTGGCCGAACTGACACGTCTGTTGCTGTCAGATCCCCGGACCCGAAAGGTGACGCAGGATGTGCGCAAACGGATGGGGGAATATGTGCGCGTGGCGGTAAACGCACTGGGCGGCTTCGATCTGAACTGGGCACCGGACGTGCCGTTTGTCTGGCTAAACCTTCCATCGGGGTGGCGCGCCGCAGCCTTCAGCCGCGCGGCGGAGCGTGAAGGAATTCAACTGCGCTCGGCAGATGAATTCGCACTGCGCGATGGTCGCGCCCCGAACGCGGTACGCATTGCCATGAACGGGCACGTGTCACTTGAACGATTTGAAGATGCGATGCACCGCTTGCGGGCTCTGCTAGACAACCCACCCGAACAAATCAGTGTCTGATTGCTAAGGCAGAGGCGATGGGTCCCCGAAGAATCCGGCCAAATGCGCAATTTTTCCTTGTGCATCCAGATGAACAAAATCATGTCCCGCAACCATGACCGAGCCATCAGGCGCCACCATGTGCCACGTAAAATGGACCACGTCATGATGTGATGTCGGGCTGCTGGTAATGTCGACGCGGCCATTCGCATCCTTCAGGACATTCCCAATATGCGCGCACAATTCCTTTCGGCCCGAAACATCGGCGGTTGGATCTACATATCGACCATTTTCTGCGAAACACTGCGTCAGCAATTCAAGGCGCTTATTCGCGTCAGTTTCCTGCCAGGCAGCTCCATACTTGGCTATTGTCCGGGTCAGTTCCTTCATTCGACTTCTCCGCATCCAAGAAACATTACATACCTGTGACTGTATCAGTGTGGTGAATGATGGCCATTTTGGACCAAGTTTTTTGGGGTAAAATAATACCTATTTTTTAACCTGCTGTAATTACTTAATTAAATCACGTTTGCATGTATTGACCGGGGGTTGCAGTAGGTCTAAACCCCATCCATCGAATTCGGGCCGCTCCTTCAGGGGCGGTCTTTCACATCAAACAGGACTATCCTGCCATGACAACCTTTTCTGCAACACCTGCAGACATCGACAAGAAATGGATCCTGATCGACGCCGAGGGCGTTGTTCTGGGCCGTCTTGCCTCGATCGTCGCCATGCGTCTGCGTGGCAAGCACAAAGCGTCGTTCACCCCGAACATGGACATGGGCGACAACGTCATCGTAATCAACGCTGACAAAATCCAGATGACCGGCAAGAAGCGCGAAGAAAACTTCTACTGGCACACTGGCCACCCGGGCGGCATCAAGTCGCGCACCAAGCAGCAGATCCTCGAGGGTGCACACCCCGAGCGCGTCGTGACCCAGGCGGTCAAGCGCATGCTGCCGGGCAACCGTCTGGCGCGCCAGCAGATGACCAACCTGCGCGTTTATGCCGGTGCTGAGCACCCGCACGAAGCCCAGGCCCCCGAAGTTCTGGACGTCAAGTCCATGAACAAGAAAAACACCCGGAGCTAATGACCGATGGCTGATCAGATCAATACTCTCGAAGAGCTGAGCGCCGTCGCAGGCGTTGAAACCGTGGCCGAAGAAGTCATCGTGCGTGAACCCGTACGTGACGAGCTGGGCCGTTCCTACGCCACCGGCAAGCGTAAAGACGCTGTTGCCCGCGTTTGGATCAAGCCGGGTTCCGGCAAGGTTACCGTGAACGGCAAGGATCAGGACGTCTACTTTGCACGTCCCGTTCTGCAGCTGATCCTGCGCCAGCCGTTCCAGGTTGCCGGCGTGGAAGGTGAGTTCGACGTTGTCGCAACCGTCAAAGGCGGTGGCCTGACCGGTCAGGCCGGTGCGGTCAAGCACGGCATCTCGAAAGCCCTGCAGCTGTACGATCCCAGCCTGCGCGGCGCCCTGAAAGCCGCTGGCTTCCTGACCCGCGACAGCCGCGTTGTGGAACGTAAGAAGTTCGGTAAGCGCAAGGCACGCCGTTCGTTCCAGTTCTCGAAGCGTTAATAAGCTACAGAGATTCAGTATTCAGACGGTCGCAAGAAATTGCGACCGTTTTTTTGTTCAGGCGCTTGCGCCAGTTGCAGGTGATAAACCGCTGGTTTCGTCTGAACGCAGGTTAATGTTCAGCTTTGCTTTGTTGCACCGCCGCTTCGGCGAGGCCTATGAACCTTTGCCTAATCTGATCAAGTTTGCGCTTGTTCATAAGGCGCGACCAGCGGCGAATGGGTATCATCTGTTTGCTGCCAAAACTGTCGATCCATACCCATCGCCCGGACCCGTCCGAGAACGACTGATAGACAATATTTCCAGCATTCTTGTTGCTGATAAGGACCTGTTCTTCGACCAACATGTCAAAGTGTTTGTTCAGTGAATCCAGATGTTCCTGCGTGAGACGCCCGCTTTGGGCCAGCTCCTTAAGGCTGGGTGACAATTGGCCGTCCGGTTCCGAAATACGCTCATACATCAGCGCAAGACCCAGATTGGTTTGGATGACGCCGCGGACTTCACAGACCGGAATAGGTTCGTCTCGGTTCTGATATCGAACCATCAGGTCAAAGGACTCATGAAATTCGCGCAAGAACCCTTTGAACACCGTGGACCGGCGAAAAAGACGGTCGAACCAGGTGTCCGTCACCAGGTTGGCGTTTTCGTCCTGGGTATGCGGTTGCGGAATTTTCAGAAGCGTGTCCGGCGAGTCAGGGTGTTGAAAAACAAACTGACGGTTTCCCTGCGCTATGACTTCGCAGTTTTGCAGGTTCAGCCGATTTTCGATTCGAGATGTAGCCATACCGCCAGATAATAACAGTTTCGTGACAGCGCAAGCTTAGCGGGTGCCGAGATCAGCGCCATGCATTCAATATGCAAGACCCGCCCAAGCGGGCGGGTCGTAGATGTTGAATTCAGGTAAGGAGTGTCCCTGAGCTATTCCTCATAGACCAGTTTCCAGACTCCGTTTTCAACCACGTTGACATAGACTGAATCGGCGCCCTGATGATCATCAGGGCCGAATGACATGTGATTCCCGATCAACTCGTCCTGATAGTCCAACGTTTCCATCGCGGCGATGAAGCTGTCGTGCGTCAGATCAGGGCCTGCGGCCTCAAGCGCCATGACCATCATTTCCGCCGCTGAATACCCCAGCATCGCAAAGCCCACCGGGTCTTCGCCTGTAGCCGTTTTGTATTCTTCAATGAAGGCTGCGGGCGCAGGTTCATCTGCCCGCGCCCACAAGTCCTGCCAGGAGGCTGCGGCGTAAAAGCCTTCGGTCACGCCGCCGGGCACCTGGGCGACCACGGTCAGGAAGCTGGCCGAGGTGCCGAGGAATTTCATATCCTCAAGGCCCATCTTCTTGGCAGTGCCCACAACGGTAATCGCCTGCCTTACCCCAAGCGCTATCGTCACGATATCGCAGCCTTCATCCCGCAATTTGCTGAGCGAGCCGACGAAATCCGTCTCATCCGGCTTGTGCGTGGTCTCGGCGGCAAAGCTGATGCCTGCTTCTTCCGCACCTGCCTTCGTTCCTTCAAGGATTTCTTCCCCGAAGTCTGTTGGCAGATACATGCTGCACACCGCCTGAGACCCGAACTGATCGGCCAGATACTTCACACCAACACGGCTTTGATCGAAGTAGGTCGAGAAGGAGGTGAATTTGTTGCGCATGGGCTCCTGCAACATCTGACGCGCGGCTGTCAGAGGGGCAACGTTGGGAATCCCCTTTGGATCCAACAGCTTGAACCCCGCCAAGTTCATTGGTGTTCCCAGCGATTGCAACATGGCAAAAACCTTGTCGCGATTCAGCAGCTTGTTATAGCCCTGCATGGCGCGTGGCATCTGATAGCCGTTGTCTTCGACGACAAAGCGGATAGTCCGGCCATGAACGCCACCTTCGGCGTTCACGCGGTCAAAGACCACATTTGCGCCCTTTGTGGCAGGAACACCAACTGCAGCGAAGATCCCGCTCAGATCATTGACCGAACCGATGACGATTTCACTATCAGTGACGCCCTGCGTTTCGGCCATCGCCAGATTCGGCGAAACCGACAGGGCGGCGAATGCTGCCAGTCCTTTCATCACGTTCTTCATGTTCATCCTCCCTTTGGGGTACACCATGTCTATTCGTACATATTTTCAATGAGATGTGCGTACTTCTTTTCAACAAAACTCCGTTTGAGTTTCATCGTGGCGGTCAGTTCGTCATCATCGGCAGTTAGCAGAACGTCGATGAGGCGAAAGTCCTTGATCTGCTCGACGCGGGCGAAGTCGTCGTTGACCGACGATACTTCAGCGCCGATCAGATCCCTTATTTCGGGAGCTGCACACAGGGACGCAAAGCTTGAAAACGGGATTTTCCGGCCTTGCGCGTATTTTTCTACGTTTTCCTGATCAATCATGATCAGGGCGGTCAGATACTTGCGCTGATCCCCGATGATGACCGCGTCCGAAATGTAGTGGCTGAACTTCAGGCGGCTTTCAATCTCGGCCGGGGTGACGTTCTTGCCGCCAGCAGTGATTATGATGTCTTTCAGGCGTCCCGTGATGGACACAAAGCCATCTTCGTCGATGCGGCCCATATCGCCTGTCTTAAGCCAGCCGTCGGCCGTAAATGTCTCGGCCGTTTTTGCGTTGTTGCGCCAGTAACCCTGGAAGATGTTTAACCCTTTGATCTGAATTTCGCCTTCGTCCGAAATCCGGATGTCATTGTTTGCTACTGCCTTGCCAATTGAACCGATCTTGTTGTCTGTCAGCGTGTTGATGGACGCCAGCCCGGCCGTTTCCGTCATGCCGAACCCTTCGATCAACGGCACGCCGATGGCCCAGTACCATTTCAGCAGCTCTTGCGAAATCGGCGCTGCCCCTGTGCCACCGCGCCGAATTCGATCCAGCCCCAGCATACGCCTGAGATTTCGCAGCACCAGCCTGTCCCACAGCCAAAAGCGCGCGGAAACACCCATCGGAATAGGCCTGTCGGAAAGCAGGTACTCAGCGCGGCGGTAGCCGGCCTTCAGGGCCATTCCATAGGCTGCGCGCCCTATCGGCGTAGCCTCCTGCGCCATGATCTGAACGTGTGAGAAGATCTTCTCCCATACCCGCGGAACCGCCGTGAAGGTTGTGGGTGAAACTTCCTGCAGGTTGGCAAAAACCGTCTCCGGGCTTTCCGCGAAGTTCACCGTGCACTTCGCGGCCAGAGGGAAGAATACCGATACATCCCGTTCCAGAATGTGACACAGAGGCAGGAAACAAAGCTGTTCGTCACTGGCCATGGTCGGCATCGAATGCGCTCCGGCTTCGATGGCGGCCAGAATGTTCTCGTGACTCAGCATTGCGCCTTTCGGCATTCCGGTGGTGCCGGACGTGTAGACCAGCAATGCCGTATCCGGAGGAGAGGCTTTGGCAATTTCTGCCGAAAACCGATCCGGTTCTTCTACAGCGGCCTGTCTCCCGATCTCATAAAGGTCATCGACCATCAGGCAATGTGGATGATCCAGGTCGTGCAGGCCTTCGTCCTCAAGGATGATGATCTTCAAAAGACCGGGGACGTCGCCTTGTATCTCGAGATACTTGTCCAGATGCTCTTCGTTTTCGACAATCAGAAACCGGCTGCCGCTGTCATTTATCAAATAGTTCAACTGCTTGGCCGAGTCAGTTGTATAAACCCCCGAAGCGATGCCACCGACGGCCTGAATGCCCATGTCGAACCAGGCCCATTCTTTGCGGTCCTCGGAAAGGATGGAAACGACCTCGCCCCGTCGCAGGCCAAGTTTCCGCAGTCCAAGCCCGATCCATTCGGCATGCTTCCAGTAGTCATTCCACGAGTAGGACTTCCAGATGCCATAATCCTTTTCGCGGTGTGCCGTCCGGCTACCCAGTTCCAAACAGCGCTTTCGGAACAACTGACCGATGGTGATGCAACCATCCACACAAACCGGGCGCTGACCTGGCATCGCATTGTACTGAACACCGTTGATCGCAGTCTGTGGGGGCAGGGGGCTGATATTCATCCGCCTACCTCCACGTCTTTCTGCGTTTCCAACGGCGGTTTTCGCGCGCACCGTCCTCTTGCACGCCCAGATAGAAATCTCGGATATCGTCGGATTTCATCAGATCGCCGGAAGGCCCGTCCATGACGATGCGGCCGACTTCCATCACATATCCATAATGTGCCAGTTCCAGCGCTGCGTTTGCGTTCTGTTCAACCAGCATCATTGTCATGTTCTGTTCTTCGTTCAGACGTTTCAGGATGCCAAAAATCTCCTGCACCAAAATGGGTGATAGCCCCAGCGACGGCTCATCCAACAGCATGATCTTCGGGTTCGCCATCAGCCCGCGCCCGATTGCCAGCATTTGCTGTTGCCCCCCCGAAAGCGTCCCGGCCTCCTGATGCCGCCTTTCTTTCAGGATCGGGAAATAGGAAAAAGCCAGTTCCCGGTCCTGTTCGATACGTGTCCTGTCGGTCGAGGTATAGGCCCCAAGGCTCAGGTTCTCGTCCACTGTCAGCAACGGAAAAACTTCGCGCCCTTCAGGGACGTGCACAATTCCTTTCCGAACAACGATGTGCGGCTCGGCCCCCTGAATGTCGCAACCTTCAAAGCTGATCTGCCCCTTTTCCGGGTCCATTACACCCGAGATCGTTTTCATCAGGGTCGTTTTGCCAGCACCATTCGCGCCCAGGATGGAAACGATCTGGCCCTCGTGTACCTCCAAAGATACACCGCGTATAGCCATGATAGGGCCGTAGAAGCTTTCTACATTGCGGATGGTCAGGATCGGTTCGCTCATGAAGCCTTCCCCAGGTACGCTTCGATAACGGCCGGATGCGACTGAACTTCTGCCGGTGTTCCCAAGGCCAGCCGGGCACCATCCGCCATGGCCAGAACCCGATCTGACACGCCGGACACCAACCCCATATCATGTTCCACCATCAGCACAGTGATTCCCATTTGCCGCCTGATATCGTCGATCCACCATCGCATGTCAGTTGTCTCTTCAACGGAAAGACCCGAGGCCGGTTCGTCCAGCATCAAAAGGCCGGGTTCGGTGGCCAATGCCCGCGCTACCTCGACGACTTTGCGGACACCGTAGGGCAGGCTCGATATCATCTTGTCGCGAAAGGCCTGCAGGTCGAGGAATTCAATGATCTCTTCAACCTTCTCACGGTTTTCAACCTCCTGTCTTTTTGCGGACGGTGTGAACAGAACCTGAGAAAGCAAATTAGCTTTACGATGCCGATGCCGCCCGACCAGCAGGTTTTGCAGGACCGTGGCATGCTCGAACAGTTCGATATTTTGGAATGTGCGCGCAACACCAAAACCGGCAACGCTAGAGGGTTTAACCCTCAGCAGATCATGTCCGTCGAATTTGATGGATCCGGAAACTGGATCATAAAACCGGGATATCAGGTTGAAAACGGTAGATTTTCCCGCACCATTCGGACCAACGATTGCGAAAACCTCACCCTTTTCAACTGAAAACGACAAGTCATTTACGGCCGTCAGTCCGCCAAACTTGAGGGTGACGTGTTCGAAGTTCAGAAGACTCATCTCAGACGCTCCGTTCTGAGATAGGATTTCTGCCTTTTGAACATATCTTTTCGGTAGAAGGGAAACAGCTCAAACCATGTGCGTATTTTCAGCCAACGGCCGTAAATGCCCATCGGCTCAAATAGAATGAACCCGATCAGGATCATTCCGAAAATACCAAACTCCAGTCCCGGAATGGCGACCGTGTTCCCACCGATCAAGGCCCCGACGTATTCCTTTGAAATGGAAAGGAATTGCGGCAGGAATCCAATGACAATCGCGCCCAGAAAGGCACCATGGATTGATCCAAGCCCGCCGATCACAATCATCATCAGCAACTGAATCGAAATCAGGACACTGAAAGTCTCGTTGTTGAACGCGCCGGCAAACATGCCCATCAGCGCGCCAGCCCAGCCCGTGACCATGCAGGACAAGGCGAACGAGATCATTTTGGTTCGGGCGATATCCACGCCCATGGCCTGTGCGGAAACCTCGGAATCCCGCACGGCGATAAAACTGCGCCCCAAAGGCGAGCGCAGAAGGTTGATATAGCCCAATGTGACAACAACCGAAATTGACAGAACCAGCCAGTAGAACCAGGACGGCGTTGCCCAGCGATCCACCGGATGCCCGAAAATCTCGACCCCGCCCAAATACTTACCCGAGACACCTCCGGTAATGGGTTCGGCCAGCACTATTATGTCATCCATGAGAATGGACAAAGCCATCGTGAAGATCGCCAGGTAAATCCCATGCAACCGCAGGGCAGGGATGGCAACAGTTACTCCGGCGATGCCGGTCAGAACCCCGGCCAGCGGAAACGCGACCACAAAGGGAATTCCAGCCTCGATCAGAATGACATTGGCGTAACATCCAACGGCCAGAAAGGCAGCGTGACCCAGGCTGACCTGACCGGTGTGGCCGGTCAGCAGCATCAATCCCAGTCCTGCGACCGCCCAGATCAGAACGTTTGTCAGTTCACCAAGATAGAAATCGTCCAGCCACCAGGGTGCGGCAGCGGCGATGGCAAGCAAGGCCAGGTACATTCCCAACTGATATCCGTCCTTCCACGGTCTGATGTCCTGCATGTAACTTGTTTTGAAAACAACCCGCATGATCAGACCTTCTTGATACGTACTTGGCTGAACAATCCGTTGGGTCGGAAAACCAGCACGGCCAGAAGCAAGGCGTAAGGGGCGATCTGGCTGTAACCCGCCGCGATGTAACGGCTTGCAAATGGTTCGATGATCCCAACAATCAACCCACCCGCCAAAGCGCCGGGCAAGCTTCCGAAGCCGCCGATAACCGCAGCCGCGAAGGCCTTGATACCAAGCAGTCCTGTTGTCGGGTCGACCGACCCCTTGGCGGCGAACAGAACACCCGCAATAGCTGCGACAACACCTGCCAGTGCCCATACAAAGCCCTGAACGCGCCGCACCGGAATGCCCATGTAATAAGCCGCCAGTTGGTTCTGCGAAGCCCCCTGCATCGCCAGCCCGAGCTTTGTTCTGTTGAAAAACGCATAAAGACCCCAGGTCAGAACAAAAGTGACCCCAATGACGGCCACGTCTTCCATCCCCAGAACCAGTCCGCCGAACCGGACCTCCTTGCCCGCCAGAGGGTTTTGCAGAGTTTGCGGCTCGTGCCCCCAGATCAAACCGGCGGCGAACCGGATGACAAAGCCCAGAGCAATTGTCAGGATTACAACGGCAGTCTGACTTTCACCAAACAGGCGTCGGATAATCAGGCGCTCGAGCAGATAGCCCAAAGCGCCCATCACCGCGAAGGAAATTGGCAGAGCAAGCCAGAAAGGCAGTCCCATATATTCGGTATTCGTCAGGCCGATGGTCACGAACGCCCCAAGCATCATGAAATCGCCCTGTGCGAAATTCACGGCCTCTGTTGCTTTGTAGATCAGCACAAAGCCAAGCGCGATCAGACCGTAGACACATCCGTTTGCCAACCCGCTGACCAGCAACTGCGCGTTGTCCAAATTCACCTCCCACGTCCGGTATGTCCGGCATCATTGGTGCCCGGTCGTTCAAAGGACGCCGCGGCTTGAGATTACTATGGCGCGATAATCACCGTTTCGTCACTCTTTTTTCGCGGCCCCAGTAGGTTGACGGCAAAACTTCCCGAGATAAGCCTTTCTGAAATTTCATTTTTCCAGCGCTCATCCTTCGCAGAGGGCCTTGGGCAAATGCGAACAAGTGCATTGTTGGATAATGCAAGACGGGGGCCGGTCCGGAAACCGGCCCCATCAGAATTATTGCTGCGTGAACAGCTGCTGCAGTTCCTGAATTTTCAAAGCAATCGTTTCCGGCGAAGCCTTGATTTCATCCAGAATCTTGATCGCCTGTGTCTTGACGTCTTGTGTCAGAGTGCTTTCCTGAACCGCTGCAACCATCTTGTCATAGTCAAAGTTCTGCAGGGTCAATGCGCCTTCTTCGATCCAGGACGAAAGCAACTCTTGGCCTTCGCTGCTCAGCGATGCGACTTGCTCGCCGGCCTGATCGGCCAGGTCTGTTGCGGTCTGTCCGGCCTGCTCGGCAAGCTCTGCCGCCTGATCCGAGATGGATGAGGCGGCTTCACTGGCCTGCTCCGTTGCGTTCTGCAGCGCTTCGTTGGCTGCATCCTGCGCGGCGGATGCAGCTTCGCTTGCGGCGTCGGCTGCATCCTCGGCGGCCGATTGCAATTGTTCTGCCGGAGTCGGCTCGGGTTGGTTCAGGATGTAATAGGCGCCTGCGCCAATGGCGGCGATGGCGATTCCGATAATTAGAGTGCGCGACATGAGTGTCTCCTTCAAATCTACTCGGTCGAGATGGGTCAAATCTACCCTTGGGCAAAGGGGGAAATCTCTGGATTTCTTTGCAAATTCGGATCTTGGGCCACAGCACGCTGATCCGACCGTGCAACAGCGGCAAGAATGTGCCGCCACGTTGGTCCTGGGTGTTGGCTTTCTTGAAAAAGACCGATCCGGTGATTGACGTCGGGCTGTTTAGAAAGAAACACTCTCATGTTTTTCAGGCAATGATTTTGTCTTCTTTCAACCGCGTACAGGCGAATGTTAACGCGAAAAAAGCCACAACACGCCGATGCACCAACCTCCTACGTCGGCTCAAACAATACATGAGGGGAGTATGGCGGAGAGACAGGGATTCGAACCCTGGGTGGGCTTGCACCCACAACGGTTTTCGAGACCGCCCCGTTCGACCACTCCGGCACCTCTCCGCGGGGGTCTGTGAGGGGGGGATTTAGTGAGGAACGCGCAGGGGTGCAAGCGGAAAATTCCCGAATTTCGAATTGGACTGATTTTCCATTGCCTGTCATTCTGAATCACATAGGCTCTTACTCATGATCAAGCTTGTTCGAAACGTCCTTCTGTCCGTGCTGATGCCGTTGATTGCGGTGGCAGCTATGGCGCAATCGCCTTCTGCTGCCAGCAGGGACCGGATTGAGGCCTTCCTGACAACGACCGGGTTTGATGTTGCGCTGGAAAGTATAGCTCTGACGTCGGCGTCAGCCCCCAAAATGCTTGGTATCGATCCTGAGGGGTTCGGATCGGACTGGACGCGCCTGGCGGAAGAAGTTTTTGACCTCAAGGATATGCACGAAATCGCCGTATCAATCCTTGAACAGACGTTGAGCGACGACTCGTTGAACCACGCCGTAGAGTTTTATGCGTCGGACCTCGGCCAACGGCTTGTCGAGGCTGAAAATGCTTCGCACCTGTACGAAGACGAGGACGACAAGCAAAAGCAAGGGAAGGAGATCATCTCAGAGCTTGTCAAAGACGGCTCGCACAGGGTCGAAACCCTGAAGCGCATGAATCGTGCCGTCGATTCAAGTGGAACCGCCCTTCGTGCGCTGCAGGAAGTGCAATTGCGCTTTCTTTTGGCGGCCAGCGCGTCTGGAGTTATCGACCTGCAGTTCAGCGCCGATGAATTGCGGGAAATGCTGCGCCGTAACGAAAGTGGGATGCGTCAGGCGATGCAATTGTCTGCTCTGGCAGGCGCCGCATATACTTATCAGGACTTCTCGGACGAGGATGTCGAAGCCTACACAAAAGCTCTGGAGCATCCGCAAATGCAGGAAGTTTATGAGCTGCTGAATGCAATCCAATACGAAATCATGGCCATGAAATTCGAAATTCTGGCGGCCCGTATGGCAGAATTGCATCCAGCTCAGGATATCTGATGCGTCTGGTTATTGGATTACTTATTGGACTGTTTGCATGCGGAACGGTCGCTGCATCCGAAAAGGTGGATCAACTGGCCGAGGCATTGCAGCTGAGCCAAATCATGGAGATCCTTCGGAAGGAAGGTCAGGCGCACCGGCAGGAACTGGATGAAACCCATCTGGACCAAAAGGGCGGCTCATTCCTGGAAGCGCAAGTCGAGGATATTTACGACACCGTCTGGATGCAGTCCCAGATAACCTCGGCCCTGACCGAGAATCTGACCAGCGTTCAGATGGATCAGGCTATTCTGTTTTTCGAAAGCGCTGTCGGCAAAACTGTGGTGTCACTGGAAAACTCGGCGCGGGATGCAATCTCGGACGAAACGATCGAGGAGATGGCCCGGCACGCGTATGAAAATGAGCCCCGCGACGACAAGTTCTTCAAGCTGGTGGATGAGTACATTCAGGTCAATGACCTGATCAATCAGAATGTTCAGAACTCTCTCAGCGCTGATTTCTTTTTCTTTCGCGGCCTTGATCTGGAAGAAAGCCAGGATGACGCCGAACTCTGGGCCCAGCTATTGGCGCAGACAAAGGAAAGGACTGAGGACGCTACCGTTTGGCTGTATTCCTTCCTTCTTCTGGCCTATCAACCCCTGACCGAGGCGCAAATGCGAGAGAACATCGCCTTTTCCCGTACAGACACAGGCCGAGCCCTGAACAAGGCGCTGTTTACGGGGTTTGACCAGATGTTTGACGAGATTTCGTATCAACTGGGCAGGGCGGTTGCGCACTCGATGAGGGCATCCGATCTTTAGCACCGCATTGGTGTTGACTTTCTCGGGCAATCTATGGATAAGCGCGCATCCCGGCCGGAATCTCCGCGCCGGGTCTCGTTATTATTTGACCTCAGGGTTTTGCCCTTAGGTCGTCACACAGCCCGAAAAGGGCGCGCTGTTCGAGGTGGCTTCGGCCAAAACGCCCACAAGGGGACCACAGAACGCGGTTTGGAAAAGGAAAGACGCATGTTTGCGGTCCTCAAGACTGGCGGCAAGCAGTACAAAGTTCAGGCGGGCGACGTGCTCCGCGTTGAAAAACTGGCTGCCGACGCAGGTGAAAAAGTTCAATTCAACGATGTTCTGATGCTGGGCGGCGACGCTCCGGTTGTCGGCGCACCGTTCATCGAAGGCGCAGGCGTTCAGGCCGAAGTGATCGAACAGGTCAAAGGTGACAAGGTCATCAAGTTCGTCAAACGCCGTCGTAAGCACAGCTCGAAGCGTACTGTTGGCCACCGTCAGAAACTGACTCTGGTCAAAATCACCGACATCCTGGCGTCGGGCGCTGACAAATCGGGCATCAAAGCTGCAACCGGTTCCGCTCCGGCTGGTGAAGCTGCTCCGGCGGCAAAAAAGCCTGCCAAGAAAGCTGAAGCCAAAGCAGAGGCACCCGCTGCCGCCGCTGACGATCTGACCCAGCTGAACGGTGTTGGTCCTGCCGCTGCCAAAAAGCTGGCCGAGGCCGGTATCGAGAGCTTTGCCGCTCTGGCCGCCTTGTCGGACGAGCAGATTGCTGCTATCGAAACGGTCAAAGTGAAACCCGAATGGGTTGAGCAGGCCAAAGAGCTGGCCAAAGGCTAAGGAGAGAGAGAATGGCACATAAAAAAGCTGGCGGTTCCTCCCGTAACGGTCGCGACTCAGCAGGTCGTCGCCTTGGCGTGAAACTCTATGGTGGTCAGGCCGCCATTGCAGGCAACATCATCGTGCGTCAGCGCGGCACCAAGTTCTGGCCGGGCGAAGGCGTAGGCATGGGCAAAGATCACACCATCTTTGCAACTGTCGATGGCGCCGTGAAGTTCCACAAAGGCCTCAAAAACCGCACCTTTATTTCGGTCCTGCCAGTGGCGGAGGCCGCAGAGTAAGCCGAAACCCAGAAGGTTTAATAAAAAATTCATGGGGGACCGGCAGAAAATGCCGGTCCCTTTTTCGTTTTAACGCAGTCGTGATCACCAGAACCGATGACAGTCGCCACCACCAGTTTCCTTATCTTTGCCGCCAGTCAGGTCGGCACGCCGGGACCGGCCAACATGGTCCTGCTCGGGACCGGCGCGCGCTATGGCTTTCGAGCGGCGTTGCCGTTTGTGGCCGGTGTCATATTGGGCAAACAACTGATCATTTGGCCCGTAGGTTTTGGGCTGCTGCAATTGGCTGAACAGGCGCCCCTGGTGTTTTCAGTCCTGAAATACGCTTCAGCGGCCTATATTTGCTGGCTTGCGTGGAAAATTGCGAACTTGCGTCTGTCGCGTGGTTCTACGCGTGAAGCCGCTCCGGGGTTCTGGGCGGGGCTGATTGTTCACCCGCTGAATCCCAAGGCCTGGGCGATGATCGTCGCCGGGTTTACCGGTTTTGTTGCTGCCGGAACGTCGAGTTTTGACGCGACGCTCACGATCGCTCTCTGCTTATTGTCCTGCCAGGTGATTTTGCACCCGATTTGGACATTTGCCGGAGATAGAATCGCCCATGCGGTTGAAGGTCGCCCCGTAGAAAAATATCTGATGTGGACGTTGGCGAGTTTGACAGTTGCGTCCGTATTTTTTGTGTTGTTCGGAGGAGGAACGAACTCATGAAGCTTGAGACTATAATCAATCAGCCGGTCATTGAAACCGAGCGGTTCGATCTGCGCCCGCTGCGCAGGTCGGATATGGGTCTCATCGAATATTATGCAGGCGAAAAACGCGTGGCGCGCATGACGACGTCGATCCCGCACCCGTTGCCGCCCGGCTCGGTCGAGGCATTTGTGACCCGCTCGATGGCTGACGACCGCGACGAGGATGTCTGGGCCATGGACGCCACCAAGGATGGCGGGCCTGAGCTGATCGGTGTGATCTCACTGATGCGGCTGGATCGCAATCAGTCCGAGGTCGGATATTGGGTCGCGCCCCTGTATTGGAACACTGGCATCGCCTCTCAGGCCGTCGAGGCCCTGGTCAATGCCAACCCGCTCGAGAACGCCACCATGTTCGCCAGCGTGTTTCAGGACAATCCGGCTTCGGCCCGGGTGCTGACACATTGCGGGTTCCAGTATCTGGGTGATGCGGAAAGCTATTCGGTGGCGCGCGACGCGAATGTGCCCACCTGGACATACAGCAAAAAACTCTGACTTGTGGCCGATGGGGCCTTTGCAGTAGGGGACAGTCATGAAATTTCTCGATCTTGCAAAGGTCTACATCCGGTCCGGGGCCGGCGGTGGCGGGTGCGTCAGCTTTCGGCGCGAAAAGTACATTGAATACGGCGGCCCCGATGGCGGAGACGGCGGTAAAGGCGGGTCTGTCTGGGCCGAGGTCGTGGACGGGCTCAACACCCTGATCGACTTCCGCTATCAGCAGCATTTCTTTGCCAAAAACGGCCAGCCCGGACGCGGGCAGCAGCGCACCGGCAAAGATGGCGACGACATCGTTTTGCGCGTGCCCGTCGGTACCGAGATTCTGGACGAAGATGAAGAAACGGTCATCTGCGACCTGACCGAGGTTGGCCAGCGCGTGCTGTTGGCCAAAGGCGGCAATGGTGGCTTTGGCAACCTGCACTTCAAATCGGCGACAAACCAGGCGCCACGACGGGCCAACCCGGGGCAGGCGGGTATCGACCGCACGATCTGGTTGCGGCTGAAACTGATCGCCGATGTGGGGCTGCTTGGTATGCCCAACGCCGGCAAGTCGACCTTTCTGGCGGCAACGTCGAACGCGCGCCCAAAGATCGCCGACTACCCCTTCACGACACTGCACCCGAACCTGGGGGTTGTGGGCGTCGACAATGTGGAATTCGTCGTTGCCGATATTCCTGGCCTGATCGAAGGTGCCCATGAAGGGCGCGGGATTGGCGACCGCTTTCTGGGCCATGTCGAACGGTGCGCGGTTCTGCTGCATCTGGTTGACGGAACCTCGGAAACTGTGGCCGAGGACTATCGCACCATCATTCACGAACTCGAGGCGTATGGTGGCAAACTGGCGGAAAAGCCGCGCATCACCGTGCTGAACAAGGTCGACGCGCTGGATGTCGACGAAACAGAAATGGTCAAGGCCGAACTGGAAGAGGCGGTTGGCGGCCCCGTCATGACCATGTCGGGCGTCGCGCATCTGGGTGTGACCGAGGTGCTCCGCGCCCTTAGAACGCAGATCGACGAAGACCGCCTGCGCCAAAAGCCCAACGAGGAGGCACAAGCTTGGCAACCCTGACCACTGCAAAACGTTTGGTTGTCAAAATCGGGTCCGCGTTGCTGGTGGACCGCGAGACGGGCCTGCTTCGATCCGAGTGGCTACGCTCTCTGGCCGAGGATGTGGTCTGGCTCAAGAATCAGGGCACGGATGTCATTCTGGTGTCCTCGGGCTCAATCGCTCTGGGGCGTGGCGTGTTGGGCCTGCCTATGGCCAACCTGCCGTTAGAGCAGTCGCAGGCCGCTGCTGCTGTCGGTCAGATTCGGCTGGCCCGTGCGTATGAAGAAGTACTTGCGCCTCATGACATCAAAACCGCTCAGGTTCTGGTGACGCTGGAAGACAGCGCAAACCGGCGCCGTTACCTGAATTCGCGGGCGACGCTTGAGACGCTGTTGAGCCTGGACGTGGTCCCGATCGTCAATGAAAACGATACCGTTGCAACGGACGAAATTCGCTATGGTGACAATGACCGTCTGGCCGCACAGATTGCTGTGACGGTTGGGGCCGACCAGTTGATCCTGTTGTCTGACGTTGACGGGTTCTACACCGGAAATCCCAACGACGACCCGAAGGCGACCCGCTATGACGTGATCGAACAGATCACGCCCGAGATTGAGGCCATGGCAGGCGATGCGGGTTCCGGGCTGTCAAAGGGCGGAATGAAGACGAAACTTTTGGCTGGCAAGATGGCGATCGCCGCCGGCTGCGATATGGCGATTACTGAAGGTTCCCCGCTGAACCCGCTGAAAACGCTCGAGAACGGCGCAAATTGCACATGGTTCACGGCGACATTGGATCCGCACGCCGCGCGCAAACGCTGGATTTCGGCAATGAAGCCGCGCGGAGAAATCAAAGTGGACGAGGGGGCAGCGCGTGCGCTGGCCAACGGCAAAAGCCTGCTGCCAGCAGGTGTTATCGAAGTGACCGGTGATTTCGGGCGTGGCGATCCCGTAGCGATTCTGGATCCCGTGGCGCGTCGTCTGGCGCAGGGCCTAAGCCGTTACACTGCGCAGGAAGCCGATGCGATAAAGGGGCGCAAATCTTCGGAAATCGAGGCGACACTCGGCTACCCGGGCAGGGCCGCCCTGATCCATCGCGACGATCTGGCACTATGATGACGTTCCCCGAAACGCAGAACACTCGGACCTGAAAGGCACATGACATGAAGGATTTCGACACCATTCCCGCCCTGATGGCCGATCTCGGAAAACGCGCCAAGGAAGCGTCGAACGCGCTTGGGTTTGCCAGCGCCGAACGTAAACACGCTGCGCTGATTGCAGCCGCCGACGCGGTTTGGGAAAACCGCGCGCAAATCATTGAGGCCAACCGGAAAGACCTGGAGTTTGGTCGCCAAAAGGGCCTGAGCGCCGCCATGATGGACCGCCTGATGCTGGATGAGGACCGTGTCCGCGGCATGGTCGACGGTTTGCGCGCCGTCGCTGAACAGGCAGATCCCGTGGGCGAAGTTCTGTCTGAATGGGATATGGCGTCGGGTCTGAATATTCAGCGTGTGCGCACACCGCTTGGCGTGATCGGTGTGATCTATGAAAGCCGGCCAAACGTAACCGCCGATGCCGGTGCACTTTGCCTGAAATCCGGCAATGCCGTGATTCTTCGGGGCGGTTCCGAGAGCTTTCACTCGTCGACAGCGATCCACGCCAGCCTTGTTGAGGGTCTTAAAGCCGCCAACCTGCCCGAGGACGCGATACAGTTGATCCCGACCCGGGATCGGGCTGCGGTTCAGGAACTGTTGACCATGACCGATTACGTGGATGTCATCGTCCCCCGCGGGGGCAAGGGTCTTGTCGGGCTGGTGCAACGCGAAGCACGGGTGCCTGTTTTTGCGCATCTCGAAGGCATCGTTCACATCTACGTGGACAAGGCAGCCGATCCCCAAAAAACGCTGGATGTGGTCCTGAACGCCAAGACGCGACGCACCGGCATTTGTGGCGCTGCAGAATGTCTTCTTGTTCACGAGGACGTTGCGAAGACACTGGGACGCGACGTTGTATCCGCCTTGATGGCGGCGGGTGTCGAAGTCCATGCCGAGGGCGATCTGGCCATTGAAGGCACAATCGCCGCGACCGATGAGGATTGGGGCAAGGAGTTCCTCGACAGCATAATTGCGGCTAAACCGGTTGCCGACATCGACGCGGCCATCGCGCATATCCGAGCCAATGGCTCAAACCATACCGATTGCATCATGACCGAGGACGCCAATGCCGCCGCGCGTTTTTTCGAGCGGTTGGACAGTGCCATTTTGATGCACAATGCCTCAACTCAGTTTGCCGACGGCGGGGAATTCGGAATGGGCGCTGAGATCGGGATTGCCACCGGCAAGATGCATGCCCGCGGCCCGGTGGGGGCAGCGCAATTGACCAGCTTCAAGTATCTTGTGCGCGGGAACGGGACGACCCGAACCTAAAAGCGCAAAGCAACCCGGGTTGCGGAAGTTTCAACCGCAATCCGCCGTCCCATGGCCGCCGAAGTCTCATGCAGCAGGGCAAACTGCACCTGAGCTGGTGTTACCTTGCCGGGAAACCGACCGGTCGCGACGTGCTTCCACAGATCGCAATCGATATTCAGTTTGTCCGCGTTCCCGGCCACGGTCCATTTCCCGTCATGCAGGGAAATCTCGACCTCGCCTCCCATAGGCATGGCACTTTCGCAGCACATCAATGCCAGAAAGGTCAGTTTCACCTGATTGCGGGGTGCGGGTTCGCCCAGGGTCCAATTGATCCGAACGCGGCCTGCGCGTTCGATATCCCGTAACAGATCTGCAATTTCGGTTCGTCCAAGCGGCTGGTCGCCCGCAGCGCCGAACGCCACGCGGAAAAAGCGAATTCTGGCACCGGCGCTGCCGACGCTGCCGGAAATCAACTCCATCTCAGGACCTTGCACGCTGCCAACCATCTCAAGCAGTTCCAGCCCGTTGGTGATCGCACCTATAGGGCTGATCAGATCGTGACAGATCCGGGAACCGATCAACTCGGCCAGGTTGACGTCCGTGCCGCCCATGCGTACCTCCTGCTGTATCTGCCGCCGGACCGGAGCCACCGCATGACAGACCTCAATGCTATTCTTGCACCGGGCATGTATGTCCGCCACCCGGATTTCCCCGATTGGGGCGTCGGACAGGTTCAGTCCAACATCGCAGGCAAGATCACCGTGAACTTTCGCGAGCAGGGGAAAGTGGTGATTGACGGGACACGTATTGCCCTGGTGCCGGTCTTTGATCTCTGAAACTGGTTTAGGAAAAGTTAACGGAACCTGCCAGAGCAGCGCATGTTGCTAAGCCGCAAAAAACTGCTGTATCAGGCGGACCAGTACCAAAAAGGATCAAACATCGCACATGCCCGACGCAGGCCCATCTTTCACAGTCAAACTTGCCGAAAACGAGGCGGAGCTTCGGGCGGCGCAGCGGCTACGCTATGACGTGTTCGTGCGCGAGTTGGGCGGCGGTGGGCGGATGGTTGACCATGATGCCGGTTTGGAGCAGGACAGCTTCGATCCGCATTTCGATCACATGCTGGCTTATGACGATACGACGGGCGAGGTGATTGGTGTCTATCGGTTGTTGCCCGGTGATCGGGCCGCTGAACTGGGGCAGTTCTACTCGGAAGATGAATATGATCTGACTGTCCTGAAAGAAAGCGGGCGCAAGCTGCTGGAACTTGGGCGATCGTGCCTGCACCCCGATTATCGGGGCGGCACGGCGATGTATTACATCTGGAATGGACTTGCGAAATACGTTGAAGACCGCAACATCGAAGTTCTGTTTGGTGTCGCCAGTTTTCACGGCACGGATGTTCAGGCACTTGCTCAACCCCTGTCGATGCTGCATCACAACCATCTGGCACCACCTGATCTGCGGGTACGTACCCAGCCAGGTGTCTTTCAGGACATGAACCTTGTCGACCCCGAGGATCTGGATCGGCGTGCTGCCATGGTGCAGGTGCCATCACTCATCAAAGCGTACCTGAGGCTGGGCGGATTTGTGGGCGAGGGGGCCTTTATTGATCATGCCTTCAACACCACCGATGTCTGCCTGATCCTGGACACAGCCCGCATGAACCAGCGTCAAAAGCGCATCTACAGCGGGGCGTAATCCTGTGAACGACCCGCTTTGGAATAGCGAGAATGCGCCGGATCCCATCCGATTGGGTCTGGGCGGTTGGCTTCTGGTGATCCTGCGCGGGCTGCCTTTGGCGGTTTTGGTGTTTGGTGGTCTGATCATCCTTTTGGCCCTTCGCCTGATCGAACGGCCACTTTACGACGTTCGAAGGCCGGTTACACCTTTCATCACACAGTTCGTCTGCAGGAATGCATTTCGAATACTCGGAATGGGGTATAGAACCTCAGGCGAATTGATGCGGGAACAAGGCGCGGTTGTGGCAAATCACACCTCTTGGCTGGACATTTTCGCACTCAATGCGCGCAAGCGCGTCTACTTTGTTTCCAAGGCCGAAGTTGCCAAATGGCCCGGCATTGGGTGGCTGGCCCGCGCAACCGGCACCGTGTTCATTGAACGTGACCGAAAGAAAGCCCGCGAGCAGACCAAGGTGTTCGAAACCCGACTGAAAGCCGGGCACAAGCTGTTGTTTTTCCCCGAAGGCACCTCGACTGACGGTTTGCGTGTTTTGCCATTTAAAACAACACTTTTCGAGGCGTTCTTTACCAGAGAATTGCGAGAGTTCATGTATGTCCAGCCGGTCACGGTGGTTTTCCATGAACCCGATGGGCGGCCTGCGCGGTTTTATGGCTGGTGGGGCGACATGGATTTCGGACCGCACCTTCTCAAGACACTCGCCGCACACAAGCAAGGCTCGGTTGAGTTGATTTATCACGCCCCCGCAAAAGTCAGCGACTTTGAGAACCGCAAGGCTTTGGCTGCACATTGCGAGGAGGCGGTTCGGCACGCACATAGCCTGGCGCGGCTCGAAAAATAAGGGCGAAAGACCCTTGCGCTGCCACTCAACCTGCCGTATACGCGCGCCATTCAAACCCGCAGGCGGGGTTTGGCCTTTTTGAGGGAGACATCCTCATCAAGACCGCCGGTTGGAGCATCCGCTTCTTTCACCCCCGCCGAGGCGTAAACCGGAAAAGGAAAGTAAAGCATGGCTCTTCCCGAGTTCACCATGCGTCAGCTGCTGGAAGCTGGCGTTCACTTTGGTCACCAGACACAGCGTTGGAATCCCCGCATGGGCCCGTTCATCTACGGCTCGCGCAATGGCATCCACATCATGGACCTGACCCAGACCGTTCCGATGCTGGATCAGGCTCTGCAGGCTGTTCGTGACACCGTCGCAAAAGGTGGCCGCGTTCTGTTCGTTGGCACCAAGCGTCAGGCTGCTCAGCCGATCGCTGAAGCCGCTGAAAAGTCGGCGCAGTACTACATGAACCACCGCTGGCTTGGCGGCACCCTGACCAACTGGAAAACCGTTTCCCAGTCGATCAACCGTCTGAACCAGATCGACGAAGCAATGGAATCGGGCGCCGAAGGCCTGACCAAGAAAGAGCGTCTAGGCATGGAGCGTGACCAGTCCAAGCTGCAGGCTTCGCTGGGCGGTATCCGCGAGATGGGCGGCGTTCCTGATCTGCTGTTCGTCATCGACGTCAAGAAAGAAGCACTGGCCATCGCCGAAGCCAACAAGCTGGGTATCCCGGTTGTGGCAGTTGTCGACACCAACTGCTCGCCCGACGGCGTTGACTACATCATCCCCGGCAACGACGACGCTGCACGCGCAATCGCTCTGTACTGCGATCTGGCCGCACGCGCCGCACTGGACGGCATGACCGCTCAGATGGGTGCTGCGGGCGTTGACCTGGGTGCGTTCGAAGAAGCTCCGGTTGAAGAAGCCGTTGCTGAAGAGGCCGAAGCAGAAGCACCTGCTGAAGCGTAAGCTGCCCGTCACCAAAATGACATATGGGGCAGGGTAGACCTGCCCCAATTCCGTTTGAATTGAGGAGAGCCAAAAGATGGCAATCACAGCAGCAATGGTTAAAGAACTGCGCGACTCGACCGGCGCAGGCATGATGGACGCAAAAAAAGCGCTGACCGAAACCGGCGGCAACATGGACGAAGCCGTTGACTGGCTGCGCACCAAGGGCCTGGCCAAAGCGGCTAAGAAATCTGGCCGTACCGCGGCAGAAGGTCTGGTTGCAGTTCACGTGGACGGTGGCACTGGTGTCGCTGTCGAAGTGAACTCGGAAACCGACTTCGTTGCGAAGAATGGCGAGTTCCAGGAAATGGTCGGCAAAATCGCCTACGCCGCCGAAGGCGTGGACAATGTCGAGGCGCTGCTGGCTGCTGATCTGGGCGGCAAGACCGTTGCCGACACGCTGACCGACAAGATCGCCACCATCGGAGAAAACATGTCGGTTCGCCGCATGGCCAAACTGTCGGGCGACACCGTTGTGTCTTACGTGCACAACGCTGCCACCAATGGCATGGGCAAAATCGGTGTTCTGGTTGCTCTGACCGGTGGTGACGAAGCAATCGGCAAACAGGTTGCAATGCACATCGCAGCTGTAAACCCGGCGGCCCTGTCCGAAGATGATATGGACCCGGCTGTTGTCGAGAAGGAAAAGCAGGTTCAGATGGACATCGCCCGCGAATCCGGCAAGCCCGAGCAGGTGATCGAAAAGATGATCGTAGGCCGCATGAAGAAATTCGTCGCGGAATCGACTCTGCTGAACCAGCAGTTCGTTGTGAACCCTGACCTGACTGTTGAAGCCGCTGCCAAAGAAGCTGGCGCGACCATCACCGGCTTCGTCCGTCTGGAAGTGGGTGAAGGCATCGTTGTCGAAAAAGAAGACTTCGCAGCCGAAGTGGCCAAGGCTGCTCAGGGCTGAGAATGCGGGGTATCAACAGATACCCCCACTAAGAAATAGGAACCGGTTACGTGAAAGCGTGACCGGTTTTTTTGGATTCCGGATGCACGTACGCAGAACGCTGCCGACTACCGCAAAATTGGAGAAAAGGTTGATTGAGGGGCCCCGCATGATGGGGATGGTCGAGGCCCCCCAAAATTTCCGACTCAACTACGTGGACCAATAGACGCATTTGAGTCAGAGCGACCGGAGAGCCCTGGTATTGCAAAGATCCGATCAATTGTTCCCTGGCTAAAGCCACCACTCACGGAACACTCTCACTTTGCAACTTATGGTAAGGATTCGGAAAGTCATGATTTCCTTACCTAAGGTAAATTGACGCAATTTAGCGTCAAAATTGATGCGTTATGCCTCCATAACGAACATCTGGTTCTGCAGCGAAGCTTTCAGGACAGCCTGCGCTGTTGTTTCAACTGCAAGTGACTCGCGCGCGAGCCTGAGGTGCTTTTCTACTGTCGCTGAAGTCAGCCCCATGAGCAGAGCAATATCCTGCGTTGTCTTGCCATCGCCGACCCATTGCAGCGCCTCACGCTGGCGCTTTGTCAGGGCCCGGTTGGGGGCGTGATAGGGCAGTGTCAGGATCTTCAGATGGGCGACATTGTTCATCAGCAGAATGTCTTCGCCGTGCTCACCCCATATCGCGTCAACATCATCCTGGCTCAGATCACTTCCGGCCGCCAGAGAGATTGCGCCCTTGGTGCGCATCGACACGGAATTGAAGCTGACAGTATATCCGGCAACAACGCCCATGGACTTGTTGAAATCCAGAACCTGCTTCTCCTGAGGAGACAACGAACCGTTGCTCTGCGAAGATTGTGCCAGATTCCAACTTTGCGCACCCTCATTGTTCAGCGCCCATTTCAACATTGGCGCATGGAAATACAGTCCACCCTGCAAAAAACCATCCAAATACGCCCGGCCGTGGTTTGTGAGGATGACAAAATCTTCGGGGTCTCCCAGCGACGTTTCTGTCCGGAACAACGTGTAGCCGTACAAAAGACGCTCGAACCCAAACTCAGCCATTTGACGGCAGTGCGCGTCCCATAGCTCTTCCAGAGTTTTCGTATAGCTCAGGAAATGAAGATATTCTTTCAGGTTCACGCCGCGCCACCTCCGTCATTGAGATGCGAAGCCAACGCATCCAAAGCCAGCACATAGCTTTGCGCCCCAAATCCGCAAATCTGACCAAGCGCCGCCTTGGCGATGTAGGACTTGTGGCGGAAGGATTCTCGCGCATGAATGTTTGACAGGTGGACCTCAATCGTCGGCAGCTCGACCGACGAAATCGCGTCCAGCAATGCAATTGAAGTGTGCGTATAGGCGCCGGCGTTCAGTACCAGACCATCATAAACCCCACGCGCCGCGTGGATGGCATCAATAAGCGCGCCTTCGTGGTTGGACTGAAGATGTGATACTGACAGCCCAATCGACTTTCCATGCGCTATGCACAGATCTTCGACGTCTTTCAAAGTGACGCTGCCGTAAATCTCAGGTTGCCGCGTACCCAGCAAATTGAGGTTTGGCCCATTTAATACCAGAATTTTGCGCATTATTTTACTGTCCCCATAACAGTTTGATAAACGTGAAATGGGGAAGATGTCTACATGCCATTGTTGTATAAAAATATGTAATAACTCCGTTGCGATACATACAAAACGGCGGCCGACACCTGCATTGGCTGGCTGGAGCAGCGAAATCCGCAATACAACACAGGTTTGGAAATACATGGCACGCCAGTCGACACTTGACCCTGACAGGACGCAACACATCCGCCACTGGATGCAACGCTATGTCGATCAGCGCAAATACGCAGGTTCTTCGTTGTTGCTGATCCAGGGCGGTAGAGAGGCGTTTTTCCATACCTGCGGGCATCGGGATCTTGCGCGCGAACTGCCTTTTGAACGTGACACAGTGGTTCGAATTTATTCGATGACCAAACCGATCACGTCCGTCGCCATCATGATGCTGGTTGAACGCGGTTTGTTTCCTCTGAACGCGCCGGTATCTGACTTTTTGCCCGAGTTCGCGGATATGCAGGCGCTTGTGTCTGACGCAACAAGGATTGATCAGACAGAACCTGCCACGACCCCGACGGTGCACCAGCTACTGACACACACAAGTGGCCTTAGCTATTCCTTTAACCCCGGAATACTGCCGGAAGCCATGGAAGCGCAGGAACTATTTTTCAAGCCGGATCAGGGCTTTCTGGCGGACAACGTAACAAAACTCGCGACCCTGCCACTGGCGTTCCAACCAGGGACCAGGTGGGAATACTCCGTCGCGACAGACGTTCTTGGCCGGATCGTCGAAATCGTATCCGGACAGTCCTTGGACGGGTTCCTTCTGCAAAATGTTTTTGACCCATTGGGCATGACAAAGACCGGTTTTTCAGTCCCACATGGAGCATCCAGCAGATTTGCGTCGCTTTACACCCCCTTGGCTGGCGATGCCATGGCGCTCAATTCCCCCGATGTCGGGGAAAACAGCCTGCGGCTTGTAGACGAAGCCGGGAAATCTCCGTTTGAACGCGCGACGATGTATTCCGGAGGTGGCGGTCTGGTAAGCACGATCGATGACTATGCCCGTTTCGCGGAAATGCTGCGAAATCGGGGGCAGGGGAACGGCCACCGCCTGTTGGGCCCCAAGACCGTTGAGTTTATGATGCATAACCATTTGCCGGGTGACATCGCATCGATGGGCCCGCGCAGTTTTGCGGAACAACCAATGGAGGGAATGGGGTTTGGACTTGCGGGCGCTATTGTTATCCAACCGGGTCGCACCCGGGTTGCCGGGTCCCAAGGGGATTTCAGTTGGGGCGGAATGGCTTCTACGTTTTTCTGGATCGACTACCAGAACGATCTGACTTCGGTGTTCTTCACACAGTTGTCTCCTTCTAGTTCGTACCCGTCCCGGGCCGAGCTAAAATCACTGGTTTTGGGTACAATCATTGAATGACCGGTCGGCGACTGTTACTTCGCCTGAAGAAATACACCAGTGAGACACAATATGACCGAAGCCGAGCGTATCCTTCTTGATCTTCTCAACGTTGAAAGGCTTGAACAAGACCTGTTTCGGGGCACCGGATCCGGCGGGGAAACCCCAACAAGAGTTTTCGGCGGTCAGGTCATAGCTCAAGCACTAGCTGCGGCATACAGGACAGTGGACGACCGGCTATGCCATTCGCTACATGCGTATTTCATACGACCCGGAAACCCTGATATTCCGATAATATATCAAGTGGATAGAGCGCGAGATGGAGGTTCTTTTACGACTCGCCGGGTTGTTGCGATCCAGAACGGCAAACAAATCCTGAACTTGTCGGCGTCTTTTCATATTCAGGATGATGGATGGGACCACCAACATCCCATGCCAGAGTCGAATTCACCGAACTCGTATCCCGCGCGATCAGAGTTGTATCACAAGTTGCTGGATCAAGTTCCGAAACGGCTGCATGGCGAACTGCTTCGGGAACGTCCGATCGAAGTTCGCGAAGTCAATCACCACAGCCCGATCCATCCGGTGAAATCCGATGACCGCAACCAAATCTGGTTTCGCATGTCAGCAGCGGCTGACACTGATCCAATCACACAACATCTGTTGTTGGCCTACGCGTCAGACATGTACCTGATGACGTCAGGGATGCGGCCGCACGGCCTGAGCTGGTATACTGGCGAAGTCAACAGCGCCAGCTTGGATCATGCGTTGTGGTTCCATGCACCGGTTCACTTCGAGAACTGGCATCTGTATTCGATGGATTCACCTTGGACAGGCCGTGGTCGCAGTTTTAACCGCGGTTCGATCTTTTCTCAGAATGGCGAACTTGTGGCTTCTGTCGCACAGGAAGGCCTGATGCGGAAGGCTGTCAAACAAGGTTAGAGATCTCTTCTAACCGATTGTTATGATGTTAGACTACTTTTGATTAGCAACGTGTCACCAAGAACGCGAAGGAGACTTTTTACCATAATACCGATTATACGAATTTGTGTATCCTGTAAAATTGACGGCCAAGCTGACGTCAACTCACGAACCTCTGAATAAAATCTTACCAACGACAACCACCCGGCTGCTAATATAGCAGCCGAGTGGCAGAATGTTCGCCGTCGAAATCCGGCGCTTAGAAAAACGCCTGCAAGCCGGTTTGCGCCCGCCCCAGGATCAATGCATGGACATCGTGAGTGCCTTCATAGGTATTCACGGTCTCCAGATTGACCATGTGGCGGATAACGTGAAACTCCAGAGAGATCCCGTTGCCACCGTGCATGTCGCGTGCCAGACGCGCGATATCCAGAGCTTTGCCACAATTGTTGCGCTTCACGATCGAAATCATTTCCGGCGCAGCTTCGGCCTGGTCCATCAGGCGTCCGACCCGCAGGCTGGCCTGCAGCCCCAGCGCGATTTCGGTTTGCATGTCGGCCAGTTTGCGCTGGAACAATTGCGTTTGCGCCAGGGGACGATTGAATTGCTTGCGGTCCAGTCCATACTGGCGTGCGCCATGCCAGCAGCATTCAGCAGCCCCCATGACCCCCCAGCTGATGCCGTATCTTGCGCGGTTCAGACAGCCGAATGGACCTTTCAGACCCTGAACATGGGGCAGCAATGCGTCTTCACCAACTTCGACGCCATCCATGACGATTTCACCGGTGATTGATGCACGCAGGCTCAGCTTGTTCTGAATCTTAGGGGCGCTCAGACCCTTGAGGCCTTTTTCAAGCACAAAACCGCGAATTTTGCCGTCATGCGCATCGGATTTGGCCCAGACAACAAACACATCCGCGATCGGTGCATTGGAAATCCACATCTTGCTGCCGTTCAACCGATAGCCACCATCGATCTTTTCAGCGCGGGTCTTCATACCCGCCGGATCCGAACCCGCGTCTGCTTCGGTCAGACCGAAACAACCAATCCACTCTCCGCTGGCCAGCTTGGGCAGGTATTTTTGCCGCTGTTC
This sequence comes from Ruegeria sp. K7, assembly GCF_056531785.1. Classification (NCBI taxonomy): domain Bacteria; kingdom Pseudomonadati; phylum Pseudomonadota; class Alphaproteobacteria; order Rhodobacterales; family Roseobacteraceae; genus Ruegeria; species Ruegeria sp. K7. The sequence goes on from NZ_JBQFMJ010000001.1 coordinate 354,536, forward strand.
TTCACTGCCATAGGCATAGATCGGATACATCACCAGTGAGCTTTGCACCGACATCATCGATCGATAGCCGGAATCCACACGCTCGACTTCACGCGCCACCAGCCCGTACGAGACATAGCCGGCACCGATCCCGCCATATTCTTCGGGAATCGTGGTGCCCAGCAAACCCATTTCGCCCATCTCGCGAAAGATCTCGGGGTCTGTCTTTTCCTCCTCGAACGCCTGCGTAATCCGGGGTTGCAGCTTTTCCTGAGCATAAGCACGGGCGCTGTCCGCAATCATGCGTTCGTCTTCGTTCAGCTGATCAGACAGGCGAAAAGGATCATCCCAGGCAAATTTACCAAGATCCGGGGTATCCTTGGCGCGCAAGGTGGGTTTGGGGGTCGGGGCGTTCATGATCATTCTCCGCTCAGTCGGCTTCGCGGCAAAATAACCCGGAGCGCTGGCAAAAGACAGCAAGAGTTTAGCAATCACCCATGAGTGAATCGCATAGTTTCTGACCGGGCCGCCCTGCCCCTTGTTCAGCCCAAGGCGTAGCCAGCACCACGTACCGTGCGCACCGGATCGTCGCCCCCATGCTGTGTCAAAGCCTTGCGCAGGCGTCCGATATGCACGTCAACTGTTCTGGTATCGACATAAATGTCCCGCCCCCAGACCCGGTCCAGCAATTGCTCGCGGCTCCAGACCCGGCCTGGCTTTTCCATGAAAGTGCTGAGCAGGCGAAACTCGGTCGGGCCAAGTTTCAGCGGTTTGCTGTCGCGGCTGACTTTGTGTGTCTCGGAGTCCAGAACGATATCGTCATACTCCAGCCGCAGACCAACTGTCGCCGGACGCACACGCCGCAGTTGGGATCGCACCCGTGCCATGAGTTCGACGACTGAATACGGCTTGACGACATAGTCATCCGCGCCGGTTTCCAGCCCACGCACCTTGTCCACCTCTTCCGTACGGGCCGAAAGCATGATGATCGGAATGGAGCGCGTATCCGGCCGGGTTTTCAGACGCCGACAGACTTCGATCCCGCTGAGGTTTGGCATCATCCAGTCTAGCACGATGATGTCCGGGCTATCCTCATCGACCAACAGCAGGGCTTCGTCACCGTTGGCGGCTTTTGAGACGCGAAACCCTTCTGCTTCAAGATTGTAGGCCAGCACTTCGCGCTGCGCGGGTTCATCCTCGACAACCAGAACTGTGGGCTGATCAGCGGACATGATCGCGATCTCCTAGACGGTTTGCGAGGTGATATCAGCCTTGGGCCGCGCCTCGGAGGGTCGTTCACCGGTCACGAGATAAACAACCTGCTCAGCGATTGCAGTGACATGGTCGCCCATACGCTCGATGTTCTTGGCGATGAAATGCAAATGCATACACGACGAAATATTGCGCGGATCCTCGGCCATGAACGTCAGGAATTCGCGGAACAGACCGTTATACATCTGGTCCACCTCTTCGTCCCGTTCGATCACGTCGGCCGCCAGTTCGGCGTCGCGCTGGATATAGGCATCCAGGGCGTCCCGCAGCATACGCTCGACCTCGCGCGCCATACGGCGCAGAGCCGCAGCGCTTCCGTTGATCTCGCCTGCGTTGACCAGAACCGTGGTACGCTTGGCAATGTTCTTGGAATAATCGCCAATGCGTTCCAGGTTGGCCGAAACCTTCAGGACCGACAACACCAGCCTCAGATCGCCGGCCGTCGGGGACCGCAGCGCAATCAGACGCGCGGTTTCTTCGTTGATCAGGTCTTCAAGCGCGTCAATGGCCTTGTCGCCCTGCCGGACTTGCTGCGCCAGTTCCTCGTCGCGCGTCTCAAGCGAGCGGGCCGAGCTCATGATTGCGGCCTCGACCAGACCGCCCATCTTCATGATGTGGGCCTGGATCGTTTCAAGGTCGCGGTCGAATGCGGATGCAATATGTTGTTCGGTCATATCTGGTTACCTGTACTCAGCCGATCCGGCCTGTAATGTAGCTTTCCGTGCGGGGATCCACCGGGTTGGTGAAGATCTGGCCGGTTTCGCCAAACTCGACCAGGTTTCCCAAATGGAAGAAAGCGGTCTTCTGGCTTACACGGGCGGCCTGCTGCATCGAATGGGTCACGATCACCACAGAATATTGCGCGCGCAGCTCATCGATCAGTTCCTCGACTTGCGCCGTTGCAATCGGGTCCAGCGCCGAACAGGGTTCGTCCATCAGCAGAACCTCGGGCTCGGTCGCGACGGCGCGAGCGATGCACAGGCGTTGCTGCTGACCACCGGACAGACCTGTGCCCGGGGCATCCAGCCGGTCCTTCACCTCATCCCAGATCGCACCCCGGCGCAAGGATTTCTCAACGATCTCATCCAGTTCTGCCTTGTTCTTGGCAAGGCCGTGGATGCGAGGGCCGTAAGCGACATTGTCGTAGATCGACTTGGGGAACGGGTTGGGCTTCTGGAACACCATCCCCACTTTGGCGCGCAGCTGCACCGGGTCGACACGCTTGTCATAGATGTCTTCGCCGTCCAGCAGGATGTCTCCTTCGACCCGGCAGATGTCAATGGTGTCGTTCATCCGGTTCAGGCAGCGCAGGAAGGTGGATTTGCCGCACCCCGACGGGCCGATGAAGGCCGTCACCTTCTTGTCTTCGATCTCCACGTTCACGTCCTTGATGGCGTGGGCATCGCCGTAATAGACCTGAACGTTTTTCGCGGCGATCTTGATTTCTTCGGAGTCCACGGTTCTCTCCACTCGTGTCATGTCGTTCATTATTGCCTCCACTTACCAGCGGCGTTCAAAGCGGCGGCGCAGGATGACCGCAATCGTGTTCATTGTGACGAGGAAGATCAACAGAATGATGATGCCCCCCCATGCGCGTTCGTAAAAGGCCGGGTCGGCGCGCTTGGACCATTCGTAGATCTGCGCCGGCATGGCCGAGTTCGGGGACAGGAAGCCCGCAACAATACCGTCGGGCGGGTTCGAGGCGATAAAGCCCACCATTCCGATCAGCAACAGCGGAGCCGTTTCACCCAGCGCCTGCGCCAGACCAATGATGGTTCCGGTCAGAATACCGGGTGCGGCCAAGGGCAGAACATGGTGGAACACCGCCTGCATTTTTGAGGCCCCTACCCCAAGCGCTGCATCGCGGATCGACGGCGGCACGGCCTTCAATGATGCTCGGGTCGATATGATGATCGTCGGCAAGGTCATCAGCGTCAGCACCAAACCGCCGACCAGCGGAGCGGACGTTGGCAGGTGCATGTAGTTGATGAACACGGCCAGACCCAGGATACCGAACACGATGGACGGAACGGCAGCCAGGTTCGAGATATTCACCTCGATAATATCGGTCAGCCGGTTCTGCGGTGCGAATTCCTCAAGATAGATCGAGGCTGCAACACCAATCGGCAATGCCAGCGCCAGCACGACGAACATCATGAACAGCGAACCCAGCATTGAGACGCCGATCCCTGCCGCCTCGGGCCGTTGGTCGGACGCATCAGCACCAAGGATGAAGTCGGGGTTGAACGCCTTGTACAAAACACCGGCATCCCGCAACTGGTCAACGAAATCAAGTTGTTCGACCGAGATGCTCTTGTCGTTGGCAATCGAGTCGCGGGTTACTCGATCTTTCATGTAACCATCAACGCGGCTGTTGGTCAGAAACCGGAAGCTGACCGTATTGCCGATCTCATCAGGATTGGCGATGACGTAGTTCCGCAATTCCGCCTGCGCAGCTTTGGACAGGATACCGCCCATCTGTTTAGGTGTCAGTTCAGTCTGGATGCCCAGTTTTGCAACTTCGGATTCCAGCGCAGACGCGATCAGAGGCGCATAACCAAAGGTCGACACCTTCTTGATGTCCTCAATATTGCGGTTGCCCTTCTTGTCCAACTTGTCGGCCTTCAGGTCGACATCCAGCTCAAGATAGGTTTGCTGAAATGCCCCGGTGCCGGCGGTTACGATATTCGTAACCAGAACGACCAGCATCAGCAGCCCGATACCGATGGCGGCGATACCGTAAATCTTGAACCGGCTTTCAGCCGCATTGCGCCGCTTGGTGCGCGCGTCCTTTTCGAACAGCGATCCGCCCTTGGTTTTCGCGGTCGGAGCAGCGCCAGGTGTTTGGGAAATATCGGTCATTCGTACTGCTCCCGGTATTTGCGTACGATGTAGAGGGCGAGGATATTCAGGCCCAGCGTGATCACAAAGAGTGTCAGACCCAGCGCGAACGCGACCAGCGTTTCAGGGCTGGCAAAGTCGGTATCACCTGTCAACTGGCTGACGATCCGCGTGGTGATGGTGGTCATCGCCTCGAATGGGTTGCCCGAGAACTTTGCTATCGCACCGGCGGCCATCACAACGATCATCGTTTCACCAATGGCACGGCTGGCGGCCAGCAGAATTGCCCCGACGATGCCCGGCAGCGCTGCGGGCAGGATCACATTGCGCACGGTTTCCGAATGCGTGGCCCCAAGGCCGAGAGAACCGTCACGCATGGATTGCGGTACAGCGTTGATGATGTCGTCCGACAGCGAGGACACGAACGGAATCAGCATGATCCCCATCACCAGACCGGCCGTCAGAACCGCGTTGGAACTGGCCATCCAGCCCACCCCCAAAGCGCCACCATCACCGAAAAGGGAAACAAGCGCGGGACCAACCGTCAGCAAGGCAAACAAACCGTAAACGATGGTCGGGATACCCGCCAGAATTTCGAGCAGAGGTTTGGCGATCGACCGGGTCGCACCGGATGCATATTCCGACAGGTAAATTGCGGCGAACAGACCGATCGGCACAGCAACCAGCAGCGCAATCAGCGAGATGTATAGCGTGCCCCAGAGCAGCGGCAGAATCGACAGCTCACTTCCGCCACGGAAGTTGGGGGCCCAGGTGGTTCCCAGGAAAAAGTCTTTCCAGGAATGCAGCTGGAAGAAGTTCATGGTCTCGAACAACATCGACAGAACGATGCCGACGGTTGTCAGGATTGCAATCGACGCGGCGAGCAGCAACAGCGCTAGAACCCCCTGCTCGACCACATTGCGAGCCCGGAAATCCTTGTGCGTTCTGATATAGGCAAAAGCGGCACCAAACAGAGCAATCGCCAGAACGACGACCTGCATTGCCACCTTCCCGGTTGACGTCATGCTGCGGTACTTCTGCGCTGCCACCAAAATTGGCTGTGTGATGTCTTGCGTCAGAACCTGTCCGGACTCTTTCAGCGTTTTGGTCAGGGCTTCGATATCGGCATTGCCATCCCGGGCCTGCGGCTCAGCCATCGCGCCACTGGCCACAGCGCCGTCCAGACCATAAGCCACACGGCGCACCTCGCTCATAACCAAGCCGCGATCTGAACCCTCGGGGATCGCTTGATCAGGAATAAGGCCGGAAACAGTGCTGTTCACGATCATCGGCTGCACCAGAAGCCAGATGATCAGCACACCCAATGCCGGAACCAAAGCTGTCAGAGCAACGTTGTAGCCATAGTATGATGGCAGAGAATGCAAATCACGGGCCTCTCCAGCCGCGCTCGCCAATGCGCGGGACCGACCCGCGAAAAATCCAATCACTGCCAGTGCAAGCAGGATAAGCAACAGCCAGGATAGCGCCATGAGAACTCCGTAAGGATGGCAGAGTAGGAGTCAAAATGAACCGGGACGCAGAAAACGCCCCGGCTCCGTTCATATGAGTATTTAGGAGCCGCCGCCCAGAACGGTTTCGTTGGCTACTGTTTCCTGTACTTTGACCAGCTCTGGGTCGGATACCAGGCCGTATTCTGCCAGCGGGCCATCGGGGCCTGCGATCTCGTCAGCGACGAAAAACTCGGCATACTCTTTCAGGCCGGGGATTACGCCGATGTGGGCTTTCTTCACGTAGAAGAACAGCGGGCGCGAAACCGGGTATTCGCCGGATGCGATCGACTCGGTCGAAGGAACGATGCCAGACATGGTCGCGACCTGCAGCTTGTCGGTGTTGTTCTCATAGAACGCCAGACCAAAGACGCCGATGCCGTCCTTGTTGCTTTCGATACGGGCCAGGGTTTCGGTGTAGTCGCCGTCGATGTCGACCGAAACGCCGTCGGTACGCAGCGCGATACAGGCTTTTTCAGCTGCTTTCTTGTCGTCGCCGTTGGCAGCCTTGTAGACGTCAAAGTCGCCCAGATGCTCACAACCGGCCAGGATCACCTTGTCTTCGAACACTTCACGGGTGCCGTGCTTGGTGCCCGGGATGAAGGCTGCGATCGGCTGTGCCGGGAAGTTAGGGTTCACGTCGTCCCAGGTTTTGTTCGGGTTGTCGACCAGTTCGCCGTCGACGACGATTTGAGCGGACAGGGCTCTGTACCAGTCTTCCGGCGTGAACTCGAACGAGTTGCCGTTGATGTCGGATGCGAAAACGATGCCGTCATAACCGATCTGAACTTCGATGATGTCCGTCACGCCGTTCTCAGCGCAGGCTTTGATCTCTTTTTCGCGGATGGCACGCGAAGCGTTCGCAACGTCGATGGTGTTTTCGCCTACACCTTCACAAAAACGCTTCAGACCCGCCGAGGAACCGCCCGATTCAACAACCGGTGTCGGGAAGTCAAAGTTTTCACCGAAGGCTTCAGCAACGATCGAAGCGTAAGGCAGCACGGTTGACGAACCGGCAACCTGTACCTGATCACGCGCAGCAGCAGTAGTCGCCGAAACGGCCGCGATGGCCAGTGCAGAAGCCGACAGTTTTACAAAGGACATTTCAGTCTCCTTGACAAAGATATGTAGTGATCATCCCCATGATGATCTTGGGCGAACCTCTAAGAGGCGCGCGTAAGCCTTTTGTGACAGGTGTGTAACAGTTTCATGACAAGCCGGAGGAAAGTTGCATAACTTTGCGCAAAGCTGTCATGCCGTCGACGCAAGGCTTCCGTGAGCAGGTTTCAGGTTTCGCTGTGCCCGATGGGAAGGATCACAGTGAACGTTGTGCCCTGCCCCAATTCGCTTTCCACACGCAACCGGCCGCGATGCCGGTTGACGATGTGTTTTACGATCGCCAGCCCAAGTCCCGTCCCCCCCAACTGACGTGACCGGTGGCTGTCGGCCCGATAAAACCGTTCCGTCAGCCGGGGCAAATGTACTGAGTCGATACCTTGCCCCTTGTCCGCCACCTGAACACGCACAGACGGGCCACGTACGGTCGCGTCACGCTCCAAAAGCTCAAGCGTGACATCAACGACGCCGCCGCTGCTGCCGTATTTGATGGCGTTCTCGATAAGGTTGGTGAAGACCTGACGCAGTTGATCGGCATCACCCGGCAGCGACACGGAATCCGGCGGCGCGTTCAGAGACAAAGCGACTTGCACATCCTCTGCCAGCGGGCGCAGCGTATTTATCGTTGATTGCAACAGCCCCGTCAGGTCCACTGCTTCCTTTGGCCGGATACGTTCCTCGCTCTCGACCCGGTTTAGCGACAACAGATCGCCCACCAGACGGTTCATCCGGTTCGCCTCATCCATCATGATCTGCAGGAACCGGTCACGCGCGGCCTCATCCTTTCGGGCCGGGCCACGCAGTGTTTCAATGAACCCCATTAGGGCGGTCAAGGGGGTGCGCAACTCGTGACTGACATTCGCTACAAAGTCCCGCCGCATCTGGCTGGCCTGTTCCAGATGGCTCACGTCCTGGAAGATGGCCAAAACTGCCCCGCCCGAAACGGCACCGACCCCGTTTACGTATCTGCACTGGACCTCGAACGTGGTGTCCTGCGCACCGTCGTTGGACAGATGCTTTGTTTTCGCGGCCTCTTTCGTGCTCAGGCTTTGCTCCATCGCTTCGATAACCTGAGGCTGCCGCAGGATGGTTGCGAAATGTCGGCCATGAATGTTGCGGCCCAACAGAGTTATGGCATCAGTGTTGGCAGCAACGATCCGCTCTGTCTGGTCGACCATCAATGCTGGCATGGGAATGGCCGAAACAAATTCGTTTAGCTGATCTTCTGCCATTGCTGCGGCCTTTCTACTTGTCTCGTCAAAAGGCCTATGAAATCGGCTTCAGGGTTTCACGAAATTTCCGCATATTGTCCTGATAGTGCAGCGCGCTGAGTGTAAGCCGCTGCGCCGTCGCCTCATCCACCTGGCGCACGACCTTTCCGGGCGATCCCATGACCAGGGAATTGTCCGGTATCTCCTTGTTTTCGGTGATCAGCGCCCCGGCCCCGATCAGGCAGTTCTTGCCGATCCTGGCCCCGTTCAGAACGATGGCACCCATCCCGATCAAGGTATTCTCACCGATTGTGCAGCCGTGCAGCATGACCTTGTGGCCGATGGTGCAATTGGCCCCTATGGACAGCGGGAAGCCGGCGTCGATATGCATGACGCAGTTTTCCTGCACATTGCTGCCCGCACCTACGCGAATTTCCTCGTGATCGGCGCGGATGGTGCAGCCGAACCAGACCGAGGCGCCTTGCTCCAGCACGACCTTCCCAATCAAATTGGCGTCGGGCGCAACCCAGGTATCCTCGTGAAGTTGCGGTGTGTGTTCGCCCAGTGCGTAGATGGTCATGCCAAACCCTCGAACTCACTTTGCAATGTCCGCACATGATCCTGCAACGCGGGTTGCTGAATGCGGCGCATTCGCTCGGCGCTGACGATGGTTTTCAGCTTTTCTTCGGTTGCATTCAGATCGTCATTGATCAGCACGTAATCGTAATACCCCCAGTGGCTGATTTCGTCCCAGCTTTTGAGCATCCGTTTGGCGATCACTTCTTCACTGTCCTGCCCCCGGCTTTCCAACCTGCGTCGCAATTCCGGAATCGAAGGCGGAAGAATAAAGATCGAAAGCGCATGTTTGCCCAGATCCGAGTTCCGGATCTGCACCTCACCCTGCCAGTCGACATCGAACAGGACATCCTTGCCACTGTTGATCGACTCGCGAACCGGACCTGCGGGAGAACCATAGAAGTTTCCGAAAACATGCGCATGTTCCAGCATCTGACCGTCTGAAACCTGCTGACGGAACGTATCTTCGCTTAGAAAATAGTAATCGCGCCCGTGTTCTTCGCCCGGTCGCGGCGCGCGGGTTGTTGCCGAAACTGAAAACTCCAGCTCTGTGTCCCAACTCATCAACCGTTTGGCCAGCGTGGATTTGCCCGCGCCCGATGGCGAGGACAGAATGATAAGAAGGCCTCGTCTATCCGCCATATCCTTACGCTCCGATCTTATTCCACGTTTTGCACTTGTTCGCGCATCTGATCTATCACAGCCTTAAGTTCCAGACCTACGGCAGTAAGCTCCGCGCTTTGCGCCTTGGAACACAAGGTGTTGGCCTCGCGGTTGAACTCCTGCATCAGGAAGTCCAGCTTGCGTCCTACCGCCCCGTCCTGCGCCAGCAAAGTTCGGGCAGCGGTCACGTGGGCACCCAGTCTGTCAATCTCTTCGGTGATGTCCGCCTTTACGGCGATCAACGCAAGCTCTTGCGCGACGCGGTCCGGGTCCGCACCCTGAGCGTTGTCTAAAACGCGGGCCAGGTTCTCCTGCAACGCCTCGGCAGCCTTGCCTTTGCGCTTTTCGGCCAACTCAGCCGCCTGAGCTGTCAGCGCCGCGACCTGATCCAGTTGCCCGTCAAGTATACCGACCAATGCTTTTCCCTCGGCTCGCCGCATGTCGATAAAGGCGCCCAGAAGTGCAGGAAATTCAGACTGAAGATGTGCGACCAAAGGCGCGGCATCGTCCGTATCATTGCCCGCTTCCATCATGCCTTTCAACGCAAGCAAATCTGCGGCACAGGATGGCGCAAGCGTCAAGCCCCGCGCTGCAGCCATGTTTTCTGTTCGAGCCAGCGCATCCAATGCCGATTCCATCGCGGTTTCATTCAGCACAAGATCTGGTGCCGTTTCTTCGCGGCTCAGCCGCAACGACAAAGTCACATTGCCGCGGCTAAGAGATTTTGACAGTTCCCCCCGCAAGGCGGCTTCCAATCCGGTCAGCCAATCCGGCAGGCGCAGGCGCATGTCCAGACCCTTGCCATTCACGCTGCGGAGCTCCCACGTCCAGCTATGCGGCCCGAAAGCCCCCTTACCCGAGGCAAATCCGGTCATGGATCTGATCATGCCTGCCCTTTCTGTCGATGCCATTTCCTGCGTGCTTGCCGCACCTAATGCCATAGACCGCCACAGGGCAAGACCTTGCTGTGATTGCGTGAACTCCCGGAAGTTAACCATTCGTTAAAGAATTCCTCCAAAATTGAGTTAACCCGTGCCAATCTTCCTTTAATGGTTGTTGGAACGCCTATGGCCGTAATGCGTAGCATTTTATGAAAATGGCGTTTGATTGGTACGGGGTGACGAAAGTGAAGTCTCTTTTTGGGAATGGTTCCGGGTCTAAATTTGGAAAGATCGTTGCAATGGATCGTTTTGACAGTGGGCGCAGTCTTACTCCGATCCGTCAGGCCGAAGCCTACTGGACGGCTCTTTTAACCGGTGACGGCGTTCCGATGCGGTCACAGATCGACCCGCGCGGACTTGAGAATATTCTGGAATACACCTTTGTTCTTGAACGTATCGCCCCCGGTTTGGCGCGGTTCCGCCTTGCAGGCAGCCATCAGACCAAACTGGCTGGCAGGGAAGTCCGCGGCATGCCCCTTACCGCATTTTTCGAGGCCTCTGCGAGGCGGCAGATTACCGAAGTTCTGGAACGGGTTTTTTCGGAACCCGCGCTGGCAGAGATGGACCTGATCTCAAAAGGACGTTTGGGCAGCGCGCGTTTGCAGGCACGCATGATCCTTTTGCCACTGAGAAGCGATCTGGGCGATGTCAGCCGGATACTGGGCGTGATGGTCAGCGACGGCACCATTGGTGCCACCCCCAGACGTTTTGCGATCAAGGAAAGTCGGATCCGCGCTGTTTCCGAAATCCAAGCCCCCCAAATCGCACAGAAACAATTGGCCGAGGGGTTTGCCGAGAAACAAGAAGGGTTCAAACACCCCGCCTCTCATTTGCGGCTTGTCGTTTCGCGAAAGGATTGAACTAATCCGATCAAATGAAAACGGCGGGCACCATGGCCCGCCGTTCTGCTTTTCTGGGAAGCACTATCAGCTGGCTTCGCGCTTAACGCGGTCGCGGCGGAGGTTGGTCAGTTCCTCAGCGACCAGAAACGCCAGCTCCAGCGACTGGGACGCGTTCAGGCGTGGGTCGCAGGCGGTATGATAGCGATCCGACAGGTCTTCTTCGGTCACGGCCCGCACGCCACCGGTGCATTCGGTCACGTCCAAACCTGTCATCTCGAAATGAACGCCGCCGGGGATGGTGCCCTCGGCCTGATGCACACCGAAGAAGTCGCGCACTTCGCGCAGGACCGAGTCGAACGGACGGGTCTTGTAGCCCGTGGCCGACTTGATTGTATTGCCGTGCATCGGATCGCAGACCCAGGTCACCTTGGCGCCCTCTTCCTTGACGGCCTTGATCAGGCGCGGCAGATGCTCGCCCGCGTTACCCGCACCAAAGCGTGCAATAAGGGTCAGGCGGCCTTCTTCATTCTCCGGGTTCAGCTTCGACATCAGAACCTTGAGGTCTTCGGCCGTTGTGGTCGGGCCGCATTTCAACCCGATCGGATTCTGAACGCCACGGCAGAACTCGACATGCGCACCGTCAGGCTGACGGGTGCGGTCGCCGATCCAGATCATGTGCCCGGAGCCAGCCAGCCAGTTGCCGGACGTGGAATCAAGACGCGTCAGGGCCTCTTCATATTCCAGCAGCAGCCCTTCGTGACTGGTGTAGAACTCAACCGTCGAAAACTCATGCGTTGTATCCGCCGTGATCCCGGCTGCGCCCATGAAATCGATGGTGTCCTGAATACGATCCGCGATCTCGGAATATTTCTGGACATCCTGTTTGTCGGTGAAGCCCAGAGTCCAGGAATGGACACGGCTCATGTCCGCGAATCCGCCGGTCGAAAATGCGCGCAACAGGTTCAGCGTGGCCGCCGCCTGCGTGTAGGCCTGAAGCATCTTGTCCGGATTCGGAATCCGCGCCTCGGGCGTGAAGGCCAGTTCGTTGATGATGTCACCACGATAGCTGGGCAGTTCGACGCCATTCACCACCTCGGTCGGGGCGCTGCGCGGCTTGGCGAACTGGCCGGCCATGCGGCCGACTTTGACCACCGGCACCTTTGCACCATAGGTCAGCACCATCGCCATCTGCAGCATCACCTTGAAGGTGTCGCGGATCGCGTCCGCGCTGAATTGTTCAAAACTTTCAGCACAATCCCCGCCCTGCAGCAGGAAGGCTTCGCCGCGACCGGCGGCACCCAGATGTTGCTTGAGGCGCCGCGCCTCACCGGCAAAAACCAGCGGGGGATACTGTGAAAGCTGGGCCTCGACCTTGGCCAGGGCGGCCGCGTCGGTATAGTCTGGCATCTGAACCCGTGGCTTGTTGCGCCAGTCCGTTTTTTGCCATTCTGTCATAGCTTTGATCTCCGCTGAAGTAGTCAGGTCGCCTCTATACAAAATGTATTGAAGAGTGACCATATCCCATTTGCGCCCCTTGACGCCGCAAACAAGCTTTGGTCATGGTGACTGATAAAGCTGACGCCGGGAAAACGATCACCCGGCGCCGAATCAAGGACATCACGCCATGAAAGAGCAACGCCAAGTTGTCACGGTGCCAGACACTGCGTCCAATCCGCAAAACTTTGTTTTCGTTTTGCTGGACAAATTCTCACTTTTGTCCTTTGCGTCCGCGCTGGACAGCCTGCGGATCGCCAACCGCATGGCCGGTCGCCAGCTTTATACGTGGTCACTGGTGGGCGAAGGCGGTGACACCGTCAGTTGTTCCGCCGGAACGACCTTCAAACTGGACGCCGATCTGATCGAACTTCGCCGCGACGAGGTTGTCCTGATCTGCGGCGGTGTCGATGTGCAGACCGCAACCACGAAAAAAGTGCTGAACTGGTTGCGTCGCGAGGCGCGCCGAGGGCTCAAGGTCGGCGGGCTGTGTACAGCGGCTTACACGATGGCAAAGGCCGGTCTTCTGGACGGAAAACGGGCGACGATCCACTGGGAAAACTCCGACAGTTTCATCGAGGAGTTCGATGAAGTGGAACTGACCAAATCGGTGTTCCTGATCGACGGCAATCGCATGACGACCGCAGGCGGCACTTCGTCCATCGACCTGATGCTCAAGCTGATCGCTGATGAATTCGGTGAGGATCTGGCAAACGCTGTGGCCGACCAGATGATCTATTCATCGATCCGCACAGATCAGGATACACAGCGGCTGTCGACCCCGACACGGATCGGTGTGCGGCACCCCAAGCTGAGTCAGGTCATTCTGATGATGGAAAAGAACATCGAAGAGCCGATTTCGCCTTCGATTCTGGCGAAAGAAGTCGGCATGTCGACCCGCCAGCTGGAGCGTCTGTTCCGTCGCTATCTGAGCCGATCACCCAAGCGGTATTATATGGAACTGCGTCTTCACAAGGCCCGCAACCTGCTGATGCAGACGGATATGAGCGTCATCAACGTGGCACTCGCCTGCGGCTTTGCCAGCCCTTCGCATTTCTCGAAATGCTACCGGGCGCACTACAACACCACCCCTTATCGTGAGCGTGGAACGCAAAGCGGGCGGTTGTCGGTCTAAGGACCGCGGGGTTGGCGCGCTCAGCGTGACATCCTGTAGACCGCGCCCTGTCCTACGGAAATGAACCAGATTGCCCCATCGGGACCTTCGACGATGTCCCTCACACGCTCGGTCATCGGGCCTTTGATCTGCTCCACTTCGCGCAGCGGAGAACCTGCCAGACGCGCGATGTAGTCAAACTTGAGCGACCCGACAAAGATATCCCCCTTCCACTTGGGCCACATTTTGCCGGAATAGACAAGCAATCCCGAAGGGGCGATGGAGGGGTCCCAGTAATGTTCGGGCTGCTTCATGCCCGGCTTTGACGTGCCTTCACCGATCTTCTGACCGGAATAGTGCACACCGTAAGAGATCACCGGCCAACCGTAATTGGCGCCGGGCTGAACCAGATTGACCTCGTCGCCCCCCTTGGCCCCATGTTCCGACACCCACAAGCGGCCCCGGGCGTCCAGACCTGCGCCCTGCGGGTTTCGATGGCCATAAGACCAGATTTCAGGCCGTATCGCGGCCTGACCCACAAAGGGATTGTCTGCGGGAACCGAGCCATCGCGGTTGATCCGGATGACCGTCCCCAGATGATTGGACCTGTCCTGGGCCGCAGGACGGTCCCCACGCTCGCCCAGTGTCACGAACAAACTGCCATCCGTTGCTTCGACCACGCGCGAGCCGAAATGGCGGCCTCCTGATCCGCCTGGAATAGCCTCGAAAATGATGCGGACGTTGGTGAGCTTTTTTCCGTCTTCCGAAAGACGAGCCACCGCGACCGCTGTGCCTGCACCACCATGTTGAGCTTTGGAGAAGGTAAGAAAGATCTCTCTGCTACGCGCGAAATCACGGGCGATTGTGACATCCAGCAAACCGCCCTGCCCCGATGCGACCACGGCAGGCACGCCTGAGACCTGTTGGGTTCTGTCCCCGTCGAAATACAAAAGATCGCCGTCTCGCTCCGTCACCAGAAATATGTCGTCGGAGATGATCCCGATCGCCCACGGCGTATCCAGCCCGGTGGCCATTTCCTCGACACTTACCGGGCCCTGCGAGGTTTGCAGTTCATCCGCCCATGCGGTCACAGCAATCCCCAGCAGCGAAAGAATCGCGCAAACCCTGATCATCATTACCCTCCTGCTTTGGCCAGACGCCCAAGTTTTGGTTAAACCCAACAAAACAAATAGAGTTAGGACAAGCAAAAGCACTTTTTCGTTAGGACTTCCCTTTTTCGCATTGCTTGCCTAGGGTCATGGCCGGACGTTAACGTTCCAATATGGGAGTAACCTTATGAAAAAGCTGCTAACAGCAACTGCAGCAACCGCTTTGCTGGCCGGTACCGCCATGGCCGAAGATGTCAAACTTGGCATCCTGTTTGGCTTCACCGGCCCGATTGAATCTCTGGCACCGGCGATGGGGTCCGGCGCAGAAATGGCGATGGCCGAAGTCACGGAATCCGGCAAACTTTTGGATGGCGCAACCGTCACCGGAACCCGGGCCGATACCGGCTGCATCGACAACGGTCTGGCCACCTCGAACGGCGAACGCATGATTGCCGATGGCGTTGCCGGCATCATCGGCGGCGACTGCTCGGGCGTGACCGGCGCGATCCTGCAGAACGTCGCAATCCCGAACGGCATGGTCATGATCTCGCCGTCGGCAACGTCGCCCGGTCTGTCGACCATGGAAGACAACGGCCTGTTCTTCCGCACCGCACCTTCGGATGCGCGCGAAGGTCAGGTGATGGCAGACATTCTGAAAGACCGCGGCATCAACTCGATCGCTCTGACTTACACCAACAACGACTACGGCAAGGGTCTGGCGGACGCGATCCAGACTTCGTTCGAAGCAGCTGGCGGTGAAATCACCATAGTTGCGGCGCACGAAGACGGTAAAGCCGACTATTCGGCCGAAGTTGGCGCTCTGGCGTCGGCAGGTGGCGATATTCTGGTGGTTGCCGGTTATCTGGACCAGGGCGGTCTGGGCATCATCCAGTCGGCACTGGACAGCGGTGCATTCGACACGTTCGGTCTGCCCGGCGGCATGATCGGTGACTCGCTGCCCGCAAATGTGGGACCAGACCTGAACGGCTCGTTCGGTCAGATCGCCGGTTCGGGTGGTGAAGGTGCCGAGAAGTACTTTGCCATGGCCGAGGCCGGTGGCTTCGACGGCTCGTCGCCCTACTCGCCTGAATCCTATGACGCCGCCGCGTTGTTCATGCTGGCCATGCAGGCCGCAGGGTCGACCAACCCGGCGGACTACGGCGCCAAGATCATGGACGTCGCCAACGCTCCGGGTGAAAAGATCTATCCGGGTGAACTGGCCAAGGGTCTGGAACTGCTGGCCGCAGGTCAGGACATCGACTATGTCGGCGCTTCGGGCGTGGAACTGATCGGCCCCGGCGAGAGCGCTGGTTCTTACCGCGAGATCGAAGTGACCGACGGCGAAAACAAGACAGTCAACTTCCGTTGACGCCTCAGCACAAGTTATAAATCGAGCAGCCCGGGCCTTGTGTCCGGGCTGTTTCAATGACAAAAGACCGCACCTCTTCTCTGGGGATGGGACAACAAGAACGCCGAACAGGGCGGCAAGGGGATAATATGATCGTCGTCGAAGACGTGCATAAGCATTTCGGCGGGTTTCATGCGGTGGATGGGGCATCGCTGGAAATCCAAAAGGGTTCAATCACCGGTCTGATCGGGCCGAACGGGGCCGGAAAAACCACTCTGTTCAACGTGATCGCCGGGGTACTGCCCCCCACAAGCGGAAAAGTGTTCATGGACGGCGAGGACATCACCGGCCTGCCTCCGCATGAGCTGTTTCACAAGGGCTTGCTGCGCACCTTCCAGATCGCGCACGAATTCTCATCGATGAGCTGCCGCGAAAACCTGATGATGGTTCCCGGTGCCCAATCAGGGGAATCGCTGTGGAACACGTGGTTCGGCCGCAAACGCATCGCAGATGAGGAACGCGCTTTGCGCGCGAAAGCCGACGAGGTTCTGGAGTTCCTGACCATCGAACATCTGGCCGATCACAAGGCGGGTCAGGTCTCTGGCGGTCAGAAGAAACTGCTGGAACTGGGGCGCACCATGATGGTCGACGCCAAGATCGTGTTCCTGGACGAGGTCGGCGCGGGCGTGAACCGCACCCTGCTGATGACCATCGCTGACACGATCCTGCGTCTGAACAAAGAGCGCGGCTATACGTTTGTCGTCATCGAGCATGACATGGATTTCATTGGCAAGATCTGTGACCCGGTCATCTGCATGGCCGAGGGCAAGGTGCTGGCCGAAGGTACGCTGGACGAAATCAAGGCCAATGAGCACGTGATCGAAGCCTATCTGGGCACCGGTTTGAAAAACAAGGACAAGCTGGAGGCCCAAACATGACCGCTGGCACGAGCGACAATCCCTATCAGGATGACCACGGCAACAAGGACGCCTCGATCACCAACACCCGCGGTGCCGGCACCATGACGCCTGCACACAGTAAAAGCGGCGAAACCCACAGGGTCGAAGGTGGTCCCTTTCTGATCGGCGACACGATGACGGGCGGCTACGGCAAGGGCCCGGATATTCTGCATGACTGCACCATCGCCGTCGACAAGGGCGAAATCGCCGTGATCGTTGGCCCGAACGGCGCTGGCAAATCGACCGCGATGAAGGCCGTTTTCGGAATGCTGGACGTCCGGTCCGGTTCGGTGCGACTGGACGGCGAGGACATCACCAACCTCACTCCGCAGGACCGTGTGATCCGGGGGATGGGGTTTGTGCCGCAGACCTCGAACATCTTCACTTCCATGACGGTGGAAGAGAACCTTGAGATGGGTGCCTTCATCCGCCGCGACAACATCAGCCAAACGATGGAGCAAGTTTATGACCTGTTCCCCATCCTGCGCGACAAACGCAATCAGGCCGCCGGAGAGCTGTCCGGCGGCCAACGCCAGCAGGTCGCCGTGGGCCGCGCGCTGATGACTCAGCCGAAAGTTCTGATGTTGGACGAACCCACCGCCGGGGTCTCGCCCATCGTGATGGACGAGTTGTTTGACCGGATCATCGAGGTCTCGCGAACCGGCCTGCCGATCCTGATGGTCGAACAGAACGCCCGTCAGGCCTTGGAGATCGCCGACAAGGGATATGTGCTGGTTCAGGGTCGGAATGCCTATACTGGCACGGGCAGGGAACTGCTGGCAGATCCCGAAGTCCGTAAGAGTTTCTTGGGGGGGTGAGCAATGAGTTTTTCATCCATAGGACGGATATTCGCTTTATTGACCTGCACTCTTGCGCTCATATCAATTTTTCTGGGCGTCAAGTTGTTGTTATCAATTGACGCTCAGTTCTCCGAGGTCCACGGCCTGCCTACCGGCCCCAAAATCCCACTCCTGAACCAAGGCTTCTTGCTGCTCCTAGCCGGACTAGCGCTAGGCGTCCTCTGTGACATCAGTGACAGAGTCAGAGCCAATATGAACTTGTCTAAACAACCCTCGAGCGGAGAATAGCACTTGGACTTTCTCAACGCCTTTGTGGCGCTCTCCAACTTCGTCCTTGTTCCCGCGATCGCCTATGGCAGCCAGTTGGCGCTGGGCGCTCTGGGTGTGACGCTGATCTACGGTATCCTGCGGTTCTCGAACTTTGCCCATGGCGATACGATGGCCTTTGGCGCGATGATCGCCGTGCTGGTCACATGGGGCCTGCAGGCCGCCGGGGTCAGTTTCGGGCCGCTGCCGACCGCCTTGTTGGCCCTGCCCTTTGCCATTCTGGGCTGTATCGTTCTGGTACTGATCACGGACAGGCTGGTCTATCGGTTCTATAGGGAACAAAAGGCCAAGCCGGTCATTCTGGTGATCGTATCGATGGGCGTGATGTTCATCATGAACGGGCTTGTGCGGTTCATCATCGGGCCGGATGACCAAAGGTTCTCTGACGGCGCGCGGTTCATTGTTTCGGCGCGGGATTTCAAGGCGATGACCGGCCTGCAAGAAGGGCTGGCGATCAAGACCTCTCAGGGCATTACCGTGATCGTGGCGGTTGTTGCCGTGGCGCTGCTGTTCTGGTTCCTGAACAAGACCCGCACCGGTAAATCGATGCGGGCCTATTCGGACAACGAGGATCTGGCTTTGCTCTCAGGCATCAACCCCGAACGTGTTGTGATGATCACCTGGATCATCGTGGCTGCGCTAGCGACAACGGCCGGTGTGCTTTACGGCCTCGACAAAAGCTTCAAGCCCTTTGTCTATTTCCAGCTTCTGCTGCCGATCTTTGCCTCGGCGATCGTAGGCGGGCTTGGCAACCCTCTGGGTGCCATCGCGGGCGGGTTCATCATCGCGTTTTCCGAAGTGACGATCACCTACGCGTGGAAAAAGGTACTGACCTATCTGGCGCCGGAAAGTCTGGAGCCGTCAGGCTTGGTCCAGTTCCTGTCCACCGATTACAAATTCGCCGTCAGCTTTGCGATCCTGCTGATTGTGCTGCTGTTTAAGCCCACGGGTCTGTTTAAGGGGAAAGTGATATGAGCGAGCCCGTCAAAAACACACTGTTATTTGTTGTCGTTGGCGCTCTGATCCTGCTGACCGGGTTCACGCAAAGCTGGAACGCGGCGATCCTGATCCTGAACATGGGCCTGATCTCGGCCATCATGTCCATCGGGGTGAACCTGCAATGGGGCTTTGCGGGCCTCTTCAATGTCGGCGTCATGGGCTTTGTCGCGCTGGGCGGTCTGGCTGTTGTGCTGGTTTCGACCGCGCCAACGCCGGGCGCCTGGTCCGGTGGTGGCTTTGGTGTGATCCTCGCGCTGTTGCTGGGGGCCGCAACCGTCGTTGCGGCCGTGATGGTTGCACAGAAGATGCCCAAGGGGCGCACACAGACCCTGGCAATCATTGGTATTCTGGTCGTTGGTTTCTTTATCTACCGCGCCATCTTCGATCCCAACGTTGCCGCAATCGAGGCGATTGACCCTGCCGTTGCAGGCAATATCGGTGGTCTGAACTTGCCCGTTCTGCTGGCTTGGCCTGCTGGCGGTCTGCTGGCCGCCGGAGCGGCCTGGCTGATTGGCAAAACCGCGCTGGGTTTGCGCTCGGACTATCTGGCAATTGCGACGCTCGGTATCGCCGAGATCATTATCGCGATCATGAAGAACGAGGACTGGCTGGCGCGTGGTGTCAAGAACGTCTACGGCATTCCCCGCCCTTCCCCTGTGGTCGGGTATGAGGTCGACCTACAAAATGACCCCGGCTTCGTTGCCCGTGCCGAATGGTTCGGACTGGACCCGGTGACGGCTTCAACACTGTCCGTGAAACTTGGCTATTCCTTGCTGTTCCTAATTGTCCTTCTGGTTCTGCTGTGGATGGCGCAGATGGCGCTGAAAAGCCCGTGGGGTCGCATGATGCGCGCCATTCGCGACAACGAGGTCGCCGCCGAGGCGATGGGCAAAGACGTCACCCGCCGCCATCTGCAGATCTTCGTTCTGGGATCGGCCATTTGTGGCATAGCGGGCGCGATGATGACCACGCTGGACGGACAGCTGACGCCGGGCACCTACAACCCGCTGCGGTTCACTTTCCTTGTCTGGGTCATGGTGATCGTGGGCGGATCGGGCAACAACTTTGGCGCCGTCCTTGGTGCGTTCCTGATCTGGTTCCTTTGGGTTCAGGTAGAACCCATCGGTCTGTGGCTGATGAATCTGATCACTGCGGGTATGCCTGACGGAAGTGCACTCAAAGCGCACCTGATCGACAGCGCCGCGCATATGCGGTTGTTTACCATGGGATTGATTCTATTGATTGTTCTTAGATTCAGCCCGCGTGGTTTGATCCCCGAAAAATAATTTCAAACTTCTTACAATTGAGTGAACCGCGCCGGCTGTCCGGCGCGGTTTGTTGCATCGATAGAAAAAACTGACTAGACGGGTATATCAGTTGGATGGTTTCTGGCTGTTGTTCGGCACTCACTCACACTTAAACCGCCGATCTGTAACGATTTTGTATGTTAACCTAGAAAAGTTGTGTTCCACCATGAAAGCACCAACCACCAAAGCAGCCCTGGTTCTGCCTGTTCTCGCGGCTATGACAGCCTGCGTTCCGTCCCCAGAAAGCCTTGAAACAACACCTGTACAGGTCCAGACACCAAAAGGGGTTGTGACCTGCCAGCTCTATACTCTGAACCGGGTCATTTGGGATCGGGCCATCGATTATCCGGCAACCAAGATGTCAGTCGCCGAGGCGGACGCATACTGCCGACAGGAAGGTCAGCGCCGCCTCAATTAGAAACGGCGCATTCACTCAGCGATTGCGAAACAACCCGCCAAGTATGCCACGCACGATGCGACGGCCGGTCGTCCCTTTCAGTTCCTTGATCACCGCCTGACTCATGGCTGATGCAAACGTGTCCTGTTTCCGCGAAACGCGGGAAGAGGATCGGCTGACGCGCTGCCCTGAATACCTGCGGGCCGCGGCAAACTCGCGCTCGGCAGGTGTCTGTGTTTCAAACAGCTCTTCTGCCTCGGCAGCTTCGGCTTCCTTTGCTGCTGCGTCGGCCCGGGCCTGAAGTATTTCAAACGCCGACTTTCGATCAACGGGCTGATCGTATTTTGCCCGCATCCTCGACGCATCAAGGATCGCCTGCCGTTCGCTTTGCGTGATCGGGCCAAGCTGGGACCCCGGTGGCCGGATCAATGTGCGCTCGACGATCCCGGGTATGCCCTTCTTCTGCAGCATTGACGTTACCGCCTCACCCACACCGACCTCTCGGATGGCTTCCTCGGTATCGAACTCGGGATTCTCACGATAGGTTTCCGCAGCCAACCGCAGGTTCTTGCGATCCCGCGCCGTGAAAGCCCGCAAAGCATGCTGAATGCGGTTGCCCAACTGGCCCAGAATATCCTCGGGTATGTCGGCCGGGTTTTGGGATATGAAATACACACCGACCCCCTTTGACCGGATCAGGCGCGCGACCTGTTCAACTTTGTCCACCAGAACCTTCGGGGCATCATCGAACAGCAGATGGGCTTCGTCGAAAAAGAAAACCAGTTTGGGTTTCTCGGGGTCGCCCACTTCGGGCAGTTCTTCGAACAGCTCGCTCAGCAGCCACAGCAGGAACGTTGCGTATAGTCGAGGCGCGCCCATCAACTTGTCCGAGGCCAGAATATTCACCATCCCCTGCCCGTTCTGATCGGTTCGCATCAGATCCGCCAGATCCAGCGCTGGCTCTCCGAACAGTTTGGTTCCGCCCTGGTTTTCAAGAACCAGCAAACGGCGCTGAATCGCCCCGATCGACGCTGTCGATACATTGCCGTATCGCAGGGACAGCTGTGCGCGGTTTTCACCGATCCAGACCAGCAGAGCCTGCAGGTCCTTGAGGTCCAGCAGCGGCATACCTTCTTCGTCGGCCACACGAAATGCGATGTTCAGGATTCCTTCCTGTGCCTCGCTCAGTTCCATCAGACGCGACAACAGCAAGGGACCCATCTCGGTGACGGTGGTTCGGACCGGATGTCCCTGCTCGCCAAACAGGTCCCAGAACGTCACCGGACAGGCAGCGTAGGCGAAATCAGTCAGCCCGATGCGTTGCGCGCGATCCTGAAACGCCTGATGCAATTTGTGATCCGGGCTTCCTGACAAGGCCAGACCAGACAGGTCACCTTTGATATCTGACAGAAACACAGGCACGCCCGCCTTAGAGAAACCTTCGGCCAGAATTTGTAGCGTAACGGTCTTGCCTGTCCCGGTGGCCCCGGCGATCAAACCGTGTCGGTTGGCATATTTCAGCGTCAGACCCTGCGGTTCAGCGTAATCCTTGCCACCGCTACCCAGGAAAATACTGTTGTTCATGAATTATTCGCCTTGCTTATCACCGATCCCACGACAGCATACAAAGTTAACCTTTGACTGCGATAGTTTATTTGCCGCCTCATGGGCGAAGGCTCCGGGGTGGCAGACTTCCTCCCTGTCGACTGGCCGTGCCTTCGGGCACGGCATTTTTGTTTTCGGCCCGCTTTAAAATGAACTGGTCAGTATATTAAAAATTCAGGTTAGCAGTTGACCCGTGCGCCCCCCTTTCGTAACGTCTGCGCATAAATAAGTCGGCCAGTCCGACGGGGAGAAAATTCTAGGAAGGGAGCCGCTCCACCGGCTCCCTTTTTCATTGGCCCGGACTTTGTAAATAACAGAACAAATGGGCAAGAATCCGTTCACATCCTTCCAATAATGCAGCTTAGTGACTGACACCCTGTTTTAACGATGATAGACCGGGCAAAAAGCTCAATCACGCAACCGAGGCACTCATGATCAAGAACATCCTGTCTTTCAGCCTTGTTTCCGCGGCACTCTGGTGCAGCACCGCAGCCGCGCAGGAAACATCTCAGGACGACCAAACTCCGGCAGAGACACCGCAGACGGAAGCGGCTTCCGATCTGGACTTGGGCGAAACCGGTCCGCGCGTAGGTGAACAATACGTTAAAGAGGAAAGCGGCGACTGGGAAATCAGATGCCTCAAAACAGAAGCAGGTAAGGACCCCTGCTTGCTGCGGCAGACGCTGTCCGGGCAAGAAGGCCAGCCAATTGCGGAGATATCGGTCAACAAATTGCCCGAAGGTGTCGCAGCAGTTGCAGGCGCAACAGTCATTGTACCGCTCGAAATCATGTTGCAAGCGCAACTGGCTTTGTCGATCGATGGCGCTCCGGGGAAACGTTATGACTACCACCATTGCAACCCCATCGGCTGCGTGGCCCAGCTTGGGTTCACTCAAGGCGATGTCGATGCCATGAAGGCCGGCAGCACGGCCAAAATGTCTGTCGTCTCGGTTCTGGCACCCAACCAACTTCTTGAGATTGAGATTTCTCTGGCAGGGTTCACTGCAGGATTCGACAAGTTGGAAATCAACTGAACATCATCCGGACCAACAATCAAAGACGCCGCCGAATAATCTTCGGCGGCGTTTTTTGGTTTGTAAGCTATTTTGGCTTCAGATCCGCTTCAATGCCAGGACTGCATTCAATCCGCCAAAGGCAAACGCGTTGCTGAGTGCAACGTCAACTTTTGCTTCGCGCGCAATATTTGGGACCACATCCAGCGCACATTCCGGATCAGGCTCCTCATAGCCGATTGTCGGGGCAACTATCCCGTCCCGCAAAGCCATGATGCAGGCCAGCAGTTCCACCGCTCCGGTCCCGCCGATCAGATGTCCATGCATGGACTTTGTGGACGAGATCATAAGATCATCCGCATGCGGTCCAAAAACGTCCGCGACCGCTGCACATTCAGTTTTGTCGTTGGCGGCGGTGCCGGTCCCATGGGCGTTAATGTAGCCCACTTCGCTCGCGTTCAGCTTTGCATCAGCCAGGGCCCCGGCCATCGCACGGGATGCCCCCTGTTTGCTGGGCATGACAATATCGGATGCATCAGACGACATTGCAAAACCCACAACCTCGCACAGGATGTCAGCGCCGCGCGCACGCGCATGCTCATATTCTTCAAACACGAACACGCCGGCGCCCTCGCCCTGGACCATACCGTTTCGATTGGCACTGAACGGTCGACATGCGTCCTTGGACATAACGCGCAGGCCTTCCCAGGCCTTTACGCCCCCGAAACACAACATGGATTCCGAACCGCCAGTGATCATCGTGGGCGCAGCCCCGCTGCGAACCATTTGGAAAGCCTGTGCCATAGCATGATTTGACGAGGCGCACGCCGTCGAAACGGTAAAGCTCGGGCCTTTGAGGTTATGCTCCATTGACACATGGCTGGCGGCTGCGTTGTTCATCAACTTGGGAACAACAAAAGGATGAACGCGGTTCTTGCCGTCTTCGTAGACCGACCGGTAATTGTCGTCCCATGTGGAAACACCGCCACCGGCCGTTCCCAGAACGACACCGGAACGCGCCGCAATATCGCCGTGAAATTCGATCCCGGACTGATCAATGGCCTCTTTGGCAGCCATCAATGTGAATTGGGTAAACCGATCATAGAGCGACATTTGCTGGCGATTGAACCGGCCTTCGGCCTCGAACCCCCTGACCTGCCCACCGATCTTGATAGCCAAACGATCGACATCGCGAAACTCAAGTTCAGAGATGCCGCAGCGGCCTTCGCGCATGGCCTCTAGTGTATCGGGAACGGAATGGCCCAGCGAGTTGATCGTGCCCGCCCCGGTAATGACAACGCGTTTCATGAGGCTCAGTCAGACCTTTTCCGACACAAGCTTTTCGATACCTGAAATGATAGCTGCAACATTTGAGATGTCGAAATCGCTGGCCGTCGGTTCGTTGGCATTGAACGGCACCGAGATGTCGAACTCTTCCTCGATGGCAAAGATGCTTTCAACCAGGCCCAGACTGTCGATACCCAGGTCCTCGAGCGTACTTTCGGGCGTCACATCCGAAGGCTCCAGCACGGCTTGCTCAGCAATGATGGAGATGACGCGGTCGGTGATGCTCATATCGGTCCTCTGATTATCACGGTGGTTGTGATTTAATCGCTCGAAGACTGTTTGAAAACAGCCTTTTTCAGCGCCTCTACGTCACGCGCCATGCGCGGCAAGCGGCGTTGGGCCTTGTAGATATCGGTATGAGATTCCATTTTTATGCCCGGATAGCCCATAATTACCCGCCCGGCCGGAACATTGGACAGGATCTTGGTGCCCCCGCCGGCAATCACGCCATCCCCGATGAAAATGTTGTCCACGACGCCGGTCTGGCCGCCCAGCACAACATGATTTCCGATCTCAACGGACCCCGAAACACCGGTCTGCCCGCACAACAGGCAGTCCTGCCCAACGCGCGTGTTGTGTCCCACGTGGACCAGGTTATCCAGCTTGCAACCCGAGCCGATCACGGTGTTGCGTATGGTGCCGTTGTCAACGGTGCAGTTCGCGCCGACCTCAACATCATCGCCGATTTCCACCGCGCCCAGCGAATGGATTCTCAGCCAGTTCTGGGCCTTGGCATCCCCCGCATCTCCCATCGTTTTGCGAACGTTTTCCACGCCAGACACTTCCGGAGTGACAAAGCTGAACCCGTCGCTGCCAATGCGCGCACCCGGTTGCGCGACAAAGCGGTCACCGATCTTTGCACGTGCACCGATGCTGACCATTTCTCGCAGAACCGCAGATTCTCCCAGAACGGCGTCCATTCCGACAACGCAATGCGCGCCGATAACCGAACCGGCCCCAATGCGAGCCCGCGCACCAATGACCGTAAGTGGGCCAATCGAAACGTTTTCGGCAATCGTTGCGGTCGAGTCGACTACGGCCGAAGGGTGAATACCCGGAGCGACCCCCTGGCCTCGGTCTAGCATCGCCGTAATTCCTGCCATCGCCATCCGCGGGCGCGGCACAAAGATAGCGGCCTGCAAGCCCATCCCCTGCCAGTCCGCGCCTTCCCACACAACCGCAGCCTTTGCCGACCCGCCGGACAATGCGTCGGCGTATTTGGGCGACATGGCCATGGCCAGATCATCTGCGCCTGCATCGCCCGGTTCGGCGGCACGATAGACGATCAGGCTGGTATCGCCCTGGCATTCGGCGTCCAGCGCTTCGGCGATTTGCTTGATTGTGAATTGCATAGAGGGCTTCCTTGTATCAGGACTTGCCCCAGTGATTACCCCTGAACGTCCGGCAGGACCACCCCTGCCTTTTGCAGAGCCTCCCAGATCTTGCGATCGCGGTCGTAGACATCCCGGCGGTACTGAACTTCACCCTTTGGACCGATATACGCCGTCCGATAGATGATGTGAACAGGAACCGACTGCGCGAGATTTACCTTTGTTTCCTCGCCGGTATTCAGAACCCTGTGAAAAAAGGCCTTGGGGTCTTCTTCCTGCCGGGCAAGCAACGCATAGGCAAACTCAAACGGCTGCGCCAGACGGATACAACCGTGCGAGAAAGCGCGAACTTCGCGGGCAAACAGGTTTTTGTGCGGCGTATCATGCAGATAGATGTTGTGCTTGTTTGGGAACATGAACTTCACCAGGCCCAACGCATTGCTTTTGCTGGGTGGTTGCCGCATCGCGAACGGAAAATCCCGTGCAGTGAATTGCGTAAAGTCCACGGCGCCACGATTGACCTGACGGCCACTTCGGTCCGTGATCTGAATGTGACCAACCGCGTTTGGGTTGGACTGAAGTTTTGGCAAATATTCCTTGGTGATGATCGAGCGTGGTACGTACCAGCTGGGATTAATCACCATGTGTTCCATCATGTCCGAGAATTCGGGACTGCGCCGATCATGGGTGTTTTTACCGATGACGGCCCGCGTCTCAAATGATACCTGACCTTCATCCACGATCTTCGCCGAGAAGTCCGCCTGGTTCACCAAGATATGACGCGCGCCTCGTGAGTGCGGCAACCAACGCTCCCGCTCAAGCGCGACGTAGACAGCCTTGAGCCTGTCGCTGGCCGGACGGTTGATTTCGGTCAGAGTTCCATTTCCGGCAACGCCATCCGATTCAAGCCCATGGGCAGTCTGAAACGCCCGCACGGCCTCCAGCATTGCGGCATCAAATTCCGGGCTGGCGGTTGGTCTCAGGTATCCCATGGCCACCAAACGGTCACGCAACCGAATGACATTGGGTCCGGTATCACCGTATTCTAGTTTTGCAACTGGTACAGTCGGCCCCCAACCGCCCTGCTCAACCAGATTTTCAAGGACCATTTTCTGTTTCAGCAAAGACCGGTATTGCAGGGACTCTGGCACCAGTTGTTCTATGTACGTCGCACCTGTGGCTGATGCGACACCTTGCAAATGTTCCTGCGGCGACCTGCGATCGACTTCGCGCACCAAACCATCGTCAATCTGTGAAGGGCTCAACACGCCCGAGTACATATCCGTAGCATAACGCAGGAAAACCCGGCTTAAATCCGCTTCGATTGCACCCAAGTCCCTCTGGGAACGGGCATCGCGCATCTGCCCAAGCAAAGCCTGGACATCATAACGCGCATCCGGCAACCCGTGGAACGCGGCATTGGACAGGGCCTTAATCAAAGCGGCCCGGCGTTCAGCATGCTGTTCGGTCTGCCCAACCCAGATCAGCGAAAACCCGTTTTTTTTGTAGTATTCAGCCAGCGAAGACCCCGAATCCAGCGACTCGGCAACCGCCATGCGGAAGGCAGTCGGTGGGTTTGTCTCGAAATCGGCAAAGGCCGCTGTTGCTGCGAAACAGGCGGTCGCGAGGATACTGGTACAGGTCCGGAAAACAGAAAACATGAGATGGCCTTGGTTATTCAATGCTTTGCACCGATACATTCAGCGCCGAGCCAGTATGATTGGCGGACCGCCCGATTGTCTATTCACAAATTCATCAAATCTGCGCTTCTAACATCTGCTGATGCGTGATTGCATCGCCTTGGAAAGTGATTTCCCTAACCTTCTGTAATATATGCATCGCTGCATCAGTTGCGCAAAAACCTGCCGATATTTCCCCCTTGAAATGGTGTATCCGAAAGATTTCTTGGCGGACGAATCCGTCTGTGTCATAATTTCCGCATCTGGGATGGGAAAAAATTAATACGGCGCACGTAACATCGTGTGCAGGCAGGAACTAGTACGGGACGAAAAACGAAATGACCAAGAGCAGTGCTTCGGGCTTGACCCGGCGTGCCCTATTGGGTGCGTTCGCGGCCACAGCGGTAGTAGCCGCACCGACCTATTCCAATGCAGCAGGATTCCTTCGCGGCGGCGGTGATATTCGCCGCATTCGCATGTATTCCGGGCGCACCGGTGAACGCATCGACATGATTTACTGGGTTGACGGCAATTACATCAAAGACGCCGTCAAGGAAGTGAACCACTTCATGCGCGACTGGCGTACCGATCAGTCCAAGTCCATGGACCTGCGCACAATTGACATCATGGCCGCATCTCACAACCTGCTGGATGTCAACGAACCCTACATGCTGTTGTCCGGCTACCGGTCCCCTCAGACTAACGCGATGCTGCGATCGAAATCCCGCCGCGTTGCCAAGAATTCCCTGCACATGAAGGGCCAGGCGGCTGACTTGCGGTTGTCTTCACGCTCGGTTTCGCAAATGGCCAAAGCCGCCATTTCCTGCCGCGCAGGGGGCGTCGGCAAATACTACCGCTCGAATTTTGTCCACATGGACTGCGGCGAGGTTCGCAGCTGGGGAGGCTAAACACTACGTACAATTTCGAAGTGACGAGCGCCTTTGGGCGCTCTTTTTTTGTAGATGAAGGCACGAACACGTTGGGAGTTCGGACAAAGCATTAGCTGCGGAAACGCTACTCGCTCATGTGCCCGAAACATCTAATTTAGATAGATGGCGCACCTGAGAGGATTCGAACCTCTGGCCTCTGCCTTCGGAGGGCAGCGCTCTATCCAGCTGAGCTACAGGTGCCTTGGCCGTTAGCTAACCTTGTTCCGTTCCGGGTGCAACTGCAAATCTGTCGCCCGACATCAGGTTTCACGCGAACAGATCGTGGGCCAGTTCCAGTGCATCGATCAGTGTGTCGACCTCGTCAGTGGTATTGTAAAGCCCGAAGCTGGCGCGGCATGTGGCCGTTACCCCCAGATGATCCATCAACGGACCGGCGCAGTGATGACCGGCGCGAACGGCGACGCCTTTTTTGTCCAGAATGGTCGACACATCATGCGCGTGCCCTGCCCCGTCCAGTGTAAAACTGAAAATAGCGGCCTTGTCCGGGCGTGTGCCCTGCACTTGCACCCAGTTCAGGCCGGTCAGACGCTGCATGGCATAGTCCCGCAAGGCGGATTCGTGGGCGGCAATGTTCTCCATCCCCAGATCCATCATGTAATCCAACGCCACACCCAGTCCGATTGTCTGAACGATCCCGGGTGTACCGGCCTCGAACTTCATCGGCGGATCGTTATAGATCACCTGATCTTTGCTGACCTCTTTGATCATGTCGCCGCCGCCGATAAAGGGGCGCATTTCGGCCATGCGTTCGGACTTGATGTAGATCGCACCTGAACCGGAGGGGCCGTACAGCTTGTGCCCGGTGATGGCATAGAAATCACAGCCGATATCCTGAACGTTGACAGGCATGTGCACGGCACCCTGACTGCCATCCACCAGAACAGGCACCCCTTTTGCGTGGGCTCCTTTTGTGATCGCCTTAACGTCAACGACCGTTCCCAGCACGTTCGAGCATTGCGTCACAGCAACAAGCTTTGTGCGCGGTGTGATGGCGTCAATCACGGCCTGCGGGTCCAGTCCGCCGTCCGGGCCCACATCGACCCACTTCAGGACCACGCCCTGACGTTCGCGCAGGAAATGCCAGGGAACGATATTGGCGTGATGCTCCATGACACTCAGAACGATTTCGTCCCCGGCTTTCAGGCGGGGCATGGCCCAGCCATAGGCGACAAGGTTAATACCTTCGGTCGTGCCGGAATTCAGAACGATTTCATCCTCATCCGCCACACCAAGAAACCGGGCAACCGTGCCGCGGACGGCCTCGTACTTTTCCGTCGCGAGATTGGACAGGTAGTGCAGACCGCGATGCACGTTCGAGTATTCCTCGGCATAGGCGCGGGTAACTGCATCAATCACCACCTGTGGCTTCTGCGCCGAGGCACCATTGTCCAGATAAGTCAGGGGTTTCCCATTCACCTCTCGTGACAGGATGGGAAAATCAGAGCGGATTCTCTGAACATCATACATGGTCATATTCCCTATACGGGCCCGCTTGGGGTCAGGAGGAGGACAAAAGGTATCGCAATCAGCGCGGCCAGCAAGATCAGGCCAAACGCCTTTCCCAAGGATGCGAACTGATGCGCCTCGTTTAGGAAATGCAGGGTGATATAAAAACTGACCAACGCCGTTGCCAGCAACATTGGAACCATCAGGAACGGCAGTGTCATTGCAATGACCAGCGTAGCCAGCAAGGCAAGTATCTGGAGGAACTGCAGCCAGATCATCAGAACCATGATGTCTTCAAACGTCGCGCGTCCGCCCAGAAGTCGTCCGACAAACAGAAATGACGCGACGCTCAGCATCATTGCACCCGCTGACGTTACCAGATTCATGAGGACCGGACCGGGTGCCTGCGCCACATCCGGGCCAGACAGCCACACAAAGTAGTCAAGGCCGAACTGCACAATGGAGTTGAGCACGACAGCCAGAAAAAACGCCAGCCACAGGATCTCGCGCCCTGGGCGTAGTTTCATCAGGCGTCGGGCTGCCTCGGCCGGGCTGACCAAAGTCATCACCGCGAGGTTCCCCAGAAAACTCAGTTTCATGTCTCAGGCCTCTGTGCTTGTCTGAGGCCTGACAACCAGAACCAGACAAAGACTGCAACCCAAAGTAGCCCAACTACGGACAAGGTCGGCCCCGGACCGATAAATCCGGCCACCAATCCGTTCAAAAGAACCAACGGCGCGGACGACAGCAAAGCCCAGAACAAAGCCAACCGCGCGCCGTAGGCGGAACCGTTCCCACCCATAAGCCGTGCAGCCCAATGAGACACAAGGGCCACAAAATACAGAAGCAATGGCAGGATGATAACCGACCCCAACAAGGCGCCGCCCAGCAGCATGTTCAGCTCGACACCTTCCAGGTGCGCGCGCCGGGCCATTCCAGGCATCTGCGCGACAAAGGCGATTGTGCAGAAGGCCATGACAAAAGCCAGCGCCCGGTCTTCCCGTGGCCCCATATTCAGAAGCCGGCGCATGACACGCCCCGGCCCCCTGTACGTGGCCACGATATCCGTCGTCACAGGCATCAGCTGCGACGCGCCAGCCAGCCTTCCAGACGGGTCACGATGGCTTGGGCAAGCACCTCGTTTTCAATCTCGTCCACCGCTTCGGCCAGAAAGGCCAGCGTCAGCATGTTCGTGGCGTCTTTGAGCGATACCCCACGCGACCGCAGATAAAACAAGGCCGTTTCGTCAATCGCACCCGATGTGGACCCGTGCGAACAGGCCACATCATCGGCGTAGATTTCCAGTTCGGGCTTGGCCAGAAACTGGCTGTCATCATCCAGCAGCAAGGACTGGCTGATTTGATAGCCGTCAGTTTTCTGAGCACCCGCTTTCACAAGGATTTTGCCCTGGAACACGCCTGTTGCGCCATTCCGCAGAACTTTCTTGAAGACCTGGCGGCTTTCACAATTTACCGCGTCGTGGGTCACGAACACCGTGTCGTCGTGATGGAAATTACCATCTCCGACGCAGGCACCCGCCACATGAGCAACTGCGTCATCGCCAGTCAGCTCGACCACCTGCTCGTTTCGCGTCAGAACTCCGTTCACCGTTAGAGTAAAGGATTTGTAAACCGACTCGTGACCCAAACGCGTGAACATATGCGTGGCTGCGCGGCGCTCATGATCCCGACCCTGCGCGCGCACGTGATGCAGCGTGCCGCCGTCGGCGATGTCGATCTCCATGCATTTGTTAAACCGTGAAGCCGCCGGGCCGTTTTCCAGAATGGTCACCTCGGCCCCGCTTTCGACGCGCACGATGTGATGCAACATGGCGTCCGAGGTTTCAGAGGCATGCTGATAGATCAGGCTGATTGGCTTGCTGGGCGTGCCAGTCACGTGAATCGCAACACCATCGGCCGCAAAGGCCGTATTCAGCGCCGCCAGAGGTCGCTGAACCGGGGTCTGCCCGCGCGCTTCAAGAACGCCGTACAACTCCTTGGCCCAATGGATATCTTTGCAGCAGATGTCTTCGATCCGATCGATCGTCACACCTTCAAGCGTCAGGTCATCGGAATCTTCAGGGCTGAACACACCGTCGATGAACACAATTTTCAAACGGTCGAGATCATGGAACAGCAACGGCTCGTCGGACCGGAACAGAGCGGCCTGAGGGGCCTCGGGCGAAATCAGCGTGTCCGGGCGGGTGTATTTCCAATACTCATCGCGCCGTCCCGGCAGGCCCATTTCCAGAACTCGCGCCAGCGCATCTTCGCGGGCGGCACGCGTGCATCCGGCGTCGGGCATGACCAAACTGGCCAGCCGCGCCTCGGTCGCGGTTTGTTTAACTTCGGGCAGCCCCATCAGTTCACCTCGGCCAGAATGTCGGCATAGCCGTTGTTTTCAACTTCCAGCGCCAGTTCCGGGCCACCGGTTTTGACGATCCGACCGTCTGCCATGATGTGCACGACGTCGGGTTTGATATGGTCCAGCAGACGCTGATAGTGCGTAATCACCAGGAAACCACGGCCTTCGTCGCGTAGTGCGTTCACACCTTCGGCAACCAGCTTCATCGCATCCACGTCCAGACCCGAGTCCGTTTCGTCCAAGATGCACATCTTAGGCTCCAGCATCGCCATCTGCAGAATTTCGTTCCGCTTCTTCTCACCACCCGAGAAGCCGACGTTAACAGGACGCTTGAGCATATCCGCGTCGATCTTCAGCGATTTCGCCTTGGCGCGAACTTCTTTCAGGAAGTCGGCGGCCGAAAGCTCCTCCTCACCGCGCGCCTTGCGCTGAGCGTTTACGGCAGTGCGCAGGAACGTCATGTTGCCCACGCCGGGGATTTCGACTGGGTACTGGAACGCCAGAAAGATACCCGCGGCGGCACGCTCTTCCGGTTCCATTTCCAGAAGATCCTCGCCGTCCAGGGTGGCCGATCCTTCGGTCACTTCGTAACCATCACGGCCCGACAGCACATAGCTGAGTGTCGACTTGCCCGAGCCGTTCGGACCCATAATCGCGTGCACTTTACCTGCCTCGACAGTCAGGTCGACGCCTTTGAGGATTTGCTTCTCCTCTTCCTCAAGTTTCACGTGCAGGTTCTTGATTTCCAGCATTTTTTGTCCTTTTGCGTACCGCAAGGGGCATCCGATAGCCCCAGTCAATGACTATCCCAGCATCCGGCGCATGAGGCGTGCAGCAACCCATCCCAGGATCGCTCCTCCACCGACTGCCCAAACCGGGTTGATGAAGTTCATGTGATTGATGTTGACATAGGCAACACCCAGCAACCCGCCCAAAACCGGGAGTGCGTAACCCAACAGGGTCAACACGTCATCCTTTCGGATGGTCTTGCCAGGCTTACGAGCCATCAGCCAACCGAGCCTTCGAGAGAAATGGCAACCAGCTGCTGCGCTTCCATCGCGAATTCCATCGGCAGCGCCTGAAGCACGTCCTTGCAGAATCCGTTGACGACCAGCGCCACGGCCTCTTCCTCGTCCATACCGCGCTGGCGGCAGTAGAACAGCTGGTCGTCGTCTACCTTGGACGTCGTCGCTTCGTGCTCAACCCGGCTCGAGTTGTTCTTGACCTCGATATACGGCACCGTGTGGGCCCCGCATTTGTCGCCGATCAGCAAACTGTCGCACTGGGTATAGTTGCGGCTGTCCTTGGCTTTGGGGTGCATCGACACCAGCCCGCGATAAGTGTTCTGAGCCTTACCCGCGCTGATCCCCTTGGACACAATCCGCGACTTGGTGTTCTTGCCCAGATGAACCATCTTCGTACCGGTATCGGCCTGCTGATAGTTGTTGGTGATGGCGATCGAGTAGAACTCGCCCTGACTGTCATCACCGCGCAGGATGCAGGACGGATACTTCCAGGTCACGGCAGAACCGGTCTCGACCTGCGTCCACATCACCTTGGACCTGTCGCCCCGGCAATCAGCACGCTTGGTCACGAAGTTGTAAATGCCGCCCTTGCCGTTCTCGTCCCCAGGGAACCAGTTCTGAACGGTCGAGTATTTCACCTCGGCATCTTCTTCGACGATGATTTCGACCACGGCTGCGTGCAGTTGCGCGGTGTCGCGCTGCGGCGCAGTGCAGCCTTCCAGGTAGGACACATACGAGCCCTTGTCGGCGATGATCAGGGTCCGCTCGAACTGACCGGTGTTTTCCGCGTTGATGCGGAAGTAGGTGCTCAGCTCCATCGGGCAGCGCACGCCCGGGGGAATATATACGAACGATCCGTCCGAGAACACGGCAGAGTTCAGGGTGGCATAAAAGTTGTCGGATACCGGAACCACGGTGCCGAGATATTTTTTGACAAGTTCGGGATGCTCTTTGATCGCCTCTGAAATCGAACAGAAGATCACACCGGCCTTTTTCAGTTCTGCCTGAAAGGTCGTGCCGACAGAAACCGAGTCAAAAACCGCGTCCACCGCGACTTTGCGGCCCTCTGCAGGGGCGTCTTCCGCCCCTTCAACGCCAGCCAGAATCATCTGTTCTTTCAGTGGGATACCCAGCTTTTCGTATGTGGCCAACAGCTTAGGGTCGACGTCATCCAGCGACTTGGGCTTCTCTTCCATCGACTTGGGGCGGGCAAAGTAATACTGATTCTGAAATTCGATCTTGGGATAATTGACCATCGCCCAGGTCGGTTCGTCCATCTGGGTCCAGCGGTCAAACGCGGCCAGGCGCCATTCGGTCATCCATTCCGGCTCTTCATTCTTTTCCGAGATCAGACGGACGATATCCGGATTCACGCCCTTGGGCGCGTATTCCATTTCGATTTCGGTTTCCCAGCCGTACTTGTAGGTTCCGACCTCGCGCACCGCATCCACGGTTTCCTGATCGACACCTTCTTTTACCTGGGTCTGGTCCAAAGCGGCCATATGACACCCTCCGTCAGATCACGCGGCACGCGCGCGATGCTTTTTCTCTTTTTCAAGCCACGTTTCGGCGAAACGCAGCACATCTTCTTCACTCGTCCGAGGACCCAGCGACACGCGGATCGCGCTTGCGGCCGTCACCTCGTCATATCCCATGGCGGTCAATACGGTGCTGGCCCGAACCTTTCCGCTTGAACAGGCCGAACCTGCGCTGACCGCAAATCCTGACAGATCCATCTGCATGACTTGCGTTTCGCCCTTCCAACCGGGCGACGCGAAACACAATGTGTTTGGAAGGCGCTCGTGACCTTTTCCGACAAAAATAGTCGATTTGGAGCCGGCCTCAAGAGCGTTTTCTAGAATATTTCTAAATTCTGCGATTTGGTCCCAAACGCCGTTGGCCAGATCCCGCGCGGCTGCTTCAGCTGCAGCCCCGAACCCGGCAATTCCTATGACATTTTCCGTCCCGGACCGACGCCCCATTTCCTGCCCGCCGCCCTTGATCTGGGCCGGCAGATCCGTTCCGCGTTTCATCACAACCGCACCAACCCCTTTGGGTCCACCCATCTTATGGGCCGAGATCAGGGCCATCTGCACATTCAGCCAGTTGAACGCCACGGGAAGTTTGCCAAAAGCTTGCGTGGCATCCGTTACGGCCAGCCCTGCGGGCAAGGATTGCACGACACCGGTTTCAGAATTGGCCAGCTGCAAGCATGAGTTCTCGGGTTCAAGCACTTTAACTTCACCTGAAGGAAGAACCGACAAATCTTCAACGATCCATGATCTTACGGCATCATGTTCAACTTCTGATCCGTGCAGTCCGCGCCCCGACAACGCCAAAGCAGCGCCTTCTGTGGAGCCAGAAGTAAACACGATGTCGGCCCCATCAGCCCCAAATGCGGCTGCCACCTGAGCGCGT
The DNA here is from genome assembly GCF_056531785.1 of Ruegeria sp. K7. Lineage (NCBI taxonomy): Bacteria > Pseudomonadati > Pseudomonadota > Alphaproteobacteria > Rhodobacterales > Roseobacteraceae > Ruegeria > Ruegeria sp. K7. The sequence continues at coordinate 390,517 of NZ_JBQFMJ010000001.1, forward strand.
GCGCGTTCAACAAGCGCCTTAGCGGCACGTCCTTCCGCGTGGACAGATGACGGGTTTCCGCAGACATCCATCGCCGCGATCATCGCGTCGCGCGCCTCGGGCTGCAACGGCGTGGTAGCGTTATGGTCCAGATAAATGCGATTCATAGATGCATCTTTTCCAAGTTAGAAGCACAAGCCGTTTTGCCGCCCGAGATACTCATTTTTTATTCGTCCACAACCGCAAACAGACTGGGAACCGCCGGGCACGGCGCCAGATCGTTCTTGATGACATCCGAGAGACGCGTCTGATGCAGAAACACATAGACATTCGCGCTGAGACTTTCCCACAGGCGGTTGGTCAGGGATTGGGCCCGGCTTCCCGATGAAGCCCCCGAAGCGCCCGCGCCCTTTTGCAGAGCATCCAGGGACTCATCCACTGCGGCCAGAATTTCGACAACGCGGATTTCTGACGCAGGGCGTGCCAGTCGGTAACCGCCCCCCGGTCCGCGAACCGAAGCCACCAGTTCTGCGCGCCGGAGTTTGACGAACAACTGTTCAAGATATGGCAGGGAAATGTCTTGCCGTTCAGAGATTTCACCCAGTGTCACAAGCCCGTCTGTCGGTTGCAAAGCGATATCAGCCAGAGCAACCATTGCGTAGCGGCCTTTGGTCGACAGCTTCATTCACTTTCCTTCGTGGCAAGTTCAGTGCGAAATCATTGACGCCGCCGCTACCAATGCGTATCTCCGTCAGGCAGCGTCATACGCAATGCAACGTAATTAGAACCGTTCTAAGGTGTCCGACGATAACCGTCAAGTATTTCCGGCCGCCAGTAGTACAAAGACAGGACTAAAGCACATATGCCCGAGGTGATCTTTCCCGGACCAGAAGGCCGCCTGGAAGGCCGCTACCACCCGCAAAAGGAAAAAGACGCACCGATCGCCATCGTGTTGCACCCGCATCCTCAATTTGGCGGGACCATGAACAACAAGGTGGTCTATAACCTGCACTACGCGTTCTATAACATGGGCTTCACCGTGTTGCGGTTCAATTTCCGCGGCGTCGGCCGCAGCCAGGGTGAATACGATCAGGGCGTGGGTGAACTGAGCGATGCGGCATCCGCGCTGGATTACCTGCAATCGATGAACAACAACTCCAAGCATTGCTGGGTTGCTGGGTTTTCATTCGGCGCATGGATCGGAATGCAACTGCTAATGCGTCGCCCGGAAATCACCGGTTTCATCAGCGTGTCGCCCCCGGCGAACATGTATGACTTTTCATTCCTGGCGCCCTGCCCGTCTTCGGGCCTGATCATCAACGGCACCTCGGACAGGGTCGCACCGCCGGCCGATACCACTTCGCTTGTCAGCAAGCTGCACGAACAAAAAGGTATCACCATCACGCATACCGAGGTGGAAGGCGCAGACCACTTCTTCCAGGACCGCCATATGGATACGCTGATCGATACCACAACCGACTACGTAAAGCGCCGCCTGACCGAGAACACCCGCTGATGTCGGACACCATCGGCACTCTGGCGGCAAGGCTGGCCGAAGATACGTTGAAGGTTATGGATGAAACCGGCAATGACCGGTTCTTTGTGGAAGTTGGCGAGGTTCTTGCGGCGGCTTCCCAATCATTGGAAGAGGCGTTCCTGACCGAAATCCGGGTCCGCATGGCCGAGCGAAAGGCGCGACAATTCCTGGTCAAACACCTGTCCGCACATCGCTCGAAACTCAAGGCTATTGAAAAACAATGACTGACAGACTGTCCGCACAGATCGCGTTTCTGAAACAAGCGGACAGGCTGAAATCAGTTGATCGGGCAAATACACTGCTGGATCAGTCCCGGCACGAAAACTCAGCGGAACACAGCTGGCATCTGGCATTGTGGGCTTTGGTGATGGTGCCCTTGGCTGAGGAAGATGTCGATATTGATCGCGTCATCCGAATGCTTCTGCTGCACGATCTGGTCGAAATCATCGTTGGCGATCATCCGATCCATCTGGCGACAGATTGGTCAGCGGTGGAGCAGGCAGAACGGGCTGCCGCCGAAACGCTTTTTGGCTTGCTACCGTTCGATCAGACCTCGGAGTTCTTGTCCCTTTGGGCAGAGTTCGAGGCCGATGCGACACCTGATGCCCGTTTCGCCAAAATCCTTGATCGGTGCCAGCCGATGTTTCAGGTGCTCTGCGCACCAAATCCTGACCCCGAACACCTGACCGTTGTGCAGAACAATCTGGATGGTGGACGCGCTGCCTATCTCGAAACCGCATTTCCGTTTGCGTACCGACGGTCCCGGGCAATGCTGGATGGCGCAGACTTGCAAGAAACCGATCCTTTCTGGGACCGACTGCCGTTTCTGGCCGAAACAGATCAGTTGAAAACCGTATACCGTGCCTCGCGTCTTTTGTACGATCCAAGGTTCGAAAACTCGGCCGAGCATTCCTGGCATATCATGCTCTATGCCTGGGTCCTGTCGGAATACTCGGATCCATCTGTGTCAATCGATCGGGTTCTGCGCATGCTGTTACTGCATGATATCGTCGAAATCGACGCCGGTGATCACCCGATCCACGGGCAGGTCGATCACGCCGCGCAGGCCGCCGAGGAAGAAGCCGCAGCCGAACGTCTGTTCGGACTTTTGCCGGCGACACAACGGCAAATATTCCATTCATTGTGGCGAGAATTTGAAGCGGCGCAAAGCCCGGACGCCCAGTTCGCAAAAGCGGTTGACCGGTTTCAGGCACCTGTTGGAAATCTGGAAACCCAAGGCGGCACCTGGGCCGACTACAACGTCACTTTTGGGCAAATCGAAAAGCGGGTGGGGGTTCCCATTCAACGCGGGGCTCCACGGCTTTGGGGCTGGCTCAGACCCAGAATAGCCGAGTTTTTCGAAGTTACGGCCGGATAAGGGTGCATCAAAAAGAAAAAGGGGCAGAAGCCCCTTTTTCTGGCGTTTCGCGGACACTTAAACCTGTGTACCCTTTAACCGTTCAACAACCTGGGCTGCATCACTGTCGACGGACCCCCCGTCTGCAAGCCACCCTAGCGCCGCTACCAACACCGATAAAATAATGACGGTTCTTGCAAAATTCGTCATGACAAACTCTTCAAACTACTAAACTTAATACAAAAGCTGACATATCACATTCAGACTTCTGCAAATAGTCTGGTAATCCTGACCTTTGGTCACCTTTCGACGTCTACTGTCGTTGCCCCGCATGACAGAATATTCTTGCCGTTTGACAGGTTTTTATGCTCAAGCACACCTGAACATTCGTTGTGAGAGTTTTCCATTGCCCAAAGCCTATCTCTTCCTTCTTGTAGCCGTTTTGTCCGAAACGATCGGAACCACAGCATTGCAGGCCAGCCAGCAGTTTACACGCTTCTGGCCGTCGGTTCTGGTTGTTGTGGGGTATGGGTTCGCCTTTTACTTCATGGCACTGACACTGAAATTCATGCCGGTTGGCGTCGTTTACGCAATCTGGTCCGGGCTTGGAATATTTTTGATAGCCATCATTGGATTCGTGGTGTTCGGCCAAAGGCTGGACTGGCCAGCCGTGATCGGATTGACCTTTATTCTATCCGGAATCCTGATCATTCATCTGTTTTCCAAGACCGCAGGCCACTGAACGCGCGTTAGGGCTGGTATATTTTGTCGCGCCGCGTTATGCGCGCGACAACTTCCAGTTCAAAGGCTGACCTCTCATGGACCTGCGCAATATCGCAATCATCGCTCACGTTGACCACGGCAAGACGACCCTGGTGGATGAGCTGCTCAAACAATCCGGTGCATTCCGGGAAAACCAGGCCGTAGCCGAACGCGCCATGGACAGCAACGATCTGGAACGCGAACGTGGCATCACCATTCTGGCCAAGGCAACCTCGGTCGAATGGAAAGGCACGCGCATCAACATCGTCGACACCCCGGGCCACGCCGATTTCGGTGGCGAGGTTGAGCGTATCCTCAGCATGGTGGATGGCGTCGTCTTGCTGGTTGACGCTGCCGAAGGACCGATGCCGCAGACCAAGTTCGTGACTTCCAAGGCGCTGGCGCTGGGACTGCGTCCCATTGTGGTTCTGAACAAGGTTGATAAGCCGGATGCAGAACCCGACCGGGCTCTGGATGAATGCTTCGACCTGTTTGCCAACCTTGGCGCCGACGATGACCAGCTGGATTTCCCGGCCATGTATGCCTCGGGCCGTTCGGGCTGGGCCGACATGGAACTGGACGGGCCGCGCAAGGACCTGACCGCCCTGTTCGATCTTATCGTTGATCACGTCCCTGCCCCAAAGCAGGCAGAGAAGAAAAACGAACCCTTCCGCATGCTCGCCACCACATTGGGCAGCGACCCCTTCATCGGCCGCATCCTGACCGGTCGCGTGGAAAGTGGCACCCTGAAGGCGGGCGACAGCCTCAAGGCGCTCAGCCGGGACGGTAAATTGATCGAGAACTTCCGCGCGTCCAAAATTCTCGCCTTCCGCGGCCTGAGCCAGCAGCCGATCGATGTGGCCGAAGCCGGCGACATTGTCACCATCGCGGGCATGAGCAAGGCCACGGTGGCGGACTCGCTGGTGTCGCCTCAGGTTGACGAGGCCCTGCCCGCACAACCGATCGACCCGCCGACCATCACCGTGACCTTTGGGATCAACGATTCTCCGCTTGCCGGACGCGACGGGAAAAAGGTCCAGTCTCGGGTGATCCGCGACCGTCTCATGAAAGAAGCCGAGTCCAACGTTGCCATTCGCGTCACCGACACGCCCGGCGGCGAAGCTTTCGAGGTCGCAGGCCGCGGCGAATTGCAGATGGGCGTTCTGATTGAGAACATGCGACGTGAAGGGTTCGAACTCAGCATCTCGCGCCCGCAGGTTCTTTTCCGCGAGGAAAACGGACAACGGCTGGAGCCGGTTGAAGAAGTCACCATCGATGTGGATGACGAATATTCCGGAGCCGTAATCGAAAAGGTAACAGGTGCACGTAAAGGTGAACTGGTCGAGATGCGCCCTGCCGGTGCAGGCAAAACCCGCATCATTGCTCATGTCCCCTCTCGTGGTCTCATCGGGTATCATGGCGAATTCCTGACCGACACGCGTGGAACCGGCGTTTTGAACCGCGTCTTCCATGGTTGGGCGGCACACAAAGGCCCTATCCCGGGCCGGCGCGCCGGTGTTCTGATCTCGATGGAAAACGGCCAGGCAGTCGCCTATGCGCTGTGGAACCTCGAAGAGCGTGGCCGCATGTTCGTTGCTCCTCAGACCGACGTGTATCCGGGCATGGTGATCGGTGAGCATTCGCGCGATAACGATCTGGAAGTGAACCCTCTGAAAGGCAAGAAGCTGACCAACGTGCGCGCCAGCGGTTCGGACGACGCCGTGCGTCTGACGCCGCATGTACAGTTTTCTCTGGAAGAGGCGATTGCCTATATCGACGATGACGAACTGGTCGAAGTCACCCCCAACGCGGTCCGCCTGCGTAAGCGTTTTCTGGACCCGCATGAGCGTAAACGTATGGCAAAATCAGCCTGATCAACTGCAGGCTGCACATGTCCGACACGGAAACAATGGCGATTGTGTGGCATTTTTGCTTCCAACAAAGATTAAAACTAAAAAGCGGAAACCTGGGCAAATTGCCCGGTTTCCTTTGAAAAGAATAACGACTCTCCCTTAAATTGCATTTATTCGCAGTCACTCCCCCAAACTACATCTTGTGGTTTGGTTTTTATCAAGGTGTATTTGCGTCAATTGTGTGATGCTCTTCATACGCGCCTTGAACTAGACGGTGCATATGATCGGCATGGTTGAGTAAAAAGTACCAAGGAGTGCAACATGGGAACCCTGTCCCGCAACTTTCCGATTTACCTCGTGGCGACTGCTTTCTTAGTCGTTTCGGCTGACGAGTCTTTCGCTGCCGGTGTGTGCGACGTAAAAACTGCGCGCCAGTCCGGCGCATCATCTCAAGTCTTGTGCGAATGTGATGCTGTTACGAGTAGAATGATACGTTATGTCCAACGTCGCGCCGATTTCGACAAGATCGTGGCACGACTTGGCGCTGAGTGTGCGCCTCTGGCTGCACTGCTTACGGATTTTCCAACAGCGTCTACCGGAACCTCAAATCAAAGATCCGGGGACGGTCACCCAGATGAAAACCGCGATACCGGTACTCCCGGCGGAGAAAGCTCGGGCGGCGGAGTTGAAGCGACCGGTCCAAGTGGTGGTCCAGAAACCACAGGAGGAGGAACTCCCGGTGGTGAACAGCCCGGTGGTGAGCAGCCGGGTGGTGAACAGCCCGGCGGTGAGCAGCCAGGTGGTGAACAACCCGGTGGTGAACAGCCAGGTGGTGAACAACCCGGTGGTGAACAGCTCGGTGGCGAGCAGCCCGGTGGTGAAGAGCCAGGTGGTGAAGAGCCGGGTGGTGAAGAACCAGGCGGTGAAGAACCAGGCGGTGAAGAAGAGCCAACTTGAGGAACCACGGAAGTTACGGCCAGACGTCCGGGTTTGATCCTAGATAGCACAGTTAGCAGCGCACACGTAGCTCTTCGTGTTTTGAAACCTACCTGAAAAACATGGGTGCAAAGAATTTGCACCCATGCAACGTTTCTCAGCAACTCAAATACGATGCGTTGGGCTCAGCTATGACCGTAAACACCCACCCAGTGGCTAGGTCGTTTTGGGTCCTGCATGCGAAGAAACAGGTACCGCGTCGCTGTCCAGTGCTTGATCCGGTTTGTGAGGTTGTCCAATACCAAATCGCCGTTGGCTGAACGATAAACCAGAACTGCATGCGGCCCCCGGCGTCTGTCCAATACTGTAGCGATTAGCAGTTTGCTTGGATCTACCCCTGCGTGGATCAAATCTCTTTTCTTCAGCAGGGCAAAGTCTTCGCAATCACCGCCTCTTGCCGTTGGCAGTGCCCATCTCTCGCGGGTGTTATACTGGGACTGATCGGTCACTTCGCGGGTCGAGTTATTCACGCGCCGATTAACCTGCTCCACAACCTTCAATTCCTGTTGACTGGACATGGATACAGAACGTTTTCCTACACAGGCCCAATTATATTGACTGCAAAGATTGATGGCGCCGGAAGGTGGCGGTGAAGATGCGACACTTGGAATAAAGCCGCCCTCGGATGCGTGTGCTGTCGGGGCCGCGATAAACGTGCAGATACTCAAGATGCAAACGGTCGTGACGCCCGCCGATATTGGGAAAACTCTGGTGCGGAAGCGCTTCGCAAGTGTAATAAATAGTGACATTCCTACACCCCAATCCTGTGTTTTTTGCACGATCGCGCATTAAACAGGGCCGCACTCCGTCTTGCGAAACGACCTGCGAACATCCCAGCTTGGGCAATCACTTTAAAAAATTGGACAGAAAAAAGGGCGAAAATTCGATCTTCAATCTGACTTTTTCGCGCTAGAAATTAGATGGCGCGGTCACAATTGCGGCGCGAAACCCTTAAGACTGCGCGACTCCATATGATTAAGGTATTGTTATTATTAACTAAAAAAGCGCAACCCGCATAGGCGGGCCGAGCTTTTGAAATGGATTGTGACATAGGCTGAAGATTGCCGATCTGTCGCCGTATCCTAGAGAAATCTACAAAACGAGCTTTATAACCTGACAGTTACTCAGTGACTTCAACCACAACCAGCTCGCGCTCGCTCGCCTCACGGGCATGATTCAGCGCTTGCTGGTAGTCGTCCGAGTTGTAGCACTCGACCGCTGCTTCTAGTGACGGGAAGCGGGCGACAACATTGCGAGGACGCTCTTTGCCTTCCAGTTGAACGTAACGCGCAGCACGGGCAATAAACTCACCCCCGTGCTTGGCGATGGCTGGGCCGGCCAACTCGGCGTATTTTCCATATGCCTCGGCATCAGTCACTGTTACGTGCGCAATCCAGAGTGCAGCCATTTTATCCTCCCAATACCTGTTCCGCAGCCTTGATCGCCGCATCCGAATTCGAGGCGTCCTTGCCTCCGCCCTGCGCCATATCCGGACGGCCACCGCCGCCCTTTCCGCCCAGTTCAGCCACGGCAGCCCGCACCAAGTCGACTGCGGAGACTCGATCCGTCAGATCCTGCGTGACACCCGCCGCAACGGCCGCCTTGCCGCCGGCGTCGGCGATCAGCAGCACCGCCCCTGACCCGAGGCGGGTTTTGTGTTCATCAATCAGCGACGGAAGATCTTTCCCGGAAACGCCGCTCAAGGCCTGAGCCAGGAATTTGACGCCGTTCACCTGCTTGGCCTCTGCGCCACCGCCGGTCGACGGACCAGCCATGGCAAGATCACGGCGCAACTGAGCGACCTCATTTTGCAAGGACTTTCGTTCATCCAGCAGGAACTTCACACGCCCCACAACATCGTCAGGCTGAGCCTTCAGTTCCAACGCGATCTGGGCGACGCGGTGATCCTGTGCCGACAGATATCGGAACGCTTCATCCCCGGTCAGGGCTTCGATCCGGCGTACACCCGCACTACTGGCACTGTCACCAAGCACAACGAATGTGCCGATGTCCCCAGTCTGGCGGACATGCGTTCCGCCACACAGTTCGATCGACCAGGTTTCCCCGTCGCTGCCTTTGCCAGTCGGCGCCTTGCCCATCGACACCACGCGGACTTCATCGCCATATTTTTCGCCGAACAATGCCTGCGCGCCAAGTTCGCGCGCATCGTCGGGCGTCATGATCCGAGTTTCGACGGCCGAGTTCTGGCGAATGAAATCATTCACCTCTCGTTCGACTTTCTTAACCTCTTCCAGTGTCAGAGCCTTGGAATGGCTGAAGTCGAACCGCAGCCGATCCGCTGCGTTGAGCGAGCCGCGCTGCGCCACATGATCGCCCAGCGTTTCGCGCAAAGCCTCATGCAGCAGGTGCGTGGCCGAATGGTTCGCGCGAATTGCCGTGCGGCGGACGTGATCGACCTCAAGTTCGACTGCGTCGCCCTTGGAAAGCGTACCTTGATCCACGGTCACCTTGTGGGCGTAGACTTTGCCGTCGGCGAATTTTCTGGTGTCATCGACCAGCGCCACATCATCACGGTCCTCCAGACGGCGAATTTCGCCTGTGTCGCCGACCTGGCCACCGGCCTCGCCATAGAATGGCGTCTGGTTCACAACGACCCAGCCGCTGTCGCCCTGCCCGATTTTGTCGACCAAAGAACCATCAACAATCAGCGCGGCGATCTGACCTTCGGCCTTTTCGGTGTCGTATCCCAGAAAATCCGTAGCCCCGGCAGCATCGAGAACATCGAACCACACAGCCTGATCCGCCGATTCTCCGGACCCGGCCCAGGCGGCGCGCGCCTTGGCCTTCTGTTCGGCCATGGCCGCATCGAAACCGTCGGTATCGACTGTCCGACCCTTTTCGCGCAGCGCGTCCTGAGTCAGGTCCAGTGGAAAGCCATAGGTGTCATACAGTTTGAACGCGGCATCGCCGGGCAGCGGCGCGCCTTCAGGCAGTCCGGACATCTCGTCGTCCAGCAACTTCAATCCGCGGTCCAGGGTTTGCTTGAAACGGGTTTCTTCAAGCAGCAAAGATTCCTCGATCAGCGATTGCGCCTGCCCCAGTTCGGTGTATTGCGCGCCCATCAGTTGGACCAGCGTAGGCACAAGGCGATGCATAACCGGGTCCTTGGCACCCAGCAGATGGGCATGCCGCATGGCCCGGCGCATAATTCGACGCAGAACATAACCACGCCCGTCGTTTGAAGGCATTACGCCATCGGCAATCAGGAACGAGGTTGACCGCAGGTGATCCGCGATAACGCGGTGATGCACGTTCTTGTCACCGTACGGATCCACGCCGGTTGCCGCCGCGGACGCTTCGATCAGCGTCTTGAACAAGTCGGTGTCATAGTTGTCGTGGCTGCCCTGCAGAAGCGCACCAATCCGTTCTAGCCCCATGCCGGTGTCGATCGACTGCATGTCGAGTTCAACCATCGAACCGTCTTCGAACTGTTCGTTCTGCATGAAAACGATGTTCCAGATTTCGATGAACCGGTCTCCATCTTCCTCGGCCGAACCCGGAGGACCGCCCCAGATATGATCGCCATGATCATAGAAAATCTCGGTGCACGGGCCGCACGGGCCAGTCGGCCCCATCTGCCAGAAGTTGTCATTGGTTGCGATGCGGATTATCCGGTCTTCGGGCACACCGACCTTTTTCCAAATCTCAAACGCCTCATCATCGGTGTGATACACCGTTGTCAGCAAACGGCTTTTGTCGATCCCAAATTCCTTGGTGATCAACTCCCACGCAAACGGGATTGCATCATTCTTGAAGTAATCGCCGAATGAAAAGTTCCCAAGCATCTCAAAGAACGTGTGATGCCGCGCGGTGTATCCCACATTGTCCAGATCGTTGTGCTTGCCGCCCGCACGCACACATTTCTGCGCAGTAGTGGCACGCTGATAATCGCGAGTTTCAACTCCGGTGAACAGGTTTTTGAACTGCACCATGCCCGAGTTGACAAACATCAGTGTCGGGTCGTTGCGTGGGACCAGCGGGCTGGATGCCACCACTTCGTGCCCCTGTTTTGCAAAGTAGTTCAGGAAGGTGGATCGGATATCGTTCAGCGTGGGCATAAGGCTCTCTCAGCGCGCAATCATCTTGGTCTGCGAAGGTTTAGCCCCGTGCCCTCGCAGTGTCCACAGCATTGGTTTGGCGGAACGAAACAAGGCGACCCCGGAGGACCGCCCTGTTCCGTGCTTTCTACATCCTTCTGAAAGGAACCGTGGGATTTCTGTCGTTCGCTCCGGCGCGACGATTACGCTTCGAGAATATCATCCTCGTCCGCATTGGGGGGCATTTCGAAATCCAAGCCGTGAGCCGCCCGTATCTTATCCTCGATATCCAGGGCCACACGGGCGTTGTCACGCAGGAACTGCTTGGCGTTTTCTCGGCCCTGCCCGATCCGTTCGTCGCCATAGCTGAACCACGAACCCGACTTTTCGACCACACCGGCTTTGACGCCGAGGTCCAGCAATTCACCCATCTTGCTGATGCCTTCGCCATACATGATGTCGAATTCAACCTGCTTGAAGGGCGGCGCCACCTTGTTCTTCACGACCTTGACGCGGGTCTGGTTGCCAACCACTTCATCCCGATCCTTGATCGCGCCAATACGGCGAATATCCAGACGGACCGAGCTGTAGAATTTCAGCGCGTTACCACCAGTGGTGGTTTCCGGGCTGCCAAACATGACGCCGATCTTCATCCGGATCTGGTTGATGAAGATCACCATGCACTTCGAACGACTGATCGAGCCGGTCAGTTTGCGCATTGCCTGGCTCATCAGGCGGGCCTGCACGCCGACACTGCTGTCGCCCATGTCGCCTTCGAGTTCCGACTTCGGCGTCAGTGCCGCAACCGAATCGACGACAACCATGTTCACGGCCCCTGATCGTACCAGCGTATCGGTGATCTCAAGCGCCTGCTCGCCGGTGTCAGGCTGCGAGATCAGTAGTTCATCAAGGTCGACGCCCAGCTTACGGGCATATTGCGGATCCAGCGCGTGTTCGGCATCCACAAACGCACAGACACCACCGCGCTTTTGCTGTTCGGCAATGCAGTGAAGGGTCAGCGTGGTCTTGCCCGAGCTTTCTGGGCCGTAGATTTCCACGATCCGGCCCATCGGAAGACCGCCAATACCCAACGCGATGTCCAGTCCCAGCGATCCGGTTGAGCTTGCTTCGATGTCCTGCCTGGCGTCTTCGCCCAGCTTCATGATCGACCCTTTGCCGAACTGGCGTTCGATCTGGGCCAGGGCGCTGTCCAGCGCCTTTTGCTTGTCTGCGTTTTTCTTGTCGCTCATCGTCAGAAGATCCGCCATTGTCCTGTCGCTTTCCCTTTTGTCACACCCTTGAACGGGCGGCAATCGCTGCTTTGTTCGCCTCTTGTTCCTTATGGGACCAAAAGTAGAACATTTCAACAAAAACTTATGTAACTCACTGTTCCGGAATTGTGTTAAATATCCGTTTACGCCAATCTGCGTCAAAGCCGAACGTAAGAAGGACGCAGGTAAATGCTTGTTTTTTATAAAGAACGACTGGCTTTTTTGTCTGTCCCCAAAACCGGCAGCACCGCCTATCACACCGCCCTCCGGGATCATGCGGATATCGTCGTCACTGGCCCGCCTGAACTCAAACATGCGCCCGTTCGCCGCTACGATCGCTTTTTTCAGCACATTTTCCGCAAAGTGTTCGATACCGAGATGGAAATCATGGCCGTTGTACGCGAACCCGTAGATTGGCTGGGCAGTTGGTACAGGTTTCGCAGCCGCCAGGATCGCGTTGGTCATCCGCACTCAACACGTGGCCTGACTTTTGATGAGTTCGTGCAAGCCTACATGCAAGTTCCGCGACCTGAGTTTGCGGATGTCGGCAGTCAAAGCCAGTTCTTTCGCACCCGCAGCAATGGTTTCGGCGCACGTCACGTTTTCAAATACGAGCATCAGGACAAAATTCTGGACTTTCTTCAGGACCGTCTGAGCGTCAAAATTGATCTGCAGTGGGAGAATGTGTCTCCTCCTGGCGACCTGGCCCTGTCAGAAGAAACCGAACAGATGTTCCGCAACATACATGGCGCCGAGTTCGCCCTGCATGACTCCGCGCTCTAAGTCGTTCAATTCAGTTGCTGGAAGACCGCTTCAGTCAACTGATTCAACGAAAACGGCTTGGGCAGGAAGGTCGATCTGGCGATTTCGGGACCTGAACCGCTGAACGCGCCTTCGGTATAACCTGACATGAAGATCACGCTGACATCGGGCCGGGTTTCCATCGCTTTGCGCACCCACGTCGGACCGTCCAATCCCGGCATGACGACATCGGTTACGAATGCGTCGACTTTCAGAGTGGAATCTTCGAGCAGGCGCAAAGCCTCTTCTCCGGAATCCGCCTCGAGCACCTTGTACCCCTTCAACCTCAATGCGCGCGTGGCAAAAGCGCGAACGGGCGCTTCGTCCTCGACCAGCAAGACGACTCCGTCACCCTGTTTTGCATTTTGCGGAATCCGACTATCCTGCTGCGCTGGCACTGGCTCAGCCGGGGCCACCGAAACCGGCAGAAATACAGTGAACTCGGTTCCGAAGCCCTGGGCACTGTCGACAAAGATGAAGCCGCCGGTCTGTTTTACGATTCCGTAAACAGTCGACAGGCCCAACCCGGTGCCTTCGCCAGTTCTTTTGGTTGTGTAAAACGGCTCAAAAACCTTTTGCAGCTTGTCTGCTGCAATTCCGACACCGCTGTCGATCACCTTGACCGTCACATACTCACCCGGCGGAACGGTCGCCCGGTCCCGCCTAAGCGGTTGGCTCATCTCGATCACTTCAGTTTCAATCCGGATTTCACCGCCTTCTGGCATCGCGTCCCGCGCATTGACCACCAGGTTCATAAACACCTGCTCAAGCTGCCGCTTGTCTGCCCGAACTGGCTTCAGCACCGGATCATGACTGAGCGTCAATCGGATTTTTTCCCCGACAAGACGGTTCAGAAGATGGATGAGATCGGAAATCGTGTCGCGCAGATCCAACGCTTCGGGTCTGAGCGTTTGTTTGCGGGAAAATGCCAACAACTGGCTGACAAGCGCCGCAGCGCGATTGGCGTTCTGGTTGATCTGAACAAGATCACCGTAGTTCGGATCATTCTGATCGTGCCTCAGTAACAGCAAGTCACAGTGACCCGAGATCGCCGTCAGAAGGTTGTTGAAGTCATGCGCAACGCCACCGGCCAGTTGTCCGACCGCCTGCATCTTTTGTCCCTGCACAAACTGGGCTTCAAGCGTCTTCAGTTCGGTCGCGTCGTTCAGAACCGCAATCAGGCAAACCTGCCCTTCATGCAGTACACGGCTAAGTGTAACCTGGATAAAGATATCCTTGTCCTTCCGCGTCAGTTTCCGGAACTCGGAACGCGGGCCATCCTCACCGGCGACCGTGCGTGACAGCCAATCGGGAACCGGCTGCCCCAGCCCCTGCATGATTGCGACGACATTGGTCACACCGGGCTCAATATCTCCGATCAGTTTGTTGGCCAATATGTTGGCTTCAAGAATGCATCCGTCAGGAGAGAGACAAAGAACCGGCACCGGCAAATCCGAGAATGTCATCCGGGTCCGGCTTTTGGGCGCGATTTTCAGCGGCAAAAGGGCAAGATCGCGCACCATACCCGATCGCGAAACCTGAACAAACGTTCCAGGGACAGCGCCCTCACCTGTCTTGATCTGCAGAATGCTGCCCGGCTCGGGAACGTCACCGGCAATGGCCTGATCCAACGTTTCGGGTTGTCCCCCCAACAGTGCCTGCGCAGCGCTATTGGCTTGCAGAACGGATCCGTTTCTACCTTCCGTCAGAACCGGAATATCCAAACCTTCCCAACGCGAGCTTTCGTCCAATCCGAACCGCCAACAGTACAACCCATTGCCAAAGCCAAAAACGCTGACAGGGATGGTCGAACCCAGCGTCACGGCATCCTCGCGCGCACGGCCATTTTGGGCGACCTTCGATTGCAGCCGCAACAAGAGTGCTGCGGGGTTGGCAAAGACAGATCGTAGACAATGGTCGAGACGCTGCCCCTGCGTTGCACCAAACCGCCTGACGGCTGCCTGGTTGATGATCTGAATATTACCCTGACTGTCCGCGATCAGACATGGGGACAAGTCATTTTCAACAAACGCCGCCATAACGGATTTTGCGTTTCTTGCGCACCTGTCCGCCAACTGCCCGCGAAATAAGACAATACTTCCAGCAGCTGCCAAAGATCCGCCAACAACAATCAACCCAATCGACCATTCAGACGGAATCGCGTTTAGAAACGGTGCAAAGCACAATCCCAGCGCAACCAAGGCCAGCGCCAACAGGCGCGATACGGAAGGTGTGTGACGAACGGAAGGATCAGGAAAAAACTCAGTGGTGTCAGACATAAACGACTCGGAATGTTGGATACCGAGTATGACGGACCCAATACGGTTAATTCCCGCTTAACATAACATCAATGCAGGACTCTCTCGTTTAGGTTGTTAATGCTCCGTTTCTTGTCGCGTCAAGTGTGCCGTAAAAAACCCATCCGTTCCGTGTGTCACCTGCCATGACTTCTGAAACGCTAGGCGCCAATCCGGGTGCATTGTCTGAAACGCGTTCACAATTGCCTCGTTTTCGTCGACAAGCATAGAACACGTCGCATAAGCCAGCAGCCCGCCTGAATGGGTCAGTTGTGAAATCTGCTCGAGTATTTGTGCTTGAATGACGCAAAGATCCTGCAACTTTGCTTCGGTCAACGCCCATTTTCCAGCCGGTGCCCTGCGCCAAGATCCGCTGCCGGAACATGGCGCGTCCGCCAAGACGACGTCAAATGGGGCTTGCCGCAGGATGTCGTCAGCGGACAGTCGCTCGACGTTGACCCCTGCCCGTTCTGCCCGTGTTGGAATATCCTGCATCCGGGCTTCATTGATATCATGGGCATAAACCTGAACTCCGGGCCGGGCCGCCAATGCCAGTGCTTTTCCCCCGCCGCCTGCGCAATAGTCCAGCACGCGCATTCCGGGTTCAAGGTCGATCGATGCGGCGACTGCCTGACTCGCGGCATCCTGCAATTCGACCATCCCGGACGCAAATGCCCGGCTTTGCGTGATTCTGCGGGCACCCTCGATCACCTCAAGCGCAGTGTCGCAGGCCGGGTGCGGTCTGGTCAGGATGTCGTCCGACTCAAGCACTCGAACAGCCTCAGTCACATCGGACTTGACCAGATTAACACGCAATTGAACGGGGGCCCGGGACTGCAGGGCGTGGGCGGCAGGAATTGCATCCTCACCCAAAGACGCGCTGAACCTTGGCCAAAGCCATTCCGGGATGTCAAACTCCTCAGCTTTCGAGGAAAAACCCCGGCTTGTCTCGTGTTCGGCAACAGGGGGCGGTGCATGTCGTGCGCCCGAAAACAACCCGGCGATATCCTCGCCCTTGGCACGCGCCGACCCGATCATCAGACCCCGACCGGTTTCAGATCCGCCCAGTGCCAAAAACGAGCGCTTGCAGCGCAGGCCGTCAAACACGTGATCCCGCACCCCTGCCCGATCTTTCGAGCCTGCAAACCTGCTGCGCCGGGCCCATCCGGTCAATGCTTTTTCGACCGGTGCGCCATCCAGAATCTCATCCAGTATTTCGATGGCGGCCTGAATGCGGGCGGCAGGGGTCATAAGGCAACTCCGTCGTCAAACGAATGGTCGGAACAGATCATCGCAAAAACCAAAACGGCGCCCGGTAAAGGGCGCCACTGGTTGAACCATCGCAATTACATAACGCGGTAATTCGGGCTTTCACGCGTGATCTGGACGTCGTGAACGTGGCTTTCCTTCAGCCCCGCGCCAGTAATTTTTACAAAGGTGCAGTTGCGGCGCATTTCTTCAACCGAAGCACATCCGGTATAGCCCATTGCGGCACGCAGCCCGCCCACAAGCTGATGCACGACAGCGCTGGCCGACCCTTTGTAGGGCACCCGCCCTTCGATCCCTTCAGGCACCAATTTGTCGTTGGCGGCGTCCTTCTGGAAATACCGGTCGGCTGAACCACGTGCCATTGCACCAAGGCTGCCCATCCCCCGATAGGATTTGAAAGAGCGTCCCTGATAAAGGATCACCTCGCCGGGGCTTTCGTCGGTACCTGCAATCATCGAACCGACCATGGCGCAGGATGCGCCGGCTGCAATCGCCTTTGCGAAATCGCCGGAAAACTTGATACCGCCATCTGCGATCACCGGAACCTCGCCAGCGGCGGCGGCACAATCCATGATGGCCGTCAACTGCGGCACGCCGACCCCTGCGACCATCCGTGTCGTGCAGATCGACCCTGGACCGATCCCAACCTTGATGGCATCGGCCCCCGCGTCGATCAGTGCCTTGGTTGCCTCACCTGTCGCGACATTTCCAGCGATAATCTGGACTTCGTTCGACAGGGCCTTGACGCGCTTTACGGCATCAAGAACGCCCTGTGAATGCCCATGCGCCGTATCTACGACGATGATGTCCGCGCCCGAGTCAATCAGCTCTCCGGAACGCTCGAAACCCGCATCTCCGACCGAGGTTGCGGCTGCAACCCGCAAGCGACCCAGATGATCCTTGCACGCCGTGGGGTTAAGAACGGCCTGCTCGGTGTCTTTCAGTGTCAGAAGGCCCGTCAGCTTGCCACTGCCATCAACAACCAGAAGCTTCTCGATCCGGCGCGCACGCATAAGGCTCTTGGCCTCTTCCAGGTCCGCAGGCTCTTTCAGCATGGCCAGATTGTCCGATGTCATCATCATGTGAATCGGAGTGTCCTCGGACGTGGCAAACCGCATGTCGCGGTTGGTCACGATACCAACAACGCGGCCATCGCCATCGACTACCGGAAATCCGGTAAAATTGTAGCGCTGGACCAACGCCTTGGCGTCCGCAAGCGTCTGATCCGCCCGCAGGGTTACGGGGTTGTACACGATGCCGGATTCAAACCGTTTGACACGCCGAACCTCGCGGGACTGTTCCTCGACCGACAGGTTCTTGTGAATGACGCCAATTCCGCCCGCCTGTGCCATTGCAATGGCCATACGCGCCTCGGTCACGGTGTCCATGGCCGAACTGAGCAGTGGGATGTTCATGCTGATGTTGCGCGTCACACGCGTGGTTGTATCCGCCGTCGCAGGAAGGACACTGGATGCCCCCGGAACAAGAAGGACGTCGTCAAAGGTGAGTGCCTCACGAATCTGCATTTGCTAACCCCATGCAAAACCCCGTTTGACGGCGACCCTATTGCACGGATTCAGCCCAAGGGAAAGCCCCGCGTGCCAATAGTTTGCCCCGGTTGGCGGGCGGTCTGGTAAAAAACGACGCAAGCTGCGCAAAACGTGCCGCTGAATGCCCTTTCCCTTTGCGCGCAAACTCATATCTTGCCCGGCATACGCGCGAATACAAAAAGGCAGGCCTTCCATGACCACCGACCCACTTGTCGTCTTTACCCCATCGGGCAAACGCGGGCATTTCCCCGTCGGCACTCCGATCCTGACAGCGGCCCGCCAGTTGGGTGTGGACCTCGATTCGGTCTGCGGCGGGCGTGGCATCTGTTCCAAATGCCAGATCACACCCAGCTATGGTGAGTTTCCCAAGCACGGCGTCACCGTATCCGACGGCGCGCTGAGCGAATGGAACGCGGTCGAGCAGCGCTATGACGACAAGCGTGGCCTGAAACCCGGTCGCCGTCTGGGGTGCCAGGCATCGGTCCAGGGCGATGTGGTGATTGATGTCCCACCCGAAAGCCAGGTCCACCGTCAGGTTGTTCGCAAGGCGGCCGCCGCCCGCGCCATCACAATGGACCCAGCGACGCGCCTGTATTTCGTGGTGGTCGAGGAACCGGACATGCACTCGCCCACCGGCGATCTGGAGCGGTTGGAACGGGCTCTCCGTGAACAGTGGAAGATCGACGCCGTGACGGCAGACCTGTCGCTGATGTCCAAGCTTCAGCCAGTGCTGCGCAAAGGAAAGTGGGAAGTCACGGTCGCCGTCCACAAGGGCCACAACGATACAGTCGCGCGTATCGTCGAAATCTGGCCGGGTCTGCACGAGAGCGGCCTTTACGGCCTTGCCATCGACCTGGGTTCGACCACGATCGCTGCGCACCTGACCGATCTGGAAACGGGCGAGGTCAAGGCGTCCTCGGGGCTGATGAACCCTCAGATACGTTTTGGCGAAGACCTGATGAGCCGGGTTTCCTATTCGATGATGAACCCCGGCGGCGATCGGGAGATGACGAAAGCCGTGCGTGAGGCGATCAATGACCTGACTACCTCGATCGCGGACGAGGCCGGGATCGACGCCGCCCTGATTGTGGAAACCGTGTTTGTCTGCAACCCGGTCATGCACCACCTGCTGCTTGGCCTTGATCCGGTCGAACTGGGACAGGCGCCGTTCGCACTGGCCACATCCGAAAGCATGTCCCTGCCCGCCCGCCAGATGGATCTGACCAACATGAACCCGCGCGCGCAGGTCTATATCCTGCCTTGTATCGCAGGCCATGTAGGCGCGGATTGCGCTGCGGTCGCTTTATCGGAAGAACCCGGCAAATCCGAAGATCTGGTCCTGATCGTGGATGTCGGTACAAATGCGGAAATCCTGTTGGGCAACACCAGCCGCGTTCTGGCCTGCTCGTCGCCGACCGGTCCTGCTTTCGAAGGTGCCCAGATCAGTTCCGGCCAGCGCGCTGCCCCCGGCGCCATCGAACGCATTGAAATCGATCCCGCCACCAAGGAGCCGCGCTTTCGGATCATTGGATCGGAAAAATGGTCCGACGAAGACGGTTTCGATCTGGATGTTGCCACAACCGGAATCACCGGCATTTGCGGCTCCGGCATCATCGAGGCCGTAGCCGAGATGCGCATTGCAGGACTGTTGGACGAAGGCGGCCTGATCGGATCGGCCGAACAGACCGGCACGCTGCGCTGCATCCCCGAGGGGCGGACGCATTCGTACCTGATCCACGACGCCAGTGCCGATGGCGGCCCGCGCATTACTGTAACCCAGGGCGATATCCGGGCAATCCAACTGGCGAAATCGGCGCTCTATGCCGGTGCACGCCTTTTGATGGACGAAATGAAGGTCGACAAGGTCGACCGCGTGGTGCTGGCCGGAGCCTTTGGCGCGCATATCTCGACCAAACATGCGATGGTATTGGGAATGATCCCGGATGCGCCGCTAGAAAAGGTTTCCAGCGCAGGTAACGCCGCCGGGACCGGCGCGCGCATTGCATTGTGCAACATCTCATCCCGGTCCGAAATCGAACGGGTTGTGCGCGAAATCACCAAGATCGAAACCGCTATCGAACCTAAATTCCAGGATCACTTCGTCGCCGCCAACGCGATCCCACACAAATCAGATCCGTTCCCGGAACTGGCGCAAGTTGTCACCCTGCCATCGCCATCGTTCAACACAGGTGGCGGAGATGACGAAAAATCTGGCCGGCGCCGCCGCCGGAGGTCATAATCCGGCCATTGACAGGGGGCCGTCATGACTACAGCAAATGAGGAGCAAGCTGAGTATTGGGGAAAATCGGTTCTTGGGGCCAAATGGTTGATCCACGAGGACCAGCTTGACCATCTTCTTGCGCCAGTACTTGGTCTTGTGCTGGAACGCGCAGCGCTGAAGCCGGGAATGCGGGTGTTGGATATCGGTTGCGGAACCGGTGCCAGCACAATTGCTTCGGCGCAAGAAGTCGGTCGGAATGGCCGCGTTCTGGCTGCCGATTTCTCACAACCCTTCGCACATCGCACGCGCGAACGTTCCTTGGATTTGGGGCTGACGCAGGTTGAGGTCGAATGCGCGGACGCCCAGACTTTTGGGTTTTCCAAAGGGATCCAGGACGCGGTGATTTCCCGTTTTGGCGTCATGTTCTTCGAGGACCCGGTCGCCGCCTTCGCGAATATGGCAAGTGCGCTGAAACCCGGCGGGCAGATGACGTTTGCAGCATGGGGACCATTGTCGGACAACCCTTGGTTCAAGCTGCCCCATATCGCGGCCACAAATCAGCTTGGCCAACCCCCAAAAGTAGATCGCTATGCGCCCGGCCCCCTTGCCTTCCACGATATCGAACATGTGACGGATATGATGTCGCGCGCCGGACTGTGCGACGTTCGCGGTGAAACCGTATCCCTGTTCCTTCACGGGCCGGACACGCTTGAGGAAACTGCGGCACTGTGTATGCGCGTCGGCCCGGCCTCGCGCGTCATTTCGCATTTTGGCGCCTCAGACGAAGATATCGAAGCGATCCGGACCGCAGTCGCCGAGGCTTTCGCGACATACGCCACAAATGTGGGAATCCGCATCCCTGCTGCCATCAACCTGTTTCAGGCCCGCCGGGCCGCCTGAGGGCCCGAAGATCGAAACCCGGTGCAACGCCTAGCATGTTGCTTGTGAACTTATTACCCTGACTGACAACGCTAACGGGCTATACCAGCTGAACTGTGGTTTCACGATAACCGGGATATTTCTACTGTGAACGCCCGGCCAAATATCTAACTAGTTACGACATATAGGACACTGACGCGGTATCCACTCAGCCCTGAGAACGATCTGGCGCAGTGAGCATGAGACACTGAACATGGCGACCTACCGGACGCGTTTGATGCCGCGGCGAACAAAACCGATGGCCCCGTGTTCACGGTTCCTAAAGGTCGCAGACAGGCAAGCAGGATAAGGCTGGCATTTTTCAACTGTCCTCCGAGCTCCGGAACCATCCGTCAAAGGAGTTTGTGGCGCATCCCGGCTGCTTACTTGTCTTTAACCAGCATTTTTAATAACCTCTTCTCGTGTATTGTTAGATAATTAGAGACTGTGCCAAACGTCTTTTTTTTGCTCTTGTTTCAATAATGTAGAGCATAGCGCAATGACCGTTTTGGGGGTTGCTTATGTCAAAGGTTAGCGACACGAGTACGCTACCTGAAGTTGCTGGTGATGGCGGTGATGACGCGTCACAAATTCATGATTTTCTGCAGTCAGAAGAATGGCAGCAGAAGATTGAAAACGCGCGGAAACAGCGGAAGAAAAAACTTACGGAACTTGATGGGAACCGCAAGGAAAATCCGGACCGCAAACCTGATCAATCGGGAAAGGATCACTCAACCAAAAGGGTGAATGACTCCGGACCACAGCACTTGTGGGACAGGCTGGAAGAAGCACGTAGGCGAAGGCAGGCGGTGCTTGCGCGTTCCTCGGCTGAAGCCGAAAAGCATGCGCCAAGTGAGTCGGACGTCGGCGGTGGTGAGCAAGTCAGCAATGGTGCTGGAAGAGCAACTGCCGCGCCTCCTGAAGTCCTGCAAAAGAAAACAGGCTCAGCGGCATCCGGTCAAAAAAGACATCAACAGCTTGCGCCCAGTATTGCGTCTTTAAATGGCGCAAGTTCAGAAAGAAACAGTGGCCTTGAACGTTTGTTTCCGGTTGGGGATGTTCCCGCCAAAGACGACGAAACGAGTGTCGAACTTGAGAGTCGTGTTCGCTCGCCCTCAAGTGCAGGCCAACCGGTCGAAGATGCCGCTGAAAACATTCGCAGAAAGCTCAGTTTCCGCTGGCCCAAACAACAACAACCGCACAGAGGCCGATTTACTTCAATAGCCATTGGGTGTGGAATTGGTGTCGTATTTTCATTTTCGACAATGTTTGTATTGGCCCGGTGGGAATCAAATAGTGGAGAAAAATCATTCGCTTCCAGCAACTTGGATGTGGACACTTCCAGGACCACTACACTGCCGGAAAAGAGTTCTACGCAATCAACCAGTTCGCAAATAAAGGGGCCAGAATTCCCGCCACGTCTGATGGTTCGGTCGTTGACACAATCGGATGCGTCACCGAATGCGACTTCCTTCGGAAAAATTTTTGCAACGAATGAAAGCTCAAGCATAATCGCGTCTGCTCCACTCCCCATGAAGGAGATGTCATCTGATCCCAAGCTGTTCGAAGCAATGCTTCCACCGGTCGCTCCTTCGCTTCGTCCGGATCTGCTGACCCTTGAGACGCCAAAGCGGCCAACCGGAACTCCCGCCACACAGAATCCACAAAGTGCCTTCCCGAATTCTGCTTGGTCACACGATCAATTAGCGCAAGCGTCGTTAAATTTCAGAACGTCGATCATTTTGCCTGATGTTTCTGCGATCTTCGACAGTTTGAAAGCTGTTGTCGCAAATGCGACTGATCCAGGCTCAAGCGCTCCTGAGATTTCAGTCGAGCTGGTCTCATTGGTCTATGCCGAAGACCAACCTTCAACGCTGAAACAAGCTGTAGCGTTTCGGTCTGCGCCGAGCGAAACAGAATTTGCACTGAAAAGCCTTGATAATCTACCGGAATTTAACCTCGTCATTCCAGGCAAGGTAAGTCCGCCGGACGCGCCTGATTCAAATGATCGAACAGGAATTGATCTAAGAGAGCTTTCAAAAGCCCCCTTACCAAGAACAGAAGAAGTGTCGCCAAAATCAATTGCCAGACTGCATGACAATTTGGAACCACCTTTAACGTCGTCTGAGACGACAGATGGCGCAGCAAAGCCGCGTGAGGACACTGAATCAGCGGAAGAGATTGCCAGCAGCGGCGGCGCAGAATTTAAGCTGTTTATACCAAACAGCCTTGGCGCACGGACAGTGAACTCAGTGGTCAATAACCTCGTAGCGGCAGGTCATGAGTTAAGTGGAACAGCGCGCGTTGGCTTTGGGGTTAAACAATCCAACGTCCGGTTCTATCACAAGGAAGATGCCGCTCAGGCAACAGCGCTTGCGGAAGATGCCGGTGCTTTGTTGCGCGATTTCACGGGCTCTAAGTCCAAGACGCAAAACGGCGTCGTGGAATTATGGTTGGCCGGCAATAGTGCTACGAAATCCAAAGTGAAAAAGGTTCGTCGCAGCGCTTCTGCGACAGATCAAGTCGATCAGCTAAAAAGGCAAGTTTTGAGCAAACTAAAAACGGCGACAAACCAATGAATACCGGCCAGTTTCTGGCTGTAAGAGGCAAAACGATGTAGGTTAACAATCGGAGATCGGGGTTTAAGATGCCTAACTCTAAACTTGTTGCGATAGTAACTGCCCTATTGTTCTTACTGCCATCTCAGCATGTGCGTGCCGAAATTACATTGGAGCATTTGCTGACGATAGATCAGTTTTTGTCCGAGAATAACATCCAGGCTTTGTGGGATTATCTTCAAAAGAACCCAGACTTGCTATTGGGTGATGACGAATTATCACTTGAATTGCGCAGTTTTTTTGAAACCGTTTCACGGGGACAGGTGGATTACGGCTTTGCTGGTAATGCCGCAAACAGTGCAGAGGTTTCACAAGTTGGCAGCGCAGCGCTTGCTGCTTCTTCCCTGCACTGAAATCATGGCCCAATTGTCAAACATTCGAATTTCTAAAAAGGTGAAGATAGCATATGTAATTGAGCCCCGCTTTTTAGGTGGCACTTCCATGGCTGTCGCTGCCGAACTGCGCGTGGCCGCCGAGTTCGCTGATCTGGTGGTGCATGCGAGGACCTCCAAGATGTTTGGCAGCGGTCAGCATGTCGCGCCGGTGCTGCAGCGAGTGTTGGACGAGCTTCGTATTCCAATGGTTTGGGACGCCCCCCGGATATGCGCTGATTTTGTTATCTTGCACAATCCGTCTTTCCTGAAGTTTCAAAACTCTTTGAGCGCAGAGATTTATGCGCAGGAAATAGTCGTTGTAACCCACGAAAACTTCTTGCGTCCGGGCGACGAAGAAGGCTTCGACGTTTCAAACTGCCTGGATCAGATAGACTTGTCGACCCTCGCGCTTAGGAAAACGCTTGCGCCAATTTCGTCGTATAACCGTGAGACCGTCACAGACTGGTTGTCCAAATTTCGCAAGGCCCGCCATTGGACTGTCCTGGAAGATGACTGGTTCAACATCTTTTTCAGTGACAAAGGCGAACCATGCGAAAAGCCAGAGGACCGACGCGGTCGACATTCGCGACCTGGCTTCGAAAAGTTTCCATCTGTCGCCGATCTTGATTTGTGTTTTCCCAAACACGCGCAGGCCAATGTCATTCTTGGTGCGAACGCGTTGATGGACACGGACATCGTTCGTCCGCATTGGACTTTGTTTCCATTTGACGCGATCAGTCTGGAAGATTTTTTTGAGATGATAGATTTTTTTGTCTACTTTACAGCGCCGACTTGGCGAGAGAGTTTCGGGCGCGTAATTGCGGAGGCTATCGCAGCCGGCAAGGTCGTCTTGACGGATCCGGAAACCGCACAGACATTCGGAAATGCCGTAATCCCCTGTAGCCCCGGGGATGTGGACCGGATCATTTCTGACCTGATTTCTTCCCCCGACCGGTATCATGAGAAAGTTGCTGAGGCACAGCCGCTGCTTGAGCGCTACTCGGGCCAAAAATTCAAAGAGCGATTGGGCGCCATTCTGACCGCGGACAGAGAGGCGCTGACATGATTTTTGTTGAAGCGGGTACACTTTCAGTTCGGTCTTTTGACGCACAATTGATTTTTGCTCTGAAACTCCGAAAGCGTGGTTTCGATGTTTGCATCGATGCAATCTATTTTCCTGAGGATGCAGGGCGCGGAAGACACTACGAGGCTGCGACACTTCTCGCCGATACCGAAGAACTCGAAGCGGAAGCCGTGTTTGTCCTCGGCGCTGAAGAAGTAGATGACCGGCTGCTTGCCTCATTGCGACAAAAGCAACTCGGGACGGATGTTCCGGTAATCGCAACTGGCCGGTTCAGTACTCAGCAAAGCTACATTGGTGCAAAAGCCCGTCTCGCGTTTGCACTGGGGCGCGAAGCAACGGTCATTGATCTATCGGACCTTCAGCCGCGTTCCATTTCACCTTCAGCTATCAGCCCCCTGGTAACTGAAACTCGACCGATCACCCGGCCAATTGGTGAATTGGCGAACGTAACCGTCGTGTTGGGTTCCTTGGAGTTGGACGACTCTGAAACGTTGTCCTGTCTTTCCCGGATGAGCAATCAGGGCAGCTATGGCTTTAAGCTGGTTGTGAGCGGTGCGCAGAATGAGTTCCTAAAAGCCTCAAAATTCAACGATCTCCCCAGAGTTCTTTATACTGATCTTTCGCCTCTAACCCTCGCAAATTCAACGGATATCCTCGCGATGTTTGGGCATGGCATCGCAGGCGATCGGATGGCCGAGCTTGCGCTTGAAGTGATTGCAGCCGGTGGAGTCGTGATCGACTGCACCGAAGACGAGGTTTTGATATCGTCCGGAGCGCCGGCATTACTTGGACCCAAGACGCTTTTTGCTTTGGATGGATACCTGATCGGCAAAATTATCGGGAATACACCACACATCGCTGACCAAACACGAAAGTCTCCGTGGCTGCGGACAGTAGATATATCCCGGCTCGAAACCGCCGCAGGGCTTAGCGCCAAACCGCGACCACCCAAACGGACGTCGCCGAGAACCTTGTTCTTGCCAACTAACGGAGTTGGGTTGGGTCATGCGCAGCGGTGCACTGTGATCGCCAAGGCTTTGCCAAAACACATGTCCCCGGTGTTCGCGGCCTTCCCAAGTTGTGTTCCTATGGTTCGACGCGAGGGGATCGACTGTATACCGCTGGTCGCCCGATCAGACGTAAACGACAGTTCCAACGCGAATGACATCCTGACCTACCGGCGTCTGAACGCCGCATTACAAGAAGGCGACCGGTTCGTTTTTGACGGTGGCTATGTGTTCGATTCCGTCAATCGCGTAATCCGGGAACACAGATTATCCGCAGTCTGGATCCGCCGTGGCCTTTGGCCCAAGGGTCGGTCCCGACATATCATGCTTCGTCGTGAGGGCATATTCGACCGGGTCATCGTGCCGTCAGAGGCTTTTGAGGAGCTTAACGACGCTTACAGTTACGGTGAACATGTTCACAACATAGGGCCAATTTTTCGGCAGGTAGTGCAGTCGCCCGAGGACTCCGAAAACTTACGTGCGCGCCTGGCCGAGCGGTTTGGTCACGACTTTAAGCTGCTGATTGTCAGCATGTTAGGCGGAGGAGTTGCCTCTGACAGATCCGCTCAACTGCAAGCAATCTCAGGAATGCTTGAGTGCCGCGCAGACTGCCTTCACCTGGTCGTAACCTGGCCCGGTAGCGCGGTTCAGGCAGCCGCGTTTGGTTGGAAAAATTCAAAGGTGGTTCATACTTTAGAGGCTACAAAGCTATGTCTATCCGCCGACTTGGTAATATCTGCCGCCGGGTACAATTCGGTCCACGAGATCCTCTACCACAAGATTCCCGCAATACTTATCCCACAGTCTGCGCCTTATTTGGACGACCAGGAACGACGCGCAAGAGCACTATCTGACCGCAATCTTTGTGCAACCATTACAGAAGCGGAATTCATGAAGCTGGAACGAACGGTCCAGGTTTGTCTGGATGACGGGGGCGCGGAAGACTTTCGTGCAGCACTGCAACAAATAGAGCTGCCTGAATCCGGTGTATCCGCAGCTGCAGATATCATAGCGACGAGCTGAAAAAATGGCTGAAAACAACTGGTACAAGATAGTCAACACCTTCACGCCGGAAGTACCGGTTGATTTGGATGATGTTATCCTTCGAGATCGAGCTACGCGGCAATTTGGAAAAGTTCTGTTCCCCGATATGGACTTACTTCCGTCAACCGCACTTTGGGAACGCGAAGTTGAGGACCACACATATATTGGCGTCAGGATCGTTGAGCCCTCGAAGTCTCCATATACTGTTGCAAGATTACTCGCCGCCGCAGCAATCGAAAGAAATGTGGTTCCGATCATTCTGAGCCGAGTAGACTATTGTGGGCTCGAACAGTTTGGTTTTCGAATTGAACGCATCCCTGACGAGGAAACAGCGGCACGGTCAGCTGAGGCAGAGGTCGGGAAATTCTGCAACTTTGCTATTGTTATCGACGGTCACGACGTTGCCAGATTGAGTTAGGCAGTGTTGAAAACATGCCGATGTTCCTGATCTGAACATCTGGTGCAGAAATTCAAAGGGCTTCCGAGACTACCTCCAAAACAGGATCGTCAGGCTGGTTCAAAGCGCCAAAGATTGGTGTCACTGTGCCTATTTGACGACCAGGTTTATTGCGGCACTCGATCAATCGGGCCAAAAGAGGTAGCTGATTGAAGACCACAGGTCAGCGGCGCAGACACGGTCAAATTGAAGAACCAGAGAATCTGATCGAAGATAACGCTGCATAATCTGCGTTTATCAAAACTCAAAATTTGCGCAGTGAAAGCGCACTTTATTACAATTTTATAGACGCTTAGAGTATTTTCTTGGAGCGGGTAACGGGAATCGAACCCGTAACAAGAGCTTGGGAAGCTCGTGTGATACCTTTTCACCATACCCGCCTCTTTGGCAGGCATAGCATCGTCGCCGGATCGGGATCAAGCAGGATCGTTACTCGGTGCGGGCACGCAGGCTTTCAATCAGCGATTGTTCTACGTCTAATGCCTTGCCCGCCGCGTCCAGTGTTTGCCGGTCAAGGTGTTGCGGGTTCAGATCAACTTCTTCTGCAAACGCCTTAACAATGACTTTCATAGCATTGATTCTTGCGTATTTCTTGTTGTTCGCGGGGATCACATGCCACGGCGCTTTCAGCGTCGAGGTTTTGGCCAACATTTCATTCACGGCGACCTCGGTTATCTCCCATTTCTCACGATTACGGAAATCTTCGTAGGTCAGTTTCCAGCGTTTCAGCGGGTTTGTCAGCCGTTGGGTGAAACGTTGCATCTGCTCATCCTCTGAAATGTGAAAGAACAGCTTCACAATCCGGGTCCCGTCATCCACCAGCATGCGTTCGAAATCGTTGATCTCCTGATATGCTTCGCGCCAGCGTTTTTCAGGTGTAAGCTCCTCGATCCGTTCGACCAGGACCCTGCCATACCAGCTTCGATCAAATGCGGAAATTGCGCCCGAAGGTGGCAGACGTTCCCAAAACCGAAGCAGGTAGTGCCGGTTGAGATAGTAGTTTCGGGGCGCTCCGATCGGCCAGACCTTGAAACTGCGCGGGTCCAGCGCCTGACTGATCCGACGAATGGTTCCGCCCTTCCCTGCGGCGTCCCAGCCTTCGAACACAATCACGCCTTTCAGGTCGTGGAACAAAAAAGCCTGCTGTATCTTTGCAAGCTGCGCCTGAAGCCCCTCAAGCCGCTCGAAATACTCCTTTTTGGTCAGTCTCTTGCTGAGGTCCGCATCGGACAGTTTTGGTGGAATATGTTTGGTCATGAAATCACCTGATCGCAGCGTTCCGATCACGATATTCTGCGGCAGCATGGAAAAACAGCATTGATCAATATCAAAAAGAAAAGGCCGGGTGGAGAACCCGGCCTTTTGAAAAAAGTCGCAAACGGTTCAGGCGCGGCGACGACGGCCACCACCGCGACGGCCACCTGCAGCACCGGCTGCACCGGCTTCTTCCGGGTCTTTGTTGAACCGGATCCACTCTCCGCCATGCGCGTCATTGTTGGTCAGCAGGTTGGCAGCACGAATGGCCTCCATTTCCTTACCAGCACGTGGCTTGGTCGAGCCCAGACCGAACATCTGAACAAAGGCCTCATCATCCATGCCCTCAGGCAGGATGATTCCAGCCGCCGTGACCTGCTCTTTCTTCTCTGCGATCTTCTTCTGCGTCACCGGCAGCGCGACCGGGTTCATGATCGCCGAAGTCATGCCGGCGCCCATCGCCATCGGCAGGAACGCGTTGTTGATGCCGTGGCGGTTCGGCAGACCGAACGAGATATTCGACGCACCGCAAGTGGTGTTCACGCCCAGTTCCTCGCGCAGGCGACGGACCAGAGCGAACACCTGCTGACCAGCAGTTGCCATCGCGCCGATGGGCATGACCAGCGGGTCGACGACGATGTCATGCGCAGGGATGCCGAAATCGGCGGCGCGCTCAACAATCTTCTTGGCCACTTCGAAACGGACATCGGGGTCTTCCGAGATGCCGGTGTCATCATTCGAGATCGCAACAACCGGAACGTTGTATTTCTTGACCAGCGGCAGAACCAGTTCCAGACGCTCTTCTTCGCCAGTGACCGAGTTCAGCAGCGGGCGGCCCTGAGCTGCCTCAAGACCGGCTTCCAAGGCTCCGGGAACCGACGAGTCGATGCACAGCGGCACTTCGACCAGACCCTGCACCAGTTCGACGATCTTGCGCATCAGCGGCGGCTCGGTCTCGTTCGGGTTGGGGTTCGAGTTGTAGACAACGCCTGCATTGATATCCAGAACGGTCGCGCCTGCAGCAACCTGAGCGATGGCGTCCTTCTCAACGGTCGAGAAGTCCCCCGCTTCCAGTTCAGCGGCCAGTTTCTTGCGGCCGGTCGGGTTGATCCGCTCACCGATCACACAAAACGGTTCATCAAAGCCCAGAACGGCGGTTTTTGTTTTTGATTCTACGACTGTACGGGTCATGTCCGTTCCTTAGGAGTTTACAGGCTGTGCCGAAGCGCCGCCGTTGTCGATTGCCCAGTTGGCGTTGGTCTTGATACCACCAAGCGGGAAGAAATGTACGTTGGTGATGTTGAAGTCAGGGTTGGCGGCCTTGTGGTTGGCCAGCTCGGTCACAACATCGGTCGGCTCATAGGGCAGCAGAAGCTTGGAGACATCCATGGCACGCTTCTGCAGAACCTTCAGAGACGGGCCGACACCACAGGCAATCGCGAATTTGATCAGTGTCTGCAACTTGGCTGGTCCAGCGATACCAATGTGGATCGGCAGATCAATGCCCGCCGCCTTCAGACCGTCGGCCCATGCGATGATCGGCTTGGCGTCAAAGGCGAATTGGGTTGCCAGCGCCATCTCCGCGTCGGTGGTTTCACTGAACTTCTGTTTCCAGCGCAGCGCGTCGTCGACATTCTTGGTCGAACCGTCCGGGTCGATGTCCTTGTTTCCCTCGGGGTGGCCGGCAACGTGCAGACGTTTGAAGCCTGCCTTGTCGAACAGGCCAGTTTCCAGCAGCTGCATCGAGCTGTCAAAATCGCCGTGCGGCTTGGCAACACCACCGGCCAGCATCAGCGCCTGATCGACCCCTGCTTCGCCCTGGTACATCGAAATCCAGTTCTCAAGCGTCGCGGCATCCTTGATGATGCGCGCCGGGAAGTGCGGCATGACCGGATAGCCTTCGGCGGCAATGCGCTTGGCGGTCTGGACCATGTCTTCGATCGGTGTGCCCTCGATATGGGCGATGTAGACGCGGGTGCCTTCGGGCAGCAACGCGCGGAAATCCTCGACCTTCTCGGCGGTGCGGGGCATCACCTCGATCGAATAACCTTGCAGAAAGGCTTCGACGGTCGGATTCACCGGGGCCTTCTCGGCCACATCACGTTTCTTGAAATTCAGCAAAGCCATTGAGGCCTCCCTTTGTAAAAACCGGGCCTATGCCCAACCGTCGTTGGCGATCAGGGCCTTGATGCGGTCCTGATCGTATTCCGTTTCAAGGCGCACGGCCTCGGCTTCGGCGATTTCTGCCGGATCACCCTCGACCTCGAACGGGTCGGCCTTGCGCCATTCGGCCAGGTAGGCATCACTGTCCTTGGCATTTACCTTCATCGCAGCCCGGTCAATGGCTTGCTCGAACCGCTCCTCCAACTGCCGCTTGGCGCCACGCCGGCCTTTGCCAACGATGACCTGAGCGGGGATGTCGCGCCAAAAAACGATTGTGACGTCAGGCATCGCCTTTGATTCCTCCTTACCAGATGGACCGGTTCTAAACTTCAATATGGGCTCGGGTCGGTCGGTTTTCGACACACAACGCTTTTCAAGCGACCTTTTCGGCCCACAACGGGATACCGCGGGTTCTAACCCGTTTCGGTGCTCTGCGGGCACCTCAAAATTCTCAAGTTCTCGATGAAAACGGCACATAAACAAAAATTCCCCGGACCACACCTGCCGTCCGGGGATTGATTCAACTCAGAAGCGGGGCTTAACCGACCTGGCCACCGTCCTCGCGCGTGATGGCGATGATCGCCGAACGCGGCACCGAGTCACCGCCTTCGGGCCAGTGGCTGTTTCCATCCTCACCCGGGTGCTGAATGCCGACAAACATGGTTCGGCGATCCGGAGACCAGCTCAGACCGGTGACCTCGCATTCATTGGGGCCAACCAGAAAGCGGCGGATCTCACCTGTCACCGGGTCCCCTGCCAGCATCTGGTTGTTGCCATGGCCTGCAAAGTCACCGTCGTTGCCGTAATTGCCGTCAGTCTGGATCCAAAGCAGGCCATTGCTGTCAAACTTGAGGCCATCGGGCGAGTTGAACATGTTGTCGGCGTTTACGTTGTCGGATCCGGCATAAGCGTCACTGTGCACCGTGGGGTTGCCCGCCAGAACATACAGATCCCAGCCAAATCCAGCGGCGGTGTGGTCCCCGCCATCCGGACGCCAGCGAACGATCTGACCATAGTTGTTTTTGTCCCGCGGGTTCGGGCCATTGGCGGATGTGTCGTCGCCCCCTGCATTCGGTTTGACGCCTCGGTTCTTGTTGTTGGTCAGGCAGCAGTAGACCTCGGGCGCATTTGGGTTCGAGGCGACCCATTCCGGGCGGTCCATCGTGGTTGCGCCCACCGCAGAGGCACCCAGGCGCGTGTGAATACTGACCTCGGCCTGTGAAGCCAGCCCGGTGGTCTCGGGCGTCAGCTCCAGCCACTCTCCGGTACCGTCATCGTTGAACTTGGCGACCGAAAGCGTCCCGTTTTCAAGCAGCGCATTGGTATCTACTCCAGCCGCATAGACGCCGTCGGATACAAAGCGATACAGGAACTCGCCACGTTCGTCATCGCCCATGTAAACTACGATGCGACCATCGTTGTTGACCACGGTGTCAGCGTTTTCGTGTTTGAAACGGCCCAGGGCGGTCAGCTTACGTGGGGTCGAGTTGGGATCTCTCGGATCGATTTCGACGACATAACCTGCGCGGTTTGGTTCGTTGGGGTTCTTTGCGACATCGAACCGGTCGTCGATCCTTGCCCAGCCGTAACCCCAATCTTTGGCGGACACGCCGTAACGCTTAAGCTCGGCACTGGTTTCGTGGTTTTCATCTTCGGCCGAGAAATAGCCGTTGAAGTTCTCTTCACAGGCCAGATAGGTGCCCCACGGTGTCATCCCGTTGCCGCAATTGTTCCATGTCCCTTTGCAAGCTGTGCCCGATGGATCGGCTTCGGTTTTCATCAGGTCATGACCAGCGGCGGGCCCGGTGATCGTCATGTCGGTCTGCGGAGTGACGCGGCGGTTATACGGGCTGTCCTTGACAATGCCCCACTTGCCGTCGGTGTTGGCAATCTCAACAACGGTGACACCATGTGCCATCATGCCTTTGGCCACGTCATCGTCAGATGCCGGCTTGGCGTCAGGGTTGTTGCCCCAAATGATATCGCGATTGGTGTATTCATTGTTCACCACCAACAGCACGTGTCCATCATGGAAGAATACATCCTGTCCGTCGGTGTTGTCGCCGAAGGCGCGTTCCTGACTTGCACCAGTGCCGCGCGTGGCGTGATCAAACTCGGGCGCATCCGACCACAGCGGATCGCCCCAGCGCACCATGACCTCTGCCTTGTAACCGGCGGGCACAACGACATCGTCCGCTGTGGATACAGGGATCGCGTCGAACGAGAAACGGTTGGCAGCGGCACGCGCGCCTGTCGGCAGAATCGAGCCCCCAAACGCAGCAAAGCTGCCCATCGCCAGAACACTTCCCATAAATCCACGGCGCGACAGGGCGCGTTCGACGACGCGGTCAAAATCACATTCCTCAGGGCGTGGGTTTATGAGTTCATCATACTCGTCAAAAGAAAGGGTGCGCTCGTCTTTCATGGCAGACTCCGTATCTGGCTGTAAGCTTGTAAAGAACCCCGAACAGGGTTCTGACAAGACAGGTTGCACTTCAGTGTGAACGATGCGTGACATTCACCTTAAATTGAGTTTTGAAATCACTTGCACGACGGCGATGTGCCGCCTAGGGTCAGGTTAACTCGAAAATCGGAGGGCGTGAAGATGGCGCCCAAGCGTCCCAAAGGTGCGGGCGCGTTCCCGAAAGCGGTCGAAAGCCCCGCGCCGGCAAAACCCGATCCGGATGCACTATATGCGGCACTGGATCTGGGAACGAATAGCTGCCGCATGCTGATAGCCCAGCCCAAGGGCAGCGGGTTTCATGTGGTAGACAGTTTCTCCAAGTCCGTGCAACTGGGTGCGGGACTTGAACGCACCGGACGTCTGTCTCGGGCGTCTATGGCGCGTACCGTTCAGGCGCTCAGGATTTGTCAGCAGAAGCTCAAACGGAACCGCGTCAAGCGAATGCGTCTGATTGCAACCGAGGCTTGTCGGCGCGCCAAGAACTCGCGCGAGTTTATCCGCCAGGTCAAGCGCGAAACCGGCTTGACGCTGGAAATCATACAGCCCGAGGAAGAAGCCCGTCTGGCAGTCATCTCCTGCGCTCCGTTGGTGTCGACCAAGACCGAGCAACTGCTTGTTGTAGACATCGGTGGCGGTTCGACCGAGCTGGTGTGGATCGATATCTCATCCGTGCCGCGCCGGGATCGCCCCGCTGCAATCATGCGTCTTCACAACGGCTTTCACGCGGCTGAAAGCCCCTTTCCCGCTGCCAAGGTGGTGGATTGGATCAGCGTTCCGCTGGGCGTCGCCACATTGCGCGATCAGTTTCACGATGTCGAAGACGACTCGGCCCGCTTTGCGCTGATGAGTTGGTTTTTTGAGGAAAACCTTGCCGACTTCGCGCCCTACAAGGACGAACAGGCGCGGGAAGGATTCCAGATCGTAGGCACAAGCGGCACGGTGACAACCGTTGCTGCCTCTCATCTTGGTCTGAAACGCTATGACCGGACGAAGGTAGACGGTCTGCGCATGACCAGCGATCAGATTGACAAAGTCATACGTGGGTATCTAGAACTCGGCCCTCAGGGTCGGCGCCGGGATCCGCGCATCGGCGATGACCGGCAGGCCCTGATCATGTCCGGCTCGGCCATTTTGCAGGCTTTGTTACGATGCTGGCCTACCGACCGTCTTTCCGTGGCGGACCGGGGGCTGCGCGAAGGTCTGCTATATGCACAAATGAGCGCGGACGGCGTATTGGAAGACGGACCGTTCTGATGACGAAGACACCGACTGGCAAAAATACCTCAGGCCGCGGACAGCGCGACCTGAAGGTCAAGGTCAAGACTGCACGCGGGCGCAAGCTCAGCTCGACCCGCTGGCTCGAGCGGCAGTTGAACGACCCTTATGTAAAGCGCGCCCAAGCCGAAGGTTATCGTGGGCGTGCCGCATTCAAGATATTGGAGCTGGACGAGAAATTCCGCTTTCTGGTTCCGGGAGCCCGTGTCGTGGATCTGGGCTGCGCGCCCGGCGGCTGGCTGCAGGTCGCGGTCAAACGGGTCAATGCGCTGGGCGAGAAAAGCGGCAAGCGGATCGGTACTGTTCTGGGTGTCGATTTGCAGGAGGTTGAACCGGTCGCCGGTGCGACAGCTCATGTGCTGGACTTCATGGAAGATGACGCTGACCAGAAGGTCAAAGACTGGCTGGGCGGCAAGGCCGACGTGGTAATGTCAGACATGGCCGCTGCATCCTCGGGGCACAAGCAGACCGACCATTTGCGGATCATGGCGTTGTGCGAAACGGCCGCCTATTTCGCCTTTGACGTGCTGGAAGAAGGCGGCACCTTTGTCGCCAAGGTTCTGGCCGGCGGCGCTGAGGGCGATCTGCAAAAGCTGCTGAAACAGAAATTCGAGAAGGTGGCTAATGTCAAACCACCTGCATCACGGTCGGACAGTTCAGAAAAATTCGTTGTCGCAACTGGATTTAGGGGCTGAACTTAATCGTCCAGCAGTATCCGGTTTCCGCTTAGGCGTTGTTCGCGGAAGGAGGCGGTGGCCATCCCCTGAATAAGCAGAGCTTCACCGTGATTGATGTAAACGGGCGGTCTGGCCTGCAGTTCCGCAATCCGCTGATCGATTGTGACGTGGCGTGTGCGCTTTGGTTCGGGCGCTGGTTGTTCAGGCATGGCTGACCTCATGAAGAATGCCGGGATTTGTACCCTGCCCTGAGATTGCCAGCGGAATTTGCCATCAACATGGCGCAATACAGGCGCTGACATGCCGAACAAAGCGGCATTTCACGCCAAATACCTCAAATGTACGAGCAAACGGGTCGCCGGCAGCGCGCCCTACTTTTGTTAGTCTTTCGCTTGGGACTCGTTTTCAAGATCCATCAATGCACCGTTAAATTCCGCTCCCAGGATCAACATGGCGGCGCACAGGTACAGGAAAATCAGGGCCGCCATAGCCCCAGCCAGACCAGCATAGGTCGCGCTGTAAGTCGCGAATTTGCCGATATAGATGGAGAAAGCCCATCCGCCTGCGGCCCACAACGAAAGCGTCAAAAAAGCGCCCGGCAGAATCTGGGTCAACCGATGCCGACGCGTTGGCAACACCAGATGTGCGATGATCACCAAGCCCGCAGGCACGGCAACCGTAAAAATCCAGCCCAGCCTATCCACGGACAACCACCCTGATACATCAACGGCCGTGTTTTCCGTCACCAACCTTGTGTAAAAGGGAAGCACAACTTCTACCATTGCGATGATCAGAACGGAGGCACCACCGAGGATGACGAGGCCGATACACAAAAGCCGGGTCTTCCAGAACGGCCAGCTGTCACTGTCATGATAGGCTTGGTTCATAGCGGCGCGCACAGCGGCCACCCCGTTTGATGCAAAATAGATGGCGAGCAAACCGCCCAGCGTTATGACGCCCGAGCCGGCGTTGTCCAGCACCGCGCGCAGTTCGGCAACGATCGGTTTGGCCACATCTTCAGGCCACGCTCCGAAAATCAGGCCGATCAGATCGTCAGTGACGTAGCCCTGCGACAATGAACCAGCCAACGCGACGGTGAAAAGGACAAAAGGAAACAACGCCATCATCAAGGACATGGCGACATGGCTGCTCATCACAAAACCATTCTTGTCGACGAACCGCCGGATTGCCAACCACAGGGCACGAAGCGGACGATCAAACGAGGGAATCATGAACGCGTGCATGTCGCGAGTCTAACCCGCATAAGTCTTGCAAAGAACCCGCGTGCAGGCCTGTGTTGCCGAATAGACGCGTATAAATGCCTGAGCGCATTGCATAAACCCGCCGCGCTGTGCAGAATCGGACCGTGACCCTTAACAAATGTACCGGAAACTGTTCGTTCCATGGATCTGAAAGCCCAAGAATCGAGTGACCGCCCCATGCTCAGGCTGTCGGTTCTGCGAGACATTGTGATTGTCATCACTCTGATCGTGGTTGGCCTATATGCCGGTTCCGCATTCCTGATTCCGCTGACCATGGCGTTGCTGATAAACGTTCTGATCATTGCCCTCAGCGACCGGGTGATAGCCGTTACCCGCGCACCGGTCTGGCTGGCCAACATTGCCGGTGTGACCGTGGTTTTGGCAGGTCTGTTCATGATCATGTACATTGTGGGCAGCCAAGCCACGCAGTTCGCCCGTTCTGTCACCACATACGAAAGTCAGTTCGACGGCGCGGTAGAGCGCGTCACAGGGTTGGTCGGCAACGATGTCACGAAATTCATTCGGGACAATCTGGTCAGTCTGGACATGACTTATGTGGCCCGGATTCTGCTGGGCAGCGCTACCTCTCTGCTCAATCACTTCTTTCTAATCAGCCTATACGTCGCCTTTCTGATGGCCGAACGACTTGCTTTTCGCAAAAAGATCCAACTGGCCGCAGGCAACCCGTTGGCCGGGGCCGAGTTCGCCGCAATTCTGGACGCAATTACCGACAGTCTTCAACGCTATGTCGGTGTCAAAACCTTTATCAGCCTGATTACCGCCGGCATCAGCTATGCGGTGTTCCGGATTCTTGGCCTCGAATACGCTGAAACCTGGGCCGTTTTGACATTTGCGCTGAATTTCATTCCCTCGATCGGATCCATCATCGCCGTTGTCTTCCCGGCCATGATTGCGCTGGTTCAGTATGAAACCATCGGCCCGTTTCTGATTATCGTTTTTGGCTGCGGCACCATCCAGTTTCTGATTGGCAACTTCCTGGACCCTGCCCTGCTGGGAAGATCGCTCAATATGTCCACGTTTCTGGTGATACTGGCGCTGACCTTCTGGACAACTGTTTGGGGCCTGATCGGAGCCTTCCTGAGTGTGCCGCTGACCGTATGCATTTTGATCGTTTTCAGCCATATTCCCGCATTGAGACCGGTTGCAATTCTGATGTCACTGGACGGGCAATTGGGTGAAGATGGGTCCGACGAAAAGTAGTTAACTTGGTCCGGTCACCCTTCGCTAAGTTTAACCTGAAATTAGTATATTTTAATCTTCCTATGTGATAGTTCTGCCCTCGCAGGTACAGTTATTCAATCATTTCCCGAGGCTCTCTCAGAAAAAGAATTCAATCCGAGAATCAGCGCCTTACACATGATGTTTCAGCAGTTTTTCGGCTGAGCCGTCAATTTCGAAACGACCGGGTTCCAACCCGCCATTTCAGGAGCGTAAGATGTCATCAGAAAAACTCAGACCAACCCCACTATTGCGCAGGCTGGCTGCGGCCACATTTGCCGCGTGCCTTGCAATTCCGGCATGGGCACAGAATGAAAAGCCCAATATCCTTGTGATATGGGGTGACGATATCGGTCAATCCAATATCTCGGCCTATACGATGGGATTGATGGGTTACAGGACACCCAATATCGACCGCGTTGCCAATGAGGGTATGATTTTTACCGACTACTACGGTGAACAGTCCTGCACCGCAGGCCGGTCATCCTACATCATGGGTCAATCGGTGTTTCGCACCGGCCTGTCCAAGGTTGGGCTGCCTGGCGCAAAAGAAGGGATGCAGGTCGAAGACCCGACAATTGCGGGTTTGCTGAAGGACCACGGGTACGTCACCGGCCAGTTCGGCAAGAACCACCTTGGCGACCGGGATGAGCACCTTCCCACAAACCACGGTTTTGATAAGTTTTTTGGGAATCTCTATCACCTGAACGCCGAGGAAGAGCCCGAACATGAAGACTATCCCGGAGACGCGGTTTTACCCGACGGACGCACCTTCCGCGAGGCTTATGGCCCGCGCGGTGTCATCCGCTCAACCGCAGGAGGTCCGATTGAAGACACTGGTCCACTGACGAAAAAGCGCATGGAAACGGTGGACGAGGAAACGCTCGAGGCTGCCATAGAGTTCATTCGCAAGGCCAATCAGGATGGAACACCCTTCTATGTCTGGTGGAACGGCACCCGCATGCATTTCCGCACCCATGTAAAAGAGGAAATGCGCAATCAGGCAAATGAGATCATGGGCGGCGTGGCCGATGAATATACAGCCGGCATGATCGAACATGACATCCAGGTCGGTCAGTTGCTGGACCTGTTGGACGAACTCGGCATCGCCGACAATACAATCGTCCACTATTCCACCGACAATGGCCCGCACTACAACACCTGGCCTGATGCGGCGTCGACCCCGTTCTGGGGCGAAAAGAATACCAACTGGGAAGGCGGATGGCGCGTGCCATCAATGGTGCGCTGGCCCGGCAAGATTGAGCCGGGTTCTGTGACCAATGAAATCGTGCACCACATGGATTGGCTGCCGACATACCTTGCTGTCGCCGGTGATCCGGAGATCAAGGAAAAGCTGATGGCCGGCTATTCCTCGCCCGCGATGGGCCGCGATTACAAGGTGCATCTGGATGGCTACAATATTCTTCCGCTGTTGACAGGTGAAACCGCTGAAAGTCCGCGCCGGGAGGTGTTCTATTTCACCGATGACGGCGACCTTTCGGCTTTGCGGTTCGATGACTGGAAGCTGATCTTTCTCGAGCAGAAAGCATGGGCAACCCTGCGCGCCTGGATGGAACCCTTCACCCCGCTGCGCGTCCCGATCATCGTGAACCTGCGCCGCGATCCGTACGAACGCGGTTATCGCACGTCCAACACATATTACGACTGGATGATCGACCGGGTCTATTTCCTGGTGCCTGCCCAGCAATATGTCGGGCAATTCCTGAGCACGTTCCAGGAATTCCCGCCGCGGCAGAAAGCTGCCAGCTTCAGCCTGGATCAGGTGATGGACAAACTGTCAACTCCAACCAGCAACTAAAACTGCAAACAACTCGGGGCCGCCTGCAAGGGTGGCCCCAGTCATTTTGAACGGAGTGTTGTGTAATGCTGCGATTGTCTGCCATCGTCTTTGCGTTGACCTTTCCTGTCACCGGCAGTGCTGATCCCCTGCCAAGCTGGCAAAACACCGAGACCCGCGATCAGATTATTTCATTTTTAGAATCGGTAACGGATCCGTCCGGGCCAGCATATGTCACTCCTGCAGACCGGATTGCTGTTTTCGACAATGATGGCACCCTTTGGGCCGAGCAACCTGTGTATTTTCAGTTTATTTTTGCTATGGACCGTCTGGCCGAAAAGGCAGAACAGGATCCCTCGATCCTCACAACACCCATCCTGAAGGCGGCAGCGCAAGGAGATCTAGCGGCTGTCTTGGAAGGTGGGCATGATGCATTAATCGAAGTCGTCAACGCCTCGCATTCGGGCATGACCGTCGCCGAGTTTCAGGAAACGGTCGCACATTGGCTCGACGAGTCTCGCCATCCGCAAACTGATCTCCGCTATGATCAGATGACCTATCAACCCATGATCGAGCTGTTGCGCTACCTGCGTGATGAAGGGTTTAAGACATACATCGTTTCCGGCGGCGGCCTTCATTTCATGCGTGTTTTTGCCGAAAGCGCCTATGGCATTCCGCCCTGGCAGGTCCTCGGAACTTACGGCAATACAAGCTATGAAACGGTCGATGGCTCGCCAGATCTGGTCAAGGCACCGGGCATCGCCTTTATCGACGACAAGGAAGGCAAGCCAATCAACATCGAACGCACAATCGGCAAACGCCCGATTTTGGCAGGAGGAAACTCGGACGGAGATTTCGCCATGATGGAGTGGACGACGTCGGGCGAAGGACCACGACTGGGCATCCTGATACATCACACGGATGACAAACGCGAATGGGCTTATGACCGCGAAAGCCAGATTGGGAAACTGGCCGATGGTCTGGACAAAGGGCCCGGGATGGGATGGGTCATTGTTGATATGGCGCAAGACTGGTCGCGCATCTACACTGGGGCGAACTGAACAGGTTCGGAGCTTTCAACCTCATGTGGACACTGCTTGTTTCCGCGTTTCTGATATTTCTCTACGTCACCGCTGTGGTGTTCTCGATACGGGCTGCACAGACAGCCCGTACGCCACAAGGTGCAGTCGGCTGGGTGGTTTTTCTGATCGCAACCCCCATGCTGGCAGTGCCTATGTACCTGTTTCTGGGTCATCACCGATTTCGCGGATACCGCATTGCCCGAAAGGAAAGTGAACGGGTTGTCGAGGGCATCAAGACCTTTGCAGACTTCTCAAAGCCGGACCGAGAAAGCATGCAGATCAATCCACGCCCCTTCGAAGCCTTGGCGCATCTGCCGGTGTCCCGTGGTAATGGCGC
Organism: Ruegeria sp. K7; assembly: GCF_056531785.1. Lineage (NCBI taxonomy): Bacteria > Pseudomonadati > Pseudomonadota > Alphaproteobacteria > Rhodobacterales > Roseobacteraceae > Ruegeria > Ruegeria sp. K7. Next base: position 431,521 of record NZ_JBQFMJ010000001.1, read on the forward strand.
GTCGTTGCTGATCGACGGTCAGGCAACCTTTGACGCAATTTTTGAGGCAATCGATGCCGCCAAGAATTATGTCCTGATCCAGTTCTACATCGTGCGTGATGACGCGTTGGGCCAGCAACTAAGGGATCGGCTGGTTGCGGCGGTTGAACGTGGGGTGCACGTACGCTTTCTGACTGATTCCGTGGGCAGCTATGGCCTGCCCACCGCATATCTTGAATCGCTGCAGCAAGCAGGAATAGATGTCGCAAACCCCAAGGAACGCCGTGGTCCAAAGTTCCGGTTTCAGTTGAATTACCGCAATCACCGCAAAACTGTAATCATTGATGGCGAGACCGGATTTATAGGCGGGCATAATGTCGGCGTGGAGTATCTGGGTCAGAACGCGCATTTTGGCCATTGGCGCGATACGCATGTCCGGATTACCGGTCACATCGTCCGCCAGTTGCAACTGATCTTTACCGAAGACTGGCACTGGGCCCATGAAGAAGACCTGATCGACCATCTGGATTGGGCCGGCAGTGAATCCGATCAGGACATGAACGCCCTGCTGGTTGCCACAGGCCCGGGGGACGAGACCGAGACCGGCGCGATGATGTTCTTTGCCGCCATCGCCGAGGCGAAAGAGAGATTATGGATCGCCTCGCCGTATTTCGTCCCGGACATTGACATCATGACGGCCCTTCAACACGCCGCCCTGCGCGGCGTGGACGTGCGGATTCTGGTCCCCGACATGATCGACCATCGCCTGCCCTGGCTTGCAGCCTTTGCCTATTTTGACGAAATCCGTGACTGCGGCGTTCGTGTGTTTCGATATGCCGACGGGTTCATGCACCAGAAGGCTTTCGTGGTTGATGATACTTTGGCAGCGGTGGGAACGACCAATCTGGACAATCGGTCCTTCCGCCTGAATTTCGAAGCGATGGCCTTGTTCTTCGACGCCCGGGCCGCTGAAGCTGCTGCAAGTATGCTGCGCACAGATTTTGAGAAAAGTTACGAACTGACCCGCACCCTGCAACAACAACCGGCACATATCCGCTTTGGAGCTCCTCTGGCGCGTCTATTCGCCCCTATCCTTTAACAACAACTCCTCCTGAAACACCCGAGTCATCAACGCGACCATGAAAGCGGTGGACAAGCCAAACGCCAAAAGGCCGGTCACGGATGCGAATGCCCCGAAGATACGCAGTTCTTCACCCAGAACGATGTCGCCGTATCCAAGCGTCGTGAACGTCACCAACGAGAAGTAGAGAGCCGAGTTCCAGTCGGGCAAGACATCACCAAAGACCCAGACAATGGCCCAAAGCCAGACTTGAAGGGTGTGAATCAGAACGATGAACACCAGCGCCACGCTGATCGGCGCGGCAGTAGTGAAAAAGCGGTGTGTGTCCTGCCACTTTTCAGTCAGTTTTTCAATCAACTGCGTGCACCATGTCAGCAAAGCAATCTCGATCAGAAAGCATATGCCCAGATAGATGCTGCCCCAGATGATCTGGTCGGATAAGGACATCCGCTCGCGCCTCGTGCCGAAGGGTGAAACCGTTGGCACAGCATGGACTTTTGCCCGGCCGGGAACAACCCCGGCCATCGACCAGTGCCGCACCTGCGGCGAAAGGAACCGGGAAAGCATGCGCACTGGACACTGGCGCGTCCCGTTGCACATTGTGACAGGAACCAGTCAGGATGCCCGGATGTTGCTTGTAGTTGATCAGGTCAGGAAATCGTACCCGGGTGGCCGCCCGGTTCTGAATGGCGTTTCTCTGTCACTTGATGCAGGCCAGACATTGGCGCTGACCGGGGAAAGCGGCAGCGGCAAAAGCACCTTACTGAACCTCGCTGCCGCGTTGGACAGTTTTGATAACGGCGAAATAACTCTGGACGGCACAGCGCTGTCGGCACTGGACGATCCGGGACGCGCCGCTTTGCGGTGCGACAGTGTCGCGCTGGTTTTTCAGCAGTTCAACCTGATCCCTTCGCTGACCGTCGGGCAAAACCTGTCCTTTCACGCCCGGCTGGCCAATCGCCACGACCCGGACTGGATTGCGCATCTGGCCGACAGGCTGGGGCTGACCGATCTGGTGCACCGCTATCCGGAAAACTTGTCCGGCGGACAGCAACAAAGGGTCGCCATAGGGCGCGCATTGGGCGTTCGGCCCAAGCTTTTGCTGGCGGATGAGCCAACGGGCAATCTGGACGAGACCGCCAGCGCGGCGGTACTGGATCTGATGCTGTCACTGGTCGCAGATACTGGAACGGCACTGCTGCTGGTCACCCATTCCCATGCCATTGCCGCGCGACTGGACCAGCACGCCCACCTTGCTGGCGGACACATCGCATGACCTTTGTGGTCGTTCAGGCGCTGTGGTCTCACTGGCGTAGGCATCCGTTGCAACTGGCAACGCTGCTGATTGGAATTGCGCTGGCAACCGGTCTTTGGTCAGCAGTGCAGGCCATCAATGCCGAGGCGCGGGCCAGTTATGATCGCGCCAATTCACAACTGGCAATTGGCCAGTATGACATTCTGAGAAACCCAGCGGGCCCGATCCTCATCGAACGCTATGTCGCGCTGCGCAAGGCCGGGTGGCAGGTTGCAGCGGTTCTGGAAGGGCCGTTTCGCATCGCTGATCGAACGCTGCGCCTGATGGGCGTGGACATGATCTCCTACCCCGCCCTGCCCGCAATTACGCAGGCAGAACAAAGCGCCGAGCCGCCCGAACCGGTCGACGTGCTGACAGCCCCGGGGGTGCTTTTGATCTCGCCGGTGTTGGAACCTGTGATCGCTGAACACTCCGGACTGCCCAAAGCGATCACGAGCGCGTCTCTGCCACCGGACGTTATCCTGACCGACATCGGCGTTGCCGAAACCCTTATGAACAGACGGGGTGAAATAAGCCGGTTGGTCATATTGCCCGTTCAACCCCGCACGGTCCCGCCTTTGTCGGAACTCGCACCCGAACTGGAACGGATCAGCCCGTCATCGCAGCTGGATACTGCGCAACTGACCGAAAGCTTTCATCTCAACCTTGCGGCCTTTGGCCTGCTGTCTTTCGCCGTAGGTCTGTTTATCGTTCACGGTACGGTTGGACTGGCTTTTGCCCAGCGACGCGGCATGATCCGGACTTTGCGGGCCTTGGGCGCCTCCATGCGTCGATTGGTTTGCCTGATCTTCGCAGAGTTGACCATGCTTGCTCTGGTCGGCGGCGGGCTGGGCCTTTTGCTCGGCTTCTTTCTGGCAGGTGCACTACTTCCTGACGTGGCAGCCACCTTGCGCGGTTTGTATGGCGCCCCTGTCAGCGGACAGTTGTCGTTGCAGCCTCAATGGGCCGCTGCAGGCATCGCCATGGCCGTTGCCGGTACGCTGATGGCCAGTGGACACGCGCTATGGCGGCTGTCTCGAATGCCACTTCTTGCGGGTCCGGGCCTGCAGGCGTGGGGCAAGGCCACAAGCTCACGCCGGATTGCGGGCTTCACCGGCCTCGGGTTGATCGTTGCGGGTTGCCTCGCCTTGTTGGTTTTCCCCGGGCTGATCGGCGGGTTTGCCCTGTTGGCTGGTATCCTGACCGGATCGGCCCTGCTGCTGCCTGCGTTTCTTTCAGCAATCGTTCATGTCCTTGAGCGCAAGGCCCGCAGTCCTGTCGCGCAATGGGTCTGGGCGGACATGAGGGCGCAGCTTCCCGGCCTTTCACTTGCCTTGATGGCTTTATTGCTGGCGTTGGTCGCGAATATCGGTGTCGGGACGATGGTGTCCAGCTTTCGGCTGACATTCACCGGCTGGCTGGATCAGCGCCTGACGTCCGAATTGTACGTCACGGCCATAGACGACCAACAAGGCCAGGAAATCGTCGACTGGCTCTCCCCACAGGTGGATGCCATCCTTCCGATCCGCCGGGTCGAACTGCCCCATGAAACTGGTCCCTTGTTCCTGTACGGTGTGATCGATCATGCGACATACCGGAAGCACTGGCCGCTGATCGCTTCGTCGCAGGATGTCTGGGATCGCGTCATGGCCGGAGAGGTTGTTCTGATAAACGAGCAACTGGCCCGCCGTTCCGACCTGTGGCCCGGAGATCAGTTGGCCCTAACACCCGGTCGGATGCTGGAAGTTGCTGGTGTCTATTCCGACTACGGCAATCCGACGGGTCAGGCCATCGTGTCGATGGAACAGCTAAATGCCATCGCGCCCAATACTCCGGCTCGGCGTTTTGGTGTCCGTGTTTCCCCAGAAACCGCAGGTCAACTGGCGCAGGCGGTCCGAGACCGTTTCGAATTACCGCGCGAAAGCGTTGTCCAACAGGCAGCGATGAAGGCGCAATCCATAACTGTGTTCGAGAAGACATTCGTTGTGACTTCGGCGCTGAACATTCTGACACTCGGCGTTGCCGGATTCGCTATCCTGACCAGCCTTCTGACATTGTGGACACAACGGCTGCCGCAGATCGCGCCGGTCTGGGCCCTTGGGTTGAGCCGCGCACACCTGGCCCGGCTGGAGTTGCTGCGCAGCGGGTTGTTGGCCATCCTGACGGCCTGCCTGGCGCTGCCGCTGGGCCTTGTTCTGGCCTGGGTTCTGCTGACTGTCATCAATGTGCAGGCTTTTGGCTGGCAGTTGCCGATGTTCCTGTTCCCAAAGGAATGGTTGGTATTATTCGGATTGACCGTTACCGCCGCGCTTGCCGCCGCAGCCCTGCCCGGCTTGCGCTTGCTACGCCTGCCCCCGGCGGACCTGCTGAAGGTGTTTGCCAATGAACGTTAGGACCTTGCTTTTCATGTTGCTATTGGCGCTTCCCTGTCCGGCTTTGGCACAGGGCTATGCCGGGTTGGGTGGCTCCGCCGAGGGCTTTGATGTTCCTGAACCCGGCTACCAATTCAATTTCCCGCAGGATCACGGCCCGCATCCGTCCTTTCGCATCGAATGGTGGTACCTGACGGCAAATCTGCGCGGTAAAGATGGGCTGGATTACGGTGTACAGTGGACCCTGTTTCGCTCAGCGCTGAAACCGGTTGAAACTGGTGGTTGGCAGAGCCCTCAGATCTGGATGGGGCACGCCGCTGTCACAACGCCCGATACCCACTATTTTGCCGAGCGCCTGTCGCGTGGCGGTATCGGGCAGGCCGGGGTTTCCTCGCACCCCTTCGAGGCATGGATTGACGAGTGGCGAATGGGTGGTCCGGACCTGAATACCCTGTCGTTGACAGCAAATGGCGAAACCTTTGGATATGACCTGTCGCTGACAGCCGATGGACCGCTGGTCTTTCACGGAGAGGATGGGTATTCAGTCAAATCCGCAGATGGTCAGGCCAGCTACTACTATTCTCAGCCCGCCTACACGGTCCGGGGCACACTGCACTTGCCGGACCGGGATGTGGAAGTCACCGGTCAGGGGTGGCTGGATCGCGAATGGTCATCGCAACCTTTGGCTGCGGACCAAACCGGCTGGGACTGGTTCTCGCTCAGCTTTGAGGGCGGCGACAAGCTCATGGCGTTCCGTCTTCGCGGCGCGCGCGGAGACTTCACCTCGGCCACTTGGATCGGCGCGAACGGGGAGGCAACCAGCCTGCCGAATGGGTCTGTTTCAATGACGCCGCAGGAAACCGCAATCGTCGCAGAACGCGATATTCCGGTTCGGTGGCGTGTCAGGTTACCGGATCGTGACCTAGATGTCGAAGTATCGGCCCTGACGCCAAATGCGTGGATGGGCACACGGTTCGAATACTGGGAAGGCCCGATCAAAATAAAAGGCACCCACGAAGGTCGCGGGTACCTTGAGATGACAGGCTACTGAAGCAGCGCTGACCTAACGGACGACATAAACTGAAACGTTCGCGTGCCGCACGACGCGGGCGGCATTGGGCCCCAGCAGATAATCCTTCAGATCGGGCTTATGCGCGCCGATCACGATCAGATCGCTTCCCGCGCTTTCCGCTGTCTTCAGAATTTCCTGATAGGCGGTTCCGGTTGCCACCACATGACGCACTTTTTCGTTGCGTTCTTTGCCCAATGTGGCCTCGCACATTTCCGACAGTCTGGCATGCGCGTCCTGGAGCGCCTTTTCGTGATGATCGGGTTCGAAGAAGCCGGACACCCAGGTTTCACCAAAATCCGGAACGATCGACACGACATCCAGTTGCGCGCCCTCCATCTCGGCCAGTGCACCGGCTTTTTTCAGGACCGGGACATCCAGATCCCCGTTGCTGATATCAACAGCGCAAAGAACAGAACGTGTCATGCGGGCACCTCTTGTCTTGCGGCGCGGCCGCGTTGCAGGAAGGCGATCAGACCCAGCAGGATCATCGCCGGGATGTAGACCAGTTGTTTCGGCGGCTGGCTGGACGGCAGACTGACCGAGGACAGGCGCACGGCCTCGTCCCCGTAATAGTCGAAATTGCCCAGATCATCCGCCACTGGCGAGCCGAACAGGGGTTCTTCCAGTTTGACCAACCCGTCTTCTTCGATCAGCAGCAAGCCCATCGCCTCGACACGCGCGGCACCGCCTTCTTCACTGCCGACCGGGACGACGATGGTTGTGTCAACCATCTGCAAGGTGTCGAAATCCGGCCCGCTGATGACCATCCGAACTTCGGTTCCCGGTGCAGTTTCACCCATCGCCTCGACAAACGCGGAAGGTTCGACCGTTTCGAATGGCGGTGAAAAGCGATCCATGAAGAAGTCCGGCCGGAACAGTGCGAAAGCCACAAAGATCAGCGCAACGCTTTCATAGATGCGGCTGTGGGTCAGGAAGTACCCCATCGTGCCAGCCGTAAATACGAGGATAGCTATCGTCGCAAATATCGCCACGATAATGCCTTCGACCCAAGTGACATCGATCAACAGAAGATCTGTGTTGAAGATGAACACAAAGGGCAGAGCCACGGTGCGCAAACTGTAGAAGAACGCGGTGAACCCAGTCTTGATTGCGTCGCCCCCCGACACGGCGGCAGCGGCAAAGCTGGCCAGACCAACCGGCGGCGTCACGTCGGCCATGATGCCGAAGTAGAACACAAACAGGTGCACGGCGATCAACGGAACGATCAGGCCGCTTTGAGCGCCCAGTTCAACCACGACACCCGCCATCAGCGAGCTGACGACGATGTAGTTCGCCGTGGTCGGCAGGCCCATGCCCAGGATCAGGCTGAGAAGCCCCACCATCACCAGCATCAGGATCAGGTTGCCGCCCGAAAGGAACTCGACCAAGTCAGCCATAACCTGTCCGACACCCGTCAGGGTCACAGTCCCCACGATCACACCCGCAGTGGCCGTCGCCAGCGCGATACCGATCATGTTGCGCGCACCGTCGATCAGGCCCTGCCACAGGTCAGCAACACCTTCCTTGAATGTCGCGGACATGTTGGTTTGTCCCCGGAACAGCGCCTTCAGCGGTTTCTGCGTGAGAAGGATCACAAACAGCAGTGCCGTGGCCCAGAAAGCCGACAGACCGGGCGACTTCTGTTCGATCATCAGGAAATAGACCAGAACGATGATTGGCAGAAGGTAATGCAGACCTGCCTTGTAAATCTCGCCAATGACCGGCAGCGTGACTTCCTTGGCATTGGGATCATCAGGCTCCAGGTCCGGAACTTGCGCCGCCAGATACAAAAGCCCGACATAGATCGCGCAGACAATCAGGCTGAGGATAAGCCCGGCTTGCGTCGGCACCCAGCTGGTCACGGCATCGACCGGAAATTGCGAGCCATAGCAGAGCCCCGCAAAGATCAGGAAGAAGGACAGCATCCCGACTACGGTTCGCGCCAGATGCACGTCGCGGTCGCCCAGCGTGGGCATGTTCCGCTTCACCGCCTCAAGATGAACGATGTATACCAGTGCGATGTAGGAAATCGCGGCAGGCAGGAACGCGTGGGTGATCACCTCGACGTAAGAGATGCCCACATACTCCACCATCAGGAAGGCTGCGGCCCCCATCACGGGCGGCATGATCTGACCATTGACCGAACTGGCGACCTCGACCGATCCGGCCTGTTCGCTGGAAAAGCCGACGCGCTTCATCAGTGGGATAGTGAATGTTCCGGTGGTCACGACATTGGCGATGGACGAGCCCGAAATCAGGCCGGTCGCCGCCGAACCCACCACGGCCGCCTTGGCCGGGCCACCGCGCAGGTGGCCAAGCGCGCCAAAGGCCATTTTGATAAAGTAGTTCCCTGCCCCGGCCTTATCCAGCAATGCACCGAACAGCACGAACAGGAACACGAATTTCGTCGAAACACCAAGGGCGATGCCAAAGACACCTTCGGACGTGATCCACATGTGGCTCATCGCCTTCTTGAGGCTCGCGCCTTTCCAGCGGATTACTTCGGGCACCCATTCGGAAGAGCCGAAGAATACATAGGCAAGAAAGATTGTGGCAATGATCGCCATCGCCGGGCCAAGCGCGCGGCGCGCGGCCTCGAACAGCAGCAATAGACCACCCAGAGCGACCCATTTGTCCGTGTCGTCTGCCAGACCGCCCGCATTGACGATCTTGTCGTAGAAGAAGAAACCGTAAAGCGCGACAAACGCGCCCAGAATTCCCATGATCCAGTCCTGGATCGGGATGTAGTTTCTGGGGCTGGATTTCAACGCAGGATAGGCCGCGAAGGCCAGGAACATCGCAAAAGCAAGATGGAACTGCCGTGCGTTATTCACAATGCTGCCGGGAAGAACATAGTTTGCGATCGGTGACGCCAGAAGCACCTGAAAAATCGACCAGATCGCGGCGACAATTGCCAGAAACAGGCCCACGTTTCCGGCTGGATCACGGGCCCCTGCATCCGAAGATGCGACCAATTCCTGAAGTTCTTCTTCGGATAGCGGACGATTGCCCTGCTGATCAGCGCTCATCAAATCTCTCCCCGTTCAGCGGCCGGTTTCCGGCGCGGTTTTTTGTTCCGGTGTTTCACCGGTTGAAAAACGAGGCGCCGAAAAGCGCCTCGTCAAATTGTTTAGGACGGATTACTGAATCCAGCCTTTTTCTTTGTAGTACTTCTCGGCACCCGGATGCAGCGGAGCCGACAGGCCGTCCGCAATCATCTCTTCCGGCTTGAGGTTGGCAAATGCGGGGTGCAGCTTTTTGAAGTCATCGAAATTCTCGAAGACCGAGCTTACAACTGCATATACAGCGTCTTCCGAAACGTCAGCCGATGTGACGAATGTCGCGCCCACACCAAAGGTCTGGGTGTCGCCATCCGATCCACGATACATCCCGCCGGGGATTGTAGCAGTACGATAGAACGAGTTGTTTTCAACCAGCTTGTTGACCGCATCGCCGCTGACATTCACCAGAACTGAGTCACAAGCGGTGGTTGCTTCCTGGATCGAACCCGACGGGTGACCAACAGTGTAGACCATCGCGTCAATCTGGTTGTCGCACAGGGCAGCAGACTGTTCGGCTGCCTTCAGCTCGGTTGCCAGCTCGAAATCGCCGGTGGTCCAGCCCATTTCGCCCAGCAGGACTTCCATGGTGCCGCGCTGACCGGAACCGGGGTTACCGATGTTGACGCGCTTGCCTTTCAGGTCCTCGAAGTTGGTGATACCGGAATCGGCCCGCGCAACAACGGTGAACGGCTCGGGGTGAACCGAGAATACGGCGCGCAGGCCTTCGAACGGGCCAGCCTCTTCAAATTTCGAGGAACCGTTATATGCATGGTACTGCCAGTCGGACTGGGCCACACCAAACTCCAGTTCACCTTCGCGGATGGTGTTGATGTTGTAGACCGAACCGCCGGTCGATTCGACCGAGCAGCGTACCCCGTGTTCCTTGCGGCCCTTGTTCACCAGACGGCAGATCGCACCGCCGGTCGGATAGTAAACGCCAGTCACGCCACCGGTGCCGATTGTGATGAATTCCTCCGCAAAAGCAGCAGGCGCCATCAGCGCAGCGGTTACAAGCGCGCCAAGGCCCAGTTTGCTGTTGTTTTTCATTTTCGTGATCTCCCAAATCTTTATTGTGGTCGGAAGATCCGTAAACAACCCCTCCTAAGAGCTTGTCAACACAGCAAGTTCCCCCGTCGACAAAACGGGCTCACGCACCTGAATTTCAAAAATCTCCCAACACTTACGACGTTTCATTCCAATACATCGCTTGTCAACCCCCGCATCCCGCAAGCCCGTGCAAAGCCGCATATCTGACGGTGTTTCCCGAACTTTCCCCCGGACGATCCAAGGACAGTCCCTTTCAGCCCCACAAATGCGGTTCGGCAAACTCGACCGAATTGCCGGCCGGGTCCCGCACATACAGCGAACGGGCCCCGTTTGGCCAATCAAACTCGGCATCCAGGGGTACGTTCCAATCGAGCAGATGCTTGCGCATTGCGTCCATTTCGACCCGCGAAATGGCAAGGCACACATGCCCGGGCCCGCGCGCGCCATGCGGCGGCACCGGCAAGTCAGGATTTCGCGGTGCTTGTTCCGTTTCCTCGGCGTTGAACAACAACAACACGGAACGGCCCACGCGGAAGAACACGTGCCGGTTGTCCACGCGCTGGATTTTCTCCAACGCCAGAATGTCGCCGTAAAAACGCTCTGCCGCGTCCAGATCATTGACGTAAAGCGCCGCCTCCAGAACTGCCGACGGGCGCGGTATGTCCGGTGTGACTTTCATGAGCCCAGTGTACCTCAGGCCCTGCCTTCTGTCACCGTCGCGGTCTGCGGTCCCTCTTTCGTTGCGGTGCTGCGGAAACCTCAGGCATGGGCAGGCTTTCCCATTGCCCCGGCTGCAATCCCTCCAGCGTCCAATCCCCGATGCGGGCGCGAACCAGACGCAATGTGGGATGTCCGACCGCTGCCGTCATCCGGCGCACCTGCCGATTGCGCCCTTCGCGCAGGGTCAGTTCGATCCAGCAATCAGGAACCGTCTGACGCACCCGGATTGGCGGCGTCCTGGGCCAAAGACTTTCCGGTTCGTCAATCACCCGCGCCTTTGCGGGTCGGGTTGGCCCATCATTCAGTTCGACCCCTTCGCGCAGCGCCTTCATCGCGGCAGCGTCGGGAATACCCTCGACCTGAACCCAGTAGGTCTTGGCCATCTTGTGTTTCGGGTCGGAAATCTGTGCCTGCAGCTTTCCGTGATCCGTCAGCAGCAGCAAACCCTCGCTGTCCCGATCCAGCCGTCCGGCCGGATAGACACCGGGCAGATCGATGTAGTCGGACAGCGTGCTGCGCGGCGAATCTCCGTTCGCCCTGTCGGTAAACTGCGGCAGGACATCGAAAGGTTTATTGAAGCGAATGAACCAGGACATGAACTACGCCATAGCGCGCAGAAACTACCTAGCGCAAGCTGTGGATAACTGTCACGCGATTGTTACGGATTCGCATTAATCAATCCCCGAGATATTGTGGAAAATCAGGGCTTGTCAGAGTTTTAACACGATATATAGTTAAGTTAAGGCCGGGGCGGGTGTTCCCCGCTCTGATGTCAAAAAACGGGCAGTGCAGAGCGAGGAGCGATTCTGTTATGGACGGAGACTTCAGGACCGAATTTGTCAGGGAACCCGGTGCACTCAGGCGTCATCCGGCACTGGTCCTGAACGCTGATTATCGCCCCCTGTCCTATTATCCTCTGTCTCTTTGGCCATGGCAGGAGGCGATCAAGGCCGCCTGGCTCGATCGGGTCGACATCGTGGCCGAATATGACGAAGTTGTCCGCAGTCCCAGTACCGAGATACGAATACCTTCGGTCGTTGTTCTGAAAGACTATGTAAAACCCAGAAAGCGCGTGGCCTTCACGCGCTTTAATTTATTTCTGCGGGATGAATTCTGTTGCCAGTACTGCGGCAGCCGAGGCGACCTGACTTTTGACCACGTTGTTCCGCGCGCGGCGGGCGGCGTGACCAGCTGGCAGAACGTGGTGGCAGCATGCAGCCCATGTAACCTGCGAAAAGGGTCAAAATCGCTGCGGCAAGCTGGCATGTCTCTGCGCAAGCCACCCCGCCAACCCGATGCCGAGGCACTGCGCAATATCGGGCGCAAGTTCCCGCCCAACCATCTGCACGACAGCTGGATCGACTTCCTGTATTGGGATGCGGAACTGGATCAGATCTGACGTTTACCGGGCCCGCCACGCTGCAAGCCAGACCAGAACCAGACCGGCCGACAATACGGCATTCCACCCTGCCATGGACAGACCAAGCATTTCCCACGGGATGTCGTCACAGCGCACCAGCGGCGCGTTCATGATCTGATCCATCAACTCGGTCGTCGACAACCCACCAATGTCGCTGGACGTGCAGCTGCTGGGACCTTCCCACCACTTCTGCTCGACGCCGGCGTGATACACACCGATACCCGCCGTGGTCGCAGCGGCAAAAGCCCCCAGAAGCGGCAGAACCGAGACCCGTGGCAAGGCAAGCGCCACGGCACCAATCAACGCTGCGGCGGCGTGCGGATACCGCTGCCAAATGCACATCTTGCAGGGTGCCAACCCGCCAAGGTACTGGAATCCCCATGCCCCCAACAGCAAGGCGACAGACCCAGCGGCCGCAATCAGCACTAATTTGTTTCGGTTGGTCATAGGTACTTCACCGCGAAAAATCCGCCGAACAACAGCAAGATGAACACGGTAAACATCAGGCCCAGGCGCTTTTCAATGAAATCGCGTATCGGTTCGCCGAACCCCCACAAAAGCCCTGCAACAACAAAGAACCGCAAGGCCCGTGCCAGAATTGAGGTCGCAACAAACGTCCCAAAGGGCATCCCGGTCCAGCCGGACATGATCGTAATGACCTTGTAGGGGAATGGCGTCACGCCTGCGGTCAGCACAGCCCAGAATCCGAAATCATTGAAACGCTCGTTGAACTCTTCCATGGCATGGCCTTTGCCCATCGCCTCAAGGACCGGTTGGCCGATGCTTTCATAAAAGAAGGCTCCGATCGCGTATCCCAGCATCCCCCCCAGCACCGAAGCCACGAGGGCAACGGTCGCGATGAGCCATGCCCGCGACGGCCGCGCCAGGATCATTGGAATCATCAGCACATCCGGCGGGATCGGAAAGAACGAGCTTTCCACAAATGCCACAATGGCCAGCGCCCAAAGAGCATGCGGATGTTCAGCCAGACGGATGGTCCAGTCATAAAGGGATCGCAACATAAAACACTAAGGTCCAAATCTCACACCCGGCAAGGCAAACCATGCGCCCACCGGGGCGTCAACCGTTCAAAGGCAAACAATCCGGATACTGGTTGTTTTTTGCCTCTGGACCTTCCCCGCGTTGGGCGATAATCCAGTGTTCGTGGCCCAAGTGGCGGAATGGTAGACGCAGGGGATTCAAAATCCCCCGCCTTCACGGGCGTGAGAGTTCGAGTCTCTCCTTGGGCACCACCAGCCAAAGAACGATATCGCGGAACCGGTAATATCCATTAGGATATTTTCGTATTATCGTGTTCCTTAAAGATAAATTCCGGAAGCCGCTTCATCATGCCAGTGTTCGCCTGAACGTAAATAAAAAAGACCGAAACACTTCCAACCCGACTCGCATCTACCGTCAGCAGTTAGGTTGCTGGTAACGAGCTTCCCCACATAATCGGATTCAGCAACCAAAACTCTAGGTGGCCGGTGTTGAGTGGAAGGAAACAAGAAAATGGGATGAACAAAGTGTATTGTGCGAGTTCACCTTGGGCAGGACGAACTGTTTCCAAAAAAATGACAATGAGCTTCCTAAAGCTCTACAGAGGGTTTTGTGCTAGCTTTGCCGTTTTCGGCTCAGAAGACCGTATTTGACAGCCCAGGCCCGGAAGGATCGGCGTTTTCCACCCTCGCGTTTCACAGCTTGCTTTGAGTGCGCGCCTCCCATTCTGTTGAACTCGAAGACATCAATAATGCGTTCGGCGCAGCCACAAGCCTCGCCCATCCCGACTTTGGCGAAGTAGAACTTTTCAAAGGACTCCGGATTCTTCATGGCAAACCTCCCTGACCTCATTGAAGCGCGTCTATTGGGCTTTGCCAAATCACTCCTTCGCGGCTCAAGGCGCGAAGAAGTGACTGTTAGGCTTTGATCCGCGAGGTGTTATCGCCCAGACAAAGCAATCGCATACAAACGCAGCTAATCTGCAAAACAGGATGGTTCCATGCAGCCGTGTTGCAATCTCAGAAAACTGAGGGCGGAGAAACCCGCGCCCACTACTTCGTTATTTGGCTCTCAGAAATGCTTACAAGCTCAACTTGTCGCGCATAAACGCCAAGGCCACGCCAAGTCCGTCAGGATCGATTCCGTGGCCCGTGCCCTTCATGACATGTGCGTAAATCTCTTTGAAACCAGCGCCTTGCAAAGCTTCCGCCGCCTCGGGAAGCGATTGCGGAGGCACGACATCATCAGAATCGCCATGGACCAGTAGAATCGGCATGCGGCTGACGGTCTCCTCGGCCAGCATGTCAGGCTCCAGCAACCGGCCCGAGAAGGCCACGATACCGGCAACCGGGTCTTCGCGCCGGGGGGCGACGTGCAGGCTCATCATGGTGCCCTGCGAAAAGCCGAACAGCACCACCTGTTCGGGCAGCACGTCCTCGTCCACCATCAGTGCGTCAAGAAAGGCGTTGAAGTCTTGGGCCGCCATTTCCATGCCCCGGCGCGCCTCTTCCTCGGACGAGCCATCGATCCACGGGATCGGAAACCACTGAAACCCGTTGGGCATTCCGGGGATCTGTTCCGGCGCATCCGGGGCCACAAACAGCGTGTCGGGCAGATGTTCGCCCAGCGGGTCGGCAAGGCCCAGCAAATCAGCCCCATTGGCGCCGTAACCGTGCACGAATACCACGACCGAGCGTGTATCCCCCGAAACCGGCTCTTTCCGGAGCGCATTCAAAACCCGTGTCATCTGATCCCTTCTCGTTCTTTCGCGACCCGGTAATAGGCCCACAATACCCGCGCCGCAACCGACCGCCACGGTGACCAGGCTTCGGCCATTTGGCGCAACTCCTTTTCCGTCGGGCGTTTTGGCAGGTCGTACAGAATTCGCGCAGCCTCCTGCAATGCCAGGTCCCCAGGCGCGATCACGTCCGCGCGGCCCAACGAGAACATCGCGTAGATCTCGGCGGTCCAGACGCCGATGCCTGGCACTTCGGTCAATGTGGCCACAACATCCGCGTTAGGAGCATCGCGCAATGCCCTGTAATCAATACGTGCTTCGGCCAGCGCGCGGGCGTATCGGATTTTCTGACGGCTCAGCCCCACGGCGCGCAGATCGTCATCGGTCGCCCACATGATCTTGCTTGGTCCAGTGAGCTTGGCATCCTGCAGCCGTTTCCAGATCGCATTGGCCGAAGCCACGCTGACTTGCTGGCTGACAATCGCACTGAGCAGCTGCGCAAATCCATCCGGGCGACGACGCAAGGGCAATGGCCCGGTTTGGTCCATCGCGTGGGCCATGCGTGGACAGGTTTCTGCCAGCCACCCTGCCCCTTCGGCAACGCATTCGGGCGTTTCGATGATGCGTCCGACGGACATGGCCTCTCCATAGTGTGATACGGGCCGCACGTTAGGCACATATGCCGCATATGCAACCCGCTTGTGTGCCGGGGATTTCACCGATACCCATGCCCCATGACGATGATCACTGCCTCTCCCGACAATTCTCAGGCCAAACGCAACGTAGCGGTTCTGGTTGCCGCGCAGGCCATTCTGGGCGCGCAAATGCCGATGATGTTCATTGTCGGCGGGTTGGCGGGGCAGTCGCTAGCCAGCAACCCCTGCCTTGCAACATTGCCTATCTCACTGATCGTGCTGGGGTCGATGCTGGCCGCCACACCGATCTCGGCGATCATGCAGAAATGGGGTCGCCGGGTGGGTTTTCTGGTTGGTGCGACTGCCGGAGCTTGTGGTGGCGTTGTCGGGGCGTACGGCCTGTACCTGGGGTCTTTCCCGATCTTCCTGCTGGGCAGCCTGTTGACCGGTATCTATATGAGCGCACATGGCTTTTACCGTTTTGCCGCCGCCGATACTGCGTCAGACGGCTTTCGTCCGAAGGCGATTTCCTACGTCATGGCCGGTGGGCTTGCCGCTGCAATCATAGGACCCCAGATCGTCAAGCTGACGGCGCAAGCGTATGTCATTCCATTTCTCGGCACCTATCTGGCCGTGATTGCCGTAAACGTATTCGGGTCGGCCCTGTTCTTTTTCCTCGATATTCCCACACCGGAAAAACCCGCCGAAGACGCGCCGAAGGGCAGAACGCGGATCGAAATGCTCCGGACGCCGCGCATTGCGGTGGCGGTGATTTGCGCCATGGTGTCCTATGCGCTGATGAACCTTGTAATGACATCCACTCCACTGGCGGTTGTAGGTTGCGGTTTCAGCCCGAATGATGCGGCGGATATCGTGACCAGCCATGTTCTGGCGATGTATGTCCCCAGCTTTTTCACCGGCCAACTGATAGCCCGGTTCGGGGTTGAAAAGATCGTCGCGCTCGGGCTGGCC
Source organism: Ruegeria sp. K7 (assembly GCF_056531785.1). Classification (NCBI taxonomy): domain Bacteria; kingdom Pseudomonadati; phylum Pseudomonadota; class Alphaproteobacteria; order Rhodobacterales; family Roseobacteraceae; genus Ruegeria; species Ruegeria sp. K7. Next base: position 447,912 of record NZ_JBQFMJ010000001.1, read on the forward strand.
ATTCTGGCAGCGGCCGGCGTCGTTGCCCTGCAAGGCGTTGAGCTTGGCAATTTCTTTGTTGCCCTGATCCTGCTCGGGATCGGCTGGAATTTCGGCTTTATCGGCGCGACCAGCATGCTCGCGGACTCGCACGACTTGAACGAGCGTGGACGGATGCAGGGACTGAACGATCTGCTGGTATTTGGCGGTGTTACTCTGGCGTCGCTGGCATCGGGGGGACTGTTGAACTGCTCGGGCGGTTCACCGGTCGAGGGATGGACGGCCGTCAATCTGGCCATGATCCCATTGTTGACGCTGGCCGGTGGCGCATTGTTGTGGCTGGTTCTTAAACCGGCCGAGGCCGAAACAGCCTGACAAACGTATTACCAGCGACCGCTGACGGACCGCCACATCAGTGACGCGCGGCGACTGACTTCCCCTTGCCACAATGTGCCATTGGCGACGCGTTCAGGCTGCGCCAACGCCTGCTTCAACACCCAGTCCGCCTGCCAGCCAGCGAATAGCGCGGGTCTGGCCTGCACTGAAACATCCGCCCGCCTTGCGCGCGCGCTGTTCAGCCGATCCAGCCCAGCCTGCGCCAATGCGCGTACGGCATCGGGTGTTCCCTTCAACAAAGGAATGCGGCCGCGCGCCTCAAGCTCGGGGATGGCGCGGAACCAGTTGGCGACCCCGACGCCATAGCCAAAATCGCGCAAAACGGCTTCATCTGCAGCGCCGAGCGCCTGCGCTGACGCGACCATCAATGTTCCCGCACTCTGGTCGATATAGGTATCGAAGTGCTCTTCATCTTCGAAAGAGTCTTTGTATATATCCCAACGCCTTACCGCCACATATTCATCCATAGCCGAGGCCAGATGAGGGCTGAGAACCCTGGATAGCGGCGTCACGACCTCATGCCGTCTTACCGTCGGGCCTTGGGCGATTTCCTGAAGCGCATCTCGCCACCATTGCAGGCGCATTTCCGCGATCATCGGCTCTTGCGTCACCCACGGCGCCCTCGCAACTTCGACATTCAGTGCGTAAATGGGAAACAGGACCGCGCGTGCAGGAACCGGGGCGGCCATTGCCGCCATGAATCGATCCGGATCCGCCCGGTGCACCAGTTGCGCACAGGCCTTGAGATCGTCGTCGAATTGCACGCTCACTCTGCCGCTTCCGAACGCGGATTGCAGTCGCGTATCAGTTTCCACTGGATCGCATCCAGCAGCGCCTCAAACGAGGCATCAACTATGTTGGCACTGACACCAACAGTTGACCATCGACGTCCCTGCCCGTCTTCGCTGTCGATGATGACCCGCGTGACCGCCTCGGTGCCGCCCTGAGTAATGCGCACCTTGAAGTCGACCAGATGCATGTCATTCAGTATCCGCGAATACTGACCCAGATCCTTGGCCAACGCCTTGGCGAGGGCGTTGACCGGGCCCCGGTCGCTGCCGTCGCCGTCCAGCGATTCACTGACCGACAGTTTCTTTTCCCCGTCGACCTTCACTACAACGACGGCCTCGGAGAGGCTGACCATCTTGTTGTATTTGTTCTTGCGCCGCTCAACCGTGACCTTGTAACGCTTGACCTCGAAGAACTGAGGCAGTTGCCCCAGTTCCGCACGGGCCAGCAATTCAAAGCTCGCCTGTGCGGTGTCGTAGGAATACCCAACCGCCTCGCGCTGCTTGATCCCCTCCAGTATGCGCCCCAGCGCCGGATCGCCGGCTTCGACCGTCAGCCCGGCTTCGGTCAGGCGTTTGCGCAGGTTCGATTGCCCGGCCTGGTTCGACATCGGAATGATGCGCGAATTGCCAACAGTCGCCGGGTCGACATGTTCATAAGTCGACGGGTCCTTAAGAATCGCGCTGGCATGCAGCCCTGCCTTATGCGCAAAGGCCGAGGCCCCGACATAAGCCGACTGCTTGCTGGGCACCCGGTTCAATATGTCGTCCAGCATCCGACTGATCCGCGTCAGACCGGACAAGGCTTCGTGACTGACGCCAACCTCATAGGTCGAGGCATAGGGTTCCTTCAGCAAAAGCGTCGGAATCAGGGCAGTCAGATTGGCGTTGCCGCATCGCTCGCCCAATCCGTTCAGCGTACCCTGTATCTGGCGCGCGCCTGCATCTACCGCGGCCAGCGAACAGGCCACCGCGTTTTCCGTGTCGTTATGGGTGTGAATACCCAGACGATCCCCAGGCAGCCCGGCGGCAATCACCTCGGAAACGATGCGCCCGACCTCCGCAGGCAAGGCACCACCATTAGTGTCACACAACACAACCCAGCGCGCACCGGCGTCCAGTGCTGCGCGACAAACCGAGATCGCATAGTCCGGATTGTCCTTGTATCCATCAAAGAAATGCTCGGCATCGAACAAAGCCTCGCGACCCTGCGCCACGACATGCGCGACCGAGGCCCGTACGTTCTCGGTGTTTTCCGCAAGGTCGATGCCAAGCGCGTCGGTCACGTGATAATCATGTGATTTCCCCACCAGACAAACCGCCTGCGTTCCCGCATTCATCACCGCCGCCAGAACGTCATCATTGTCTGCGGACCGACCCGAGCGTTTGGTCATCCCGAACGCGGTCAGACAGGCCGAAGTCTTTGGTGCCACATCGAAAAACGCACTGTCCGTCGGGTTGGCACCCGGCCAGCCGCCTTCGACATAGTCAATCCCCAGCGCATCCAGCGCCTGCGCGATCTGGACCTTTTCAGCGGTCGAGAACTGAACGCCCTGTGTCTGCTGCCCATCGCGCAGGGTGGTGTCATAAAGATAGAGCCGTTCCTTGGTCATCACACACCTTCCAGCTTGGATGCATCAAAGCCCGCGCCGGGGACCAGTTCGACACCGTCCTTACTCATCCGAACTTCAATGCCTGCGGAAACGTACAAGGCTTTCAGACGATCCACTTCAGCGAAATCCTTGCTCTGCATGGCAGCAGCCCGCGCCTGAACAAGCTTTTCGGCATGGCCGGACAAATCGACGCTATCTGTATGCGCCCAGTCCCCCATCTCATCCGTCAGAAGCCCAAGAAGACGGGCACCAGCCAACAGACCAGCAGCGTCCCCGTTCGCTGCGAGCCGGTGCAGTTCCGCGACGGCACCCGCAGTATTCAGATCATCGGCCAGCGCCTCCACAAACGCGGGTGTCACGCTGCCGGCGGGCTCGATGCCCGCTGTCAGCGTCCGCCATTTGCGCAGCGTCCCCCCGGCCTCGCGCGCCTTTTTCTCCGTCCAGTCCATGGGCTTGCGGTAGTGAGTTTGCAGGAACACAAAGCGGATCACCTCGCCCGGCACACCCTGCTCCAGCAGATCATGTACGGTAAAGAAATTGCCCAGAGATTTGGACATTTTCTTCCCTTCGACCTGCAACATCTCATTGTGCAGCCAGACCCTTGCGAACTCACCATGCGGATGCGCGCACTTGCTTTGGGCGATTTCGTTCTCATGATGCGGGAACATCAGGTCATTGCCGCCCCCATGAATGTCGAAGCTTTCGCCCAAGAGTTCATAAGCCATGGCCGAGCATTCGATATGCCATCCCGGACGTCCACGGCCCCAGGGTGACTCCCAACCAGGCAACTCATCGGTCGAGGGCTTCCACAGCACAAAATCCATCGGATTCTTCTTATAGGGCGCAACCTCGACACGCGCGCCTGCGATCATGTCGTCGACCGACCGCCCAGACAGGTTTCCGTATTCTTCCTTCCAACTGTCCACCGCGAACAGCACATGACCTTCGGCGGCATAAGCGTGCCCCTTTGCGATCAGGTCTTCGATCATTGCAATCATCTGCTCGACAAATTGTGTCGCTCGCGGCATCTCGTTCGGCTCCAGCGCCCCCAGGGCGCCCATGTCGTGCAGATACCAGCCGATGGTTTCATCCGAACGCTCCTGCACCAACTGCTCAAGCGACCCGAACGCGCCTGCCTGCTTTCGGGCCAGCGCCGTCGCATTTATCTTGTCATCCACATCCGTGAAGTTGCGCACATAGGTCACGTGTTCCGGGCCGTAGACATGGCGCAGCAATCGATAAAGCACATCGAACACCACCACGGGCCGGGCATTGCCAAGATGCGCGCGGTCATAGACGGTCGGGCCGCAGACATACATCCGCACATTGTCGGCATCGATCGGCACGAAATCTTCCTTCGTCCGCGTCCGTGTGTTGTGCAGTCTGATGGTCGTCATCTGGTGGGCTCCTAAGAAACAGCAATAGCTTGCGCGTTGGCGCGGGCTTAGCAACTTGTCTCAGGGATGAAAACGAAAGAAACCGGCCCGCTTGAGAAATCAGCAGGTAATGCAGCAGATAATGATGCAGGTTATCCGGTTCATGAGGACCGATTACCACGTAAAACACGTCAAGCCAAGGCTTGTGATCGCGCGTATGACGGGGCACTCTGCCTTGTATGAGCCGAGATCTCGTGAACTCCATATGCCGTGACCTACCCGGAGCGGAAGTGTCCGACCCCTGGGGTGGCGGTCATGACGCGTGGAAGATTGGCGGCAAGATGTTTGCCTGCATTGGCACGGCGGGCACCGGCGTTTCAGTAAAAACCCCTGATGTCGACACTGCGCAGATGCTGATCGAAGCGGGCGTCGGCACCAAAGCGCCCTATTTCCACCGCAGCTGGTTGCTGCTGCCATGGGAAACGGATGCCGACGAGATGCGCCACCGACTGACCGCTTCCTATGACATTGTGCGCAAATCGCTTACCAAAAAAGTACAGGCTGAGTTGCCACCTCGTAGCTGATTGACAATACAACGCCATTCAGACCCAGCCGAAAAACGAGTTCCCGCCAAGCGCAGAACGGAGCGATACCGCAGCCGACGGGGGCGTTGTCCTTGCAGATCAACCTTGCCCACCAATCCAACCGGAGCGGTCTTTTCCGCCGACCCGTTTCAAAGCATCTCTGGTATTTGCCGAACACGCGACCTTTGACTGATTTCGGACGAAGTCGATGATACTCAGGTTTGGGGTGGCGTCCATATTTCGCCTCGTACTGAGCCGGGTATGGCCGAACGCATCTTGGTCGTCGGCTCAATGTCCAAATCACATATTACGACAGGCTCGCGCCGCAGTTGGATCGTCGAGATTGAAGACGTCAACTCCCAACTGGTTAATCTGGCAACACACACCATGAATGGTGTTCCCGGGTCTATTCAGGACGCCGCGAGTATTGCGTTGAACTCGGGCAGTGATATGAAACAGGAATTCTCGGAACTCGTCCGCAATCGGCGAACCTTGGCTATCAAACTGTTGAGCACTCGGAACGTTGTCAGGCTGGTGCCCAAACAGGGGACATGTATTTGATGCTGAATGTTCGTATCAACAGGCGAAGTGGTGAGGCATTTGCAATGGCGCTGCTCGAAACGCATTCCATTGCGGTGAGGCAAGGTGAGAGCTTGGGCAGAGTTGCGGCTAGTCACATCCGGGTTGCGATGACGATCGAAAACGACCTCTTTATTGCAGCGCTGCAAACACTGCGTGATTTGGCAATGAACGCTCCCGGGAGAAGCCGAAACAGTGATCAGAACCGGAAGGTCGTCCGCAGATTGAAAGTGTTGGCGCCAAGACTGCCATTTGATCGGGTCACATTGTCAAAATTCTGACGTAGCGCCTCGCCGCTGATGATGAATCTGTCATTGACCGGATAGGCAACGCCGATTCCGTAGACCGCTGCTGTGTCATTGTCGGCGGAGGTATCGATCCGTGCGGCGCCGACCACCACATACCCCAGCGCCGGTCCGAAATCGTACCCGCCGCGCAATTTCAGCAGTGTCAGACTGTCTAATGTCCCTTCCCCCTGACCGAGGTTCAGCGACAGGTGATTGTATTCCAATTCGCTTCCCAGAACGAAGCTTCCGAAATCGTGGTCATAGCCGACATGGAGTCCAAAACTGGAATCGTCACCGCTGGATCCGTTGGGGCCATCCGCTTCAGTATACCCAAAGCTGAATCCTGCATAACCCCCGGTCCAATCCTCGGCGACCGCCGGGACGGCACTTAACATTGTCACTGCGACAATGAGGGCCGTGCTGAATTTCATTCACGTCTCCAACATGTTACAGCCCCGATGAGCGGGAATTTCGGGGCGCTTACAAACCATTTACCCGAACATTGGGTCCGAGAACCGATATTTCAATTCTGATAACAGACAGGTTAAAAAATAGTGATCCCACTATATCAGATTTCCACCCGAACGGGAAGAAATCTCACGCTGAAACCCATTCGACAAAGAAAGGGAGCAATGGCGACCTATTTCTAAGTTTGGGTCGCAAACAGGACAGATCATGTCGCCGGGTGAAGGATAACTACGGCCAACGTAAGAGGTCCGCATGAAAAGCGACTACTGGAAAATCCGCCTGATCAGCCGCACCATTGGTGCGGACCGCGGGCGTGCGGCGCGGGGAAGACCATTCCCAGGGTGAATTAAGCCACTCTTCAGGAACAGCTCTTAATCCGGACCAAACACATGAACGACCAAACCCGTACTTCCTCTCGCAGCGGCGGACGCTCCGCGCGCCGTGCCGCCCGTGCCTCTGCTCTGCCCGATCACCTGCGCCCCGTGCGGCCCGGGATGGAGGGCGGTACCCTGAACGTGCTGACCCAAGCACAGTTGGAACGCATTCACGAAGCTGCGCTGACAGCGCTGGAAACGATTGGCCTTGCGGATGCGCCGCAAAGCGGGATCGATTATCTTGTTGCCGCAGGCTGTACCCTGGGTGATGACGGTCGCATCCGGTTCCCGCGTGCGCTGGTGGAAGATACCATCGCCAAAGCCAATCGTTCCGTGACGCTTTACAGCCGGGATGGAAAGACCGATCTGGAACTGTCAGGCACGCGTGTTCATTACGGCACGGCTGGCGCGGCTGTCAGCATGGTCGATGTACACGGCCAGGAATACCGCGATTCGACCGTGCAGGATCTGCATGACGCCTCACGCATCTGCCAGCAGCTTGACAACATTCACTTTGTGCAGCGTCCGATGGTTTGTCGCGATATTGCGGACAACCTTGAGATGGATCTGAACACAGTCTACGCCACGACCTCGGGCACGTTCAAACATATCGGCACATCCTTTACCGAACCCAGCCATGTGGCCCCGGCGATAGAAATGCTGCACATGATCGCGGGCGGCGAGGACAAATGGCGCGAGCGGCCGTTCATGTCCAACTCGAACTGCTTTGTCGTTCCGCCAATGAAATTCGCAACGGAAAGCTGCGAAGTGATGGAAGAATGCATCAAGGCCGGGATGCCGGTCCTGCTGCTGTCGGCGGGAATGGCCGGGGCAACTGCGCCCTCGACGATTGCGGGCGCAATCACTCAGGCAACGGCGGAATGCCTGGCCGGTCTGGTTTACGTCAATGCCGTCAAACCCGGTGCGCCAGCCGTTTTTGGCACCTGGCCCTTTGGTCTGGACCTGCGCACCGGCGCGATGTCCATCGGTTCGGGTGAACAGGCCCTTCTGACCGCGGGCTGCGCCCAGATGCACAGGTTCTACGACCTTCCGGGCGGTGCCGCCGCCGGAGCATCGGATGCGAAACTTCCGGACATGCAGGCCGGGTGGGAGCAGATGTGCTCGAACGTTATGGCCGGATTGTCGGGCCTGAACATGGTCTACGAAGCGGCTGGAATGCACGCCTCATTGTTGGGCTTCTGCTTTGAAAGCCTGATCCTCAGCGATGACCTGATCGGCCAAGCGCAGCGCTGCGTGCGCGGGATCGAAGTGACGGACGAAACTTTGGCGCTGGACCAGATGGCGGCCGTCTGCATGGGCGGACCGGGTCACTACCTTGGCACGGATGCCACGCTCAGCCGCATGCAGGCAGATTATGTCTATCCGACCTTCGGCGATCGCTCCTCACCCAAGGAATGGGTGGAACTCGGCAAACCTGATCTGATTGAGAAAGCGATCAAGCGAAAAGAGGAAATCCTGTCAACACCGTCGCCGGCACAATTCGACCCGCTGTTGGATGCTGAACTTCGAAGCAGATTCAACATTCACTTGCCGAGATGAGACACTGAAAAGCGGCCTGAAATGCTCAGGCCGCTTTCCCGCACCCGGATTTAGCCGTCACTAGATGGAAGCAAACCCGCTTCCTGTGCGACGGCAATCTCGGCCTGATCCAGCGCGCCGTCGCCATTTGCATCCATGGTCGAGAACCCGTCTGCGTCGACATCGGGCAGAATTGCCTGCACTTCTTCAATTGTCAGTACGCCATCCCCGTTTGTGTCCACTGAGGATTGAGCGACGGCCAGTGTGGGCAATCCAAGTACGATTGCTGAGAATACAGCCAGATTTTGGCGTTTCATTTCGGTGCCTCCTGAGAGTTTTGTTGTCTGTTTTCTGTCCGGACAGGCCCCAGAAACACCCGATTGACGTCTTCTGTAACTCGCAATAGTTGAGGGTGTACAATTAAGGCCAATCATTGCGTGTTTTGCAGAGTCGTATCTGCGGTCCACCGCCAAGAAAAACACTCGAGGTTCTGTTCGGCGGATCTTGCCCGATGACAGGAGCGCATTCCGGCAAGGCTTTGCTCAGGTCAAAAAAGAAAGGGGGCCGAAGCCCCCTGTCAGTTTCGCCTTCCAGGCTCGTATCGTTGACCGCCCGGTGTTTTTTTGCCTGCGGCCTGGACTGCGCATGGGACGAGCGCACCCGCCCCGTGAAAGAGTGGGAAGGACCGATATTCCGCCCCACCCTGTTCCCGGCCAACACGGGCATGTCGGCCGAGTGGAGAAAGGTCAGTTGGTAAGTCTCAGAGCCTTTCTCCGTATTCGTCGGGGCCGGTCACTGTGGCAGCATCCGACCCCTGCGCCCCGGGGTGCCAGGGCGCTAAACGTCAGCTACACCCGCTTGTCGCGCCACAGGTGTTGCATTTCATGCAGGTACCGTTCCGCACCAGCGTGTAGTTTCCGCATTCTCCACACGGGTCGCCCTCGTATCCCTGCATCTTCGCCTTCGTACGGGCGTCCATGCTGGTCGCGACGGCTGTCTCCGCAACCGGTGCCGCAAATTGCGCTGCGGATTCGGCCATGCCGTTCGCGCCGGACTGCCCGCCATTGAACACCATCAGGTCCTGCGGCAATCGCTTGCGAAGGTAGCCAGTCGAACTGATTTGCTTCAGTACTTCCAGGGACTTGGACGCCGCAGTTTCGCTAATTTCCGAAACGTTCGACAACCCGTCTTCCTCTCCCCGGCCCAGATCATCAAAGGTTGCGCCTTCGGGCTTCACATGGGCCAGGTCGGTGCGGTCGAGATAAGACACCGCCAGTTCGCGGAAGATGTAATCCAGGATCGACGTCGCGTTCTTGATCGAGTCGTTGCCCTGTACCATCCCTGCCGGTTCGAACTTGGTGAAGGTGAACGCATCCACGAACTCTTCAAGCGGTACGCCATATTGCAGACCAACCGACACAGCGATGGCAAAGTTGTTCATCATCGCCCGGAAGCCGGCACCTTCCTTGTGCATGTCGATGAAAATCTCACCCAGCTTGCCGTCCTCGAATTCACCGGTCCGCAGATAGACCTTGTGGCCACCCACGATCGCCTTTTGAGTATATCCCTTTCGGCGATGCGGCAGTTTCTCGCGATGGCTGCGGATCATTTCCTTGACCACAACCTTCTCGATCACTTTCTCGGCCAGAACGACGGCTTTTTCCTGCGCCGAACCGCTTTCCAGCACTTCTGCCGCTTCGTCGTCATCCTCGACCAGCGCCGCGGCCAGAGGCTGCGACAGTTTCGAGCCGTCGCGATACAGCGCGTTGGCCTTCACACCCAACGACCACGACAATTCATAGGCCTTCTGGCAGTCCTCGATGGTCGCGTCATTCGGCATGTTGATCGTTTTCGAGATCGCGCCCGAGATGAAGCTTTGCGCTGCTGCCATCATGGTGATGTGGCTATCAACCCCAAGGAAACGCTTGCCTTTCTTGCCGCATGGGTTGGCGCAGTCGAAGATCGAATAGTGTTCTTCTTTCAGATGCGGCGCACCTTCCAGCGTCATGGTTCCGCAGACATGGTCGTTCGCCGCGTCGATATCCGCTTTGGTAAAGCCCAGATGGCGCAGCAGATCGAATGTCGGGTCATTCAGCTTGGTGGCTGGGATACCCAAAACGCCGGTGCAGAAGTCCTCGCCCAATGTCCACTGGTTGAAGACGAACCGGATATCAAAGGCGCTTTCCAGCGCGGCATCCACTTTGGCCAATTCATTCGGGCCAAAGCCATGTCCGGTCAGCGAGGTGTGGTTAATCCCCGGCGCGTTGCCGATGGTGCCGTGACCAACCGCATAACCCACGATCTCTTCAATCTGAGACGAGGAATAGCCCAGCTTCTCCAGCGCCGACGGCACCGAGCGGTTGATGATCTTGAAATAGCCGCCACCCGCGAGCTTCTTGAACTTCACCAGCGCAAAGTCCGGCTCGATCCCGGTAGTGTCGCAATCCATCACCAGGCCGATGGTACCGGTCGGCGCGATCACCGTGGCCTGCGCATTGCGGTAACCGTTCTTTTCACCGAGGCTCAGCGCCTCATCCCAGGCGGACATGGCCAGGTCGATCAGACGCTTGTCCGGACAGTTGCCGTGGTCCAGAGGCACCGGCTTGACGGCCAGTTTCTCATATCCATTGGTCACACCTTGTGCGGCACGGCGATGGTTGCGGATAACGCGCAGCATATGGTCGGCGTTGCGCTCGTAGCCTTTGAACGGGCCAAGCTCGCCCGCAATCTCCGCCGAGGTCGCATAGGCCACACCGGTCATGATTGCAGTCAACGCGCCACAGATCGCACGCCCCTCATCCGAGTCATAGCTGTAGCCCATGTTCATCAGCAGGCCGCCGATGTTTGCGTAACCCAGACCCAGCGTGCGGAAGTCATAAGACAGCTGCGCGATTTCCTTCGACGGGAACTGCGCCATGGTCACCGAGATTTCCAGCGTCAGGGTCCACAGGCGCGAAGCATGCATGTAGTCCGCCGCCTGAAACTCACCATCCTTGAGGAAGGTCAGCAGGTTCATCGAGGCCAGGTTACAGGCCGTGTCGTCGAGGAACATGTATTCCGAACACGGGTTCGACCCGCGAATCTCACCATCTTCGGGGCAAGTGTGCCATTCGTTAACGGTGTCGTGGAACTGGATACCCGGGTCAGCGCAGGCCCATGCGGCGTGGCCCACCTTCTCCCACAGATCGCGTGCTTTGACGGTCTTGGCGACCTTGCCATCGGTGCGGTTGATCAACTCCCAATCCGCGTCTTTTTCAACGGCGGTCAGGAACGCATTGGTCACGCGGATCGAGTTGTTCGAGTTCTGACCTGAAACCGAGCTGTAGGCTTCCGAATCCCAATCCGTGTCGTAGGTCGGGAACTCGATGCTGTCGTGTCCCTGCCGCGCGTAATCCAGCACGCGCTTGATGTAAGTCTCTGGGATCGCGACTTTCTTCGCCTCGCGCACCGCTTTCTTCAGGCTATCATTCTTGTTGGGGTCGTACGCGTCGTCTTGCGCGCCGTCCCAGCTTCGGATGGCCTCGAAAATGCCGTTCAGCATCTTCTCGTGCATCTTCGATCCGGCAACGATCGAGGCCACCTTCTGCTCTTCGATCACCTTCCATTCGATGAATTGCTCGATGTCCGGGTGATCTGCATCGACGATCACCATCTTTGCTGCTCGACGGGTTGTCCCGCCTGATTTGATCGCGCCAGCGGCGCGGTCGCCGATCTTGAGAAAGCCCATAAGGCCCGAGGACTTACCACCACCCGACAGCGCCTCACCTTCTGCACGCAGATGGCTGAAGTTGGTCCCGGTACCAGAGCCGTATTTGAACAGGCGCGCCTCGCGCACCCACAGATCCATGATGCCGCCTTCGTTCACCAGATCATCATCGACCGACTGGATGAAGCACGCGTGCGGCTGCGGATGTTCGTAAGCGGATTTCGATTTGGTCAGCTTGCCGGTTTTGTAATCGACATAGTGGTGGCCCTGAGCCGGACCGTCGATGCCGTAAGCCCAGTGCAGACCGGTGTTAAACCACTGCGGGCTGTTCGGCGCCGCGCGCTGGGTGGCCAGCATATAGCGCATCTCATCAAAGTAAGCGCGCGCATCATCCTCGGATGAGAAGTACCCGGCTTTCCAGCCCCAATACGCCCAAGCGCCGGCCAGACGGTCGAACACCTGCTTGGACGAGATTTCGCCGTCAAACTCAGCGTCTTCAGCGGGAACCGAGCGCCACAGGAATTCGGGAACGTCCTTTTCTTTGACTTTCTTCAGCTTGGACGGAACACCAGCCTTGCGGAAATATTTTTGGGCGATGACATCGCTGGCAACCTGGCTCCAGCTTGAAGGGATTTCGATATTCTCGAGACGGAAAACAATTGTCCCATCCGGGTTGCGGATTTCGGATGTTGCCGAAACAAATTCCAGATCTGCATATGCATCCTGCCCGGATTTGGTGAATTTTCTGTCAATCTTCATGTCCGCCGCCCTAGCTACAACCAGCTTAATTTTCGGTTTTCGACACCAAATCTTGTTTGCGGGGTGTCGACCGCCTGCCACCGATTTCCGGACAAAAGGGTATCGGTCGCTGCCTTTGACAGCGCATAGCCGAACAATTCGGCTGCACGTGGCATTGGTATGCTTTCCGTCCCTCGCCCGTTGCCTTATTCTGGTAAGTGCCTACCAGATATTGTGGCACGTCTTTCGGCCCATACAATCTGACGTATATACCCATATGTGGTCAACGGGCTTTTTCGATCTTTTTTCAAATCTTTTTTGTTGACCTCATCCCATGACGAGTCCGCAATTCACTTGTCCACGATTCCTCCACAGGTAAGACGCACCCACGCAGGACCTGACAGCCGGTCGGCTCAAATTGATTTCTCTTTTTTCTCGCCGTGGTTATCGGCCAATTATCATGCAACGCGATGTTAATGCTCGGGCCAGAGAATCATCGTCCCGCGCGCCGGTCCCGTGTCATAGTGAAATCATCGCTAAAATCTGAACCCTGTTGGTTTTACATATGAATCTGCTTCATCTGCTGCCAGTTGCCGCGCTGATCGTGTCCTGCACACCACAAGACACGTCCCCGTCATCGCGCAGCGCTCAATTCCCGGAGTATCCCCAAAAGCTGTTCAGTGCGTTTGAAACCGACTGCGCGGGCCCGGGCAACAAATATGTAAAAACCGACCGAAACACCGTCGAATGTCGTGAGTTGCTGCCCCCCGACATGACGGCCTATCTGATTCTCAACTTTGACGGTTATCCTCAAAACCTGCCGCAGATCGTGACGTATCTGCATTCCAGCAAGATCCAGGCTGGCTATCGGGTTGATGCCGAGTTGTTTTTTCTGGTGCCGCAGAAAAGTGGGAAGACCGTGAAGATTCCAGTGCAAAGCGAGATGGTTAATCGCGATTTTTCGCGGCTGTACTCCGAATTTGGCGGGAATCCGATTTGATCGAAAAAGTGGTCGGGGCGGCAGGATTCGAACCTACGACCCCCTGTACCCAAAACAGGTGCGCTACCAGACTGCGCCACGCCCCGGACCGTGCGCCTTCCTAAACGTGCCGATTTGATTTGAAAAGCCCTAACAGGGCCAAATCGCAGGTCCGCGCGAAAAAACTTTGTGCCTCATCTGGGAACCGGGCGTTATCAGGTACCGCGCCGCGAGACCGGCATTAATTTCCAATACCGCAAATACGTTACCCCCACCGTCGACAGGGGTCAGATCACCCGGAACCGCATTGTGGTGCACTTTCATTACGGACCCGGACCGATCCAGAAAAATCATGTCCAAAGAAATCAGCGTGTTCTTCATCCAGAACGCCACGGGTTGCGGCGGATCGAAGACAAACAGCATCCCCGACTGTGTCGGCAGTGATTCCCGAAACATCAAGCCGCGCGCACGGTCCTGAGGCGAGATCGCAAGTTCGATATCAAACCGAATGTGAGTTTTGTCGTTCCTGACATAGATCCTGTCTTCCCGACAGGCCGCCAATGCGGTTTCAGCCCACATTAATGAAAGAATAATGAGAACCGAGAGAAACCTGATCATTGGCACTTATGCGTCCAGGGCAGCTTCCCAGGCCAGTACCTGCGCCGCCATACGTCCCCGCTTGCCGTCGATAACACGCATCGCCAGGGCCTCGCCCGGCTGAAGATCGGCCAGCCCGGACCGGCGCAGAACCTCGATGTGAAGAAAAACGTCTTCATCACGGCCAAAGACATTTGCAAAGCCAAAGCCCTTGCCCTTGTCGAACCATTTGACGCGCGCCGCCTCAAGCGGTGCGTTGGCAATCACGACCGGGTCAAGATCGGCGAAATCGGCCAGCAGCATGGCATCTGCGCGTGCGGGAGGATCGACGCTCACGACTTCGACCGCCTGAACACCGCGATCGGTGCGATGCGTCATAATCTCGATACCAGCGCCATCGGCGACCGAACTTTGCCCGAAATTGCGCAACACGTTCACATGCAACAGAATATCCGGGCCGCCTTCGTCGGACACAACAAATCCGTACCCCTTTGCGGGATCGAACCATTTAACGTGTCCACGTACGCGGTACATGTTGTTCAGATCTTCTGGCACTGTTTTACCATCGCGAAAATTAGCACTTCGTTAAGGGTTTGATGTGTATGGGAATGGCGCGCAAATTCAAGCTGAAAAAAATCATTGTTTTCTGCGTGTTGCATTTCACGATACGCGAACGTCATGGATTCAACCTCTGCACTTGCCACGCGGAACCCGATTGATCCCGCCGCCATCTGAACCGATCATGCAAACGAAATGCACCATCGGCCCAAAACTCGATTTCCGTCGGCTCCAACCGATACCCGCCCCAGAACGGCGGGCGTGGCGGATTGGGTCCAAGCTTCGCCGTTACTTTCGCCACTTCCGCCATCAGAACCGACCGGCTGCTCAGCGGCTGCGATTGTTTGGAAGCCCAGGCCCCCAAACGGCTTTTCAGTGATCTCGAGGCATAGTATTCATCCGCCTTCGGACCATCCTCGCGCGATATTGTACCACGAACTCGGATCTGCCGCCGCAAGGATTTCCAGTGCATGACAAAAGCCGCTTTGCTGGCACTTTCCAGTTCCACTGCCTTGGCGCTTCCATAGTTCGTGTAGAATACAAAGGCGTCCGGCTCGATTTCCTTAAGCAGAACCATGCGCACATTGGGCATCCCGTCCGAATCTACGGTCGCCAAAGCAATCGCATTCGGATCGTTAGGTTCAGACTCTCTGGCCTCGCCCAGCCACCGCTCCGCCAATTCAAACGGATCAGTTCCGGCAAAAATGCCGCTACGCTCGTTCATTTCCATCCCCTGGAAAGTAATGTTGACGACCCTAAGGCGAGAACCCGCTGCGGGCAAGACCCGCTCAGCCTTGAAGCAGCGCATCCAATGGCCTAAACCACTCTGATAAAACCGGGACAGGCGGAGATCCAAATATGTCTAATCAGTTGATGGCCGGAAAACGCGGCCTCATCATGGGACTGGCCAATGACAAATCAATCGCATGGGGAATCGCCCGCGCCCTGTCCGAAGCAGGCGCTGAGCTGGCCTTCTCGTATCAGGGCGATGCGTTGAAAAAACGGGTTGACCCACTGGCGGCCCAGTTGGGTGGCGATATCGTGTTGCCCTGTGACGTCAGTGATGAGGCATCCATTGACGGGTTGTTCGCGCAGCTTTCTGAAAAATGGGGCAAGCTGGACTTTATCGTCCATGCCATCGGATTCTCGGACAAGAACGAACTGCGCGGGCGCTATGTCGATACGTCACGGGCTAATTTCAACCTGACGATGGACGTGTCGGTCTATTCCTTTACCGCAGTGATGCAGCGCGCAGAAAAACTGATGTCCGAAGGCGGCAGCGCAATCACGCTGACCTATTACGGGGCCGAGCAGGTGATGCCGCACTACAACGTGATGGGCGTCGCCAAGGCCGCGCTGGAGGCATCGGTCAAATATCTGGCTGAAGACCTGGGCAAGGACGGGATTCGCGTAAACGCTATTTCCGCGGGTCCGATCAAAACACTGGCGGCAAGCGGTATCGGCGATTTCCGCTATATCATGAAGTGGAACGAATATAATTCACCCCTGCGCCGGAACGTGACCATCGACGATGTCGGCAAATCCGCCCTATACCTGTTGTCCGACCTCAGCAGCGGTGTAACCGGTGAAAATCTGCACGTGGATTCGGGGTATCACATCGTCGGCATGAAAGCCGTCGATGCGCCGGATATTGAAAAGGGTTGATCAGATGAGCGCCAAAGACCGCTTGCCGCACGAAAAAGGGTTTCATATCAGCTGGGACCAGATTCACCGCGATTCCCGCGCCCTGGCGTGGCGTCTCGATGGCCAGGGGCCCGACGACGGCGCCTGGCGCGCGGTCGTGGCCATCACTCGGGGCGGTATGGCTCCTGCGATGATCGTCAGCCGGGAACTGGATATTCGCACGGTCGATACGATCAGCGTCCGCTCGTACCATCATCAGGAACAAGGCGAGGCCGAAGTGCTCAAGGCACCGGATGCCAAGCTGATGAGCGACGGAACTGGTGTGCTGATCATCGACGATCTGGTCGACAGCGGCAAAACGCTGGAACTTGTACGCGACATGTATCCCAACGCGCATTTCGCCACAGTCTACGCCAAGCCCAAAGGTCGTCCGATGGTGGACACCTTCATCACCGAGGTCAGCCAGGACACGTGGATTTTCTTCCCCTGGGACATGGCCCTGCAATATGTCGAGCCTTATCGCGGCACCGATTGATCCCACGCCGCGGTTTCTTCTGTTCAAAATACCTCGGAGCGCGGGGCAGTGCCTCGCAAAAACCGCATGACACATACACGCACCACCGCCACTTTCGCCCCTCCGGTGATGGAGGCGCGACGCTGGCTGGAAGGCGTCGAGTTTCCCGAAGACCGGCCTCTGATCAATGTCAGTCAGGCCGCGCCCGTGGACCCTCCGCCACTCGAACTGCGAAAGGCAATGGCAGAGTTCGCGATTTCCGAAAACAGCGCCCATCTTTACGGGCCTGTGTTGGGCAATACCGACCTTCGCACAGAGCTGGCCCGCCAGATCGGGGCACATTATCAGTCCCATGTCGAACCGGAACAGGTCGCAATCACATCAGGATGCAATCAGGCATTTTCTGCTGTGATCGCCGCGATCACGGATCAGGGGGACGAGGTTATCCTGCCAACCCCTTGGTATTTCAATCATAAAATGTGGCTCGACATGGCTGGTGTGCGGGCTATTGATCTTCCCACGGGTGATGATCTGCTGCCGGACGTGGCACGGGCCCGAGACCTGATCACCGAAAAGACACGCGCGATTGCGCTGGTCACTCCGAACAATCCAGGCGGCGTCGAATACCCTTCCGAACTGGTTGGGGCGTTCTATGATCTTGCCCGTGAGGCCGGCGTCAAACTGTTGGTGGATGAGACCTATCGGGATTTCGACAGCCGGTCCGGTGCTCCGCATGAACTGTTCCGTCAGCCCGACTGGCAGGATACATTTGTTCATCTCTACTCGTTTTCCAAGGCCTTCCGTCTGACCGGCCACCGGGTCGGAGCCATCGCGGCAAGTCCGCAACTTTTGGCCGAGATCGAAAAGTTTCTGGACACGGTTGCTATCTGCCCGGGTCAGATTGGCCAGTTCGCCGCGTTGTGGGGGATGCAGAACCTGTCACAATGGCTTGCGTCCGAACGTGATGAAATCCTGGATCGCCGTGCAGCCATCGCGGAAGAGATGCCCAGACTGGCGGCTAAGGGCTGGCGATTGCTTGGGCTGGGCGCGTATTTCGCATATCTTGAACATCCATTCGACATTCCGTCAGATGAGCTTGCCCAAAAGCTGGTGGCCGAAGCTGGTGTTCTGCTGTTGCCAGGTACCATGTTCACACCCACTGAGGATGCGGCGGGCCAACGGCAGGTGCGCATCGCTTTTGCCAACATCGACCGCGTGGGTATCGAACGATTGTTCGACCGTCTTCAGGCGCTTTCCATCTGATCTTGCCCCCCGGCGGTCCGCGTCGTATTCAGGGCCGCAACCAACAGGGCAGTCATCTGCCGACAAAAGCATGAAAGAGGGCGTCCATGGCCGCAGGCATGAAAAACCTATCAAAGACCTTCGTCTGGATTCTCATGGGCTTGCTGATGCTTGGACTTGCAGGGTTCGGCGCCGTAAACCTCAGCGGTACGGTGCGGACGGTGGCGCAGGTCGGCGATGAAGTGGTTCCGATCAACGCATATGTGCGCGAACTGCAGCGTGAAATCCGCGCGGTCGAGGCCCAGACAGGTCAGGCCCTGCAAATGTCGCAGGCACAGGAGTTGGGACTGGGCCAACTGGCGTTGTCCCGTCTGACGGCTCTGGCTGCGTTGAACAACGAAGTGGCTCAGCTGGGCGTTTCGATTGGCGATGAAAACCTGCAGAAGGAAATCGTCGCGATCCCGGCATTTCAGGGCGTGGACGGCAATTTCGACCGCGAGACCTACCAGTTCCAACTGGAACAGGCGGGGATGACCGATGCCGAGTTCGAAGCTGATCTTCGCAAGGAATCCGCGCGGACCATTGTCCAAGGGGCGGTTGTCGGCGGCGTCGTAATGCCTGCAACGCTGTCGGACGTATTGACGGACTATGTCGGCGCACGGCGCAGCTTTACCGTCGCGACACTTGGGGCCGATGCCCTGACCGCACCGATTGCTGAACCCACGGACGAGCAGTTGCAAACGTATTACGACGAAAACACGGATCGTTTCACCCTGCCCCGCACCAAACGCCTGACGTACGCGATCCTGTCGCCCGAAATGTTGCTCGACAGCGTTGAAATCCAGGACGACGCCTTGCGCAGCCTCTACGATCAGCGCATCGCTGAATTCCAGCAACCGGAACGACGCCTCGTCGAACGGCTGGCCTTTTCGGACGAAGCGGCCGCTATGGATGCCATGGCGCAGTTCGAGGTTGGCGGCACGACATTTGAACAGCTAGTGCGCGATCGCGACCTCGAACTGAGCGACATTGATCTGGGCGACGTGACCCGCGAAGACCTCGGCGAAGCGGCCGATGCTGTTTTTGAGGCAGATCTTGATGCCGTGGTTGGACCTCTGCCGTCCGTGTTTGGCCCTGCGCTGTTCCGGATCAACGGATCACTGGCAGCAAACAACATCCCGTTTGAAGACGCTGCCCCTGACCTGCGCGAGGAACTGGCAGCCGAGCGTGCACGGCGTCTGATCGAGGCGCAGGCCGAGGACATCAACGACATGCTTGCCGGTGGGGCCACCCTGGAAGAACTGGCAGGCGAAACCGAGATGGAACTGGGCCAGATCGAATGGACCCGTGAGAACGAAGAAGGTGTCGCCGCATATGAGGGCTTTCGTGCCGCTGCCGAAGCCGTTCGCGAAGGCGACTTCCCCGAAATCGGCTTTCTCGAAGACGGCTCGATTTTCGCATTGCGCCTGAATGAGGTTCTGCCGCAGCGGCCTGAACCGCTTGAGACCGCCCGTGACCGTGTGGCCGAGGCATGGGTTCAGGCTGAAACAGGCAAGGCCTTGCAGGATCAGGCCAACACTGTCTTGACCCAACTGGCGACCGACGGCGACTTTGCCGCGACAGGTTTGCCGTTCCGGGTAGAAAACGCCTTGACCCGCACCGCTTTCCTTGATGACGCTCCGGTCGGATTCATGACCCAGGTCTTTGAAATGGAGCCGGGGGAATTGCGGGTTGTCCCCGGCAATAATGCCGCCCTGATCGTCAGGCTGGATGAACTGCTACCGCCGGCTGAGACCGACGAACTGCGCCAGATGAAAGCCGCGCTGGAAGTCCAGATGAACCAGGCACTGGCTCAGAACATTTTTGACGCCTATGTGCGCGATGCCCAGACTCGTGCCCGCCCAGTTATTGATCAGCGTGCGCTGAACGCCGTGCAGGCGAGCTACTAAAAGAGAGCGGACATGGCCCTGACCCCAGAATTTGACGCATTCGCGCGTGCCTACGAGGCAGGCGCGAATCAGGTCGTCTATACCCGCCTGGCCGCCGATCTGGACACGCCCGTCTCGCTGATGTTGAAACTGACGGGGGCTCAGAAGGACGCTTTTGTTCTGGAATCGGTCACGGGGGGCGAAGTCCGCGGGCGCTACTCGATCATCGGTATGAAGCCGGACCTCATCTGGCATTGCCATGGTAAGACGTCCTCGCTGAACCGCTCTGCCCGGTTCGATCCGGACGCCTTCGTGCCGCAGGACGGCAATCCTATGGACAACCTGCGGTCGCTCCTGGCCGAATCCCGCATCGACCTGCCTGAAGAACTGCCGCAGGCTGCGGCGGGGCTGTTCGGCTATCTTGGCTATGACATGGTGCGGCTTGTCGAATACCTGCCGGATGTGAACCCCGACCCGCTGGGCCTGCCGGATGCGGTGATGCTGCGCCCGTCGGTGATCGCGGTACTGGATGGGGTCAAAGGCGACGTGACAGTCGTGTCCCCTGCCTGGGTCAGCGAAGGTCAATCCGCCAAGGCCGCCTATGCGCAGGCTGCCGAACGCGTCATGGATGCTGTCCGCGATCTGGAACGCGCGATGCCGACCGAATCCAGGGATCTGGGTGATGCGCATGAGATCGCCCCACCCGTTTCGAACTTCACCAAATCCGGCTATATGGAAGCGGTTGAAAAGGCCAAGGAATATATCCGCGCAGGCGATATCTTTCAGGTGGTTCCGGCCCAGCGTTGGACACAGGAATTCCCGCTGCCGCCTTTTGCGCTGTATCGATCCCTGAGGCGCACAAACCCTTCGCCGTTCATGTTCTATTTCAATTTCGGCGGATTTCAGGTTGTCGGCGCAAGCCCGGAAATTCTGGTACGTGTCTTCGGGGATGAAGTTACGATCCGCCCCATCGCCGGCACCCGTCCGCGCGGAGCGACGCCGGAAGAGGACAAGGCGAACGAAGTCGATTTGCTTGCCGACAAGAAAGAGCTGGCCGAGCACCTGATGCTGCTGGATCTGGGCCGCAATGACACCGGGCGCGTTTCCAAAATCGGCACCGTGCGCCCCACGGAAGAGTTCATCATCGAACGCTACAGCCACGTGATGCATATCGTCTCGAACGTTGTTGGCGAACTGGCAGAGGACAAAGACGCGCTGGACGCGTTTTTTGCAGGGATGCCTGCGGGCACGGTCTCGGGTGCCCCGAAGGTGCGCGCGATGGAAATCATTGATGAACTCGAACCCGAAAAGCGCGGTGTTTACGGCGGCGGCGTCGGGTATTTCAGCGCCGGCGGCGACATGGACATGTGCATCGCCCTGCGCACGGCAATCGTTAAGGACCAGAAACTGTACATTCAGGCCGGCGGCGGTGTTGTTTATGACAGCGACCCAGAGACTGAATATATGGAAACGGTCCATAAATCGAACGCAATCCGGCGCGCTGCAGCGGATGCTGCCCGGTTTACAGGATCAGGAAACAGCTAAAGAAAAAGGCGGCGATCCCCCGACCAGCCGCCTTTTATTGAATTTTCCCTGACGTTCACTGAACTTCTTTCAACATCACGGCCGAGATCGGTGCCATTGCAACCCGGTTGCCGCGATCCTCAAGCCCCCATAGCAGCAGTGCGGAAATCGTTTCTGGTCTCAAACGTCCCAGCATCACAACCGTTCCCTGCTGCCCGGCCCGGAATGCAGCCTGATCCAGAAAGCGGCGCATGATCTTCGGGTCCTGCCTTGCTCCGTCAATGTCGCGGAACACGACACCTGAAGGTGTCCCGTTGCGGGCGGCGAGTTTCTGAACCGTGTTCAAACCGTTGTCCTGCGTGATCAGACCGCGCCCGGTTCCGGCCGCAATCGCCGCCACCTGATCCGCCACCTGACGATTACCCTGAATGCCGGTGTTTACACCTTCCAGAATACCCACCGTTTCCGGCAGCGTCTCGAACCAGACCGCCAAAGACACCTCGGCGTCCTGTGCATTTGCGGCTTCCGGCAAGTCCGCGATGGCCATTACTTCAAAACCGGCCTCGCGGTGGCGCGCCATCTTTTCGGCGGCGTCAGGATCCGACGGGCTGATCGCAAAACTCAGCGGATAGGGAAAATCACGCAAAGCCTCGGCCCCAAAGGCACCTTCGTCGTCAATGAGGATGATCGACATCAAAGGCTTGGATTCCGGGTTTTCGAAGCTGGCCGCGTATGCCTCGATCGGTTTTCCGACCGGCACCTGCTCGGTCTCTTCGGCTTCCACAACAGGGTCGTCCCGTTCAGTCAAGGGAACCACGCGCCTGCCAATTGTCGTGCCCGCCGTTGCGGGCTGATCGCCCCCGATCTGCGGCAAGGTCGCGATACGGGGCAGATTGCGAGGAAGAGTATCCTCATCCCCTTCCACGGCAATGGGGCTGTTTTCAAACGGATTCTCAACCTTCGGTTCTTCCGGCGTGCCCGGCAGTAGTGCAGGCTCTGCTTCCGGTTCCAGAACAGCGACTTCTTCGGCTGGTGGTGCCGGAGGTTCAGGCGCGGTATCGGCCACCTCAGGCAAAGATTCGACCTGTGGCGTGCCAGCGGGAATTGCAGGGGCGGGTGGTGCAACCGGTGCGTCCGGGGCAACCGCAACTTCAGGTTCGGGCGCTACGTCCGGCGTTTCGATTGCGGGCTCACTCTCTCCTACGACGGGTTGCGTATCCGGCGTGGGGTCGACATTTGTCACCCCTGCAAGGGAATCTGATTGTTCATCGACGGGTTCCGGTGCTTCAGGCGGAAGTTCGACCAGATCGGCGTCGGTTCCGGCATCCGGTGCATCGGCCGTCGACGCCGGATCCTCGAGCGGCGCAGGTTCGGGTGCGTGCGTTGAGACGGCCGGTTTTGACGACAAAGGCGTGTTCAACGACAGAACCGCGCCCAAAGCCAGCACGACAACCGCACCGGCGATTATTCCTCCGACAAATCCGCCCATTTCTTTTGCCTCTCGTCTTTCTCTGCGTCGATCGCTTCTGCGCCGTCTGCTGCGGCAATTCCCTGTCAGGTCCGTCCTTTGCGGGATGTCCCCTTGACGCTGCCCCACAAGCCTGAGCATGTATGTCCCGACATTATACCGTGGCCCGTGGTTGCATCGCCAGCCCGAAATGCCCAAGCCGAGACAAGTGCCCAAATGCTGCTGCTGATCGACAACTACGACTCGTTTACTTACAACCTGGTACATTATTTGGGCGAACTCGGTGCCGAAATGGTCATTCGCCGCAATGATGCGCTGGACGTGCAGGAGGCAATGGCCATGAACCCGGCCGGCATTCTGCTCAGCCCCGGTCCCTGCGACCCGGATCAGGCCGGGATTTGCCTGGCCCTGACGCAGGCGGCCGCCGAGACACGCACTCCGTTGATGGGTGTATGTCTTGGACATCAAACCATCGGACAGGTCTTTGGCGGGAAAGTCGTGCGGTGCCACGAGATCGTACATGGTAAGATGGGCATCATGCACCACACAGGCAAAGGGGTCTTCTCGGGCCTGCCTTCCCCGTTCGAAGCAACCCGGTACCATTCACTGATCGTGGAGCGCGAAAGCCTGCCTGATTGCCTTGAGATCACGGCCGAACTGGAGGACGGCACCATCATGGGTCTGCAGCATCGGGATTTGCCGATCCACGGCGTCCAATTCCACCCCGAATCCATCGCATCGGAGCATGGGCACGCACTGTTGAAAAACTTCCTGCAAGAACTGAAAGTCCCCGCATGAGCGACGCACTGAAACCGCTGATCGGGGCCGCGGCCGACCGCCCGCTGACCCGTGCCGAGGCCGAGCAGGCCTTTGGCATCCTTTTTGATGGCGAAGCCACGCCCAGTCAGATTGGCGGGTTGCTGATGGCCATGCGCACACGCGGTGAAACCGTGGATGAATACGCCGCGGCCGCCGCCGTCATGCGCGCAAAGTGCAATGCCGTCAAAGCACCACCCGGGGCGATTGACATCGTTGGCACCGGTGGCGATGGCAAGGGTACGCTGAACATCTCCACCGCAACCGCCTTTGTTGTGGCGGGCGCAGGTGTAACTGTGGCAAAACACGGCAATCGCAATCTCAGTTCAAAATCCGGTGCGGCAGATGCGCTGGGGCAACTGGGCATCAACGTGATGGTCGGCCCGCAAACAGTTGAAAAAGCTTTGAAAGAAGCTGGCATTGGCTTCATGATGGCGCCCATGCATCATCCGGCAATTGCCCATGTGATGCCAAGTCGACAGGAACTTGGCACACGAACGATCTTCAATATCCTCGGCCCGCTTACGAACCCCGCCGGAGTAAAACGGCAGTTGACCGGCGCGTTCAGCCGCGATCTGATCCGGCCCATGGCCGAAACCCTGGGCCTGTTGGGGGCGGAGCACGCCTGGCTGGTTCACGGCTCGGACGGAACCGATGAACTGACAATCACCGGCGTCAGTTGGGTTGCCTCTTTGGAAGACGGGACCGTTAAGGAGGTTGAACTGCACCCCGAAGATGCCGGACTGCCCGTGCATCCGTTCGAAGATATCCTTGGCGGCACACCGGAAGAAAACGCAGTTGCATTCCGAGCACTACTGGATGGCGCACCATCGGCCTATCGTGACGCCGTTCTGCTAAATTGTGCTGCGGCGCTTGTCGTTGCGGATGCTGTTAGTGACTTGCGCGACGGCGTAGAAATGGCCGTTGAGAGTATCGACAGCGGCAAAGCCCGGGAAAAAATCACAACTCTTGCCCGAATTACACAGGAAGCCGCATGACAGAGACCGTTCTGGACAAAATAAAAGCCTACAAACTGGAAGAGGTTGCGGCAGATAAGGCGAATAAGGCACTGGAAACGCTGGAAAGCGAGGCACGCGAAGCACCCGAAGTTCGTGCGTTCGCCGAAGCATTGCACACCGCCGCGCGTTCTGGGTATGGGCTGATCGCAGAGATCAAAAAAGCCAGCCCGTCGAAAGGGTTGATCCGCCCGGATTTTGATCCTCCCGCACTGGCCAAAGCGTACGAGGATGGCGGTGCCGCCTGCCTTTCTGTTCTGACCGATACCCCCAGTTTTCAGGGCGCGAAGGAATATCTTGTTCAGGTGCGCGAGGCCGTTTCCCTGCCCGTTCTGCGCAAGGATTTCATGTACGACCCCTATCAGGTGATTGAGGCCCGCGCGCTTGGTGCCGATTGCATTCTGATCATCATGGCGTCCGTCGAGGACTCTCAGGCCGCCGAATTGGAACAGACAGCATTCGATTGGGGCATGGACGTCCTGATCGAAGTACATGACGAGGCAGAACTTGAACGCGCGGCAGTTTTGAAAAGCCCGCTGTTCGGAATAAACAACCGCAATCTCAAGACGTTCGAGACCACTCTTGACACAACGCGGCGACTATCGAAGCTGGTTCCGGCCGATCGAACCATCGTCTGTGAAAGCGGTCTGGGATCGCCGGAAGATCTGGCTGATATTGCCCGATACGGCGCACGCTGCTTCCTGATCGGCGAAAGCCTGATGCGTCAGGATGATGTCGAGGCAGCGACCCGCGCCCTGTTGGCGCGTCCTCTGGTTCCCGGGGTGATGTGATGCCATTGACCCATTTTGACGCTCAGGGTCAGGCGCATATGGTGGATGTGTCGGACAAGGCCGTGACGGACCGTATCGCCGTTGCAGCCGGCCACATCAGGATGGCACAGGAAACCTTTGAAATTATTTCCGAAGGTCGGGCCAAAAAGGGTGATGTACTGGGTATTGCGCGCCTTGCGGGCATCATGGGTGCAAAAAAGACGCCAGACCTGATCCCTCTGTGCCACCCCCTGCCTGTGACGAAAGTATCGGTGGAACTGATGCTTGATCCCGATCTGCCGGGTGTTCGGATTGAGGCGACGGTTAAGACGTCCGGCCAGACCGGCGTCGAGATGGAGGCGCTGACCGCCGTGTCTACCGCTGCATTGACGGTGTATGACATGGCCAAGGCCGTGGACAAGGCGATGGAGATCGGAGGCATCCACGTTCTTCTGAAAGACGGAGGAAAATCAGGACGTTATGAGGCGGAATGATCACCGTTGATGAAGCCCGGGAACTGCTGTTTGACCTGGTTGAACCATTGCCAGTCGAACATGTCCCGCTTGCCCAATCCGCAGGCCGCGTTCTGAATCAAGATGTAGCAGCCACGCGTGATCAGCCTCCATTCGCGGCATCATCAATGGACGGGTACGCCGTCAAATCGACCGAAGTTGAACTTCATGCGATGTTCAAACTGGTGGGTGAATCGGCAGCAGGCCAACGTTTCGAAGGAACTGTCGGCCCGGGACAGGCCGTTCGGATTTTCACCGGCGCCCCGGTACCGGATGGTGCCGATTTCGTGGTCATTCAAGAAGATGTCGAGCGCCGGGGGGATCTGATCACCATAACGGATACACCTGGTCAGAAAACGAACATACGTCCTGCCGGAGTGGATTTCAGAGCCGGTGCCAAAATCACCGCGCCGCGCCAGATTCGTGCCGAAGACATGGCGCTGATGGCTGCCATGAACATCCCGGTCGTTCCGGTGACACGCAAACCGGTGGTTGCGTTGATCTCGACGGGCGATGAACTCGTGATGCCCGGCGAAATACCCGGCCCGGATCAGATCATCGCCTCCAACACCTTTGGCTTGCATGCATTGCTGCAGGGGTTGGGCGCCGAGGTGCGAATGCTGCCGATCGCACAGGACACGGTCTCATCACTTGAAACCGCATTCGCTCTGGCGCAAGGGGCGGATCTGGTGGTTACGATTGGTGGCGCGTCAGTTGGCGACTACGATCTGGTGTCTGACGTTTCGCAAGGTCTTGGGATGCAGCGCGCCTTCTACAAAATCCGTATGCGCCCGGGGAAACCGTTGATGGCAGGACGTTTAGGGGATGCAGCTATGGTGGGTCTGCCGGGCAACCCGGTCAGTGCCATGGTATGTGGCTACCTGTTCCTCGCTCCCATGGTTCGACGCATGCTGGGGTTGGAGCAGACGCTGCAACCGCTCAGATCCGCTAAACTGACTGAACCAGTAGGGGACAACGGCCCGCGCGAACACTATATGCGCGCCGTTCGGGACGAAAACGGTATCCGGGCCTGTGCGGATCAGGACAGTTCCCTGCTTAGTGTTCTGGCACAGGCGAATGCGCTGATCGTTCGCCCTCCGCACGATCCCGCACGCGATACAGGTGACGAGGTTCAGTACCTGCCGATCTGAAAACCGGCAAATCCGTTGACACAAAACGTGAACATGCGTAGAACAAAAGAAAACGCATGACCATCGAGGTGTGAGCAATGCTGACCAAGAAGCAATTGGATTTGCTGGAATTCATCCACAAACGCGTGCAGTCGGACGGTGTTCCGCCAAGTTTCGATGAAATGAAGGCGGCGCTGGACCTCAGATCGAAATCCGGCATTCATCGCCTGATCACTGCATTGGAAGAACGCGGGTTTATCCGACGCCTCGCCCACCGGGCGCGCGCGATCGAGATCGTGAAGCTGCCTGAAAGTCTCGGTGGCGAACCCACGGCCGCATTCTCGCCCCGCGTGATTGAAGGTGACAAACCAGCGGGCCCACGCCCTGCGAATTTCGAACCTGTTTCAGTCGACGCACTGGAATTGCCGGTAATGGGGCGGATCGCTGCTGGTGTCCCGATCGAAGCGATCAGCCATGTATCGCATCGCGTGGCGGTTCCCGGCACGATGGTGTCCGGCAAGGGCGAACACTATGCGCTTGAGGTTCGCGGTGACTCGATGATCGATGCCGGGATCAACGACGGTGACGTGGTTGTAATCCGGGAAACATCGACCGCAGACAACGGCGATATCGTAGTGGCCCTGGTTGAAGAGCAGGAAGCAACATTGAAACGGTTCTTCCGCCGTGGCCAAGCCATTGCGCTGGAAGCCGCAAACCCGGCCTATGAAACCCGTGTTCTGCCCGAGGACAAAGTCAGGGTTCAGGGGCGACTCGTCGGCCTGATCCGAACTTACTGACCGCTCAGGAGTTCCCGGGCCTACCCGGGGACCATAGCCTTTGGCCCGACAGTTCCGAGCTTGTTCGCACAGTCTGACCCGAGATGGAAAGGCTGCCGGTCTGTCGCAGAATCCCAGCATCGATGATTTGGCATCCCCCGCTCAACGACAGTTCAAAAGCAGACACGATGATCTGGTTGGATTTGCATTCATCAAACAGTTGAACCGCCTTTTTGCCGGACAGATGTACCAGTTCAGTGCCTTTCAGGTCATATCGGGCGATTTTTTTATCCGTCTGCGGCCACCTTCCGGCTGCAAGCACCTGATCAACACCGTCACCGTCATTCTCAAGCCAGACCGACGCGACAAAGCCGCTTCCTTTCGCCTTGCTCAGCGCCCGACCGTTCTCGGTCATCACACCAACCAACGCGCCGGAATCGGCGATAAGAACCTCGGGGCGATGCCCCTGCCCCCACAACAGAAAAGCCGTGGCAACGGGCACCACACCGGCCCATCTCGCCTTGCCATGCCACAGAGATAACCACAAAGCCCCCAGCGCAAACACCGGCAGCACAAAGTCTGGTGGGCTGGCGACAAAGCCCTGCGCGCCTTCCAGCCCTGACACCCATTCGGAAACGCCCAAAATCCAGCGCAGGCCGATTCCCATGACGCTTAACGCTAGTGCTTCCAGCCCAAAGGGTGACAGCAAGGCCGCAACCACGGCCGATGGGACCACGATTGTTCCCATCACAGGTACCGACAAAACGTTCGCCAGCAACCCGTAGTGCGACATCGTGTTGAAATGCGCCGCGCCGATCGGGGCAGTTGCCAGGCCTGCAATTGCAGATGACAAGAGGACTCCTGCAACCGGTCTAAGCCATTTGGGACCGGGGAGCGGGCCAAAATCTCGCAATGCACCAAACACAACAACCAGGGCTGTAGTGGCAGCAAATGACATCTGAAAGCCCGGGCTCAGCAAAGATTCCGGGCGCAGAACCAATACTGCTAATGCGGCTACCGCTACTGTGCGCAGAGAGATCGCTCGCCGGTCGATCAGCACGGCCCCAAACATGACACTAACCATGATAAAGGCTCTTTCCGTTGCGACATTTCCACCGGAAAGCAGCAGATAGATCACGGCGGCGAACAGAGCGCAAAGCGCTGCCAGCTTTCGAACTGGTGCGCGCAATGCCAATGGAGGAACCGAAGAAAGCCCGATACGGCAAATCACATAAACGAACCCGGTCAGCAGCCCCATATGCAGGCCGGATATCGCAAGTAGATGTGCCAGATTCGAGGCCCGCAGGCTTTCAAGCGTGGATTGCCCCATGCCGCTGCGGTCCCCTGTTGTAACGGCAGCGGCAAATCCTCCGACCTCACCGGGCAGGACTGAACGAACCTTGCTCGAAATCGTGGCCCGCCAGGACGCGATCCAAATTTGGCTGTCACCTACTGTCGCCGCTTCGGTGGTAAGTAATGGAACGCGCGTGTATCCAACGGCCCCCAGGCGCTGGAACCATGCATGTCGGCGGAAATCGAACCCGCCAGGTTCCACCGGACCCTGGGGTGGCGAAAGATGAGCCGTCGTCATAATCCGTTGCCCCGGAACCAGAGGCCCCACACTACCGTGCAAAGAAAGCCGGATGCGCCGGGGCCTGCTGTTCACGGGTAGATCCCCTAATCGTACCCGGTCCAGCGTGACCCGCAGCGCATCCGACGCAGAGCGATCCAGGGCCACGACCCGCCCCTCGACCGGGCCGTAGTAACGCCACGACAGGACCGGCTCTGCCACCATGTGGGAACGCGCGCCAGCAAGAATGAACCCGCCAGCGATCAGCGCACCCCCCAATGCCAACGCCGGCCAGCCGGACCGCAACCGAACCCCGAGGATCCCGATTGCCAAGCCAATTCCAGCCACCCAAACATACAGCTCCCGGTCCGGCTCGAACCGCAAACTGAAGTACAGGCCAATGCCTGCGGCCAGACAAACCGGAGACCAGTGGAACAAAGACCCACTCTGGTTCCGCAGCGCGACCTCAATCCGTGCAAGAACGCGCATGGTTGCCCCCGTCCTTCGGGCTCGTTAGACAGGCGCCAAACTAAACCCGACACGGTTACCAAAAGGTTAATCAACACAATGTCCGATCAGGTCGTCACCCGTTTTGCCCCTTCCCCCACCGGTTTTTTGCATATCGGTGGCGCGCGGACCGCGCTGTTCAACTGGCTGTATGCGCGGGGACGTGACGGTAAGTTCCTGCTGCGGATCGAGGATACCGACCGTGAACGTTCGACCCCGGAAGCAACAGAAGCCATCCTGCAGGGCATGGCCTGGCTGGGTCTGGATCATGACGGGGATGTGATCAGCCAGTTCGAGGGCGCGGACCGCCACGCCGAAGTTGCGCTGCAATTGCTGGCCGAAGGAAAGGCTTACAAGTGTTTCTCGACACAGGACGAGATCGCCGCCTTCCGCGAACAGGCGCGCGCCGAGGGAAAATCGACCCTTTTCCGCAGCCCCTGGCGCGACGCTGACCCGGCCTCGCACCCCGACGCGCCGTATGTGATCCGCATCAAGGCCCCGAAGGAAGGCAGCACCGTTATCCACGATCAGGTTCAGGGCGACGTAACCATACGCAACGACCAGTTGGACGACATGGTTCTGCTGCGGTCGGACGGCACCCCCGTCTATATGTTGGCCGTCGTGGTCGATGATCACGATATGGGCGTGACCCACGTCATTCGTGGCGACGACCATCTTAATAACGCTGCCCGCCAGATGATGATCTATCAGGCGATGGGCTGGGATGTCCCGGTCTGGGCCCACATCCCGCTGATTCACGGGCCTGACGGCAAGAAACTCAGCAAACGCCATGGCGCATTGGGGGCACAGGAATACCAGGCATTGGGTTATCCTGCTGCTGGAATGCGCAATTATCTGGCGCGCCTGGGCTGGAGCCACGGAGATGATGAGTTCTTCACCGATGCACAGGCCAAAGAATGGTTCGACCTGGACGGTATCGGCAAAAGCCCGGCCCGTTTCGATCTGAAAAAGCTGGAAAACCTGTGCGGCCAGCACGTCGCGATTTCGGACGATGCTGCGCTGCGGCAAGAAATCGAAGCCTACCTGGCCGCCGCCGGCGAACCTGCTCTCAGCGCGACACAAAGTGGTGATCTCGAGCGTGCGATGTATTGCCTCAAGGATCGGGCACGGACTTTCCCCGAACTGCTTGAAAAAGCACATTTTGTTCTGACGTCACGTCCCATCGAGCTCGATGAGAAAGCGGCAAAAGCCCTTTCATCTGTATCCGATGGTATACTGAGAGAATTGACGCCGCACGTGCAAAATGTTAGCTGGACGCGAAGCGAGCTGGAGGACGCCCTGAATTCGTTTGCTGAATCTCAGGGACTCAAGTTCGGCAAGCTGGCCGGCCCCTTGCGGGCGGCGCTGGCGGGTCGGGCTGTAACGCCTTCGGTTTTTGACATGATGCTTGTGCTGGGACGGGATGAGACCCTGGCACGGCTTTCTGATGCAGCGAAGTAAACCCAATCTTCATATTCGGGTAACGCTGCTCGGCTAACACCCGGTCTGTACGCCTGCGTACAGCCGTCGCCGCAAGGTCGGACTGTGATCCGGCCAGCGCATGATTGAGGAAGGGACAAAGATGACCGACAGCAAAAAAACAGCCACTCTGAACGTCCATGGCAAGGATTATGAGTTGCCGGTTCGTTCACCGACCGCCGGGCCCGACGTCATCGATATCCGCAAACTGTACAGCGAGGCGGGCGTTTTTACCTATGATCCTGGATTCACTTCGACCGCAAGTTGCGACAGCACGATCACCTACATTGACGGCGAAAAGGGTGAGTTGTTGCATCGGGGCTATCCGATCGACCAACTGGCAGAGAAGTCGCATTTCCTCGAAGTCTGCTATCTGCTGCTCTACGGGGAACTGCCGGTCGCAAAGGATCTAGAAAAGTTCGAAACCACGATCACGCGGCACACAATGCTGCATGAGCAGATGCAGTATTTCTACCGTGGCTTCCGCCGGGACGCACATCCAATGGCGATCATGGTGGGCGTTGTTGGTGCAATGTCGGCGTTTTACCACGATTCCACCGACATTTCGGACCCACACCAGCGTGAAGTCGCGTCGCACCGTCTGATCGCCAAGATGCCGACAATTGCCGCCTGGGCGTTCAAGTACCACATAGGCCAACCCTTCGTTTACCCGCGCAATGATCTTGATTATGCGTCCAACTTCCTGAGCATGTGCTTTGCAGTGCCGGCAGAAGAATATGAAGTAAACCCGATCCTGAGCCGAGCAATGGACCGGATTTTGACGCTGCACGCAGATCACGAGCAGAACGCCTCGACCTCGACCGTGCGCCTGGCTTCGTCTTCGGGCGCGAACCCGTTTGCCTGTATCGCAGCGGGTGTTGCATGCCTTTGGGGTCCCGCACATGGCGGCGCCAACCAGGCCTGTCTCGAGATGCTTGAAGAGATCGGCAGCGTGGATCGTATTCCGGAGTACATCGCTCGCGCCAAGGACAAGAACGACCCGTTCCGCCTGATGGGCTTTGGCCACCGCGTCTACAAGAACTTTGACCCCCGCGCCAAGGTGATGAAGCAATCGGCGGACGAGGTTCTGGACCTGCTGGGTATCGAAGACAACCCAAAACTGCAGGTTGCAAAGGCGCTGGAAAAGCAGGCGCTGGATGACCCGTATTTCGCCGAGAAGAAGCTGTTCCCGAATGTCGACTTCTACTCGGGCATCATTCTTGAGGCGATGGGTTTCCCGACTTCGATGTTCACCCCGATCTTTGCGCTGTCCCGCACCGTTGGCTGGGTCAGCCAGTGGAAAGAGATGATCGCCGATCCTCAGAACAAGATCGGGCGTCCGCGCCAGCTGTATCTGGGTGAAACAATGCGCGACTATGTGGATATCGAAAACCGCTGATCGCAGCTGGCTATTTTCCCAGAACGCCCCGGCCTGCCCGGGGCGTTTTTCGTTAAAACAGGCTAAGTTGGTCCCCAGCCTGAGGCGGCCGTTCAAACAGGTCACACCGCAAAGGCGTTGTCCGGGTACTCAGTTGCAATCGTTTGGTCGCCAGCCTGAAGCGTTTGGCGATGATCTGCGCATATTCACCTTCGCCGCGCATTCTGTGACCCCAACGCGGGTCGTATTCACGTCCGCCATGCATGTCCCGCAACAATGACATGATCTTGTTCGCCCGTGCCGGCTCATGCTCCAACAGCCATTCGCGCCAAAGCTCCGAGACTTCCCGTGGCAGGCGCAGCATGATCCAGCTGGCGGACTCGGCCCCGGCCTCCTTCCCGGCCTCAAGCAGGTTTTCGAGCTCGCGGTCCGTCAGCCCGGGCACGACCGGGGAGGTCATGACACGAACCGGGACCCCTGCCCCAGCCAACTGCCGGATCATCCGCAGGCGGCGCTGTGGCGATGGTGCACGAGGCTCAAGCCTGCGGGACAGTTGCGCATCCAGCGTCGTCAAAGAAACCCCGACGCACGCCAATCCGCGTTCAGCCATGGGGGCCAGAATATCCAGATCTCGTTCGATCAGCGCACCCTTGGTGACAACCGCGACCGGATGCTGGAAGTCCTTGAGAACGGACAGGCACGACCT
The DNA here is from genome assembly GCF_056531785.1 of Ruegeria sp. K7. Taxonomy (NCBI): domain Bacteria; kingdom Pseudomonadati; phylum Pseudomonadota; class Alphaproteobacteria; order Rhodobacterales; family Roseobacteraceae; genus Ruegeria; species Ruegeria sp. K7. Next base: position 481,453 of record NZ_JBQFMJ010000001.1, read on the forward strand.
TGTAATCAAACGGGTTTTCTCGACCGGCTGATAGGGATCGGTATTCGTACCGATTGCTATTGGCGCAACCCGGTAGCTTTTGGATGACATCTCGCGCCGCAGGATTTCGGCGGCGTTGGGGCGCGCAATCAGACGGGTTTCAAAATCCAAGCCCGGCGACAATCCCAGATAAGCATGAGTCGGGCGAGCAAAACAATACACGCACCCATGTTCGCACCCGCGATAAGGGTTAATCGATCTGTCGAACGAAAGATCCGGCGACCGGTTATAGGTGATCAGGCTACGGGCGGATTCATCTCGCAGTTCCGTCCGTAAGGGCGGAAGATCCTCTTCAATGTCCCAACCGTCATCGCAGGCAACGGTCTGCAAACGCTCAAACCGCCCCGTTGCGTTTGTCGCGACACCTCTGCCACGAATGTTAGGTTGCTGCATCCCGTTGTTCTCTTTTTGTTCTATTGCAATGTAGATGCAGCTTTTCCCGGACACAAGCATCGATTTCCGCCTAATTATCGCCGCGCTACAGCGATGGAATCCAGAGTCAGGCCATTGGTCCGTGGCTTTGTCATAATCTGAATGAGTTGCAGGATCATTCTGCAAATTATTCATTCGGGCGGGTCAATAATTTGACCTATAAGTCGGTCCCGGATCGGCCGACGTCGCAATCGTCACAGTCGAACTGCGGCAAAATGGTCAAAACGGGAAAAACGCCACCACGGGCCAAGGGTCCGCACAGCTCAGGGAAATGCCCCATGTCCGATGAGGAAGACATCGTCCTGTCCGAACTGAATGACGACGAACTTGTCGAACAGATGTTCGACGATCTTTATGACGGCCTGAAAGAAGAAATCGAAGAAGGTGTGAACATCCTGCTGGAACGCGGATGGACCCCTTACGACATTCTGACCAAAGCGCTGGTCGGCGGCATGACCATCGTTGGCCATGACTTCCGTGACGGCATCCTCTTCGTTCCCGAAGTACTGCTGGCCGCAAACGCGATGAAGGGTGGCATGGCGATCCTCAAGCCGCTGCTGGCCGAAACCGGTGCCCCACGCGTGGGCAAGATGGTGATCGGCACCGTCAAGGGCGACATCCACGACATCGGCAAAAACCTTGTGTCGATGATGATGGAAGGTGCTGGTTTTGACGTGGTCGACATCGGCATCAACAACCCGGTCGAAAACTATTTGGAAGCGCTGGAAACGGAAGAGCCGGACATTCTGGGCATGTCGGCCCTGCTGACCACCACAATGCCCTACATGAAGGTGGTGATCGACACCCTGGTCGAACAGGGCGTTCGCGATGACTATATTGTTCTGGTAGGCGGCGCCCCCCTGAACGAAGAGTTCGGCAAAGCGATTGGCGCTGACGCCTATTGCCGCGATGCGGCCGTGGCCGTGGAAACCGCCAAAGACTTTGTGTCGCGCAAGCACAATCAAATGGCGGGCTGACAAGCTCAGGACCGAGTTCATAAAGCCGCCCGCCACCGGGCGGCTTTTTTGTTCGCCCGGTCGCAATTCTTGCCGTGTTGCCAATCGATTTCGCGACAGGGCTTGCCACATGGATGGATCGCGCCTTTTCTGATCAAAGGACTGCCGGGGAGGCAACGCAATGCAACAGGACCGCATACCTGACGATGCCAGCCTTACAACCGAAGGCTATTCCGGCGATGAAAAGCAGGGGCGCATCCTTTTGCTGGCTTGCGGCGCGCTGGCACGTGAAATACTGGATCTGAAAAAGCGTAACGGCTGGGATCACATGGCGCTAACCTGCCTGCCTGCCATCCTGCACATCCACCCCGATCGCATCACTCAGGCCGTTGAGGACGCCGTCGCCAAACATCGCGACAATTATGACCAGATCTTTGTTGTCTACGCCGATTGCGGAACCGGAGGGCTGTTGCAAAAGGCGTGCGCCGAACTGGGTGTCGAAATGGTTCAGGGACCGCATTGCTATTCCTTCTTCGAAGGTAACACCCGGTTCGAGGCGCGCGGCGAAGATGAAACCACGGCTTTCTATCTGACCGACTTTCTGGCCCGCCAGTTCGATGCGTTCATTTGGAAACCTCTGGGCCTCGACCGGCACCCTGAACTGCGCGACATGTATTTCGGCAATTACACCAAGCTCGTGTACCAGGCGCAAACCGACGACCCCGATCTGACCGCTCGCGCGCGCGACTGCGCCGACCGCATGGGCCTGGAATTCGAGCGGCGGTTTACCGGCTACGGAGATCTCGAAACCACCCTGGCAGACTGGGCAGCCCGGTCTTCTTCTGTCTGAAAATACCTTGGGGTGCGCGCGACTGGCCGCTCGCCCGTCCCGATCAAGCGTTTTCCCGCGCTACATCGCGAATCCGTTCGATCATCGAACGCAGGCCGTTGGACCGTTGCGCTGACAAATGATCGTTCAGACCCAATCTCGCCAGTTCCCCGCCGGCGTCCACCATCGGCACGTCACGCACTGGCAACCCATTGTACAACGACCGCAACACCGCAATCAGGCCGCGCACGATCAGTGCATCGCTGTCGCCGTCAAAACGAAACACACCGTTGTCGATCATCGGATGCAGCCAGACCTGGCTGGCGCATCCATGAACCTTTGTGGCCGGAACCTTCAGCGCCTCGTCCAGAGGTTCCATCGCCTTGCCCTGATCGATGACATGACGATACCGGTCTTCCCAGTCCTCAAGGAATTCGAAATCTTCGACGATCTCTTCAAAGGCAGGCGTTGCCATGTTGCCGCGGTCCTTTTGTTACCTTCACTTTTTTGACCTATGCCGAGCATGCGCGTCTGTCCAGTCCCAGTCCGGCTTTTCAAAGCATGGAAATTGCGCTAACCCATTGTCGGAACTACTGCTCAGGGCTTTGAGACCATGAAAAAAACACTCACCTTTCTAATGGTCGCATCGCTGACCCTGTCTGCCTGCAATAGCTGGCGCGATTCTCGGGCGAACCCTTCGAACTGGTTTGGCCCGGGCACGCCCCCACCGGAGGAGGTTCCGGTCGACGAAGCCAATGCGCTTATCCCGAAGCAACGCACCGGAACCGGCCTGTTTTCCCGCCCCGAAGAAGCGGATACGAGCGTCCTGCTTGCAAGGATCGATGAACTGAGGATCGATCCAACACCCTCGGGCGCGATTGTCTATGCATCCGGCACGGCAATACGCCAGGGCGCCTTCAATGCGCGTCTGGTTCCTGTTGTCAGTGAAGAGAACTCGAAAAACGGCGTTCTGGAATTCGGCTTTCGGGTAAATTACCCCAAGGCTCAGACCCGCCAAGGTTCCGAGAGGTCCCGGATGGTTTCGGACGCGATCAATGTCAGCCTGCAGGATCTGCAATCCATCCGTCTGGTGCGGGTGGTCGGCCAGCAGAACACGTTGGAATCGCGGCGGCGCTGATCGGCGTCAGAGGGAAACGACCTTCACGACCTGCCCTTTGGCGGCCAGGGCGATCTTGCCCTCACACAGTTTCAGGGCGTCTTCACCGAACACCTCAAACCGCCAACCCGACATGGCTGGCAGTTCACGTTCGCCCGCTGCGATCTGATCCAGCTCGGAACTGGTTGCAATCAGTTTGGCCGCCACACCCGAACTTTCGGTTTTTGACTTTAGCAGAACGCGCAGCAAGTCAGATAGCGCCGGGTTGACCTTGAGGTTGTCGCGCGCCTTGTCGACCAGCGGTAGATCCGACGAAGGGCAATTCACACCTGTTTCAACCGCTGCCAGAATCCCGTTGGCAATTGCGCCTTTGCGCGCCTCGCGCAGCAACAAACGTGAACCGCCCAGATCTGATGCCGTTTTCGGTTTGGTCGATGCCAGCTCGATCAATGCGTCATCCTTGAACACGCGGCTGCGTGGCACATTGTTTTCCTGCGCGTATGCCTCGCGAAACTTGGCAAGCTCACGCACGACAGCCAGAAATCTTGCCGAATTCGTGCGCGTTTTGACACGCTTCCAAGCTTCCTCAGGCCGCATTTCATAAGTGCCAGCCTCGGTCAGGGTGCGCAGTTCTTCGGCCACCCAATGGCTGCGGCGTGTTTTTTCCAGCTCAGCCGCCAGATGTTCGTAAATCTGACGCAGGTGGGTCACGTCCGCCAGCGCATAGGTCTTTTGCGCATCGGTCAGCGGGCGCCGTGACCAATCCGTAAAGCGAGAAGTCTTGTCGACGCCCTGTCGGCAAATCTTGCGCACAAGCGTCTCATAGCCGACCTGTTCGCCAAATCCGCAGACCATTGCGGCCACCTGCGTATCGAACAGGGGTTTTGGGAAGACACCCGCCTCGACCCAGAAAATCTCCAGATCCTGACGCGCAGCGTGGAACACCTTGACGACGTCCTCATTCCGAAACAGGTCGAAAAGCGGTTCAAGCGACAGCCCATCCGACAGTGGGTCCACCAGAACGGCGCTGTCTTCGTCGTTGGAAGGGACGGCAAGCTGAACCAGGCAGAGTTTCGAATAATAGGTACGCTCGCGCAGAAACTCGGTGTCCACGGTGACATAAGGGAAGTCCGCCGCGGCCTTGCAGAATGCGGCCAGCTCTTGCGTCGTTGTCAGGGTTTTCATTCGCCGTACTGTTCTTGCTCTTGCTCTTTCAACTGCCCGTTTTTGACCTCGTCCCGAGCCTTTGAGCAAACCATAGGCAGAATAACAGCCGCGTGTAAATCACCCACAGCGGATCACGGTAGCAGAACTGGCGACCTGTTGCCTTCTGCATACCTTCTCAGCACGGCAGGATACAGTTTGTGTTCCCAGGCCAGCACGCGCTCCGCCAAAGATTCCGGCGTATCGCCTGCTTCGACCCTGACTCGCGCCTGTCCCAGTATCGGCCCGTCATCCAGCGCAGCGGTGACTTCGTGCACCGAGCATCCATGCTCTGCGTCGCCCGCCGCGATGGCCCGGGCATGCGTGTCCAGACCTTTGTACTTGGGCAGCAGGGAGGGGTGGATATTCAGCATCCTGCCCTGAAACTGGGAAACGAAATCGCCGGTCAGCACCCGCATGAATCCGGCGAGGCACACAATATCCGGCTGTGCTTCCTGCAAGTGTTTCAACAGTTCGGCTTCGAAAGCGGCGCGATCACCGTTGAACGGGCGGTGATCCACCACAGCGGTCGGAATGCCCCGATCCGTGGCCTTTCTTAAACCGCCGGCCTGCGCGTTATTGGCCAGAACCAGACAGGGCCGCGCCGGATGGTCGTCGGTCATACTGTCAACCAAAGACACCATGTTCGATCCGCCACCGGAAATCAGGATGGCGACGCGCTTATGGCTCACAGCAATTTACCGGAATAGGACACACCGGGCTGATCGGTAACGGTGCCAATGCGGGAAACGGTTTCTCCGGCTTCAGTCAACAGGTTTGCCAATTCATCAGCACGGTCAGCGGCGCAGACAACGATCATGCCGATGCCGCAGTTGAAAGTCTTGAGCATCTCGGCTTCGGCAATGCCGCCGACCTGAGCCATCCAGCCAAAGACCGGGGGCAGTGTCCACGAACTCAAATCGATTTCGGCACCCAGATCGTCGGGCAGAACCCGAGGCAGGTTTTCGGTCAGACCGCCACCGGTAATATGGGCCAGCGCATGTACGCCCCCGGCCCGGATCGCCCGCAGTGCTTGTTTCACATAAAGCCGAGTCGGGGTCAGCAATGCCTCGCCCAACGACCCGTCACCAAACGGAGAATCTGCATCCCAGCCCAGGCCCGACATCTCGACCAGTTTGCGCACCAGCGAATACCCGTTGGAATGCACCCCATTGGACGCCAGTCCCAGCAGAACATCGCCTTGCCGCACACCTGCCGGCAGATGCGCACCGCGTTCCATGGCACCGACCGAGAAGCCGGCCAGATCGAAATCTCCTTCCGGGTACATGCCCGGCATTTCCGCCGTCTCTCCACCGATCAGGGCACAGCCAGACTGAACGCAACCTTCAGCAATACCTTCGATGATCCGGGCTGCTGTATCGGTATCCAGCTTGCCGGTCGCAAAGTAGTCCAGGAAAAACAGCGGCTCGGCCCCCTGACAGATCAGGTCGTTGACGCACATGGCGACAAGATCGATGCCCACGCCGTCGACAACGCCAGTATCGATGGCAATCCGCAGCTTCGTTCCAACTCCGTCCGTCGCACCGACCAGGATCGGATCGGTGTATCCCGCGTCTTTCAGATCGAACAGGGCGCCAAACCCGCCCAGGCCGCTCATCACTCCGGAACGGTTGGTCCGCTTGGCCGCAGGTTTAATGCGGTCCACCAATGCGTTTCCCGCATCAATATCGACACCTGCGTCAGCATAGGTGATTCCGTTCTTGCCCGCTGTCATGGCCAACCCTTCCTGAATGCTATTCGCGCGGGTTATTCGATTGCGCCGCGCGTTGCAACGGTCAGGCGCAACAGGTGTGTCACTGAACGCCGTCGGATGCCGTGAACGCCAAGAATTTCAGATTGAGCACCGAACACTCTTGGCGTGCCGATAACATTGCTGTACGTAGCGCCTGTTCCTGGGGGATTAGCTCAATTGGTTAGAGCAGAGCGCTCATAACGCTTTGGTTGGGGGTTCAAGTCCCTCATCCCCTAGGAGAGTGGATTTCCTCATATTACGTTCAGGTACTGTCCGGTGTTAGTTGGACAAGGAACAATAGTTCCGATTCGCGGTCCAGAATCATAACCTTAGCCAGGTGTGGCGAACCTTGTGCAGCGAGAGGGTGGATACCGGAAAAGTGGTGAGCCGTGCAGGACTCGAACCTGCTGCCTCCAAATTAGGAATTTGGCGCTCTATCCAGATGAGCTAACGGCCCTTGCCTCCCAAAGTAATTCGGGGAATGCCCGGACAATGTCAACGGTGTAACGCTTTTGCATTACCGACGGCCGGCCAAGGCACTCAATTTGCTTTCAGCCGAAATATGAAACGAAGACCGAAAAGGCAAAGGTTACTGGGTATTCTTCCCATAGAGCGCAGTTTCAAGATACCGGTCCGGAAGCCCTCCGCAATCGTAGCCGCGATTCGCGCCGGAACTGCCGTTACCGTCCAATAATGATATCCGCACACAGTCCGCCCAGTCGGCTGCTTTCGGCCAGCCGCAAAACGCCGCCGTGCGCGCGGGCTATGTCGGCCACAATCGCCAGCCCCAATCCCACGCCGCTGCCCTTGTTTTGATTCCGGGACGGATCAAGCCGGGTGAAGGGCTTGACCGCCTCGGTGCGCTGTTCCGCAGGGATGCCGGGTCCGTCATCTTCGACCCTGACCCGCAACGACTTCTGCGTCAGGGTCAGACTGACCTCTGCCCTGTCGCCATAGCGAACCGCATTACCGATCAGATTTTCAACGGCGCGCCGAAATGCCGTCGGGCGCAACATCACGGTTCCTCCGCCTTCGACTGAAACCAGTTCAACCGCTAGCCCGGCGCGCTGTGCATCGTCCACAATCTGCCGCAGCAGGATTTCCGGGTTCACTTCTTCCGGTGCGCCCTCGGCGGCACCCCGCGAAAACTCCAGAAATGCATCCAGCAGCGATTGCATCTCATTCACGTCCTGCAACAGGGGCGCTGCTTCATCCTCGGGCAACATCGACAGACCCAGTTTCAGACGCGTCAACGGCGTTCTCAGGTCGTGGCTGACCCCGGACAACATCAGGGTACGTTGTTCCATCTGACGTTCGATCCGCGCGCGCATGTCCAGAAAGGCGCTTCCTGCCGCGCGAACTTCGGTGGCGCCTCCGGGTGAATACGGCACGACCCTGCCCCGCCCGAAGGCCTGGGCCGCGTTTGCCAGCCGGGTGATCGGTCGCAGCTGATTACGCATGTACAGAAAAGATATCGTTGTCATCACTATGGCGAAGAACACCATCGTAACAATCAACTGATGTGGTGTTGTAGGTGACAGGCGGCGACGGTCGAATGTCAGTTGTAGCAGTCCCAGGTCCGTATCCAGGTACAGCCGGGCTTCGTGACCGCTGGGAAGGGCCACAGCCGTCAGATTCGGAATCAGCGCTCGCAATTCCGCTTCCACCTGAGGCGCGATGAAATCGTACCAGCGCCGCCTGCCGACATCGGGCTGTTCGTTCAGGTCAAGAAACCGAAGCTGCATTTCGAGCGTGGCCAGTTCGGGCCGTATCGCAGCCAACACCTGCTGCTGCGTTTCGGCGTGTTCAACGGCCTCGGTCACCAGCATCACTTCACGCGACGTCGCGCGCGTCATCTGCGCGGTGACATCCTCCAGGTGTTTTTGCAGAAACGCGATTCCCACCACCAGCAGCAGGACAGCGACCGGCAGAACAATGATCAAGGCAGCCCGGGTGTACAGGCTGCGCGGCATATATGGTTTGAGCCAATGCGTTGACATGCGCTAAACCTAGCGAGCCGCACCGGCAAGAGAAAGAGCACATCGCCCATGCAAGCCCCCGACGATTTCGACCCGCCGACAGGACAGGCCGAGCAATTGCAACCCGGCCTCAGACGCATCGTAGCTCCAAACCCGTCACCGATGACGTATCGCGGGACCAATACTTATCTGCTGGGCTCAGGCGACGTCGCGGTTATCGACCCCGGCCCCCTCAGCGAACCGCATCTCGACGCCATTCTGGGCGCGCTGAACCCAGGGCAGAAGATCAGCCACATCTTTGTCACCCACAGCCATCTGGACCATTCTCCACTCGCCGCCCCTTTGTCCGCCCGCACCGGTGCGCCGATTCTGGCTTTTGGCGGCCCCGAGGCTGGGCGCAGCGACGTAATGCGCGAACTTGCGCAGAACGGCCTTGTTGGCGGTGGTGAAGGAATAGACGGGGATTTTCGCCCGCATGTCGAACTGGCAGACGGCGAAACCGTTGACGGCGACGGCTGGCAGGTCGAGGTTATTCATACGCCGGGCCATCTGGGAAACCACATCGCGCTCGCCTGGGGTGATGTGTGCTTTACAGCGGATCACGTGATGGGCTGGGCCAGTTCTCTGGTGTCTCCACCGGACGGGGATCTGACCGACTTCATGGTCGCCTGTGAACGTCTTCGTGCCCGTGACTGGTCTGTCTTTCACGCGGGACATGGTTCACCCATTGCCGATCCCGCCGCCCGGTTGGACTGGCTGATCAGCCACCGAAGAAGCCGTGAAGCCCAGATACTGCAGGCACTCAGCCATAACCCCGGAACCGCCCGCGAGCTGGCCATACGGATCTACACCGACACGCCAGAAACACTTCTGCCCGCAGCCGAGCGGAATGTTTTTGCGCATCTTGTTGATCTTTGGGGAAAATCGCGCGTTCGTCCGACAGGAAAATTGTCGACCGACGCTTGTTTTCACAGGGTGGAATAAGCCGAAAAGAATTTTCGTTTTTCCGGTCGTTCTGCTCTGGACGGCGAAATCCGAGGTTGCTATACGGCCCTCAGTTCCGGCGTAGCTCAGCGGTAGAGCAGTTGACTGTTAATCAATTGGTCGTAGGTTCGATCCCTACCGCCGGAGCCAAATTTTCCAATAGGTTACGCAAAAAGCCGCCCGCTGAAAGGCGGCTTGCGTCCCTTATGCGTCCCCGGAAAGAGTGCGATTCTACGGCAATCCGTGGACCTTGAAGATTTCGACGAAGGTCTGGTCCGTGTACGCGCGCAGCGGGTCTGACTTTGCCACGTCATAGCAGGCGTCTTTGATCCGCAATGCCAATTCCGTTTTGAAGGTGCGGTTGTTTTTCTTGATCTCTACGACCCGGAGGATGGCCCCTGCCCCTTGGTGGCATTCGTTCAACTCGACCAGTTCGTCTTCGACCAGGCTGACCGCCTCTGGCGTGTTCGCTTCCTTGGCGACTTTCTTGAGGTAGTCTGCGGCTTGGTCCTTGTCGCCCTTCTCGCAGGCTTGCTGTGACCATCTGATGTAGTCTTTCCAGATGCGCACGTCTTTCTCGGAGACGTCTGCGATCGCGCTGGTGCCGATCAATGCGGCTGCGATGGTGCTGGCGATCAGCCTCATTTCGCTGCCTCCGCCATTTTTTCCGGCCAGTTTTACTGCCGTGCCGGTCGCCGCGACCATCATCATTTTTCCGCTGCCGCCGATGTCGTTGTATTCGATGCTGACGCCGACCACCGCGTCTGCGCCTAGCGCCACGGCTTCTGCCTTGAGGTCTTCCATCGCCTGCTGGCGCGCGTCCTTCATCGCTGTCTGCATTGTCTGCGAGTTGCCCCCAACCGCGCCCCGAAGGTCGGCCATCATGTCCTTGAAGACGCTCACGCCTAAGACGGTCTCGCCCGCGACGATGCCGAGGCGTTCTGTGACCGGCAGGTTGTGCGCCGTCTCCGTGGTGACGATCATGCCCGCCGCTTGAGCTTGGATGGTGCGCTGTTGTTCTTCCCGCTCTGCGATCTCGATTTGGCGCACTTCTCTTGGCGCTCCGCCGCTGTGGATTGCGATTTGGTCGAGGTGGCAGTCTACGCAGTACCCGATCACTTGTTTGAGGAAGCTGACTTTCGTGCCGCATTTTTTGCAGTTCATTTTGTGTTTCCTGAAAACTCTAGTTTTTCCAATTCTTTCGCAAAACTATCCAACCCATAGGCCAAACCAGCGGCGATAAACCGATCCACACATTTCGTTTCTGCAAATTGCTTTCTGTCAATTTCACTGTTTGGAGGAACGTTGGTCCACCAATCCATATTATTGACCCAAGCAGCAGTACCCTTTGCCGGAAAAATTGTCTTGCCCAACTGTTCCTGTACAAAATTCATTGCTTCGAAAAGTTCATAGCTTCCGCTCATTTCAGCAGCGACGTAACATAGACAATGCGCGGTTTGAAATTCCTTCGCCTCGCTCGCGATAGACGATGTTCCAGCAACGGAAGTAGCAATTAAGATTGCGAAGATTTTCACTGTTTCGATCCCTATTTCTTGATTGGCGCGGCGCCCGAACTCAAGTGCCGCACGATTTCGATTGAATCTGAAACTAAGGCATCAGCAATTGGTCAGCTTGGCTTGCAGCGCTAGGACCTTACCCTTGGTGGCCGCGATGTCTCCTGAGACGTCCGCTCCGGACAGGCTAGATACTGGGACGCCAATTAGAAATACGCCCACCGCGTCGCCCACAACTGCGCCTTCCTGCTTGCTCGACAGCGCCGCTAGGCGTGTCTGCTCTTGGTGCAGGATATTTGCTGCCTGTGAACATGACGTATTGGTGTATGCGCCGGCCATGCTTACCGGTGCGATGGCTGATGGCGATTGCGCGCAAGCCGATACCAATGTACCGCCCAACAGGGCCGTAGCGACAACAGCTTTTTTCATTTTTCCGATCCTTTCCTTATTCATGCTTTTCTCAGCAATCAACCTAGGCAAGCGAGCGGTTCACTGATTTTCAAAGATTGCCGTTGAGTTTGTGATTTTTGCCAAAATTGAACTTTTTGCTGCTGAAAAAGCATCAATAGACATCTGTTTTAATGTGATTTTCTCTGAAACATTAACAATGTCAAAAATTGTTATTAAACCACAACACAAAGTCTCGTCGCCACGATAACGACGAGTGTTTTGGGTAGTGCTTAGGGATTGGTCGCGCGATGAGTAAGGTTGATATTTCTCGTTTGAGCCATCTGATAGATGTCTTCAATTCCATTTCGGACGACAAGTCATCTTTGGAGCGAGTTCTCCATGCAGCCGGGCTGTCAGCTGATGATATCGCGCCGAACGTCGAAGAAGTACTTGCTTCAAAGGAAGCAGGATTCGTAAGAGCGGCCTGCGATGAGCTTCGGGACAACATTTTCGGAGCCAAAGCAGGTCTCACCTTTAAGGAATCTGCCTCATTAACGGGCTATATTGCAAAATACTCAAAGAGCCTTGAAGCCGCAATCCGGAACACATCGAGGTTTTCAACTCTAATTGATCCCGCTTTTTCGTACACTCTGAACATATCTAGCAACTATTGTTCCTTCGTAGTGTCCTACAAGGACGCGACCTTCGCGAAGTTCCACAGGCACACCGAGTTCGCTTTATTTGGAGCAATCTCTCGGATGCGATCGCTAACTGGGGTCGATTTCTACCCCGTAGAGGCTCGATTTAAGCACGAAAGAAACTCACCGCGTGATCTCGAAAAAATTGTTGGGTTTCCGCTTTCCTTTGGCGCTGAGAACATAGAGGTTATTTTGCCCCTCTCTGTTTTAGATCTGCCTATTCCAACCTACGAACCTCGCCTGAGAATGCACCTGATGAAGTACGGCGAGCAGTTGTTGAGCCAAGTCCCTAACGAGAAACCCGGCCTCCGATCAAGAATTGAAGCGCTGCTTTCCAACGGGTTACCGGGAAGAATGCTGCCAGCAGAAGAAATTGCCTCTTGTCTTGGCATGAGCAAAAGGACATTTGCGAGAAAGTTGAATGAGGAAGGCTTAGGTTACCGAGAAATCGTCGACGAGCTAAGGTGTGATCTCGCCAAAACTTATTTGAAAGATGGCATCAACGTTTCCGAAATTTCATTCATTCTTGACTACGCAGACTCCGCCGCTTTCTCGACTGCATTCAAAAGGTGGACCGGTGAAACTCCGAGTGCATATCGCCAATCCGCCTAGCTTCTAAGGACGGGGGCGGTTCGCAAGCTTCGGATTTCCTGCCGCGACCCCCGCCCTCCGGTTCTTTCGCGCAACGCGGTTAAATTATTATTATTTTTTAGCGATTTATCAAAGATTATCAAACAATTACAAATAAAGGGAAAAGCCGAAAATTGCTAGGCAAAAGGCCAAACAGGGCCTTAGCTCAATAAACTGAATGAATTCTGATACTTATGAGGATTTGTGGTCGTTGGGCATATTGACCCTCTGGGCGGGCTGGCCAAAAAGACTGTAGAATACTCAGAGCAATCTGGTTTCTGAAGGGCGGTAGAATACAAAGTTTGAATGCCGTCTTTGGGCTCAACGAGACCGTTGGCCGCGCCGTCAAGGAAAGTCCGCCTTGAGTCGCCGCCGTATCAGATCAGAGGAACTTGTACTTCACCCCTCAAAAAAACGTATTTGCATCTGGACCTCCGCTTTGCCTGTTGATACACGCAGCTCAGTTCCGGCGTAGCTCAGCGGTAGAGCAGTTGACTGTTAATCAATTGGTCGTAGGTTCGATCCCTACCGCCGGAGCCAAAATTCCAGAAAACCAAGAGCTTAACCGGTCAGCGCATTCGCGTGATCTGAACGCAAAATGCGTTTCATCACCTTGCCGGTTGCACTCAGTGGAAGGGTGTCGACAAAGACGACCTTGTCCGGGATTTGCCACGAGGCGATTTTCCCATCAAAGAACGACAATATCTCGTCCGGCGCCGGATCCTGCCCCTCGGCGCGGACCGCCACCAGCAGTGGGCGCTCGCCCCATTTGGCGTGTGGTACGCCGACGACGGCGGCCGTGGCCAGTTGAGGATGCGCAACGGCAATGTTCTCCAGTTCTACCGAACTGATCCATTCGCCACCCGACTTGATGATGTCCTTGGACCGGTCGCGGATCGTCATGTATCCGTCCGCGTCCAGCGTGGCGACGTCTCCGGTCGCAAACCAGCCATCCTGCAATAGGTCCTCGTCCTGCATCCGGAAATAGCTGTCCAGCACCCAATGCCCACGCACCAACAGGTCGCCCTGCGTCTGTCCGTCGTGCGGCAGATCGTTGCCTGCGTCATCCACGATTTTCAGCTCGACCCCAAACGGCGGGCGACCTTGGTTTTCGCGCAACCTGTGCTGTTCTTCAACCGGAAGGTCACGGTGTTTTGCCAAAGCAACATTTGCAGTGCCCAGGGGGCTCATCTCGCTCATGCCCCAGGCGTGCACCGTGTCGACACCATAGGATTCCCTGAACGTTTCGATCATTGATGGCGGGCATGCGGCACCACCGATCACCGTACGGTTCAGACTGGCCAGCTTGCTGCCGGACTGTTCGGCATATGCCAGCAAACCCTGCCAGATCGTCGGCACACCCATGGCCAGCGTAACGCCATATTTGTCGATCAGCTTGACCAGCGCTTCCCCGTGCAGATCAGGGCCAGGCAGAACCATGTGTGATCCGGACATGGCACAGGCATAGGGCGACCCCCAGGCATTGACGTGAAACATCGGAACCACCGGCAGGACCACATCAACCGCCGAAAACCCGATGACATCCGTAGCGTTCGACGCAAAGCTGTGCAGCACCGTCGAACGATGGGAATACAGAACCCCCTTTGGGTTCCCGGTTGTTCCGGACGTGTAGCACAGGCCCGCAGCGGTATTTTCATCAAAGCTGGGCCAATCAAAGTCCGCCTTGCCGGTTTCCAGTAGCTCGTCATAGAACTGCAATCCTGGGATCTGCGACAGGGCATCCTGATTTCTCGGTCCCATCAGTACGTAGTGCTGTACTTCGTTCAGTTTGTCGCGCAGCGCCGCGACCAAAGGGATGAAGGTCGCGTCAAAGAACAGGACCCGATCCTTGGCGTGGTTGATGATATATGTAAGTTGTTCGGGAAACAGGCGCGGGTTCACAGTATGGCAGACATACCCGGCACCCGAGGTTGCGTAGTAGATTTCCAGATGGCGGCGGTTGTTCCATGCAAGCGTACCAATCCGGTCCTGCGACTGCAGGCCCAGTTGCGTAAGTGCGGACGCAAGCCGACGCGCATTTCGGGCAATCTCGGACCAGTTGGTCTGTGTGACGGTTCCATCGGTTTCTACCGAATGAATCTCGGTCTGTCCGTGATAGCGTTCCGCATGATCAATCAGCGACGAAATCAGCAATGGCTGCGTCATCATCTGTCCCAGCATGGGCATCCTCCCTTTGGCTGCGCCGCAAGAGGCCCGCGGCGCTGATCCCTGATCATCAATCTGCACCGGACCAAGTCTCGGCGGTCTGATCAGAGCGTCTCCCCCGACAAATCCTGCCAATCATTTAATTGTCTGACAATAAAAGAATGTACAAAACCGCGCTAAGGGAGCCGGTGTTATTAGGGAATTCAGGCTCTGTGACGTAGGGCGTAGCCTACCAAGGCAGCGGTCGAACCGTCCTTTTCCGCAGCCTTTTCGTCGCCGTCGACGATTGGTCCCAGAGATGTGGCCAGCTCTTTACCCAGCTCAACGCCCCATTGGTCGAACGAGTTGAGGCCCAGCAGAATGCCCTCCACGAAAACCCGATGTTCATAGAGCGCAATGATCTGGCCCAGCACAAACGGGGTCAGCTTTGGATAGATCAGCGTCGAGGATGGACGGTTTCCCGGAAACACGCGGTGACGCGCCTGCCGCTCCAGTTCATCGCCCTTCAACCCCTTGTCTGCCATCCGCGACCGCGCTTCCTCCAGCGAA
Source organism: Ruegeria sp. K7 (assembly GCF_056531785.1). NCBI lineage: Bacteria > Pseudomonadati > Pseudomonadota > Alphaproteobacteria > Rhodobacterales > Roseobacteraceae > Ruegeria > Ruegeria sp. K7. Next base: position 496,692 of record NZ_JBQFMJ010000001.1, read on the forward strand.
CGCCCGCGCATAAGCGCTTCGGATTGGGCAAGGCAATTGGCCAGCAAAAGGCGGTGGTGATGCGCCAGTTCAGGTTCGTGTCCTTCCGCGGCCACCATGAACTCGCACGGTATGATATCGGTGCCCTGGTGGATCAGCTGGTAAAAGGCGTGCTGTCCGTTTGTTCCCGGCTCTCCCCAGACAACCGGGCCAGACGGCACGGTCAACGGGCTGCCATCCATGGCGACCGACTTGCCGTTCGATTCCATTTCAAGCTGTTGGAAATAAGCCGGAAGACGCAGCAAACGCTGATCATAGGGCAGAACGGCGCGGCTGGGATAGCCCAGTACCTGACGGTGCCAGACACCGACAAGCGCCAGCATCACCGGCATATTCTCGGACCACTCAGCGGACCGGAAATGCAGGTCCATTGCCTGACCGCCGCGCAGGAACGCGTCAAAGGCGTTGGACCCGACGGCGATCATCACCGGCAGGCCAACTGGCCCCCAGACGGAATAGCGCCCGCCGACCCAGTCGGCGAAACCAAATACGCGGTCTTCCGGGATGCCAAAGGCCTGCGTCTTGTCAAGCGCGCTTGACACGGCGGCAAATTGACGTGCCGGGTCACCGCCGCCGTCCAGCATCCAGGCGCGCGCTGTCCGGGCATTGGTCATTGTTTCGATGGTCGTGAACGTCTTGGAGGCGACTATGACCAGCGTTCGCGTGGGATCCAGCTGGCGCAAAGTATCCGCAATATGCGCACCATCCACGTTCGAGACATAGTGCAGCCTTGGACCGTCATGGTATGGCGAAAGCGCATGGGTGGCCATGACGGGCCCCAGGTCGGATCCGCCGATCCCGATATTCACTACATCCGTAAAGCTACCGCCTGCCCCAACGATCGAGCCTCCGCGTACTTCTTCCGCAAAAACGCGCATCCGCTGCAATGTGTCCAGAACCTCTGGCATCACATCCTGACCATCGACCTCAACCGGCCCGCCATCCAGATTTCGCAGCGCGGTGTGAAGGACCGCGCGCCCTTCGGTCTGATTTATTTTTTCTCCGCCGAACATGGCGGTACGCTTGTCGGCCAGACCCGCAGAATCGCAAAGCCCGGTCAAGGCATCACGGATTTCGGAGTTGATCAGGGTTTTGGAGTAGTCGAACAGCAGATCTCCGGCAGATGCCGAAAACTGGTGCGCCCGGTCAGCGTCGCTGTCGAACAGGTCCAGAATGCTGTGATCCTTCGCAGATGTTGCCAGCGATTTGAGAGTGTCCAACTGCATTGCCATCACTCCGCCCAGTGAACCGTCAAACCGCTCAGAACCGCGGCGATCGGCGCTTCTTCCGGCGGCAGTGACATTGCGCGTTCCAGCGCCTCGCGCTTGGATGCGCCATAGATGACCAGATGTTTGGACAGCGCCCCATCCAGTACCGGCGCGGTCAGGGTGATGCGCGCTTCGGGCTGAACTTCGGTGCGAGCCACCGCCAGCGTAGGTGCGTGGCTGCTCAGGGCTGCTTCAAGCCCGTCCATCCCGGGAAACAACGATGCCGTGTGCATGTCTTCGCCCATGCCCAGCACCAGAACCGACAGAGGCAGAACCGGGGCAATCAGGCTTTCAATCTCTGGTAAAATCTCTTCGGGCGCCTTGCCGGAAACATAAAGCGGAAGATATTGCGCGACCGAGGCCCGGCTGGTCAGCAAACGCTCGCGAATAAGCCGTTCGTTCGAGCGGTCGTGGTCGCCCGGAACGCAGCGTTCATCCGTCGGCAGGACACATACCCGGTCCCACTCAAGATCGGCGGCGCAAAGCCCATCGAAGATCGGCCCCGGTGTCGTGCCCCCCGGAACAGCCAAAGACACCACGTCATGGTGCAGCAAGGCCGCCTCAAGATCCCCGGCCAACGCGTTTGCCACATCGATGGCCAGCATGTCGCGGTCTGCATATTCCTGAATATTCATGGCTTTATCCCTTGCCAGTGGCGACCATCTCTTTTCATCAGCTGCTCGGCGTCGCCCGGACCGGTGCTGCCTGTATCATAGGGTTTCGGCACGTCACCCCGCGCCTGCCACCCGGCAATGATCGGGTCGGTCCAGGCCCACGCGGCCTCGACCTCGTCCCCGCGCATGAACAGGGTCTGGTTGCCCCGGATCACGTCCATGACAAGCCGTTCATAAGCGTCCGGCGGGTCCTGATTTTCGGGGCCCAGAGCAACGGCAAAGCTCATGTCCAGCGGCACGTCGATCAGACGCATCCCCCCTTGTCCCGGTTCCTTGATCGTGACCTTGAGCGTGATGCCCTCATTTGGCTGCAGCCGGATGGACAGCGCATTGGCATGCCGCCCGGATTCCTCACCAAAGATCGAGTGCGGCGCATCCTTGAACTGCACATTGATCACCGAGGACCGCGCCACCAGCCGCTTGCCTGTACGCATGTAGAACGGGGTCCCCGCCCACCGCCAATTGCTGATATGGGCCCGCAAGGCCACGTAGCTTTCCGTGGTCGAACGCGGGTTGCCCACAACGTCACGATAGCCGGGCATGCCGCCGCCTGCCGCAAATTGACCGCGCACGATGTGGTGCGGCTCAACCGGGTCCAGTGCACGAATGACTTTCAGTTTTTCATCCCGCACCGCGTCCGGGTCGAACTTGGCCGGCGGTTCCATCGCGATCAGGCACAGAAGCTGCATCAGATGGTTCTGCATCATATCACGCATTGCACCTGCGCGGTCATAATACTCCTCGCGGCCGTCTATGCCGACGGTCTCGGCAACGGTGATCTGGATGTGATCGACATACTGGCTGTTCCACAACGGTTCGAACAGCATGTTCCCGAAGCGGACGGCCATCAGGTTCTGAACCGTTTCCTTGCCCAGGTAGTGATCAATCCGATAGATTTGCCCTTCTTCGAAATGCGCCGCCAAAGTCGCATTCAGGGCCCGCGCACTGTCCAGATCATGCCCAAAAGGTTTTTCAACCACGATCCTGGTTTGCGATGTCGCCAGATCGTTGGATTTGATACGCTCTGCAAGTGGGCCAAACAATCTTGGACCAACCGAAAAGTAAAAGGCGCGGATGCGGTCGATTGTCAGTTTTTCCGCCAGCCGGTCCCATCCCACTGTCGACAGGCCGTCCAGAGCGACATAATCGACACGTTGAAGGAAGCTTTCCAGCGCCGCTTCGTCCTGACAATGCCGGGACGCGTGCTGACGCAGAGATTCGGCCACGATATCGCGGAACCCCTGGCAGTCATGATCCCCTCGTGCCGCGCCGATGATCTGAACATCGTCGGGCCATTGCCTTGCACAGAACCTCCGGAACAACGCAGGAAGAATCTTGCGCTTTGCCAGATCGCCGGTTGCGCCGAAAATGACCAGATCGAACGGGTCCACAGGTATGACACGAGAAACCATGGGTTTTCCTTACCTTGCCCCTGACGGCATGTCCAATGTTAGCGCAATCAATCGTCAATTCTCGCAGGTCATCAAAACTCTGTCAGGACCGCCGCGTCATACTTAACTCTGCTGTCCCGAAAGGTTAAGTCATTCTGACGACTGCAAGGAACCGGATACGGGAATGAAAGACAACGCTGCCCAAATCGCCAATGCTGGAAAATTTCAGGACAAACTGATGACAGCAGACGGTCAGATTCGCGCCTCGGTAAAGCTGAGCAATCCCGAAACGCTTTGGTTCAACACCGGAACCCTATGCAATATCGAATGCGTGAACTGTTATATTGCCAGCAGTCCAACCAACGATGCTCTGGTCTATATCACGGCGGCGGAGGTGACTGATTTTCTGAAGCAAATCAAATCCAGAAACTGGCCGGTCCGCGAAATTGGATTCACTGGGGGCGAGCCGTTCATGAACCCCGAGATGATCGACATGACCCGGGCCGCCTTGGAACACGGGTTTGAGGTCCTGATCCTGACCAACGCCATGAAACCGATGATGCGCCGCAAGATGCGCGAGGGCCTTTTAGGTCTGCAACGTGACTTTGGCGACAAGCTGACATTGCGGGTCTCGGTCGATCACTTCCTGCCCGAACTGCACGACAAGGAACGCGGCACAGGAAGCTTTGGCAAAACCCTGACCGGGATGGAATGGCTGCGCGACAACGGGATCAAAATGGCGGTTGCCGGTCGTACGGTCTGGGGGGATACCGACACAGAAAGCCGCGCCGGCTATGCGGCGGTTTTTGCAGAGCATGGCTTTGACATCGACGCGCACGACCCGGGTCAAACTGTCCTGTTTCCCGAGATGGACGAAACCGCCGAAGTACCTGAAATCACGACCGCTTGTTGGGGCATATTGGACAAATCTCCCAATAGCGTCATGTGCGCCTCGTCCCGCATGGTGGTCAAACGCAAAGGCGCGGATCGTCCGGCGGTTCTGGCCTGCACCTTGCTGCCCTACGCGCCTGAGTTCGAGATGGGGCCGACACTTGCGGACGCCGAGGCGGACGTGCACCTGAACCACCCCCATTGCGCCAAATTCTGCGTCCTGGGCGGCGCAAGCTGTTCCGCCTGAACCTCAGTTCAGTTCCGGGGATTTCCAATATTTGGTTCCGGACGCCCCGGCAGAGACGCGCCAGCCCTTTTTGCTGAGCACAAAGAATGAACGCCCCTCGGTGAAACGGACCGTCTCGCTTTTGCTGTCATCGCCGTACATGGCACCGGATTCAGCCGTCGCGTCGTATCCGTAAGCGATAAAGTGTTCCAGATCTGCGGGGGTCTCGAACAGGATGACGAACTTGGTTTCAAAACCGCCAATGCCGATGGCTGCACCAACCCCACCTGTTCCCATGTTCATGTAAGTGTGCTGACCTGTTTCTTTTGATACCGCCACGCCTCGGCCATATCCTGCGGAAACAGGAAAAACCGTGACTTTTCGGGAATCAAACACCGCGTAGCCCGCACTGATTTCGTAAAGAAACGCCGCATCCGGGTTTTCCGCCAGCAACTGGGTCAGTACCGTTTCCGCCATAGCATCCAGCTTGGCGCGTGTTTCTTCCGGGGTGGCTTCGTTAGACACCAGATCGGCGGTTGAATTGAGCGTCTCATCAACCGCGCCTGCACCCTTCTTGAGTGTCCCCCCGACGGCTTCGGCCCCCTGACCGATGGCGTCCGCCGTGCTTTCAGCACCCTTTTTTATCTTGTCCAAAACTCCTTCGGACGATGCCGGCCCGCAAAACGTCAAACAGGCGGCAACCGCAATCATTACTCTCTGCATCAGGCTAATCCGTGTGTGATCCGAAGTCTGAAGCGCACCTTAACCGATACAACAGAAAATGACACAGGCAACATCAACAGCTGCCTTTCTGGTCCGTTTTCAGTTCACCCGAAATTCACCTACCATGTTACGCCATTCACCCGGTGCGATCATCTTGCGATGCGTGAACCGGACGGAATGAAGCGGCCCTTCGATTTCGCGTTGCCAAAAGTCAATGAAATCAAACAGCTTCGGGTGATCCGGCGCAAGATCGTAATCCTGCCAGATGAACGTATTCAGGACATGAATGTAGTCGGGCATGTGATAGAAGAATTCCGCTGTTGTCAGCCCGTACCCCTTTAACATCAGCTCCGTTTCACTTCGCTCCATGCAGACCTCCGATTTCTGTCAAGGTCTCTTCAGCATAGCATGCAAACCACCTAATCCTTACTTAACAATATGTTACTCTGATGTTACCGAGGTTATTCTTGCGCGATTACGCAGGTTGCTTGCACCTTATGTGCCGGGTCTGATAAGGTGCATCCACAAGATATAGACTCCGCACAAAGAACGGGCAGTTTACGTGAGCGATACGCCAGAAACCCCTGAAAACATGGACGAAACCCCACCGGCACGCCCCGCTTATGACGGCCCGACGGTGTCCATCGAATCCGAGATGCGCACGTCGTACCTCGATTATGCGATGTCCGTCATCGTCAGCCGCGCCATCCCCGATCTGCGCGACGGGCTGAAACCGGTCCACCGGCGTATCCTCTATGCTATGCACGAGACGGGGAACACGCACGACAAGGCATACCGCAAGTCCGCGCGTCCTGTTGGCGATGTGATGGGTAAGTACCACCCGCACGGTGACAGCGCGATCTATGACGCGTTGGTGCGGATGGCGCAGGATTTCTCGATGTCGCTGCCGCTTCTGGATGGTCAGGGCAACTTTGGATCGATGGACGGCGACAACCCGGCGGCCATGCGGTACACCGAAGTCCGAATGGACAAACCTGCTGCGTCGCTGCTGGCCGATATCGAAAAAGAGACGGTCGATTTTCAGGACAACTACGACGGCAAGGACAAGGAACCGACTGTCCTGCCCGCGCGCTTCCCGAACATGCTGGTCAACGGTGCCGGCGGTATTGCCGTTGGTATGGCGACCAACATCCCGCCACATAATCTGGGCGAAGTGGTCGATGCCACGCTGGCGCTGATCGACGATCCGGACCTGACCTCCGAGCAACTTATCGAATACGTCCCCGGTCCCGATTTCCCGACCGGCGGCGTGATGCTGGGCCGCTCCGGTGCGCGCAAAGCCTATCTGGAAGGCCGCGGCAGCGTCATCATACGCGCCAAGACCCGCGTCGAGGAGATCCGCAAAGACCGTTACGCCATTGTCGTGGACGAGATTCCCTATCAGGTGAACAAAGCTGCGATGATCGAAAAGATCGCCGAAGCCGTGCGTGAGAAACGCATAGAAGGCGTTGCTCATGTACAGGACGAGTCCGACCGCAACGGTGTACGCGTGGTGGTCGAGCTGAAGCGCGATGCAACGCCCGAAGTGGTTCTGAACCAGCTTTACCGGTTCTCGCCGATGCAAACCTCGTTCGGCTGCAACATGCTGGCGCTGAACGGTGGCCGCCCCGAGCAGTTGACCCTGCGCCGCTTCCTGACCTCGTTCATCGACTTCCGCGAAGATGTTGTCGCCCGCCGCACGGCATACGACCTGCGCAAGGCCCGCGAACGCAGCCATATCCTGTGTGGTCTGGCAGTGGCCGTTTCGAACGTGGACGAGGTGGTCGCCACGATCCGCTCATCCGCCGACGCCGCCGAGGCGCGCGAGAAGCTGATGACCCGCCGCTGGCCCGCTGCCGAAATCGAGGGCTACCTGCGCCTGATCGACGACCCTCTGTCAAGAATGAACGACGACGGCACCTATAACCTGACCGAAGTTCAGGCCCGTGCCATCCTCGAACTGCGCTTGCAGCGTCTGACTCAACTGGGCGTCAAAGAGGTCACGGACGAGCTGGAGCAACTGGCCGCCAAGATCAAGGAATACCTGGGTATTCTGTCCTCGCGCGAGCGCATCATGGGCATCATCGGCGATGAGTTGCGCGAAGTGCGTGACCAGTTCGCCGTTCCACGCCGCACCGAGATTGTCGACTGGTCCGGCGACATGGAAGACGAAGACCTGATCGAGCGTGAAGACATGGTCGTGACCGTCACTTCGGGCGGGTACATCAAACGCACGCCGCTGGCCGATTTTCGCGCCCAGAAACGCGGCGGCAAGGGTCTGTCGGGTATGCAAACCAAGGAAGAGGACGTGGTCACCACCCTCTTTGTGGCCAACACCCATACGCAGTTGCTGTTCTTCACCACCGACGGGATGGTCTACAAGCTCAAGACCTGGCGTTTGCCGCAGTCCGGGCGCACCGGCAAGGGCAAGGCTATCGTCAACATCCTGCCGATCCCGACCGGCGTCTCCATTGCGGCTATCATGCCGGTGGATGTACCGGATGATGAATGGGAGAACCTGCAGATCGTATTCGCCACCAGCGCCGGGGATGTGCGCCGCAATGCGCTGAGCGATTTCACCAACGTCAAGCGCAACGGTAAAATTGCGATGGACCTGCCGGAAGGCGTGGAACTGGTGAATGCGCGCATCTGTTCGGAAGATGACGACGTGATGCTGGTCACCAATTCCGGCCGCGCGATCCGGTTTCAGACCACGGCTGTCCGGGTTTTCAAGGGCCGCAAGTCGACGGGTGTACGCGGCATCAAGCTGACCAACGGCGACCGGGTCGTTTCAATGTCGGTCATCCGCCATTTCGAGGCAACCTCGGACGAGCGTGCCGCTTATCTCAAAATGCGCCGCCTGATGGCCGGTGTTACCGATGAGGCCGAGGCCGACGAGGATGAAGGCAACGCCGACAGCGTTCTGCCTCAGGAGCGGTATGCCGAGATGTCGGCGGCCGAAAACCTGATCCTGACCATCACGACAGGCGGTTCGGGCAAGCTGAGCTCCAGCCATGATTACCCGGTTCGCGGGCGCGGTGGCATGGGCGTTGCGGCCATGGACAAAGCCATGCGCGGTGGCGAACTGGTGGCTTCGTTCCCGGTTGAAATCGACGATCAGATCATGCTGGCCACCTCCAAGGGCCAGTCGATCCGGGTGCCGGTCGATGGCATTTCCTTCCGCTCGCGTTCGGCAGGTGGCGTGAAGGTGTTCAACACCGGGAAAGGCGAAGAAGTCGTCAGCGTTGCCTGGATTGCCGATCAGGGCGACGAAGAGACTGAAGAGTAAATTCTGCCGGGCCGCGCAGTCATTCTCTGCGCGGCCCGGCAGCAAAAAGCGTTTCTGTCTCGGTATCTTCCGAATAGAGTGACGCCATGTTCATCCTGATCGCCTGCCTGCTGCTTGTCACCGGTTTCCTCGGCTATCGCTACTGGTCCAAAAGGCAGACACGGAATTCTTTGCTGGCGTCTCCTTTGTCCGATCACGAGCGTGCCGTGATCGCCGATCAGGTTCCGATGATCAGACGGCTCCCGGCCCGGTTTCGGACCACGCTGGAGGGCAAAGTCAACCTGTTCCTCGATCAGGTCGAGTTTTATGGCTGTGACGGGCTGGACGTGACCGAGGAGATGCAGCTTTCGATCGCGACGCAGGCCTGTCTGCTCGTGGTGAACAGTGATCTTTGGTACAACAATCTGACCACGATCCTGATTTATCCCAGCGCTTTCAAATCCCGTCAGAGCCGACGCAGCGGTTACGTCGTGACCGAAAAAGAAATCGTCCGCACCGGTGAAAGCTGGGACCGGGGGCCGGTTATCCTATCCTGGGCGCATAGCCGTCAGGGCGCGATGGATGACCGTGACGGGCAGAATGTCGTATTGCACGAATTCGCCCACCAGATCGACGACCTGTCAGGCGGCACAAACGGCGTACCAGTCCTGAGCGAAGGTCAGAGCTTTGCCGAGTGGGAACGCGTCTTCCTTACCGCTTTTGACGCCCATGTTCACGCGGTCGAGACCGGGCGTCACACTGTTATCGATCCGTATGGCGCCACCGGGCACGAAGAATTCTTCGCGGTTTCTGTCGAGGTGTTTTTCGAACGGCCCCAAGCTCTGAAACACGAGGTGCCGGATGTATACGAACAGTTGTCCAAACTGTTTCGTCTGGACCCGGTGACGTGGGGTTGAACTGCGGCCCGGCTGCGAAACCCCGGGCGCAATTCTTTCAACACAATCCGTAAATCGATCCGAACTTTTCTTCCAGATAAGTCAACAGCGGCTCTGGACCCGGCTCCAAACCACTGGCGCGGGCGATGATTTCCCGCGGCGCATACAGCCCGCCATGACGCTGCACATTTTCGCGCAGCCATCCGGTTGCACCCGATGTATCGCCCTTGGCAAGCTGCGCATCCAAACCCGGAACTGCGGCGCGCAAGGCCTGATGCAGACACCCTGCATAGACATTGCCCAGCGAATAGGTCGGGAAGTACCCAAACAGCCCGACCGACCAGTGCACGTCCTGCAAACATCCGTTCGAGGGCTTGTCGACCGCGTAACCGAAATCGGCCTTGAACCGGTCGTTCCAGGCAGCCTCCAAGTCACTCACCTGCAGATCACCTGCCATCAGCGCACGTTCCAGATCAAAGCGCAGCATGATGTGCAGATTGTACTGCACCTCATCCGCTTCGGTCCGAATGTACCCGTTGTGGACGCGGTTGACGGTTGCATAAAACGCCTCCGCATCGGGGATTCCAAAACCGCCGAAAACCTCGACCATCTGACCGAACAGCCAGCCCGTGAAGGCGCGCGAGCGGCCCAGCTGGTTCTCGTATATCCGGCTTTGGCTCTCATGCACGCCCATGGACACGCCGCTGCCCAGCGGGGTCAGCAGATAGGCACTGTCAATGCCCTGTTCATACGCGGCGTGGCCAACCTCGTGAATCGTTGAGTAGAAACAATTGAACGGGTCGGTCTCGCTGGTCCGCGTGGTAATCCGCACATCCAGACCAGAGCCCGAGCTGAACGGATGCACCGCCTTGTCCACGCGGCCGTTGTTCAGGTCATAGCCGAAGGCTACAGCCAGCTGTTGCGACAGTTTCATCTGCGACGCTTCATCAAACCTTCCGCTCAGCGCAGCCGGTTCCGGTCGGTCCAGAACCGCAGCACGCAGGGCAACCAGCCGCGGGCGCATCTCATCAAAGATGGCGGCGATCTGGGCACCCGTCGTATAGGGCTCATAATCCTCGACCATAGCGTCATAAATGTCGCCGCCCTGCGCCAGGGCCTCACCTTCCTGACGTTTCAGCGAGACGACCTCAGCCAGAACCGGAAGAAAGGCCGATACATCTTCATCCGCACGAGCCTGCGCCCATTTCCCCTGCGCCGCAGATGTCACGCGGGCAATTGCCGTCGCCAGATCAGCCGGCACCTTGACCGCCCGTTCATAAGCACGGCGAATTTCGCGCAACTGGGCCTTGCCGATCTCGTCTTGAGGCGCGGCCTGATCCAGCCAATCGGCCACCCGCGGGTCAGACCGACGGGCATGCAGAACCGCCTCGATCGCCGCCATTTCCTCGGCCCGTTGAGGGGCAGCCCCACGCGGCATGACTGTTTCCTGATCCCAACCCAAACGCCCGGCAATCTGTCCCAGGGCCGAAGTTTCGCGCTGAAAAGCCATCAGGTCATTGAATGCAGTCATGTAAGTCACGCTCCGCGTAGTGAAGTTGCGATGGGATAGGCCGTCAGGAAACGCGCACGCAGGATCAGCGTCCAAACCACAACGGCCATGAACTGATGGAATATGGCGATCTGCCATGGCGCCCCGTAGACCACCGTCAGGATTCCCACGACCACTTGCAGCGACAAGGCCGCAAAGGTCGCATTGAATGCAAATCGGGTCTGGAGATGCGCGCTGGTTCCGCCACGACGCCAAACGACAAACGCAAACGCGAACAGAAGATAACCGGCGCAGCGATGGATGAACTGCACCAGCCCCGGGCTTTCGAAGAAGTTCCGCCAGATCGGTTCCAGCATTGTTGCGTCAGGCGGCAGAAGCTGCCCGCCGATCAACGGCCAGTCGGTATAAGAACGACCGGCGTCGATCCCCGCAACCAAGGCGCCAATGAGTATTTGCAAAAAGGCGAAATGCATCAGGCCGGTTGAGAGAGAAAACAGCTTTGCCTCTTTCGCACGGCGGGCCTGCATCAGGTCGCGCTCCTCCCGGCCCAGCAGAAGGATGTACCAGGCGAGGAACCCTAAGATCACGAAGGCCAGCCCCAGATGAATTGCCAGCCGATAGCTGGCGACGGCCGTCATCCCTTCGCCCTGGGTCACGCCCGAGGCGACCATCCACCAGCCAACTGCACCCTGAACGCCACCCAATGCGCCGGGGATCAGCAATCGTCCGGTCCAACCGGTCGGTATCTTGCGCGTCACCAAGAAGCCCAGGAACCCGAGCGCCCAGACCAAACCGATCACACGGCCCAGCTGCCGATGACCCCATTCCCACCAGTAGATCGACTTGAAATCATCGAGTTCCATCCATTGGTTCTGAATGCGCCATTGATCGATCTGCTTGTATTTGTCGAACTCGGCCTGCCAGTCGGCCTCGGACATCGGCGGGATGGCTCCGGTAACAGGGCGCCATTCGGTGATCGACAATCCGCTGTCGGTCAGCCGCGTCAGCCCGCCTACGGCGATCATGATCACGACCAGGGCAAACAGGCTCATCAGCCAGACACGAATGGCCCCGCGCGCACCGCCCCGGCCCCGGTCGATCATCCCCGGCTGCACCGCCTTTTGTTTTTCGGTGTCCGAGACTTCTTCGAAGATGCTGCGCTTGCCGCTCATGCCGTCCTCATGCCTTTGATTTTCACGCAAGCTAGGGCTACCGGAGTGTAAGGTCCAGCCTCAGCCCTTTTCCTTCCAGCGGACCATCTGCCGCATGACACCGTGCAACATCTGCACATCTGCCCGTGTCATGTTCATCCGCGACCACAGATTGCGCAGGTTCACCTTCATCCCATCGGCCTTCTCAGGCGGATAAAAGAAACCCGCGGTCTCAAGCCGGTCTTCGAAATGTTCGGCCAGTTTCTCAACCTCGATCCCTGTCGCCCAGTCGCCCTTGCCCAGATCGGTGGTCTCGTGCACCACGTCTCCTGTCTGGCGCATCCACTCGTAAGCGGTCAGCAGCACGCACTGACCGAGGTTCAGCGAGGCGTACTCAGGGTTCACAGGAACCGAAATGATGGCGTTTGCCTTCGCAATATCCTCATTCTCAAGCCCTGCGCGTTCCGGTCCGAACAGAACCGCAACCTTTTGACCGGCCGCAACTTTTTCGGCGGCCAGTTGCATGGCGCGCTCGGGGCTGTAAACCGGTTTGGTCAACCCGCGCTGACGGGCCGTGGTGGCAAAGACAAAGGTGCTGTCCTCAAGCGCTCCGGCCAGGTCGTCGAACAGCTGCGCCTCATCCAGCAGCCGCCCCGCGCCGCTGGACATGGCCACTGCCTTGGGGTTGGGCCAGCCGTCCCGGGGAGCCACGATACGCATCCGATCCAGACCGAAATTCCACATCGCGCGCGCGGCTGCGCCGATGTTTTCACCCATCTGCGGGCGCACAAGCACGAATGAGGGCTGGGATTTGTCGCTGGGCATGGCTTACTCCGAAAGTTCCGCCCGCTCTAATACCCTGTCACCGACGAGGCAAGCCAATCACCTTGTTCTGCTCTCAAATACCCGCTCGGCAGGCATAAAAGTTTGCTTCCCCCGCTCAATCCGCTAAACCCCGCCAAAGACAGAAATCCGAAGGACGCGCCAATGGACACCCCCGAGCAGCCGCAGATCTACCTGATCACACCGCCGGCCATCGAACTGAGCCGATTCCCTGAAAAACTGGCGCGCGTTCTGGACAGCACAGAAATCGCGTGCATCCGCTTGGCGCTGGCGGGCAATGACGAAGATGCAATCGCACGCGCGGCCGATGCCTGCCGTGAAGTGGCCCATGCGCGGGACGTGGCGCTGGTGATTTCAAACCACGTTCTGCTGGCGCAACGTCTGGGTCTGGACGGGGTGCATCTGGATGACGCCGCCCGTTCCGTGCGGTCCGCCCGTAAGGAACTGGGGGCAGATGCGATCGTCGGCAGCTTTTGCGGAGCTTCCAGCCATGACGGCATGACCGCCGGTGAAGCCGGGGCGGACTATGTCGCCTTCGGGCCGGTTGGAACAGACAAGCTTGGCGACGGCACGCGCGCCGAACAAGATCTGTTTCAGTGGTGGTCCGAGATGATCGAAGTCCCGGTAGTGGCCGAAGGCGGCCTGACGGCTGAACTGATTGGCAGTCTGGCCCCATGCACCGACTTTTTTGGGATCGGCGACGAAATCTGGGCGGGTGATGATCCTGTCGCAGCGCTGACCACTTTGTTGGCGCCACTTTCCTAGAAAGGCAGGAAGGGCCGAACAAAGGTAAATGCCCCGAAGCCGGCAATCACGAGGGATAGCAGAACCGAAATCCGAAGCCTGAGCCGGATCGATCTGCGAGAAACCGCCAGTGCCAATGCAAATACCACGGCAGCGGCCGAGACCGGCACGGTCAACGCGCCCAGACCAAAGCCCAGAACCGCCGGTGCCAGCCGATCCGGCGGTACTCCGATCGTCGTCAAAGCGAAGGCCTGGCTTAAACCGATCAGACCACCCACCAGAGCAACGGTCAGCAAACGCAGAAAGCCCGGTCGCCGGACTGTAACGTTCCACACACCCAGCACCACGGTTGCTGCGGGCATGAGATACGGCAACCATGCTGAGGGCATCGTGACAAGCTGTAGCGTGCCCAATCCCAGACCAATCGATGTGGCCAGCGCGAAAGCAGAAAGCTGCCATAAGGCCGCCGACACCCAAAGGGCGTGCAGCACCAGCAGCAACGCAATCAGGATAACCGGCAGCCCCACTGTCGTGGCATACACGATTCCGTTGGAGAAATAGGCCTTCAGGGTTTGACCCGGGTCCAGACCGGCCCCACCCCGCAGCGGAATCAGAGGGCTTGCCTCGCCCGCCACAAGATACCCGGTATAAGGCGCATCCACCCCCTGCTGCCTGAGGACCATCGGCCCGTGACCTTCCGGCCAGGTCAGCTGCAGGCTGGACGCGCCGGGCGGTAAAGCCCCGGCCAGCAGAACCCGTGAAATCCTTGGCACCTCAGGGTCTCCGGCCACAGGAACGCGGGAACCTTCGTAGGACAGCGTGACGGGTCCACCTGCCAACACGTTCATGGACGGCGACCAGCCTTTAATGAACTGCTTTATGTGCGGCTCAAGTTCCGAAGACGCCAAGCGGCGAAGTCTTCTGTACTCACCTGAAACGGGCGACGGATCCGCCGAAGGGTTAATCCCGGCGACGAATGCCTCGGCATTCATGCTGATTTCCAGAAACAATGTGCCCTGATTGATCCGAAAATCCACCACTGTCGGTTTCGCCGTCTGAGCTGATGCGTTGCCGACTGCAATCCAGAAAACCAAAGGAGCAACGAGAAAAAGAAGTACAGGGCGGGTTTTGCATAACGCTCTGACAATGCGGCTCATTTGCTGCAATCCAACATGAACATGAATACCGACAACATATCCTTCGATTGTTCTGCCGATGACGCGCGATGGCAAGCCAAAACGGCAGGCAGTGGCAGGAATTCCCGTCGGCGTTAACGTTCTGACTTGCACGGATCACGGGGCTGCGGCATGACAACGGCATGACTCAGACCAGTGAAATTTTGTGTATCGGGTCCGTCCTGTGGGACGTGATCGGACGATCCGCCAGCGTCATGCGTCAGGGCTCGGACGTTCCGGGGCGGATTACCCGACTGCCTGGTGGCGTGGCGATGAACATCGCAATGACGCTGGTCCGCTTTGGTATGACCCCAACCCTGTTGACCGCCGTTGGCCGTGATCCCGAAGGTGACGAGCTTGTGCACGCCTGTGCCCGCCTTGGGATGGTGACAGACCATATTTACCGCTCGCAGGATTTGCCGACAGACCGGTACATGGCGGTCGAAGGTGCAAACGGTCTGATTGCCGCGATCGCGGATGCCCACTCTCTCGAAGCCGCCGGGGCCAAGATCCTCCGGCCACTGATGCACGGGCCATTGGGGTACGAGAATACACCGTTTGAAGGTCCGGTTGCGCTGGACGGGAACCTGACGCAAGACCTGCTGGAGGAGATCGCGCAAAGTCCGGCGTTCTCTCGCGCCGATCTGCGCGTTGCCCCGGCCTCACCCGGCAAGGCCGAGCGCCTTATACCTTTCCTCAAACACGCCCGCGCGACGCTTTACGTCAACCTCGAAGAAGCCGGACTGCTGTGTCAGCGCGAGTTCGAGGATTCCGAAAGCGCTGCCCAGGGCCTGCTGGATCGGGGCGCGCTACGGGTCTTGGTAACGGATGGCGGCAACTCGGCCACTGTCGGCTCGGCCGATGGCATCCAGACCCAGAAACCCCCATCCGTATTGGTCACGCGCGTGACCGGCGCGGGTGATACTTTTATGGCGGCCCATATTGCCGCTGAAGCAAATGGCGCAGATAGCGACGCGGCCCTGACCCGCGCTCTGCACGCCGCCGCAACATATGTTTCCGGAGAAACCCCACTGTGATCGACATCCAATACTCAGCCGAGGTCCGCGCCGCCAAAGACGCAGGCCAGCCCATCGTCGCGCTTGAAAGCACAATCATCACCCACGGAATGCCCTACCCGCAGAACATCGAAGTCGCCGCGCAGGTCGAGCAAGATATTCGCGACGCAGGGGCGGTTCCCGCCACCATGGCTGTGATCAGGGGCAAACTGCATGTCGGGCTTGAACCTGACCAGTTGCAGGATCTGGGCAAGGCGCAGGGCGTCGCCAAAATCTCGCGCGCCGACATGGCCACCTGTATTTCGACCGGCGGCACCGGTGCGACAACCGTTGCTGCGACGATGATCGCCGCTCATTACGCGGGGATCGAGGTTTTTGCCACCGGCGGCATCGGTGGCGTGCATCAGGGGGCTGAAACCTCGTTCGATATTTCCGCCGACCTGCATGAGCTTGCCCAGACGCCGGTGACGGTCGTGGCTGCGGGTGCCAAGGCCATTCTGGATCTGGCCAAAACGCTCGAGGTTCTGGAAACGCTGGGCGTTCCGGTGATTGCTCATGGTCAGGATGAATTCCCGGCCTTCTGGTCAGCCAAATCACCCTATGCCGCGCCTTTGCGCATGGACAGCCCGGAAGAGATCGCAAAGGCCCACTCAACCCGCCGCGCACTTGGCCTGCCCGGGGGACAACTTGTTGCAAACCCGATCCCCGAGACCGACCAGATCCCGGCCGATGAACTGGCACCGATCATCGCATCAGCCCAATCCGACGCCGAGACACACCGGATCACGGGAAAAGGCGTCACCCCTTATCTTCTGCAACGCATCTTCGAGCAGACCAAGGGCCGATCCCTGACGGCCAATATCGCGCTTGTTCGCAACAACGCTCGCCTTGCCGCCGGCATCGCAAAGGCTTTGACCCGCAACACCACCTGACACCGTCCCTATTGCACCATCACGCCAGACTGCTTAATTGCAGTCTGCAAACCGCTCGGAACTAAGATGAATACACCGTTTGACGAAGAACCGCATCGCCGCCCCGGCCTGTTTGCAGGCCTGCGGGCGTCGTTTCTGACGGGGATTGTCGTCATTGCGCCGGTCTGGCTTACAATCTGGCTGATCTGGTCCGTGGTGGGCTGGATCGACAGTGCGGTCCTGCCGCTGGTGCCGCAAAGGTTTCAGCCGCAGGAATATGTCGGCATCAACCTGCGCGGCGTCGGGGTCATCATCTTCCTGATCTTCACGGTGATCGTGGGCTGGGTGGCCAAGGGCATACTGGGACGTTCGCTGATCCTTTTTGCAGAACGCGTTGTTGATCGGATGCCTGTCGTCCGCTCGGTCTATTCCGGGATCAAGCAAATTTCCGAAACGGTTTTTGCCCAAACAGACCGCTCGTTCGAAAAGGCTTGCCTTATCCAGTATCCGCGCCGTGGTATCTGGGCCATCGGCTTCGTGTCCACCACCGCCAAAGGCGAGGTCAGCCGCCTTGCGGAGACCGGCGGCGAACTGCTCAGCGTGTTTGTTCCGACGACCCCGAACCCCACATCCGGGTTTCTGCTGTTTTTTCCGGCCGAAGACGTCATCCTGCTGGACATGACGATCGAGGATGCCGCGAAACTGGTGATCTCGGCTGGTCTTGTCTATCCAAACGAAAAAGACCCGACCCGCCCGCCAGAGTGATCAGCCAAACATCGCACGCAGATCTACTGTGCTACGCGCACCCAGATCGGTTTTGTGGGCTGACAGAAAGCCCTCCGCGGCTGCCCGGCCAGCCTTTTTCAGCTTGTGCAGGATCACCGGGTTGGGAACGGTCTTCGTGGCAACCGACAGACTGTTCATCAACTCATTGTCTGCGATCATGTGAACCAGAACCCGGCTCATCTCACCCGCCTTCAGTTTGCCCTCACGCAACAAGCGCTGCACAAAGTCAATCGCCCTGAGTTCGCGAAACAGGGACGAATTGAAGCTGATCTCGTTGATCCGGTTCTGAATCTGCTGTGGTGTCTTCGGAACCTCGTCCCGCTCAAGCGGGTTGATGTTCACGATGACCACATCATCCGGCAACTCGTCATTGAACAAAGGAAACAGCGCAGGATTTCCCGTAAAACCTCCGTCCCAATAGGCCTCGGTTCGCCCCGTTTTCGGATCGAATATCTCTACGGCCTTGAACAGCGTCGGCAGGCAGGCCGAGGCGAGTATGGCATCGGTCGATACATCCTCGCCAGTGAACACCCGGATCTTGCCGCTGCGCACGCAGGTCGCACAGACAAACAGCTGCGGGCCTTCAGTCGCGCAAATCTCGTCGAAGTCAAAACGGTCGATAACAGGCTTTAGCGGGTTCTGGTAAAACGGACCGTAGGCATAAGGCGAAACCATGCGCGACCACGCGTCGCCAAACGAATAGGGAAGCGAATACTCCATGGCCTGCGCGATCTGGGCAGGCTCAAGCGCCTGCATCCAGTTGGCAATCCGCATGTCGCCAACCGCCCCCATGCGCTCCCATAATCCGTTCAGACACTCGCGCGCGCCTTCGCGCCCGGCCCGCACCATCCCGGACTTGAAAGCCGCCCCGTTTAACGCCCCTGCGGATGTGCCAGTAATCGCGGCAACCTCAATATCCTCTTCATCCAGCAACCGGTCCAGTACACCCCAGGTAAAGGCGCCATGTGCGCCGCCGCCCTGCAAAGCCAGATTGATCCGTTTCAAAAGCCCGCCCCTTCATCTTTTCCGAAATACTCCGGGGGTATGGGGGCCGCGCCCCCATGAAACACTACAGGGCAGTCCAACCGCCATCGACGGAAATCGTCGTCCCGGTAATCTGCGCCGCCGCATCCGAGCACAAAAACAAAGCCGTCCCGCCAAGTTGCTCGACCGTGGCAAACTCTTTCGAGGGCTGGCGTTCCAGCATCACGTTCTTGATCACGTCCTCGCGGCTCATGTTGTATTCTTTCATCGTGTCGGGGATTTGCGCCTCGACCAGCGGTGTCAGAACATAGCCCGGGCAAATGGCGTTGCAGGTGATCGGCTCCTGCGCCGTTTCCAGCGCAACTGTCTTGGTCATGCCGACCACACCATGTTTGGCCGACACATAGGCCGCCTTGTAGGGCGACGCCGTCAGACCATGGGCCGACGCGATATTGACGATGCGCCCCCACCCGGCCTTTCGCATCATTGGCAAAGCTGCCGCCATCGTGTGAAAGGCCGAGTTCATGTTGATCGCGATGATCGCATCCCATTTGTCGACCGGGAACTGGTCGATCGGCGCGACGTGCTGAATGCCCGCATTATTGACAAGAATGTCGCAAGCCCCGGCCTTTTCGATCAGGGCCCGGCAATCATCCCCATTGGACATGTCGGCCTGGATATATCGCGCGTTGGTTCCGGTCTCGTTCGAGATTTCAGCAGCCAGTGCATGGTCCTCATCCCGATCGGTGAACGAATTCAAAACCACATTGGCGCCCGCCCTGGCCAGTTCGCGCGCAACGCCCAGCCCGATCCCCGAATTCGATCCCGTGATAATTGCAGTCTTTCCCAAAACGCTCATCGCCGCTCTCCTGCTGAGTCAGAATTTCCGACACAGTGCCATGCTGCACGTGCAAAGAAAACGGGGAAAGCTGGGGCCAATACAACTCCTCGCGCACCGGCATCCTCATCACAAAAAAACGCCCGCACGAAGCGGGCGTTAAGTTATTGAGGCAGGTTTCATACAGGCAAGAAACCTATCGAGCAGTGCATCCTTTATAAGCAATTCTGCGCCTTCGTCCAAGCTAAAAGTTTGATAATAAGAAAAATCATGGCTACGGTGAATCCCAACAAAATAAGGCCAGAGCAGGATTGTTTCCAAAATGAGCCCCGATTTTTCACCCTCCCTTCGTTCAATGCTGGTGGGAATCACCGGCATTTTTGCGACCACATTTGCCCATGCAGATTCGTCTCATGGCATAGCTATGTATGGCGATCCCGCCCTACCACCGGATTTTGTGTCTCTGCCTTACGTAAACCCGGATGCACCAAAAGGCGGAAAGGTCGTTTTCGGGAATACCGGCGGCTATAACAGTTTGAACCCGTTTGTGCAAAAAGGCACGTCACCCTGGCAACTGAGATTCTGGACCCATGAGAGCCTGATGGGCCGATCCTGGGACGAACCTTTCACTCTTTACGGGTTGTTAGCCGAATCAGTTGAGACGGCCGAGGACCGATCCTGGGTGGAATTCACGCTGCGCGAGAACGCCCGATTCTCGGACGGCAGCCCAGTCACCGTGGACGACGTGATGTGGTCCTATGAAACTCTGGGGACCGAAGGGCATCTCCGGTATCGCGGGTTGTGGTCCAAGATCGGCAGCATCGAACAGACCGGTCCACGCTCGGTCAGGATCACATTCAACGAACCCGACCGCGAACTGGCCCTGATTGCGGGCCTGCGCCCGATCCTTCAGAAGGCGCAATGGGACGGCAAGGATTTTGCCGACGCACAGTTGCACGATGTTCCAATCGGCTCGGGACCTTATGTCGTCGAGGACTATGAGGCCGGGCGCTTCGTAAACCTGCGCCGTAACCCGGACTACTGGGGCAGCGATGTTCCATTCCGCCGTGGCACCATGAACCTCGATGAAATGAGGATCGAGTTCTACGGCGATCAGACCGTGTTGTTCGAAGCGTTCAAGGCTGGGGAACTCTCCGCCATTCGGGAATTCAACGCCGACAAGTGGGACACGCAATACAGTTTCCCCGCCGCGCAGCGCGGAGACGTAGTCAAAACGGAAATCCCGCATGGCAAACCGTCGGGCATGACCGGCTTTGTGATGAACACGCGAAAGGCGCCATTCGATGACTGGCGCGTGCGCGAGGCGCTGACGCTGGCGTTCAACTTCGAATTCATCAACGACACCATCACCGGCGGTGCCCAGCCCCGGATCACCTCGTATTTCTCGGGCTCGGACCTGGCGATGCAACCCGGGCCGGCGACAGGCCGGGTCGCCGAGTTGCTGCAACCGTTTGCCGATGACCTTCTCCCCGGAACGATTGAAGGCTACAGCCCACCACAAGGCGATGGCTCGGCGCGCAACCGCGCCAATATCCGAAAGGCCGCGAACCTGCTGTCCGAAGCGGGCTGGACCATTCAGGACGGTGTGCTGCGCAACCAGAATGGCGATGCTTTCGCCATGACCGTCTTGCTGCAGCAAGGCGACAGCGATATGGCCACCGCAGTCGAAATCTATTCCCGTGCACTGGAACGCCTTGGCATTCAGGTGACAACCGAAACGGTAGACAACGCGCAATACACCGGTCGCATCTCGGAACACGATTTCGATATGACGCCATTCCGAAGGGCCATGTCCCTGTCCCCCGGAAACGAGCAGCGCCTCTATTGGGGCAGCGATGGCGCGAACACGCCCGGGACCCGGAACCTGATGGGTGTCACTTCACCCGCGGTCGACGCGATGATCGATGCGATGCTGGCTTCGGAAACGCGGGAAGACTTTGTCGCGGCCACCCGCGCGCTTGACCGCACCCTGACCGCTGGCCGGTATGTCATTCCCATCTGGAACTTCGATGTCGGCCGTATCGCGCATGTGAAAGAGCTTAAGTACGCGCCAAACCTGCCCATTTACGGCGATGGCCCTCAATACATGCCCGAGGTCTGGTGGTATCAGGAATAATCTGCAGTGGGTGTACGCCGCTTCGGCCGCATTTGTGCGGCGAAACCCGCTTTACCAACGCCTCGTAACGCTCGTCTAACGTGTGCTGCCCCGGTCTTCTCGGATGGCGGTTGTCAGGGAATACTTCGGCGGAAAGTGGCACATGTCAAAACACCGCAGCATATGACTGCTTACGCGACGTTCGCCGCAATATGTTGTTGGACGTTCAAATTTCAGCGAAAATTGCTCCAATGGACACAAGAACCTTTACGGATCGGGTGCCGGGCATGTAACGTGTCATCAAATCGAACTTCAGTGAACCGTGCAAAAGTTGTTGAGTTTCGGTGATATAGTTGCGGGCGGTTCGCCCTGCCCTGGTGGTTCACGGACCGGCCGCCACTCACTCCGAAACGCAGGTCCGTGGCCCGTTGCGGACGTTCCGCAGCGGGCATTTTCCATTCCGGTCATCACATCCCCGGGTGCGACATTTTGTCATGCATGTATATACCCCGCCCCTACGTAACCTGATATCTGGGGGCCGGGCAGTCCTGTAGCACAAGAAACGGAAAGCTCGCTGATGATTATGAAATGGACAGAACTGACGCAGGACTGGAACGGATCCTTGGCGCGCGCTAAACGGCGCTTTCCGAACCTGCGTGATCAGGATGTCGCGCATTTCCGGCAAGACAGAAAACAGTTCGAGGCTTACCTAGCGGAACGGCACCACCTGACCGTGAACGAAGCCCGGGAAGAACTGGAGGATTTCCTGTTCACCGAAAGCCTGAATCGCGAATTCGATCAGACGTTACGCAAGTGACGTAACCCACAGGATCAACGCGTCTTCGTCACTGACCGAGACGACGTTGTGACCCATGCTTCCGTCGTAATAGGCGCTGTCGCCGCGGCGCATTTCGACAGGTTCATAATACTCGGTATAGAGCCGCACGACGCCTGTCAGAACGTACAGGAATTCCTCACCATCATGACGAACCCAGCCGTCGAACTCGTCCATCGAGCGGGCGCGTACGCGGGCCCGGTAAGGCAGCATTTGTTTCTTCGTCAGCGTTTCGGCCAGCAACTCATGCTCGTATGTCGTCGTGGCATGGGCCGCACCTTCCCCCATCCGTGTGACGGACATGCGTCCAATGACCTGATCGCGCTGGGGTGGCGTGAACAGTTGAGGCACTGAAATCCCCAGCCCCGTCGCGAGTTTCTTCAGGGCATCATAGGTCGGCGACATCTGACCGTTTTCGATCTTGCTGAGCGTTGAGCGCGCCAGACCGGCCTGGGTCGCCGCCTGTTCCAGCGTCCATTTGCGGGCCTTGCGCAATTCGCGCACGCGCGCGCCCAGATCCAATGGCTCGGGTTCGACATTTTCACCGGCATCGCGGGCGATACGGATCAGGGATTTCGGGTCCTGCGTTCTCATGGCACTTCTATAGGGCCGGGCCGCGCCGCTTGCAACGCGCCTTGCCCCGCGTTAGCCAGACGATATGCTGTCCATTTTTGATCAGGGTCCGCCTGCCCCTTGCCCCGCCCCGTTTAATCTCGCAGCGCACGTTCTGCGCCACGCAGAGCGGATTCCGGAAAAAACCGCGCTCTCCGTTCTGAATGAAACGGCGACCGAGGACTGGAGCTATCGGCAACTGCTGTCTGCCGTTTTGGGCACCGGTACAGGGTTGTTGCAGGCCGGGTTGAAACCCGGCGACATCGTTCTGATGCGCCTTGGGAATACCGTCGATTTCCCGATAGCCTACTTGGGGGCGATTGCCGTCGGTGTCGTTCCTGTTCCGACGTCATCGCAACTGACGGCGCCTGAAACGGCCCGCATGATTGACGACCTGTCTCCGGCCGCCATGCTGAAGGCACCGGATGTTGCCTGTGCCCCGCACCCCCGGCAGATCGATCTCGCAACGTTGCGTGCCATGCGTGATCTGCCGCCCGCCACCTTTGATCTCGGTGATCCGGATCGACTGGCTTATGTGGTCTATACCTCGGGGACATCGGGCAAGCCGCGTGCGGTTGCGCATGCGCATCGCGCGATCTGGGCACGGCAAATGATGGTGGACGGGTGGTATGGGCTGCGCCCCGAGGATCGGCTGTGTCATGCCGGTGCGTTCAACTGGACCTACACGCTGGGCACTGGCCTGATGGATCCGTGGACCATCGGGGCGACGGCGCTGATCCCCGAACCGGGAACCGATCCGGCAGCATTGCCCGACTTGTTGCGGCGTCACGGGGCCACAATCTTTGCCGCAGCACCCGGCGTGTACCGAAAGATGGTTCAACGGACAGACCGGCTCAGCCTGCCCCACTTGCGCCACGGACTGTGCGCAGGCGAAAAACTGTCGCGCCACCTGCACGAACGCTGGACCGAGGTGACGGGAACCGAACTTTACGAAGCCTACGGCATGTCCGAATGCTCGACCTTCATTTCCTCCAGCCCTGAAAACCCGGCCCGGGGCGAGGCATTGGGCCAGCCGCAACCCGGTCGCAAGATCGCCATTCTGGGACCCGATGGCCCTGTTCCGCAGGGGCAGGAAGGCACAATCGCCATCCACCGGTCCGACCCCGGCCTGATGCTGACTTATCTGAACGCCCCGGATGAGGCTCAGGCCCGCATGCAGGGTGAATGGTTCCTGACCGGAGATCAGGGCGCCATGGCGGTCGACGGGCAAATCACCTACCTGGGTCGCGACGATGATATGATGAATGCGGGCGGCTATCGGGTTTCGCCGGTCGAGGTCGAGGCGGTCTTGTCAAAATACCCCGGGATCACACAGGTCGGTGCCGCGGCGGTCGAGGTCAAGCAGGACACATTTGTGATAGCTGCCTTTTACACCGGCCCCGAAACTCTGGACGAGACGGCCTTGCGTGCCTATGTCCAGGACAACCTTGCGCGTTACAAACAGCCCCGCGCTTTCATACATCTGCCGGCGCTTCCCGCAGGCGGCAATGGGAAACTCCTGCGTCGCGCATTGCCGGCCTATTTCAAGGCACCGAACTCATGACCCAATCCGTCAAGCTTGATATTCTGTCCGATCCGATCTGTCCGTGGTGCTATATTGGCAAAACCCATCTGGACAAAGCGCTGGCCGCCATACCGGACCATCCTTTCGTGATCGAATGGCATCCGTTTCAACTGAACCCCGACATGCCGGACGCGGGCATGGACCGCCGAGAATACCTTGAGCGCAAGTTTGGCGGCAAGGATGGTGCCGTGCAGGCCTATGCGCCCGTGGTTGAACACGCCGAAAATGCTGGCCTGAAAATCGATTTCGAGGGCATGAAACGCACGCCCAACACACTTGATGCGCACCGGCTGATCCATTGGGCCGGGATTGAAGGCAAGCAGGACGCGGTGGTCGACGCCTTGTTCGATGCTTATTTTGTGCAGGCACGCGACATCGGCGACCATGAGGTGCTTGCCGACATCGCCGACAGCCAGGGAATGGACGCGGCTGTCGTCATGAAGCTGCTGAAATCCGACGCGGACCGGGACGATATCCGCAACCGCGATACGCATTCACGGGAAATGGGTGTTGGGTCAGTACCGACCTTCATCGTGGCCAACAAACACGCAGTTCCTGGCGCCCAGCAGCCGGAAATGTGGGAAAAAGTCATCCGCGAAATCATGTCTCAACTTGAGGCTTCCCCTGCAAATTAGCACATAGTCCTGTGCGTTTGCGCCATAGCGCCGCCTGATTTGCCGTGATAGCGCAAGCAGGTAAGGAGTTCCCCATGACCAATCGCATGTCGCGGGGCGAGTTCATTGCTTTGATAGCAATGATGTTCGCCACGATCGCGTTCTCTATCGACTCGATGCTGCCTGCACTGCCCGAAATCGGCGCAGAGCTCAGCCCTGATGATGTGAACCGGGCGCAACTGATCCTGACATCCTTTGTTCTGGGCATGGGGCTTGGCACATTTTTCACCGGCCCGATCTCGGACGCGCTGGGGCGCAAGCCCGTCATCTTTGGCGGTGCAGTGCTATATATCGTGGCGTCCGCTGTTGCCTGGGCAAGTTCCTCGCTTGAACTGGTTCTGGCCGCGCGTGTTCTTCAGGGACTTGGTGCCGCCGGTCCCCGCGTGGTGGCCATGGCCATTATCCGCGACCTCTATTCCGGGCGCGAGATGGCCCGGATCATTTCGATCGCGATGATGATATTTACGCTTGTTCCCGCGATTGCGCCGATGCTGGGCGCAGGCGTGATAGCCCTGTTTGGCTGGCGCGGGATTTTCGTATCCTTCATCTTGTTCGCCCTGATTGTTGTGATGTGGATGGGAAAACGGTTGCCAGAATCGCTGGCCCGCGAAGACCGTCGCCCGTTTCGCCTGCCGCTGCTGGTAGCGGCCACGCACGAGATGATGTCACACCCAACGGTGCGCCTTTCGATACTGGTTCAGACCCTGTGCATGGGCATTCTGTTCACCATGCTGACCATGGTGCAGCCGGTCTATGACGTGATCCATGACAGTGCGGACAGTTTCCCGTTCTGGTTCGGGTTTGTCGCGCTGATGTCTGGTTCGGCCAGCCTGTTGAACGCCGCGATTGTCGTCCGCGTGGGTATGCGGCGCGTGGTGACATGGGCGCTTGGGGCACAGATTCTGATCACGTCCTGCGTCATATTTCTGAATATGGCGAACCTGACGCCCGCCGCCTCATTCGCGGTGTTTGTTTTCTGGCAGACCACCATCTTCTTCATGGCTGGCGTCACTTTAGGCAATTTGAATGCCATCGCGATGGAACCGATGGGCCACATCGCAGGCATGGCGGCATCTGTGATCGGGTCAATCTCGACCGTTCTGGCCGCAGCCATCGCAGCACCTGTGGGCCTCTTGTTCGATGGCTCAGTGACACCGCTGACAACGGGCATCCTTGCCATGTGCGTCATGGCTTTCGGCGTGATGGTTCACATGGCTCGCGTCGAAAACAGATTACTGGCCTGAGCCTGTGCAAATGCCCTGAATCACGTTAAGCTTTCCGCGATTTTCGGGGGAGTTTTCTATGAGTGATTACTATGATCTGGGCACATACTCTAGCCCCGTCACCACATCATCGGAAAAGGCGCAGCTGTGGTTCGACCGAGGTCTGATCTGGACCTACGGCTACAACCACACCGAGGCCCTGGCCTGTTTCCAGCGCGCGGCGGAACATGATCCGGACTGCGCCATGGCGCATTGGGGCGTGGCTTACGCAGCCGGACCAAACTACAACCTGCCGTGGGAATTGCTGGACGATCAGGGACAGCAAAAGGCATTGGCCGAGGCTTATGACGCCACCCAAAAAGCACTGGCGCTGGCTGAATGGTGCACTCCGGTTGAACAGGCGCTCATCCGCGCCCTGCCCGCCCGCTATCCTCAGCGCGAGCCGATCGCGGATATGCACGACTGGGACCACGATTTTGCGGACGCGATGCGGGCGGTTTTTGCAGCTTTTCCCGATCACCTGGATCTGCGCACCATATTTGTCGAGGCGTTGCTGAACCTGACACCCTGGAAAATGTGGGATCTGGAAACCGGTCAACCCGCCGACGGCGCCGCCACCCTTGAAGCGCAGGACACCCTGGAATGGGCCATGGCGAACGACCCGGCTGCCATGTCGCATCCGGGGCTTTTGCACTTGTATGTGCACCTGATGGAGATGTCGCCCACTCCTGAAAAAGCACTGAAAGCCGGGGACGTGTTGCGCACTCTGGTGCCGGACGCAGGTCATCTGGTGCACATGCCCACCCATATCGATGTCCAGTGCGGCCACTACCAGAACGTCACCCATTGGAACGAAAAAGCCACCGAAGCAGATTTGAAGTATTACGAACGCGAAGGTCCGTTCAACATCTACACCGGTTACCGTCAGCACAACTATCACTTCACCATCTACGGCGCGCTGTTTATGGGCCAGATGGAACCGGCCCTGCGTGCCAATCAGGGCATCTGGGACACCACGCCCGAGGAAATGCTGCGCATCGAAAGCCCGCCGATGGCGGACTATTTCGAAAGCTACATGTCCATGGGGCCGCATATCCTTATCCGTTTTGGCCGTTGGGACGAAGCCAAGGCTCTGGAACTGCCCGAAGACCCGGATCTCTACTGCACATTGACCGCGACCACGCTCTACGCCCGTGCCATCGCATTTGCAGCGACGGATCAGGTGGCCGAGGCCGAAGCGGAAGAACAGAGGTTTCTTGCCGCCCGGGGCCGCGTCCCCGAAACCCGGCGACTGCACAATAATCGTGTCGTCGACCTGCTGGATATTGCAGCTGAGATGCTGCGGGGCGAAATCGAATACCGCAAGGGAAACTTCGACACGGCCTATGCACACCTGCGCCGCTCGGTCGAATTGGATGACACTTTGCCTTATGACGAACCCTGGGGCTGGATGCAGCCAACCCGCCACGCACTCGGGGCCTTGCTGTTTGAACAGGGCCACGTAGCCGAGGCCGAAGCTGTCTACCGCGAGGATCTAGGACTGGGCGGCTCGCTCAGCCGTGCGTCGATCCATCCCGACAATGTCTGGAGCCTAAGGGGGCTATACGATTGCCTGAAATCCCGAGGTGACTCCATTGAAATCAGGCAGATCAAACAAAGACTGGATCTGGCTCTGGCCCGTGCAGACCGCGCGGTCGCCGCTTCGTGCTTCTGCGCCCAGTCCGCAATGAAGGCCGCCGAATGAGACTGCTCCCTGCCCTGATGCTTTTGGCTGCCGGTCTTCCCGTTCAGGCCGAACGCATGACGTTTACCCCGGTCGACCAGGCCGAACGTGACCCGACGCTGGTGACGTTCCGCGCCAACCTGCTCGCTGATATCGCGGCCCGCGACACCGAAGCGGTTGTGGCGGTGGCCTGCCCGGACATCTATCTCAGCCACGGCGGCAATGGCGGCCCCCGGGAACTCAGGGAAAACCTGACACTTCCTGCCGACACCCTGGCCGAGGAATACCGAGATCAGGCCGACGAGATGCGCGAAGCCTACTGGTCCGCGCTCGAGGAAACCCTCGCCGCGCCCGGTTATTTTGACGATCTGGGCGAATTTTGGATGCCGTATCAGTGGAAGATCGGCCTGCCCGCATCCGTCGACCCGTTCAACGCTTATTTTGTGACTGGCTCCGGGGTGTCACTGCGGGTGGGCGCAGACCGGACCGCTGACATTGTCGATCTGATAAGCCATGAGGTCGTGCTGATTAGCGAATACGATCCTGACGCCGAATACCAGAAGGTCATGCTGACCGACGGCGCGCGAGGCTTCATGCACCGCGACTACCTCTGGCCTATGACCGGTCATCGCGCGGCGCTGGTAAAATCCGACCAGGGGGAATGGCAGTTGTGCACCTTCGTGGGCGGTGACTGAGCGCGACGCTCAGACCTTGGCCTTGTTCTTCACGGCAACCACCTTCTCGGCCAGATCGCGGGCAATGGCAAACGCGCCCTTAATCTTGTCGCTGTCTTTCTTCCAATCCCTGCGCACAACAATCTTGTTGTCCTTGACCTTCGCCAGTCCGCGCTGGTTCTGAATGAAATCGACCAATCCCTGAGGCGAGGCGAACTTGTCGTTGTGGAACTGGATCGTCGCGCCCTTCGGTCCTCCATCCAGTTTGGCGATACCCGCCCGCTTGCACATCGCCTTGATGCGCACGACCAGCATCAGGGTGTTCACCTCTTTCGGAAGCGTGCCAAAGCGGTCGATCAGTTCGGCTGCAAACCCTTCCAACTCGACCTTGGTCGAGAGCGACGAGAGGCGGCGATACAAGCCCAGCCGTACATCCAGATCCGGCACGTAATCCTCGGGGATCAGGACCGGCACACCCAGATTGATCTGCGGAGCCCATTGATCATCAGCATCCGACAACCCTTCCATCTCACCGGCTTTGATCTTGGCAATCGCCTCTTCCAGCATCGACTGATACAGTTCATAGCCCACGTCGCGCATCTGGCCGGACTGCTCCTCGCCCAGCAGGTTGCCTGCACCACGAATGTCCAGATCCTGGCTGGCAAGGGTGAAACCTGCGCCAAGCGTATCCAGCGAACCCAGAACGCGCAGGCGTTTTTCAGCCGTGGCGGTCAGCTTCTGGCGTGGCTTGGTGGTCAGATAAGCATAGGCGCGGGCCTTCGAACGCCCGACCCGGCCCCGTATCTGATACAACTGCGAAAGGCCGAACATATCCGCGCGATGCACGACCATGGTGTTTGCGGTCGGAATATCCAGACCGCTTTCCACAATCGTCGTGGCCAGCAGCACATCGTATTTGCCGTCGTAGAAAGCATTCATCCGGTCATCGAGCTCGCCAGCCGCCATTTGGCCATGAGCGATGACATAAGTCAGTTCCGGCAGCTGTTCTTTCAGGAATTCCTCGATCTCGCGTAGATCGGATATTCGCGGCACCACGTAGAAGCTCTGCCCACCCCGATAATGTTCGCGCAGCAGCGCCTCGCGGACAGTGACCGCATCGAATTCGCTGACATAGGTACGGATGGCCAGACGGTCGATAGGCGGGGTGCCGATGATCGAAAGATCGCGCACGCCTGTCAGCGACAGTTGCAAAGTACGCGGGATCGGCGTGGCTGTCAGGGTCAGCACGTGAATGTCCGAGCGCAATTGTTTCAGACGCTCTTTATGCGCCACTCCGAAATGCTGTTCCTCGTCGATAATCAGGAGGCCCAGATTGTTGAACCGAATACCCTTGGCCAGCAACGCATGGGTACCGACCACGATATCAATCGTTCCCCGCGCCAGTCCGTCCCGGGTCTGCTGCGCCTCTTTGGCCGAAACAAAGCGTGAGAGCTGCCGGACCTCCAGGGGGAACCCTCTGAAACGGTCCCTGAAGCTGGCCGCGTGCTGGCGGGCCAGCAGCGTCGTGGGCGCAACCACCGCCACCTGAACACCGGACATGGCAGCGACAAATGCCGCGCGCATGGCAACCTCGGTCTTGCCAAAACCCACATCGCCGCAGATCAGGCGGTCCATCGGCGCGCCTGAATGCATGTCCTCCATCACCTCGGCAATGGCGCGCAACTGGTCGTCGGTTTCCTGATAGGGGAAACGGGCGCTGAACTCCTCCCACGCATGCGGCGGCGGGTCCATGACCGGAGCCTTGCGCAGGGCGCGTTCGGCGGCGATACGGATCAGCTTGTCCGCCATTTCGCGGATGCGCTCTTTCAGTTTGGCTTTCTTGGCCTGCCAGGCGCCACCGCCCAAACGGTCCAGCAGACCTTCTTCGTGACCGTATTTTGACAGCAACTCAATGTTTTCAACCGGCAGATACAGTTTGGACTGTTCCGCGTATTCCAGCAGAAGGCATTCGTGCGCGGCCCCAGCTGCCGTCACCACTTCCATCCCCATGTAGCGACCGATGCCATGGTCGACATGAACAACAAGATCACCGGGGCTGAGCGATTGGGTCTCGGTCAGGAAATTCTCGGCCTTGCGGCGTTTTCTTGGCTGCCGGATCAAGCGGTCGCCCAGAACATCCTGTTCTGCAATCACCGTCAGACCGGGGGTTTCGAACCCGTGCTCCAGCGCCCAGACAGCCAAGTACAACCCGCGCTTGCCGATGCGAGTGCCGTCCTTCACCGGGATCGCCTCGGCCAGGCCTTCATCCTCGATCAGACCGGTCAGGCGTTCGCGGGCGCCTTCGGAATAGGACGCGATCAGAACCGGCCCCTTGGCCAGTTTGTCGGTGATGTGACTGGCCAGTGCGCCAAACAGGCTGATGTTTTCCTGCTGTCGTTCGGGGGCGAAATTGCGCCCGATCCGGCCACCTGCGTCGATCACGCCCGGTCCGCTTGCCTGCGGCAACGGGCTGAACTGCATCACGCGCCGGTCTGCAACAGCCTGTTCCCAGGCCCCGTCATCCAAGTACAGCAAGGCTGGCGGAGTTGGCTTGTAGACCGTGTCCATGCGCGACCGGTTTTCCAGCGCCAGCCTGCGGGTTTCATACTGATCAGCAATACTGTCCCACCGGGCCAGCCGCGCGGGCGTAACCTGATCATCCAACAGGATCGTCGCACCGGACAGATAGTCGAACAGTGTCTCCAGCCGGTCATGGAAGAAAGGCAGCCAGTGCTCCATCCCCTGATGCTTGCGCCCGGCACTGACCGCTTCGTAAAGCGGGTCATCCGTACCTGCGGCGCCGAATTCGATGCGATAGTTCTGACGGAACCGGGTGATCGCGGCTTCGTCCAGAATGACTTCCGATACCGGGGCCAGTTCGACAATTTGCAGTTTCTCGGTGGTGCGTTGCGATACCGGGTCGAACCGGCGTGCACCGTCCAGAACATCGCCAAACAGATCCAGACGAACGGGGCCGGATTCACCGGGCGGGAATATGTCGATGATCCCGCCCCGGATGGCATAGTCGCCGGGCTCCATTACCGTGGGGCTTTGGGTGAACCCCATGCGAACCAGAAAATTGCGCAATGCGTCTTCGTCAATGCGATGCCCGACCCGCGCAGTAAAGGCCGCTTCGCGCAGGACCTCACGGGCCGGCACGCGCTGGGTTGCGGCATTCAGGGTCGTCAACAGCACGAATTGCTGCGGCATCTGATGCACCAGCGCCGCCAGGGTCGCCACCCGTGTGGCCGAAATATCGGCGTTGGGCGAAACCCGATCGTAAGGCAGGCAATCCCAGCCGGGAAACACAAAGACCGGCATTTCCGGCGCAAAAAAGGCCAGCGCGGCCCGCATCGCCTCCATCCGCTTGTCATCACGTGCGACATGGGCCACCGGACCGCCGGTCCGCGAAATCTCTTTCAGAACAAGCTGCGCGTCAAACCCTTCGGGGGCTCCGCCAACTGTTACGTGGTCCGCAGCCTTCATCGTCTCGCCTTTCCGACTTGTCTATCCCAGTGGTCCCAGAGAAAAGTTCTGATACATGCCCCAGAAGGCCGTGACCAGTATCGAAAACATGCCGATCAACTGTGTGTACAGCCTGCATCGCATCAGGGTCCGGATGACCAAGTCAGGTTTGGGGATCTGCTGCAGCCGACGCGCGGTCGCCACATACAACATGACCACGATCGACATCGGAAACATCAGCAGGAAAACAGCCTGCGCGAACTCCACCCCATAATAAAAGCCCGATATCGCAAGCCCGGTCAGCACAAAGCACGAAATCGCAAACAAAATGGCACCGGACATGTCCATGATGTACAGCATGCGGTTCGTGTTGATCCGGACGATATCCATCAGGTCCGTTTCGGCCTGCCCGCCCGAGCGTCGCGCGCGCACGATCAGATCATAGGGCACGCCAAGGACCCAATGGCTCACCGATGACCACATGACAGCCAGTGCGATCCAGAACCACAGGTTCGAGAAGCTTCGCAAATCAATGACTTCGGTAATCGAAGAGTATAAGTCCAAGCCATAACCCCTTAAACATTGTCTTACGGGGTTTTGTCACAATGCCGCGTCGATTGTTACCCTTGAGACCTACGCGTTTTCATGCCACCCAAAGCACGATTGTTCAAGGAGAACGCGCCATGAAACCGACCATCGCCCCCTATCCGCTCGCCCGTTTCCGCCGGGCCCGCCAGTCTGCGGCGATCCGGGGGCTGGTCCGCGAGAATACGCTGACGCCGGATGACCTGATCTGGCCGGTGTTCGTGCGCGACGGCGAAGGGGTCGAGGAACCGGTGCCGTCAATGCCGGGCGTCGTGCGCCGATCGGTCGATCTGATCGCCCACGCCGCCGTCGAGGCGCAGGCGCTTGGCATCCCAGCAATCTGTATTTTCCCCTATACCGACAGCGCCCTGAAAACCGAAGACTGCGCCGAAGCGTGGAATCCTGACAACCTGTCGAACCGGGCCATTCGTGCCATCAAGGATGCTGCCCCCGATATCGCCGTCATGACCGATGTGGCGCTGGATCCGTACAACATTAACGGCCATGACGGGTATGTCGTCGATGGCGAGATCGTAAATGACCGCACGGTCGAAGCACTGGTGAAAATGACGCTGGCGCAGGCGGATGCTGGCGCGGACATCATCGGCCCGTCGGACATGATGGATGGACGTATCGGTGCGATGCGCCACGCGCTCGAGTCTGCGGGGCATCACAACGTCATGATTCTCAGCTACGCCGCCAAGTATGCCAGCGCGTTTTACGGTCCATTCCGCGATGCGGTTGGCGCATCGGGCGCACTGACCGGCGACAAGAAGACCTATCAGATGGACCCGGCCAATTCGAACGAGGCGCTGCGTCTGATCGAACGCGACCTGACCGAGGGCGCCGATATGGTGATGATCAAGCCGGGCATGCCTTATCTTGATATCTGCCGTCAGGTTAAAGACACGTTTGGCGCGCCGACCTATGCCTACCAGGTGTCGGGCGAGTTTGCGATGATCCGGGCGGCGGCCCAGAACGGATGGATCGATGGCGAGAAGGTGATGCTGGAAAGCCTGATGGCGTTCAAACGCGCCGGCTGTGACGGAGTTCTGACCTATTTCGCGCCTGAGGTCGCGCGCCTTCTGCAAGGCTAAAACCCCGCCCTGTCGCAATTTTTCGCCGATTGAAGGCCCCTGACCCGCAGCTTTCCCGTGACAGCCGGGCGCAATCGGCGTATTCTTGCACACAAGATCGGGAACACCCGACATATCAGGCACTTATTACAGAGACAGGAAACATGAGCAGTTCCAATTCCCCCCGACTGGGTCGTCGCGGCTTTGCACTTGGCATGGCAGGGCTGACATTTACCGCCGCCTGCGGGAACGGCGTCGGCAACACCAACGCAGCGACCATCGACGCCCGTGTCGATGCGACGCTGAACGAAATGTACAGTAAGTACCCGAACACGATCGAGATCGCCAGCAAGGCGAACGGTATGCTTGTCATGCCTCTGATCACCGAAGCCGGGTTCATCTTCGGCGGCGGTTTTGGCCAGGGCGCATTGCGAGTTCAGGGCGCGACAGTCGACTATTATTCCGCTGTCAAAGGCTCAGCCGGGCTGCAGATCGGCGCGCAGCAATACGCGCATGTTCTGTTCTTCATGACCGAAGACGCGCTGAACGACTTCCGCCGCTCCAACGGTTGGACCGCAGGCGCGGACATCGGCTATGTGGTCGACGCAACCGGCAGCAGCGTCGGGGCCAGCACCACGACATTGCGCACGCCTGTGATCGCGGCGGTCTTTGGTCAGGCGGGCCTGCTGTTCGGGGCGACCGTCGAAGGCATCAAATACACGCGTATCATTCCGTAACACCTGGTTACCACTCCCCCTCCTGCGGAGCCCCGCCACGTGTCGTTCAGCAGTGGCGGGGCTTACGTTTTTTGCGTTGACGACACGGAAATTGTTGTTCGGCTCCTCTTTCGGTTGGGATCGCCTTCCACTACTCTCGCCGCAAACGAATACGAAAAAACTGTGGGGCAAGGATGGGTCTTGTATTTCGCTGGCTGGTGCGCATCACGTCGGGTCTTGTCCTGCTGGCCGTGGCGGCGGTTGCACTGGTCTATTTCCTCGCCAGCCAGTCCCTGCCCGAATACAATCAGAACCTTAAGGTCAGTGGCCTGACCAGCCCGGTTGAAATCGTGCGCGACACATCAAACGTGCCGCATATTCTGGCCGAAAATGATCCGGATGTGTTCTTCGGCCTCGGATATGTGCATGCGCAGGATCGTCTTTGGCAGATGACCGTTATGCGCCGCACCGCGCAGGGGCGTCTGTCGGAAATTTTCGGTGCCCGAACTGTCAATATCGACAAGCTGCTGCGCCGTCTCGACCTTTATGGACTGGCCCATCGTTCTGTCGAGGTTCAGGACGACTACACCAAAGCTGCGCTGAAAGCCTACGCTGCTGGCGTGAACGCCCGGCTGAATGAAATCAACGACAAGGCCCTTGGGCGCGGCGCACCCGAGATGTTCCTGTTCAGCGCCCCGGTCTCCCCCTGGCAACCGGGGGACAGCATCGCCGCTATCAAACTGATGGGCCTGCAATTGTCGGGCCATTTGCAGGACGAGGTGCTGCGCGCACGTACTTCACTGATGCTGAACAACCCGGACCGACTGGCGGACATACTGCCCGACGTTCCCGGCCCGGGGATCGCCGCATTGCCCGAATATGCCAGCCTGTTCCCCGGCTTGCCCCGATACGCGCGGGGAACGCCGATGCCTGACACCCCGCTTTCGCCCTTTCCAAAACGCGGCCTTGCCGGTGCGTCGAATGCCTGGAGCGCCGCGCCATCGCGGTCTGCCAGTGGCGGAACCCTGCTTGCGAACGACCCACATCTTGGCTTTACCGCACCCGGCGTGTGGTATCTGGCACGACTGGGGCTGGCCAAAGGCGGCGTGATCGGCGCGAGTATTCCCGGCATTCCCGCCATCATGACCGGGCGCAGCGACCGGTTGGGCTGGGGCCTGACCTCATCTTATCTGGACGATCAGGATGTCCATATCGAACAACTGAACCCGGAAAACCCTGAAGAATACCTGACACCGGACGGATACAAGACATTCCAGACCCGCCCGTCGATCATCGAGATCAAAGACCAGCCGCCCATCACTCTGACCCTGCGCTGGACGGAAAACGGCCCGGTGCTGCCCGGCACTCACTACGATCTGGAAACGATCACACCAACGGGCCATGTGGCCTCGCTTGCGTGGACGGCGCTTAGCTCGCGTGACACGTCGATGACCGCTTCGATGGCGCTGATGAACGCGGATACGGTGCAGCAGGCCATCACGGCGGCCGAAGATCTCATCTCGCCGTCGCAAAACCTGTCACTGGTGGACAAGGACACGATCGCCATGAAGTTGATTGGCGCCATGCCACAACGCGACTTGCGCAACCAAAGCAAGGGCCGCATTCCGACCCCCGGCTGGCTGGCCGAGAACCGCTGGCAAGGCCGCATGCCTTATGCCGACAACCCAGAGTTCGTGGCCCCAAGGGGTGGCGTTCTGGGTAACACCAACAACAAGATCATAGACCGCCCCTTCCCTCAGCACGTGTCGTATGAATGGGGCGACACCCAGCGTGTCCATCGCTGGGAACGCCTGATGCAGTCACGCGAGGTGCATACCCGCGACAGCTTTATCGAGGCGCAGCTCGACACCGTAAGTTTCACTGCCCGGTCTCTGTTACCCCTGATTGGAGCGGACCTGTGGTTCACCGGCGAATCCGCTCCTGTCGGCACAGCGGAGCGTCAGCGTCAGATCGCCCTAGCCCTACTGGCCGAGTGGAACGGCGAGATGAACGAGCATCTGCCGGAACCGCTGATCTATGCGGCATGGCTGCGCGCGCTGCAGAACCGGCTGATCGCGGATGAACTTGGCCCGCTGGCCAGCGAGTTCAAACATGTCGAACCGCTGTTTATCGAAAGGGTCTACCGCGACATCGACGGGGCCTCGGTCTGGTGCGACGTCCGTCAAAGTGCGCCGGTTGAGACCTGCACCAACATGGCAAGACTGGCGCTGGACGATGCGCTGATCTGGATTGCCGAGAATTACGGCAGCGCCCTGGAATCCCTGCGCTGGGGCGACGCGCATCAGGCCACCCATGACCACCCGGTTCTGGGTTCGGTTCCGGTGCTGCGCTATTTCGTGAACATTCGTCAATCGACCAGCGGCGGAGACAATACCCTGCTGCGCGGCCGAACCTCGGGCGAAGGGCCCGACCCGTTCCAGAACGTACATGGCGCAGGCTATCGCGGCGTTTATGACTTCGCCGACCCAGACAGTTCGGTCTTTATTACCGCCACGGGTCAATCGGGCCATTTTCTGTCACGCTATTACGACGATCAGGCGCAACTGTGGCGGCGCGGAGAGTATCTACCAATGTCTCTGGACATCGACCTGGCCCGTGCCGCGGCCGTCGGTGTCACCCACCTGATCCCGCGTTAATACCCCTCGTCGGCAAGACCTTGCCCCTTTTTTGCGCGGACGTGGACGCAAACGGGTGTTTTCGCCTACGATCTGCGGGCGGACTATTTGGGACCGGGGGCACAGATGGCCAGTATTCAGGACAGGCTGAACAATCTCGCGCGCGACTATGCGATTGCATGGAGTTCGGGCGACGCAGATGTCGTAGCCAGTTTTTTTGCATCAGACGGCCAGATTTCAATCAACCGGGGAGACCCGATCGTAGGTCGCGCGGCGATTGCTGAAATGGCGCGTGGCCTTTTCGCAGAATTTCCCGATCTGGAAGTCAGGTGCGATATGCTGCGTTGGGCCGGAAATCACGCGATTTTTGTCTGGACACTGGAAGGGCACCATGCGCAAACCGGAAACCATGTCGTCACCCGCGGCTGGGAAGAATGGGAACTGACGGCCGATCATGAAGTCCAGTCTTCACTGGATTGGTTCGACGCCGATGAGTATCAGCGTCAAATCGACGGGCGATAGGCACAAGTCCAGACCGGGTTATTCCGAGGTAATCGAATATTTGCGTGGAATGCCTTCTGTAACCATGAACCAGCGCGAGGCTTTCATGCGTTCCTGATGTGCGCCGAACGCAGCCCGGTTTTCAAAGACCTCATTGACGTTGAACTGACCGGGGATGCCCGGATCCTCAACGACCTCGAAGGTGACACAACCGGGTTCGGCGCGCGTCAGCGCGATATGTTCTGAAAGCGCGGCACGGACCTGTTCAAGCCGGTCGGCAGGCACAGCGATGTGCCCGCTCAAATAGACCTTCTTGCTGTCTTCCCTCTTCAAAATCAAACCCCGGTTCAAAGAGCAGCAAATTGCGCCGCTTGTTTCGCGGTCCAAAGCACCGTGATCTCGAACCCGTTCTCGGTCTGTTGCTCGGACCGGACCACATCCTGCCGAAACAGCCACGCGCGCTTGCCGCCATCGGCAAACCCCAGCGTCAAAGTTTCCTTGTGCCGCACGCCCCGCAATTTGGTTGCAATCTCGGCCAGCAGCGCCTCGACGCCTTCGCCGGTCACTGCCGAG
This sequence comes from Ruegeria sp. K7, assembly GCF_056531785.1. Taxonomy (NCBI): domain Bacteria; kingdom Pseudomonadati; phylum Pseudomonadota; class Alphaproteobacteria; order Rhodobacterales; family Roseobacteraceae; genus Ruegeria; species Ruegeria sp. K7. The sequence goes on from NZ_JBQFMJ010000001.1 coordinate 535,020, forward strand.
ATGGCAAAGATCGAAGCATCACGTTCCGCACGCGCCAAAGCGGCCACACGTTCGTCGTCAGTCATCAGGTCGATCTTGTTCCAGACCTCCAGCCGGGGCCGTTCATCATCGACCCCCAGCGATGTCAGAATGGCCTCGACATCCTGTGCCTGTGCGTCGGAGTCCTCGTGGCTGATATCGCGGACATGCACAACCAGATCGGCACCCAGCACCTCCTCCAGCGTGGCGCGAAATGCGGCGACCAGTTCGGTGGGCAGGTTCGAGATAAAACCAACGGTATCCGACAGGATCACCTCGGGGCCGTCCGGCAGTTCGACCCGCCGCATGGTCGGGTCCAGCGTAGCGAACAACATGTTCTTGGCCATCACTTCAGCACCGGTTAGGCGGTTGAACAAGGTGGATTTTCCGGCGTTGGTATACCCAACCAGTGCAACAATCGGATACGGAACCTTGGCACGCGCAGCGCGGTGCAGCGTGCGGGTCTTGACCACCTTCTGCAACTGGCGGCGCAGGCGCACAAGCTGTTCGTCAATCGCACGCCGGTCAGCCTCGATCTGGGTTTCACCGGGTCCACCGACAAAACCCAGGCCGCCCCGCTGGCGTTCCAGGTGGGTCCAGGCCCGAACAAGACGCGTCCGCTGATAGCTGAGCGCGGCCATCTCGACTTGCAACACACCTTCGCGGGTGCGTGCCCGATCGCTGAAGATCTCCAGGATCAGTCCGGTCCGGTCAAGGATTTTGACCTTCCACGCTTTCTCAAGATTGCGTTGCTGAACCGGCGTCACCGGGCCATCGATCAGAACCAGTTCGATATCGTGCTCGTGCAGTCGCTCGCCTAGCTCTTCGATTTTGCCGCTTCCGAACAAAAGCCCCGGCTGGGCCCGTTGCAGGCGAACGATTTCCGACCCGACCACATCCAGATCGGGCAAAGCAGCGGCTAGTGCCACCGCTTCTTCCAGCGCCGGTCCCGGGACACGGCGCTGTTCATCTGATTTGATTTCAGGATGCAGCACCCAGGCCCGGGTGCGCGCCCTCTCATGTTCCATCAAGAGGCGTCTTCGCCCTCATACAAGCTGATCGGCTGCGACGGCATGATCGTCGAAATCGCGTGCTTGTAGACAAGCTGCGACTGTCCGTCGCGGCGCAACAATACGCAGAAATTGTCGAACCAGGTGATCACACCCTGCAATTTCACACCGTTGATCAGGAAAATCGTGACCGGAACCTTTGCTTTCCGTACATTATTCAGGAACGCGTCCTGAAGATTCTGTCTGTCCGAAGCCATATTTTTATAATCTCGCCATTGTTCTTGCTACGCGCTGCGGACCAACGCGCTCCCTCCGGGTGAGTATGGAGCGGAGTTCACAGATATTCCAGATTAAAAATCAGGCACTAATTCCTTTTGCTGACCCCACGTCAGTCCCGCCAGAGGGCCGGGGTGATCAAGGCAATGATCGCCAGTGTTTCAAGCCGGCCGATTACCATTGCTGCGCACATCGTCAGTTTTGCACCTGCAGTCATATCGATCAGCCGGATCGGAACGTCAGTTGCCAGTTCAATCAAGGGGCCGGTCGTACTCAGCGCGGCAACAGTCAGAACCATTGCCTGTTCGAACCCGGCCCCCATGGCGGCGAGCAACAGATTGAACACCGCCGCCGTAAGCGCGAACATCATCAAGAAGATCCAGGCGATGAAGGCGCCATTGGTCTGAATGCGCCGGTTCCCGCCGCCAACGCCGCTGACCGATGACGGATAGATCAGCCGGTCGATCTCGCGCGCGCCATTGAGGTATAGCGCAAACACACGCAACAGCTTGACCCCGCCGGCCGTGGTGGCGACCCCTCCCCCGATCAGGGCCAGCCCCATCAGGATCAGACCCGGTGTTCCCAGCCCCGAAAGCTGTTGCGCATCGTCCCAGTTGCTGCTTTCGAATCCTGCCGTTGTCAGAAAAGACAAGGCTGTAAATGTCATGCCCCATATCACCTTAAGGCCCTGAAGCACCGACATCTGGCCGTCGATTTCGTTCACACCAGCCAGCACGCGAAAGAACAGCAGGGCTGCTACGGCAACCACGATCAACAATCCGATGCGAAATTCGGGGTCCTTATCCAGCCGGGAATAGCCGGAGGTCGCCGTATCTGCCGAAAACGTCAGCCGTGACAACGCGAAGAACAGGAACAGGAACAGGATCGCCTCACCGGTCAAACCTGCCTGAGCCCCTTCCATCCCGCCCACCGGGGAAATGCCCGAGGTCGCCATGACCGACATCGCGTGGCTTACGGCGGTCAGGCCAACCTCACCGGCAATCAGCAGCAATATCCAGACCACCGCAGTCAGCCCTGCATAGACGGGTGTCAGGGTTCGCGCAACACGCAGCAGGCGTCCCCTTGGATCAACCTTTTCGCTTTGCGCAACACCGGAAACCGGTCGTCCCGGCTGACCCTGCGCGGTAATCTCAAACCCGCCCAAGGACAACGGCGCCAGAATCGCCGCTGCGGAAATCCACATCAGCAAACCACCCATCCAGCCCACAAACGCCCGCCACAGATGCAGCGGCGCAGTCAGGCGGTCGGGGTTCGGAAACAGGTCGGCGCCGGTTGTGGTCATCGCGCTGACCATATCAAAATACGCGTTCAGGAAGGTGGTGTTGCCAAGCGCATCGTGAAACGGGATCGCCAAAAACACGGGCAGAACGGTAAAACAGCCCAGCAGAACGGCCAACTGCCCCAATGTGCCGCGCCGAGGTATCCTGTTGGACGAGGCCAGCGCGATGCTCGCCACAAGAAACAGTCCAAGCAGGCCCGAGTAGAAGAACGATCGCGACGTGTCGTGGTCATCCAATACCAGCGCGTAGACTGCGGGCACCCACATCGAGAACGCGGTTATTCCCCAAATCAACAGAAACAGCGGCAAACGCCGCAAAAGCCCGATCCGTTGTGTCCGCGCGTGTGCCATCAGAAGAAATCGATCGAAACCTGCATCAAGCGCTCGACCTCGGGTACGTCCTTGGCCATGGCAAAGATGGCCACCACATCCTTTTCATCAATCCGCAGGCTGCCGGTTGGGCGCAGCAACTCGTCGCCCTTGCGCACCGCGCCGACCAGAACGCCTTCGGGGAAATCGATGTCGCGCAGTCTCTGCCCGGCCATGGGAGAAGTTGACAGTACTTCGGCCTCGATCACTTCCGCCTCGGCATCGCCGATGGAATAGACCTGCCGCACCCGGCCGTGACGGATATGGCGCAGGATCGAGCTGACGGTGGTCGCGCGCGGGTTAATATAAGCGTCGATCCCCAAAGGCCCCATCAGCGCCACCATGCTGGGGTCGTTGATCAGCGCAATCGCCAGCGCGCATCCCTCGGCCTTGGAGCGTACCGCGGCCAACAGGTTGGCACGGTCGTCATCCGTGACGGCCAGCATCGCGTCGGCCCGTTCAATGCCTGCCTCACGCAGCAATGCCGCATCCAGCCCGTCGCCGTTCAGAACAATCGTCCGCTCCAGCGCTTCTGCGGCCAGTTCGGCGCATCGGCGGTCGCGTTCGATGATCTTGGCGCGCACGCGGCTTTCGCGTTCTTCCAGTGTGCGAGCCACTTCAAGGCCGACATTGCCGCCACCCACAATGACGACTCGGTCTTGTTTCTTTTGTGCTTTGCCGAACACCTCCATCGTGCGCTCGACGTCATTGACGCTGGTGAAGACATAGCATTCGTCACCTATAAACAGCTGATCCTCGGATTCCGGTGCAAACAGCGTGCCGTCCCGGCGTACACCGACTACGATCGAGCTGAGCGTGGAAAACAGGTCGGTCAGCTGTCTGAGCGGCGTGTTGATGATCGGACAATCTTCATCCACTCGGATGCCCAGCAATTGCGCCTTGCCATCCATGAAAATCTCGGTGTCAAAAGCCGCCGGGGCCGACAGGCGGCGCATGGCGGCGGCGGCGACCTCGCGTTCCGGGCTGATCACCACGTCGATGGGAAGATGGTCCCGGCGAAACAGGTCCGCATGAATCGCTGTCAGATAGGATTTGGACCGAAGACGAGCGATTTTTCGCGGTATCGAAAACACCGAATGCGCCATCTGGCAGGTGACCATGTTCACCTCATCCGAGTGGGTCGCGGCGATGATCATGTCTGCATCGCGGGCCCCGGCCCGTTCCAACACATCCGGATAGCTGGCGAAGCCTGCGATACCCTGCACGTCCAGCGTTTCGGTCGCGCGTCGCACCAGATCAGGATTGTTGTCCACCACTGTCACGTCGTTCAGTTCGCCCGAAAGGTGCCGTGCAATTTGCCAGCCGACCTGACCCGCACCGCAAATGATGACCTTCATGTTCCTGGCCCTTCTGCCTGAAATCTTTGAATGACAGATGCCCCCAAAGCGGTCAATTGAATTGTCATGGAACAGGGAGTGAGGCAAGATATGCGCATGAAAACAATGCTACGCGCCTTTATTCCTTTGTTCTTGCTGTCTTCTTGCGGGCCTCTGTCACTCTATTACCGCGAAGGTGCCAGCGTGGCGCGATTGCAGCAGGAGACCACGCAATGCCAGGTAAAGGCCCTGAATGAAGTGCCTGTTGCCAACCAGGTCCGCCAAAGCCCACCCGTCTATTGGCCGGGGCGCACCTATTGCGATGGTCGCGGCCACTGCTACCGTTCACCCGGATGGTGGGAACCCGGACGCGTCTATACAGTTGATGTGAATCAGGACCTGCGCAACACGGTCGAGGCGCAATGCATGGCCAAAAAGGGTTTTCGCCCGGTCAGCCTGCCACCTTGCAAACAAGCGGTGAAATCCCGGGTATCGCTGACCCGTACGACAACCCTGCCGCCGCTAAGCACCGAGTCCTGTTTCGTGAAGTTCGACGACGGGTCGTTTCAGATCATAACGCCGGGCCACACCGGCTGAACCGGCGGGTTATTCCGCCGGTTCCGGTTCATCCAGTTGCGCGACACGCGCGCCGGATTTGTTCGATGTGACCACGCCAAGCGACTTCAGCTTGCGGTGCAGCGCACTGCGCTCCATCCCGACGAAACTGGCGGTGCGACTGATATTGCCGCCGAAACGGTTAATCTGTGTCAGCAGATACTCCCGCTCGAACGCCTCGCGCGCCTCGCGCAGCGGCAATGTTGCCAGCGCGCCGGACAGAACCACGCGACCAGAATCTTCGGCCTTTTCCTCGTCGTTGGGCAGTTCCCGCGCCTCGATCGGGCCGGTTCCATCCCCCAGGATCAGCACACGTTCGATCAGGTTTTTGAGCTGACGCACATTGCCCGGCCATGTCATGGTCTGCAGCAGTGCAATTGCCTCGTCCGACAATTCGCGAACGGGCAAGCCCTGCGCTTCGTTGCACATTTCGATAAAGTGCTGCGCCAATACCGGAATGTCCTCACGCCGGTCTTCTAGAGACGGCACCGCAATCGGAACAACATTCAGGCGGTGATACAACTCTTCCCGGAACCGTTCAGCGGTGATCTCTTCCTCCAAGTCCCGATTGGTCGAAGATATGACGCGTAGATCAACCCGGACCTTGTCGGTTCCGCCAACCCGCTGAAACTGCTGATCCACCAGAACCCGCAGAATCTTGGACTGCGTGCCCAATGGCATATCGGCGACCTCATCAAAGAAGATCACGCCGCCATGGGCTTCCTCAAGCAGGCCTGATTCAACACCGCGTTCCGATGTCTCGCGGCCAAACAGCACCTCTTCCATCCGCTCGGGCTCGACCCCGGCGCAATTCACGGTCACGAAAGGCGCATTGGCACGATTGGAATGTGCGTGGATATAGCGTGCCGCGATTTCCTTGCCCGACCCGGCAGGGCCGCTCAGCATCACGCGGCCATTGGACTTCGTCACCTTGTCCAACTGGCCCTGCATCGCACGGAACGATGCCGATTTGCCGATCATGTCCGAGCAGCTGACTTCCTTGCGCTTGAGCGACGCGTTTTCGCGACGCAAACGCGAGGTTTCCATCGCGCGCCGGATCACCACCATCAACTGGTCAATGTTGAATGGCTTTTCGATAAAGTCGTAAGCGCCCTGTTTGATGGCTGCTACGGCAATCTCGATATTCCCGTGACCGGAAATAATCACAACGGGCACGTCCGGGTTGTCGCGCTTTACCGCTTTCAGGATGTCGATCCCGTCCATTCGGCTGTCCTTGAGCCAAATGTCGAGGATCAAAAGACCCGGAGGTTCAGCGTTGATCGACGCCATGCAATCGTCCGAATTGCCAGCAAGTCGGGTTGAATAGCCTTCGTCCTCCAGAATGTCGGACACCAGCTCGCGAATATCGCGTTCGTCATCTACGATCAGAATGTCGCTCATCTTTGGCCTGCTTTCAGTTTGTTGGTTTTAATAGCCTGCTTCTGTGGCGCGACTGACGGGGAATCACTGCCCCCAGGTAACCGGATCACGGCCATTGCGCCAAAATGGTCCTGTCCGTCAAATACGGGCGCGTCTTCCAAAGTCAGCGCTCCGCCATGTTCTTCGATGATCTTCTTCACGATGGGCAGGCCAAGGCCGGTGCCCTCGTCGCGGGTGGTCACATAGGGTTCAAACAGACGCGCCCGGTCTTCCGGCAGTCCGACCCCGTTGTCCGCGATGGTGATCTGTGTCCCGGCATCATCTGTCGATACCCTAACCTTGATCTGCGGCTTGAGGTTTTCAGGTGCACCTTTTTCCTTCAAGGTTCCAATGGCTTCGCCGGCGTTCTTGATAAGGTTGGTCAGGGCCTGATTCAACATCGTCGCATCCACATCCGCCGGAATCGCGCGGTTGGGCAGATCTGCATCGATCTGCACATCCGGCTGCCCGGCCTGCTGGAGCAGAACAGCCTCGCGCACCAGATCAACGATGTTTTCCTCGCGCCGTTCCGGTTCAGGCATGCGAGCGAACTTCGAGAATTCGTCAACAATGCGCCGCAGGTCGTTCGTCTGCCGGACAATGACATCCGTCATCGATTCCAGGCTGCTGCTGTCCTCCTCGTCCAGCTTGCGCGAGAACTTTCGCTTGATCCTCTCGGCGCTCAACTGAATCGGGGTCAGAGGGTTTTTGATCTCATGCGCGATCCGGCGCGCCACGTCGCCCCAGGCTGCCATCCGCTGCGCGCTGACCAGGTCGGTCACGTCGTCAAAGGCAACCACATAACCTTCCAACCCGCCATCCTCACCGCGCCGAGTAGCCATGCGGACCAGAAGGTTCTCCAACTGGCCCTTGCGGGTGACTTTTATCTCTTCCTGAACAGCCTCTTGCCCGCTTTCCTTAAGGTTCTCGAACAAAGGCAGGAACTCGGGTACCGCGATACCGATCGCCAAAAGTTCTTCGCCCCGCGACCAGTCCAGCAGACGCTGGGCGGATCGGTTCACAAATGTAACGCACCCGTCAGGATCAACTCCGACGACCCCTGAGGTTACAGAACTGAGCACTGAATCGAATAGGCGCCGACGGTGTTCGATATGGCGAGTGTTTTCCAACAGCGTGTCCCGCTGGCCTTTCAACTGGCGGGTCATCTGGTTGAAATACCGACCCAGCATCGCGATCTCGTCATCGCTGGCCTCTTCAATAACCTGAACGCTCAGGTCACCCGCGCCAACACGCTGCGCTGCTGTGGTCAGGCGGCCCACCGGGCGAGACAAGCGTTCAGCAAACCACATGCCCAACGACATCGCCGCCAGGATCAGGATCACCGCGAAACCCAGATACAACAGGCCGAATTCAAACAGCACCCTGCCCCGTTCGCTTTCAAGCTGCTGATAGAACTGCGCTGTTTCCTTGGTGTCATCCAAAAGGGTCAGCAATTGCCCGTCCACGTCACGGCTGACATAAAGGTAACGGTCCAGATACGCCCGCAGAGGGACCAGCGCCCTGAATTCGCTGTTTTGCCAGTCCGCGATGATCAGCAGGCCCCGGTGGGTCGCGTTCGCCAGTTGCTCAGCCGTGGGTTCTTCGTAGTTGAACAGGTAAGACCTGTCGCCCCGGGCCCGGATATCGCCGCTACCGTCAATGACATAAGCTTCACGCAGGCCACGCTGAATCTGCGACTGGCCCTGGGCCAGAACCTCGCGCAACTCAGCGTCAGAAATATAATAATCCAGAGACCGAGCATTATCCAAAAACCGGGCCAGAACGGTCGCGTCCTGTGTCAGGCCCTGACGGTGTTCCTGTTCATAGGCTTCGGCCGCACTGAGCGACGACCCGACAACTTCGCGCACACGATCCGAAAACCAACCCTCCAGACCGATATTCACGGTCAGTCCGGCAAAAATTGCCACGGTCACAGTCGGCACCAGCGCCAGCAGCGTGAACGCGCCGATCAGGCGCAAATGCAAACGGGAACCTGCTGACTTGGCGCGTCGGGCCGCGATCAGACTGCCGACCTGACTCAGTACAAGTGCGGCCACGACCAGCACATAGACAAGGTCGGCCAACAGGATCAGGCGCAATGTCGGCGCGGCCGAACCCAGATCGAACGGACCAATGACAAGATAGGTGGCAAGCGCCAGTGCTGGCCCCAGAAGAACCAGCCCCAAGGTGCCGAAATTGCGCAGTTTTCGGGATTTTCGCCATCGATTAATCGATGGTATTGGCCCGCTCTGTGCCCGGGTTGCCACCGTCTGCCCTCATCCTGATGTGCCGCTTGTGCGGCTTACCGCCATATGTCGTGGTCCTTGCCAGGTAGAAACCCGAATGCCACGGTTTGTGTGGCGATATTACATCAGTTTGCGACGGCGTGTCACCTCAATATCGAGGTCGATGATCTTTTTTCGCAGCGTATTTCGGTTAATCCCCAGTAAATCCGAACATTTTGCCTGATTTCCGCCGGTTGCGTCCAACGCGATTTCGATCAGCGGCGCCTCAACTTCGCGCAGGATACGCTGATACAGTCCCGGAGGCGGCAACATGTTGCCGTGCAGATCGAAATACCGCCGCAGATGCCGCGCGACCGAGGCCGACAGTTTCTCACGCTCTCCGCCCCCCAGAACCGGTTCGGCCTCAGGCTGGCTGCCCAGAACCATCTCGACTTCGGTTTTGGATATCTCATCCGCCTGACTGGTCAGCCCAAGGCGGCGCACCGCGTTTTCCAGTTGCCGCACATTCCCGGGCCACGAATAACGGCGCACCAGTTCAACCGCTTCGGCGCTGAGCCAGCGTTTCGTGCCGGTCTCACGCTCTTCCCGTGCCAGAAAATGATCGGCCAGCAAAGTAATGTCGTCCATTCTTTCGCGCAGGGCCGGAACGTGGATCGTCGCGCCACACAGACGATAATACAGATCCTGGCGCACGCGGCCGCTTTCCATTGCTTCGGTCAGGTCCGACTGGCTGGTTGCCATGAAGCGCGGCAGATGATCGCCCGGGCTGTCCATCATCCGCACGATCCGGGCCTGAATGTCGTCTTCGATATCTGCGATTTCGTCGATCAGCAGGGTGCCGCCCCGAACCCGCGCCATGACGCGGGCGGGTCCTTCCAGATCCCGCAACTCAGACGCGGTGACGGACACAAAGGGCAATGTCCGACGATCCGAGAAGTCATGTATTGCCTTCGCAATCAATGACTTGCCGGTTCCACTTTCACCGGAAATCATAACCGGCAGATCGGTGTTCATGACCCGCGCCACCAGCCGGTACAGCGCCTGCATAACCGGCGTACGCCCGACCAGAGGCAATTCCTCCGGGCGATCCCGAACCAATTCCGGGGCACCAGACTGCGGGCGTTGCTTCTGATCCAGCGCCCGGGCCGTTCTTTTCATCAGATCCGGCAGATCAAAAGGCTTCGGCAGATAGTCATAAGCGTCGGCCTCAGCCGCCTGAATTGCCGTCATGATCGTGTTCTGGGCCGAGATCACGATAACCGGCAATCCCGGCCTGTCCTGCGCGATCTTCGGCAGCATCTCAAGCCCATTGCCGTCCGGCATGACCACGTCCGAGATGACCACATCGCCTTTGCCCTCTCCGACCCAGCGCATCAGCGTCGTCAAAGAAGAAGTTGCGTGCACCTTGCATCCCGCACGGGTCAGTGCCTGCGTCAGAACCGTCCGGATCGTGCGGTCGTCATCTGCGACCAGAACTGTGCCATCCATCTGCTGTTCTCCTTGCTATGCCATTTGCCGCCGGTTTCAATTTCATTGCGCGTCCCGTGGCGCCCGCCTGAGTGACAGGCGAAAAACCGTCCGGCCCGGAACCGACTCGGCCGAAACCCAGCCGTCGTGGTCGGAGACGATCTTGCTGACCAGCGCCAGACCAAGACCCGTGCCGTTTTCCCTGCCAGAGACAAAGGGATCGAAAATGTCGCTCAGGATGTCTTCGGGCAAGCCGGGGCCGTCATCGATGATTTCGATCTGCAGTGGCAGGGAATGGCCGGACCCATCGTTGCGCCGCAGACGAAATGAATGTTCGAAATAGGTGCGCAGGCGAATGGTCCCGCCTTCCGGCCCGGCTGCCTCGGATGCGTTTTTCAGAAGGTTCAGAATGACCTGCAGGATCTGGTCCTGATCGCCAAAGGCCAGCGGCAGCGACGGATCATAATCCTCGACAATCTTCATATGTGCGCCGAACCCCAGCAGCGCCGAACGCCGCGCACGGTCCAGCACGTCATGCAGGTTGACCGGTTGGAAGTCCGGCTGCGACAGGTTTCCGAACTGCTCCACCTGCTCCAACAGCTTTACGATCCGGCGGCTTTCTTCGACAATTAAGTCTGTTAACTCAATATCTTGCTGAGAGATATTCATGCTAAGCAACTGGGCAGCTCCAGTGATGCCAGCCAGCGGGTTTTTGATCTCATGCGCCAGCATTTCGGCCATTCCGATAGCCGATTGCGCGGCGGATTTCACCGTGTTCCCGCGAGTCATCCGTCCGGCCAGTTCGCGCGGAGAAAGGATCATGATCATTGATCCCGGATGGCCCATCAACGGCGCGATCTGCAGCGCACATTGCAGCGGCGCACGGCTGCCCGATCCAACATCCACATCATTGACGAACAACGGCGAACCATTCTGCCGTGCTCTCAGAAACGCCTCCTCCAGGGGGGCGTCGACGGCTATCTGATCCCACACCGGATGCCCGACAACCGAACGGCGCGAGGCGTTCAGGAACCCCTCACCCGCCGAATTGACGTCGGCGATCCGGTCGTCACCGTCGATGATGAATGCGGGAACCGGCAATGAGGCCCAAATGCTCTGGTCCGAGGTCATGCCGCCGCTTCCCCCTGATGCGGGATTGCATCCGCGATCAAACGCAGAACTTCGGATGTATCACGCGATGTCAGTATCGCGCGGCGCAAGCCGACGGGCGTTCCTGCTTCATCCATGTACCACCCAAGATGCTTGCGCGCGACGCGCAGACCAAGGTCGGGTCCATAGAAATCCAGCATGGCCTGATAGTGCTCCTGCACCATCGCGCTCAGATCATGCCCTGTCGGAACGTCCGGCGCGTCGGCACCGAACAGGTCGTGACATAACTGCGCCAGTAACCAGGGCTTTCCTTGCGCCCCTCGTCCGACCATCACGCCGTCGGCGCCCGAGTGAACCAAGGCGGTCCGTGCGGTTTGCGTGTCAACGATATCACCGTTTGCGATGACCGGAATGGTCACTGCCTCTTTCACCGCACGGATGGCCTGCCAGTTTGCGTGTCCCTTGTAGAACTGACACCGTGTTCGACCGTGGATCGTGACCATCCGAATACCGGCATCCTGCGCCCTGCGCGCCACATCCGGCGCGTTCAGCAAGCTGTCGTCCCAACCCAGCCGGGTCTTCAGCGTCACTGGGACATCCACCGCCTCCACCACCGCCTCGATCAGTGTCAGGGCATGGTCGGGCGTTTTCAGCAGGGCCGAACCCGAATACCCGTTGGTCACCTTCTTGGCTGGACAGCCCATGTTGATGTCGATCACCCGCGCGCCGCGATGAGCGACCTGCCGCGCGGCTTCCGCCATCCAGCGTGCTTCACGCCCGGCAAGCTGAACGGCGGTATTTTCGACATCCGCCGAAAGCTCGGCCCGTTCGCGCACGCCCGGTTTTGCCTGCACCATTTCCTGGCTGGCGACCATTTCGCTGACAACCATGCCCGCGCCAAAGCGCATCACCAGATCGCGATACGGGCGATCGGTGATTCCGGCCATCGGCGCCAGCAAAACCGGCGGGTACAAAGGCTTGTCAGCAAGATGCAGGGTCAAAGTGCTTATTCCTTGGGCAGTTGCGCATTTAATATCGAATTCTGCGCATATGACCAAGAAATCCGCATGCCACAAGCCTGCAAAATCATCACATGCCTAATTTTTAGGCAGATTGACGCGGGCGATTGCCTCTGCATTCACCGCATCCTAAACAATGACCCAACGCAGGAGAGCAGACCTCATGACCACCGCCGCCATTATTGTCGCCGCCGGACGCGGAATGCGCGCGGGTGGCGGAACGCCAAAACAATGGCGCAACTTGGCCGGACGTCGCGTGGCCGACTGGACAATCGACAGGTTCCGGGGACTGGTTGATCACATCGTCCTGGTCCTTTCCCCCGACGACCAAGCCACTCGAGCCGAATTTGGCGGTACCGATCTGATTGTGGCGACGGGAGGAGCAGACCGCGCCGGGTCTGTCCGTAATGGCTTGCAGGCACTGGCGGACAAGACTGTAACACACGTCCTGATCCACGATGTCGCCCGGCCTTGTGTCAGCCGCGCCACCATCCTCGACGTACTGGCGGCACTGAACGACAACAGCGCCGCGGCACCGGGGGTGGCGGTGACCGACGCGCTCTGGACGGGAGACGGTTCCGCTGTCACGGGCACACAAGATCGCACAGGATTGTATGCGGCCCAGACCCCTCAGGGATTTCACTATGACGCCATCGTTGCAGCCCATGCCGCACACCCCGGCGGTGCCATGGACGACGTTGAAGTCGCCCGCGCGGCAGGGATAGGCGTGGCTATCGTGCCCGGCGACGCAGACAACATCAAAATCACCCGACCCGAGGATTTTGCCAGGGCGGAACGTATCATGGGAACGAACATGGAAGTAAGGCTGGGCAACGGGTACGACGTTCACCGATTTGGCGATGGAGATCATGTGATCCTGTGCGGTGTAAAAGTGCCGCATGATCGCGGGCTTCAGGGACATTCAGATGCCGATGTCGGGATGCACGCCGTAACCGACGCAATCTATGGCGCGCTGGCGCAGGGAGATATCGGTCAGCATTTCCCACCATCGGATCCGCAATGGAAAGGGGCCGCCAGCGCGATATTTCTGCGGCACGCGGTCGAACTGGCCGAACAGATGGGCTACCGCATCTCGAATGTCGACTGCACACTTGTTTGCGAATATCCCAAGATAGGTCCTCACGCGCTCGCGATGCGCGAAGAAATGTCGAAAATCATGGGATTGCGGGCCGATCAGGTCTCGGTCAAGGCGACCACGTCCGAACGTCTGGGCTTTACTGGCCGTAGTGAGGGCATCGCGTCACTGGCCACGGCCTGTCTGGTGAAGTCATGAACGCGGCGCGTCTGATTGGAACCGTTGGCGGCGTAGGCTATCTGCGCCCCGCCCCCGGCACCTGGGGGTCACTGGGCGCGCTGCCGATGGTCTGGGTATTGCACACGCTGGGTGGCTTCCCCTTGCTGGCCCTGGCTACTCTGATCGTCTTTGTTGCAGGAATCTGGGCCACAAAGGTCATGACGGCAGGTCAGGATGACCACGATCCGTCGGAAATCGTGATTGACGAGGTTGCAGGGCAGTTCATCGCCCTCTGGGCAATTTCCTACCCGGCCTGGGCGCACGGGCTGGAAATCACCGCGCTCTGGCCCGGTTGGGTTGCGGGTTTCGTGCTGTTTCGCCTGTTCGACATCACCAAGCCCGGCCCTGTCGGCTGGGCCGACCAGCGTGGCGACCCAATGGGCGTGATGCTGGATGACGTGATCGCCGGTGTGTTTTCAGCCATCTGCGTCGCGCTGCTGGCCGGCTTTTCGCATGGGGTACTGGGCCTGTGAGCGTCACCGACATCCTGAACCGGGCCAAGGCACAGGGGGTGATGATCGCCACAGCCGAAAGCTGCACTGGCGGCCTTGTTGCCGCCGCGCTGACAGATATTCCCGGCAGCTCTGCCGTTGTGGAACGCGGCTTTGTCACCTACACCAATACCGCCAAACAGCAGATGCTGGGCGTGCAGGCTGACACGCTGGAAGCCCACGGAGCAGTATCAGAGCAGGTCGCCCGGGAAATGGCCGAGGGCGCGCTGAAGCACTCGGGCGCTCAGCTGACTGTTTCTGTCACCGGAATTGCCGGTCCGGGTGGGTCTGAATTCAAGCCGGAAGGTCGTGTGTGCTTCGGTCTGGCGGCCGAAGGCCAGGACACCATAACCGAAACCGTCGAGTTTGGTGCCCTGGGCCGGGACAAGGTGCGCATCGCCGCGCGGGACCACGCCCTTGATCTGTTGTATCGGCACCTCCTGAAAGGCGCCAAAGCTCAGGGCCTGTGACCTAAGACCACTCAACGCACAATCACGTGATGCCGAGTAACATCATCCGCGGCGCAGGCAGCCGGTTCCCCCCTTTTTCTTCTGCCACATTGCTCACAAAGTGCTGAGCTGCAACGTGTTTCCTCAGGTCGGCCCACTTGGCTGCGGGCATACTGTTTCAGCTACCGCACAGGCATGACTGACACTAAGCGGGAGGCAATTTGCCGGTTGCACAGCGAAGTCCCTTTCGCGTAAATGCCCTGATCCGGGCAGGCCTAGCCCACCTAGGCCCGTCCAGCAGCCCGCAAGGGCAAAAGCGGACCTTATTCAAGGTCCGCTTTTCTTTTGGGCCAACCCCTCTCGACAGCGCCCCTTTGGACGGGCTATCAGCCCGCAACGTCATTTCAGCCCCGAGGTTCCGCCATGATCCCCAGTTCATTTCCCGACAGCACCGAAATCGCCCGTTTGACCGCGCGGATGCTACTGGAGATCAGGGCCGTGCATTTCAACGCACGCGAGCCGTTCACTCTGGCCAGCGCCTTGCCCAGCCCGACCTATATCGATTGCCGCAAGCTGATCTCGTACCCGCGCATCCGTTCGACCTTGATGGATTTTCTGACCGTCACCGTGATGCGTGATGCGGGCTTTGAAGCATTCGACAACATTGCCGGCGGCGAAACCGCGGGTATCCCCTTTGCCGCCATGGTTGCAGAACGCATGGCTCTGCCGATGACCTATGTGCGCAAGAAACCCAAAGGCTATGGCCGCAACGCCCGGATCGAAGGAGCCATGAGCGAAGGCGAACGCGTTCTGTTGGTCGAAGACTTGACCACCGACGGCGGCTCGAAGCTGTCTTTCGTCGACGCGATCCGCGAAACCGGCGCGACCTGCGGGCATACTGCCGTTATCTTCTACTACGGCATCTTCCCCGAAACCGAAAAAACTCTGGGTGATCATGGGGTGCAACTGCACAGCCTGTGTACCTGGTGGGATGTTCTGGCCGAGGCCAAGGCGCAGAAAGCGTTTGATCAGGAAACACTTGATGGGGTCGAAGCATTCCTGAACGATCCGCGCGGCTGGCAGGAAGCGAATAAGGGCTGACGTGACGCAAACCGTTTCCCAATCGGAAACATTGCCGAATACGCCCAACGCTCCATCCACAACATGTTGACGGACCCCTGCCCCATCCTGCAATATGATGGGGCGGGAAGATATGCACAGGCTATCCCCAGAAAACATACAATTTGCGCCGACTCAGGGCGCTGCGTTATGGCCTCTGTCCAAGGGGCAAGAGAACAGCAATGAACGAGATCAGCAGTATCGAGCAGGCAGCGGCGCAAATTCAGAACGCCGAAACAATGCCGCACTCCATCGAGGCCGAGCAGCAGCTTCTGGGCGCGATCCTGACCAATAACGACCTTTATGACCGGGTAGCCTCGATCATCGGGGCCGAGCATTTCTATGATCCGGTCCACGCCCGCATCTACGAAGTCGCGGCCGCGCGCATCGCCAAGAATGCGCTGGCCTCGCCTGTGACGCTGAAATCTTTCATGGCCGAGGATGAAGGCCTGAAGGAACTTGGCGGGCCGGCCTATCTGGTCAAATTGGCCGGCGCCTCAATCAGCGCCTTCGCGGTGCATGACTACGCGCAAATGATCTATGACCTCGCCATCCGGCGCGAACTGATCCGTCTGGGCCGGGACATCTCGGACAAGGCGGCGCGGGTTGACGTTTCCAGCGAACCAAAAGAACAGATCGTCGAGGCCGAGCAGCAGCTTTACCAGTTGTCCGAGCAGGGCCAGACCGAACAGGGTTTTCAATCCTTCCTCAAGGCGGTCACAGAAGCCGTCAATGTCACCAACGAGGCGTACCAGCGCGGTGGCGGCATGGCAGGGATTTCCACCGGTCTGGCCGATCTGGACAAGCAACTGGGGGGCCTGCACCCATCGGACCTGATCATTTTGGCGGGCCGCCCGTCGATGGGAAAAACATCGCTGGCGACCAACGTGGCCTTCAACGTGGCCAAAGCGTACAAGCGTGGCTTGAAGTCGGACGGCAGCGAGGGCGCGGTTGACGGTGGAGTGGTCGGCTTCTTCTCGTTGGAGATGAGCGCCGAGCAGCTTGCGGGTCGGGTTCTGGCCGAAGCGTCCGAGATTTCCTCGCACAAGATCCGCCAAGGTGACATGACCGAAGCCGAATTCCGCCGCTTCGTCGATGCTGCCAAGGAGCTTGAGGCGTGCCCCCTGTTCATCGACGACACGCCCGCCCTGCCGATTTCACAGCTGGCCGCCCGCGCACGGCGGCTGAAACGCACCCATGGGCTGGACCTGCTGGTGATCGACTATCTGCAACTTTGCCGCGGCATGTCCGACAACCGCGTCAACGAGATCGCCGAGATTTCGATGGGCATGAAAGCCATCGCGAAGGAACTGAACATCCCGGTGATCGCGCTGTCTCAGCTTTCCCGTCAGGTCGAAAACCGCGACGACAAGCGCCCACAACTGTCCGATCTGCGGGAATCGGGATCGATCGAACAGGATGCGGACGTGGTGATGTTCGTGTTCCGCGAGGAATACTACAAGGAACGCGAAAAGCCCGGCGATCACGAGTTGGAAAAGATGGAAGAGTGGAAGCAGGCCATGGAACGCCTGCACGGCAAGGCCGAAGTCATCGTCGGCAAGCAGCGTCACGGCCCCATCGGCACGGTCGAGCTGTCCTTCGAGGCCCAGTTCACCCGTTTCGGAAATCTGGTCAAACCCTGGCAACAGGGCGGACAGATCGAAGGGTATTGATCCCTTGACCTGGGCAAACTGATATGCACGGATCGGGCCATGCTGTTTTGTCTTGCTCATAAACCCCGTCGCGTGGTGCTTGAACGCCACTTCGGGCACCGCCGCAAACGCTTTGCCGGATAGATCGGGGGCATTTTCTGCCCCTGCAATCTTCCTCAACAAAGCGAAAGAACAATGACAGAATTCACTGAAATCCCCGTCATCCGTCTGGGCGCGCGCCCCGAGGATGAAATCGCAGCCGATTTTCGGGCTGCTTATGGAACAACAGGCTTCGGCTATATCGAAGATCACGGCATAGATGCCGATCTGATCAGCGATGTCTTCGAGGTCTCAAGACAGTTTCACGCGCTACCGCTTGACGAAAAACTTGCGATCGCCGTTGACCGAACCCACCGCGGCTATATCGCCATCGATACGTCAACGGATGTAAACTCGACCCTGGCCGATGTGACCAAACCCAATCAGTCGGCAAGCTTCATGATGATGCGCGAAGACCCAAAGGCCGATCCCGGTATCTACCTGTCGGGCCCGAACCGGTGGCCGGATCTGCCGGGTTTTCGGACCACGCTGGAGGCCTACGCCCGCGCCATGTCCGATCTGGGGCGCAGGTTGATGAGAACTGCCCTAAAGGCCAGTAGTGCCACCGATTTTTCTGTTCTTTCGGCCTTCGACACTCCGACCATCTGGCTGCGGTTGCTGCACTATCCACCGCAATCTGAAGCCAGCCCTGGTGATCTGTTCGGCTCGGCACCCCATACCGATTTTGGTTGCCTGACCTTGCTGGCGCAGGATCAGGTGGGTGGATTGCAGGTCAGAACCCCTGCCGGAAATTGGGTCGATGTCCCCACACGCCCCGGGGCATTTGTCGTCAATGTCGGGGATATGCTGCATCGGATGTCGAATGGCCGCCTGTTGTCCACACCGCATCGCGTCATCAACCGTTCGGGTCGTGAACGATACAGCGTGCCGTTCTTCTTTGACCCGCATGTGAGCACAATTGTCGAACCTCTGCCCGGCACCGGCGCCCCCGGGTTCAAGCCTTTGTTGTTTGCCGATTTCCTGCGATCTGAGCTTGAAGCTGCTTATGAGGCCCATAAACCCGAGGGGAATTGAAGCATTCCCTCTTGACCTGCCGCGATCCAATGTCATGAACAGTTCCATGAGTACTGCACGTTTGACGATCAATCTTCAGGCGCTCGCCAGCAATTGGCGGGCGCTCGACGCAAAAACGGATGTCGAAACCGGCGCCGTGGTCAAGGCGGATGCCTATGGCCTGGGTGCCGGGCCTGTCTCGGCGACGCTGGCCGAAGAAGGCGTCCGGAAGTTCTTTGTCGCCGTCGCCGAAGAAGGCGCCGTTGTCCGGCAGGCGGTCGGCCCCGGTCCGATGATCGGCGTGTTCTCCGGCCATATGGAAGGCGACGCCGATCTGCTGCGGGATCACGATCTGACACCATTGATCAACTCGCCCCAGCAGTTTCAGCGCCATTGCGAGGCACTGCCGGATCACGGCTTTGGCATTCAGCTCGACAGCGGCATGAACCGTCTGGGATTGGAACCTTCCGACTGGGCCGCACTGCGCCCGCAGGCCGAGGCGCTGAACCCGGTCGTGGTGATGTCACATCTGGCTTGTTCGGACGAGCCCGATCACCCTATGAACCAACAACAGTTGCGCACCTTCCGCGAGATGACAGACGGGGTTGCCGCTCCCAGATCGTTGGCGGCCACCGGCGGCATCTTGCTGGGACCCGAATTCCATTTCGACTTCTGTCGCCCGGGCGTCGGACTATATGGCGGTCTGCCGTTCGCCGCCGCAAAACCCGTCGTGACAGCCGATCTGCCTGTTGTGCAGACCAGGGATCTGGCCGTGGGTGAAACCGTTGGCTATGGCAACAGCTGGACCGCGCGCCGACCGTCACGGATTGCAACCGTCGCGGCTGGCTATGCCGACGGGCTGCACCGCGCCATCGGTGGCGGCATAGACATGTTCTCTGGCAATCAGCCATGCCCCGTGGTCGGCCGCATCTCGATGGATCTCATCACCGTCGATGTCACCGACCTGCCGCATGCGCCCGAGCGTCTGCGCATTCTGAACGGACATCAAACCGTGGATGATCTGGCCGAGGCCGCAGGTACCATTGGCTATGAAATCCTGACCTCACTGGGCAACCGATACTCCAAGGGCTACGTGGAATGAACCCCCTTTCCCTTCTGGGTGGTCTTGGACGCGTCGTCCTGACCATGCTGGCGGCATTCGGCCGTGTCGGACTGTTCGCGTTGGATGCGGTCTCTCATATCTTTCGCCCGCCGTTTTACCCGCGCGAATTCGGCATCGCGCTGCTGAATATCGGCTGGCTGTCGCTGCCCGTCGTCGGCCTGACCGCGATTTTCACCGGCGGCGCGCTGGCGCTGCAGATCTACGCGGGCGGCGCGCGTTTCAATGCCGAAGCCGTCGTGCCCCAGATCGTTGCGATCGGCATGGTACGCGAGCTTGGTCCGGTGCTGGTTGGCCTGATGATCGCCGCGCGCGTAACTTCGTCCATCGCCGCCGAGATCGCGACAATGAAAGTGACCGAGCAGATCGACGCGCTGGTCACGCTGTCCACGCACCCGATGAAATACCTCACCGCACCACGTGTGTTGGCGGCGCTGATCACCGTGCCTGCTCTGGTCGCGGTTGGCGACGTAATCGGCATCATGGGCGGCTATACGGTCGCCACGCAAAACCTGGGCTTCAACCCGGCGGCCTATCTGAAAAACACCGTGGATTTCCTGGAAACCCGCGATATCGTTTCGTCGCTGGTCAAAGGTGCAGCCTTCGGCATGATCGCAGCCATCATGGGATGTTACTACGGCATGAATTCGGGCCGCGGCGCGCAGGGCGTGGGCCGCGCCACCAAGGGCTCGGTCGAGGCCGCCGCTGTGCTGATCCTCGCCGCAAACTTTGTTCTGACAGGGGTGTTCTTCTCGCTATGATCCGGATGGAGAACGTACAGAAAGCCTTTGGCGACAATCAAGTGCTGCAGGGCATGAACCTTGAGATCCCCAAAGGCACCTCGATGGTCATCATCGGCGGTTCGGGCACCGGCAAGTCCGTGGCGCTGAAATGCATCCTCGGCCTGATCAAGCCCGACAGTGGCATGATCTATGTCGATGGCAAAGACGCCACTAAGGGTGACCGAGATGCGTTTCTTGCGCGCTTTGGGATGCTGTTTCAGGGGGCTGCGCTGTTCGACTCCTTGCCTGTCTGGCAAAACGTCGCCTTCCGCCTGCTGCGCGGTTCGCTGAAACGCCCTGCTGATGAGGCGCGCGAAATCGCCATCGAGAAACTGCGGCGCGTGGGCCTGAAATCCAACGTCGCCGACCGCTTTCCGGCCGAACTGTCGGGCGGCATGCAAAAACGCGTGGGCCTCGCGCGCGCCATTGCTGCCGAGCCCGAAATCATCTTTTTCGACGAGCCCACCACGGGATTGGACCCGATCATGTCTGGCGTCATCAACGACCTGATCCGCGAGATTGTGACCGAGATGGGCGCCACAGCGATGACCATCACCCACGACATGAGCTCGGTCCGTGCGATTGCCGACAACGTGGCCATGCTGCACGGCGGCGTGATCCAGTGGACCGGCCCGGTCGGCCAAATGGACGCCTCGGGAGATCCTTATGTGGAGCAGTTCATAAGTGGCAGTGCCGAGGGGCCGATTGAGGCGGTGCGGTAATTCGAAGACTAAGGTAGAACCATGAAAGATACGATTATTTTAATGAAGATTCATGAGTCTGTTGAAGAGCTAAGACAGTTAAATGGCGGGTCACTAAGTTCTGATACGAAACGCAATCACTCATTGAATACTGAGTACGCGCGACTGTAATCAAGGATTAGAAGCTTGGCGAAAAGGGTCGAAATCGAGTTGCCATCACCCTCACAGAGTTCGACTGAGGGTGCGATGGATACCATGCTAGACGAAGTCAAATTAATTGAAATCGCAATTGCTCTGCGGTTGGGTGAAGCCGAAATAGAAGAAGAACTTCATCAAGATACCATCGAGTTTAGCTTGGAAGAAATTGCCAAAATCGAAGACCTCATATCTAGAGCTAGAAAGCAAATTAGAGTTTCCGAGCTATTTAATGAGGATCACAAAGATCGTCTCCTTCGAAGGTTAGAGAAAATTCAAGCTGAAATTCATAAAAAAGCCAGCGATTTAGATGTTGCGCTTGCAGCAATGGTAGAAATTGGAACAGCTGTTGGTGATACTGCAAGAAATGCAGAACCAGCAGTTGGATTGATTGAGAGAATTGTTGGAATGTTTAATTTGAAAACAGCTGAACCGCTTCAATTGCCAGCTCCTCATAAGCAAATTGAGGACTTGAGACCGCCTGAGGAATAATGACCCTCCGCCTCGCCACCCTCTCGCTCCTGATCCTCTACCCCATCGCATGGTTCGCCCCGCTGATGCGAGCCGGTCTACTGCCGATCTTTGGCCTCAGCGAAATCAGCGTCATCACCGGCCTGCAATCCCTCTGGAGATCCGACGTCTTCCTCGCGCTGATCGTCACCGTCTTCGCCCTCTTCGCGCCCTACGTCAAAACCATCGGCACCGCGCTGATCCAATGGAATCTGCTGGACGCCCGCGTCCAACCCGCGCTGAACATCCTCGGCAAACTGGCCATGGCCGACATTTTCCTCATCGCGCTTTACATCACGCTGGCCAAGGGCATCTCCTACGCCACCATCGAAACGGCGTGGGGTCTTTATCTGTTCACGGGCTGTATTCTGGCGTCAATCGCCGTGGGCCACGTTACGGAAATGACATGCAGTTCACGAAATCCTCAGGTCTAATTGATTGAAATCATTATACTGAGTATCATCTTCCTAATTCGAGCAGTTTTGTTTTTGTACCTTGCCGGTCCTTTGCGGATCACGTTGTGTGTTTGACGAACCCCGCCGCCCGGACCCGGCCAGTGCCGGTTTGCGAGAAGGAGTTGGGACGTCATGGACGCCATCCATACTATCACATTGCAATGTCAGAATGCCTTTCTACGACTGACTTTTTTCCTGATCTGCGCGTCGGCCCTCGCAGCGGTTTTGGCCACCACTCTATCGGCCGCCGGTGTCTGGCCCTGGTTGTCGGTGCAGGCCGGAATTGCAGGGTCCGGCACGATAGATGCGGGCATGTTTGTCCAGATCGGCCTGACTGCACTGATTCTCATGCTGGCCTTCTACCTGCCCTCAAACGCCAGAATGATGGCGCTGGAAAAGACGCATCGCAAGTTTTCCCTGAACATGCAGGATGTGATCGATGCCTATCAGGTGGCCCATGCCGCCGACCGCTGCGGAGCCTTCGCGCTTGCCTCCGAGTTCGACGCGGTTAAGGAACGCCTGGCCTTTCTGCGCGATCACCCGGACCTTCAGTCGCTCGAACCCGAGGTTCTGGAACTGGCCGCACAGATGAGCCAGGTCAGCCACGAACTGGCACAGACCTATGGCGCGGACAAAGTGGCCCGCGCCCGCACCTTCCTGAAACAACGTCAGGAAGAGATCGAGCTGTTCCGTCAACGAATCGAAGATGCCCAGACCGTCCAGCACGAGCTGCGCCAGTGGACCCGCGATATCGAGATCGAGGAATCCATCGCCAAATCCCAGCTTGCGCGCCTTCGCGACGAACTGTTCGAGCTTCTGCCTGAACTTTCGACCCAATTGCAAACACCGCCCGACGGAAGTGACCCCGGCGCCGCAAGCGTCATTGCCATGTCACCGCCCCGGGCCGCCGAATAAGCCACCCACCCCGGCGCGCCAGCGCCCGCCATGGCCGACGGCCCGCAGGGCCCGAGGTCGTGGCCGCCACCGGCGGTGAAGAAAGCCCCGCAAGGGCTTGAAGAACCGTCCCGGCTCGGGCACGAATTGCGCCATGGCTAAAACGACTTCTTTCTCCTGCAACGCCTGCGGCGCGTCGCATTCCCGCTGGTCCGGACGATGTGACGCCTGCGGTGAATGGAACACCATCACTCAGGAAGCGCCCCTTTCCGCCGGCCCGGCTAAGAAATCGCTGGGCGGCAAGCGTGGACAGGCCGTAGCGCTTTCCGACCTGTCGACCGAGGAAACACCCCCGCCGCGCACCCTGTGCGGCGTCGAGGAACTGGACCGGGTGTTGGGCGGCGGTCTTGTGCCTGCCTCGGCCCTGTTGGTCGGCGGCGACCCCGGTATCGGCAAATCCACCCTGCTGTTGCAGGCAGCGGCCAGATTTGCCCGGGCAGGCGTTAAGACGATCTATGTCTCGGGCGAAGAAGCCAGCGCGCAGGTCCGCATGCGCGCGCGCCGTCTGGGGCTGGAAGACGCCCCCGTGCAACTCGCCGCTGAAACCAACCTGCGCGACATCCTGACGACGCTGGAAACAGAAAAGCCGGGCCTCGCCATCATCGACTCGATCCAGACCATGTGGGCCGACAATGTCGACAGCGCCCCCGGTTCAGTGTCACAGGTCCGCGCCGCGGCCCACGAGCTGACGACCTTTGCAAAGCGCCACGGGGTCTCGATCATCATGGTTGGCCATGTCACCAAGGAAGGCCAGATCGCCGGTCCCCGCGTGGTCGAGCATATGGTCGACACGGTGCTGTATTTCGAAGGCGAGCGTGGCCATCAGTTCCGCATCCTGCGCGCGGTCAAGAACCGCTTTGGCCCCGCCGACGAAATCGGAGTGTTCGAAATGACCGGCAAAGGGCTGGCACAGGTCACGAACCCCTCGGCCCTGTTCCTGTCGGAACGTGGCACACCCAGCCCAGGCTCGGTCGTCTTTGCCGGGATCGAAGGCACCCGGCCCGTGCTGGTGGAATTGCAGGCCCTCGTCGCGCCCTCGCCGCATTCCCAGCCCCGCCGCACTGTCGTCGGGTGGGACAGCGGAAGGCTTGCGATGATCCTCGCCGTACTCGAAGCCCGATGTGGTATCCCCTTTGCCGGTCTCGATGTTTACCTGAACGTGGCAGGCGGGCTGAAAGTCAGCGAACCCGCTGCCGATCTGGCCGTGGCTGCAGCACTGCTCAGCGCGCGTGAGGACACTGCCTTGCCCGCCGACACGGTCGTTTTCGGAGAAATCTCGCTTTCCGGGGCACTTAGACCGGCCCCGCAGACCGAAAACAGGTTGAAAGAAGCGCAAAAACTTGGTTTCACGGCGGCAATTGCTCCGGCAGGTGGCAAAACCGGCACTGTGGCAGGTCTGACACTCACCCGACCCTCTGATTTGGTCGGGTTTGTTGGCGAAACCTTCGGAGCAGGTTAAAGTCCCGCCCGAGGGGCAGAAAACGAACAGGCGAGGGCCATGGAAGGTTTTACAATAATTGACGGGGTAGTCGCCCTGATCGTCGTGCTGTCGGGCATTCTGGCCTATTCGCGCGGCTTCATGCGCGAGGTTATGGCCATCGCAGGTTGGGTCGCCGCCGCAGTTCTGGCCTTTATCTTCGCACCACAGGCCGTTCCGCTGGTCAAGGAAATCCCGGTCGTCGGAGACTTCCTGCGCGACAGCTGCGAATTGTCGGTGATCACCGGCTTTGCGGGTGTCTTTGCCATCGCACTGATCGTGGTCAGCATCTTCACGCCGCTGTTTTCATCGCTGGTCCAGCGCTCGGCGCTTGGCGGCCTGGATCAGGCACTCGGTTTTTTCTTCGGCATCGCGCGGGGCATTCTGTTGGTGGCCATCGCCTTCTTTGTCTACGACACGGTGATGACCGGCCAAAGCTATACCATCGTTGACGAAAGCCGTTCGGCCAAAGTCTTCGAACAGTTCAGTGGCAAGATCGAAGAGCAAAACCCCGAAGCGGCCTTAGGTTGGGTTACGACCCAGTATGAAGAACTGGTCGCCAGCTGCACCGCAGGCAACTCGGAAGGTTGATACGCCTTATCAGTTGAGTTTGCAGACAGGCCCGGCAATGCCCGGGCCTTTTTTTGTTTGCGGGTCTCAGACAAACCCCTCGCCGCCGCAGACCGTGCATCGGATCGTTTTTAGCCCAAAACATCCGTCGCATCTGCTTGAGATCGGTTTGCCAAGGATATCGCGGCTTTTGACCACTTCTCCGGCACCGTTGCAGATCTGGCATGGCGCACGTCCCATGCCCCGGCATCGGTGACATCGGCGCTTTGCTGGGGCCGCTTCCTTGGCCTTTGGCTTATGCTGCCACATAGGTAACATCCAGTCCGGTAACAAACCGCCTTAACGGTCGGCATTGTTCGCATGACAGCATAAGTCGGAAAAAATGTCATCTTCCGCGTGAATTCAGACAAATATTGGCCTGCGGCAAATCGCGATTGTGATCGTTAGATGACACACGCGCCGTTAGGTATTATGTGGAACCCAAACCGACATGGAATCGGAGCTGCCGGTCTTGCTGTATCTGTTTTCTTTCGCGCTTGCCCTTTTTGCGATGGCGCGACTTTGCCGTTCTGAAGACTGGCGACAACGGGTACAAATACCATCCGGCAAATACTCCGGTTCCGGCCATTGAGAACACTCACCACAAGAACGTCATAGGAATTGGAGCCCGTACATGTGTGGGATTTTGGGGATCGCAAGCAGGACACATGATGTCTTTGCGGAAATCTATGACGGGCTGCTGATGCTGCAGCACCGGGGTCAGGACGCCTCGGGCATCGTCACATATAACGGTGAGTACTTTCGTGAAAAGAAGGCGAACGGGCTGGTCAAGGACGTCTTCAACGCGCAAGACGCCGAAACCCTTCTGGGGAAAACCGGTATTGGTCATGTCCGCTATCCCACGGCAGGTTCGCTCAGCGCGGCCGAGGCGCAACCGTTCTTCGTGAACGCGCCTTACGGCATCTATCTTGTTCATAACGGCAACATCACCAACACCGCAGAACAGCGCGAGAAGGTCACCGGCAAATACAGCCGCCACCTGCGCACCACATCCGACTCGGAAATCCTGCTGAATGTTCTGGCCGACAAGGTGGCCGATGCAATCAAGGTCAACGGCAATGCCGAGCCCATTCGCAATATCTTTGCCGGCGTAAAGATGACGATGGAGCGGGTTCAGGGTGCCTATTCGGTGATCTGTCTGGTTGCCGGCGTCGGCATGCTGGCGTTCCGCGATCCCTATGGAATCCGTCCCCTGTCCGTTGCCAAACGCGATGTGGACGGAGATGGCGACGACTATGCCTTTGCGTCCGAAGACGTGGCATTCGGCATCAACGGCTTTGACAAGCTGCGTGACGTGAAACCCGGTGAGGCGATCCTGATCGATCTGGAAGGAAACATGCACGCGTTCCAGGCGGTTGAGGGCCAACTGACCCCCTGTATCTTCGAATACGTCTACCTTGCGCGGCCGGATTCGCTATTGGACGGCGTTTCGGTCTACAAAACACAGATGCGCATGGGCCAAACGCTGGCCCGCCAGATCGAGGCTGCCGGTCTTGAGATTGATCGCATCATCCCTGTGCCGGACAGCGCACGCCCCGTCGCGCTCGAGGCCGCCAAGATCACCGGCATCCCCTATCGCGAAGGTCTGGTCAAAAACCGCTATGTCGGGCGCACATTCATCATGCCTGGCCAGCAGGAACGACAGAAATCCGTGCGCCGCAAGCTGAATGCCATTCCGCTTGAGTTCGAGGACCAGAACGTTCTGCTGATCGACGATTCGATCGTGCGCGGCAACACGATCAAGAAAATCGTCCAGATGTGCCGCGAGGCCGGCGCCAAAAAGGTGTACGTCGCCAGCGCCTCGCCCCCGGTCAAATACCCGAATGTCTACGGCATTGACATGCCCACCAAGCATGAACTGATCGCCAACGGCAAAACAATCGAGGAAATCCGCCAGGAACTGGGCGCGGACGCCCTGTTTTATCAGGAACTGGATGACCTGATCTGGGCCGCGAAAGAAGGCAATCCCGAGATCAAGCAATTCGACTGCTCGTGTTTTGACGGCAATTACCCAACCGGAAGTGTCAGCGAGGAATATCTTGAAAGCCTCGAAAACAGCAGCCGGGTCAGCCAGAAGAAACAGGATATGATGGTTGTCGGCGGGTCGTGGAACGCAGCCAAGCTCGCGTCTGGTTGAACTGCGTCAACTGACACGATCCGGCCGCACGATTCGAACTAACACACTGCCCGAAAGCTATTTATGAGTGGGTTTCCGCTCACAACCCCGCGGCGAACACGGCATGAATCCAACCGGTTCCTTCCAGCGTGATCATTTGCCCGTGTCGCCACGTTCGACCGGGCTTTTGTTCGTCGAACGCATTTGGTACGCGCAAGCCAACCACCACCCGATAACAGGGACCGGGCCCTGCCCGGCCAGAACTTATGTCGAACTCCAAAGTGAAGGCCGCAGCCACCCAGAAAGGTGCGCTGAAAAAGGGGTCTGTTTCCCTCCTTGGGGTCTTTGGCCCCACCACGAATATGCGCGCATTGATGCGGATGTCTTCGGGCCGCGTAAAAGAGGTCAAAACCGGCAGCCGAGTGGCTTCGGGCACTATTGTTGCGATTGATGAAGACGGCGTCATGCTGCGACAAAGCGGCCAAACGCACCGGATTGCCATTCCCGGCTCGTGATCGCGACTTGACGCCCTGCGCGCACGGGTCCAAACCGCAACCATGACTGATCAGACCAAAATCGCCCTCATCACCGGGGCCTCGCGCGGGCTGGGTGCCGCTCTGGCCGAAGCGTTGGCACCCGAACACCACATTGTTGCCGTTGCCCGCACCACGGGCGGGCTTGAGGAACTGGACGACCGCATCAAGGCCAAGGGCGGCAGCGCCACTCTGGCGCCGATGGACATTGCCGATCCTAACGCCATGGCGACCCTGTGCCGGGGCATTCACGACCGCTGGGGCAAGGTCGATCTTTGGCTGCACACCGCAATCCACACCTCGGCCCTGACACCCGCGCATTTCATCGACCCCAAGGAATGGACCAAGGCGGTTAATACCAACGCCAACGCAACCTCGGTGCTGATCCCGTATATCGCGGCGCTGCTGGGCGAAGCCGGCCACGCCGTGTTCTTTGACGACCCCAAGGCGGGCGAGAAGTTCTATGGCATCTACGGCGCAACCAAGGCCGCGCAGATGGCGCTGGCCCGAAGCTGGGCGGCCGAGACCGAGCGGACAGGACCGCGGGTTTCTATCGTGGAACCTGCGTCAATGCCAACCGCCGTGCGCGCCCGCTTCCATCCCGGTGAAGACCGCGATGTATTGACCAGCGCTGCGGACGAGGCCGCGCGTATTCTGGCGCTGCTATAGGAATGGCCCTGACGGGCCATGCCTCCGGCGGGGATATTTTTGGCCAGATGAAGCGAGCGGGTCAGGCGATATGAACACCGTTGCGTCCGGCCAGATCGACGAAGAACTGCCAGGCCACGCGACCGGACCTTGCGCCACGCGTGGCCTGCCATTCAATGGCTTCGGCCCGAAGGGTCTGAGCATCGACCGAAACGCCGTAGGCGGCGCAGTATTGGTCGATCATCGCCAGATACTCATCCTGATCACAGGGATGGAAACCCAGCCACAGGCCGAACCGGTCCGACAGGGAAACCTTTTCCTCGACCGCTTCGGAGGGGTTGATGGCGCTTGAGCGTTCGTTCTCGATCATGTCACGTGGCATCAAATGGCGACGGTTCGAGGTGGCATAGAACACCACGTTCTCGGGGCGGCCCTCGATACCACCATCCAGCACCGCCTTTAGCGACTTGTAGTGTTGGTCGTCATGGCTGAACGACAGGTCATCGCAGAACAGAATGAACCGGTAAGGCGCGGCCCGCAGATGGTTCAGAAGACGCGCGACCGAGCCCATGTCCTCGCGCTGCAATTCCACCAGTTTGAGGTCTGGATGCACATGCTGCAAAGTGCCATGCACAGCTTTGACGAGGCTGGATTTCCCCATTCCCCGCGCGCCCCACAGCAAGGCGTTGTTGGCCTTGAATCCTGCAGCGAAACGGCGCGTGTTGTCCAGAAGCGTGTCACGAGAGCGGTTGATCCCCACCAGCAGATCCAGATCGACCCTGTTGACCTGCTCGACCGGCGTCAGGCGATCCGGCTCAACATGCCAGACAAATGCCGATGCCACGGCGAAATCGGGCGCGGCCAGCGGTGCAGGTACCATACGCTCCAGCGCGTCGGCGATACGGTTCAGGGCTAGGTCGTCCATCGGCTCCTCCGGTCATCTCTGCCTGTGTCAAACCATGTTCGCCCGGACGCAACAAGGGCCGGCAAGAAAAAGGCGCGCCAGAAACCGGCGCGCCTGATCCAATACTTTCAGCAGATTTACCTGGCGTCTTCTTCCTTTACGATCTCTTCGTCTGCTTCTTCTTCGTCGTCATAGTAGCCATCGGCGCGCAATTGCTCTTCGCGCTTTTTCTCGACCCGAGCCACCAGGAATATCGAAATCTCATACAGCCCGTAGACCACGACGAACAGGATGATCTGGGTGATCACGTCCGGCGGTGTCACGATGGCGGCCAGCACCAGAATGCCAACGACCGCGTATTTGCGCACCGCGCCCAGCCCCTCGGCGCTGACCAGCCCGGCCTTGCCCATCAGGGTCAACAAAACCGGCAACTGGAAGCACAGGCCAAAGGCCACGATGAACTTGATCGTCAGGTTCAGGTATTCCTGCGCTGAGCCCTGGAACACCACACTCAGCGGCGCTGCGTTTGTTCCGTCGGCAACCGCTTCGCCTTCCGCTCCGAATTGCTGGAAGCCCAGGAAAAAGTCATAGGCCAAAGGTGTGACCACGTAGAAGGCAAAGCTTGCCCCCAGCAGAAACATGAAGGGCGACGCCAGCATGAATGGCAGAAAGGCGTTCTTTTCCGACCGATAAAGGCCGGGCGCCACGAACCGCCACATCTGCATCCCGATATAGGGAAAAGCCAGCATGAAACCGCCCAGCAACGAGACCTTGATGGCGACAAAGAACCCTTCCTGCGGCGATATGAAAATCAGCCCGCAATCCTGTCCACGCTCGGTCAGTACCTCGCACAGTGGCTGCGTCAGAAAGTTGAAGATCGGCGTGGCCACCGTAAAGCAGATGATCATACCGATCAGAAACGCCACCACGCAATGGATCAACCGTGTGCGCAGTTCGGCCAGATGCTCGATCAATGGGGCCGAGGTATCTTCGATCTCGTCGGTCTTGGTCATGTCTTGCTTTCAGTGTTCAGCGCCGCTTCCGCCTCTTCTGCCTTGGCCAACGCGTCTGCGGCTTCTTTCGCCTTGCGGTCGGCGGCGGCGCGAGCCGTTGCGGCCTGGATCTTCTTGGCCTGTTCCGCCCGTTCCGCGGCCAGTTTGCCGGTTTCGCTGTCCGGGTCGAACTTGGTCGGATCCATGCTTTTGGCCATATCCTGCGCGGCCTGCTTTACCCCGTCCATGGCGGTGTTGACAGGATTGGCAGCGGCATTCAGACCCTTCTTGATCTCGTTCACACCTGCCTGGTCCGCCGCTTCGTTCATGGCGCTGGAAAACTCACGCGCCATACCGCGCGCCTTGCCGACGAATCGACCGACATTGCGAAACAGAACCGGCAGGTCTTTGGGCCCCACCACGATCAGCGCAACGATGCCGATGACAAGAAGCTCGGTCCAGCCCAGATCAAACATCCGCGCTTAGACCTTGTCTTTCTCGGTCTCGGGCGTGACATCCTTGGCCAGCTCGGACGCGTCCTGTTCAATCTCTTCCGTTCCGTCCTTGACGCCTTTCTTGAACGCGGTGATGCCTTTGCCCACTTCGCCCATCAGCGAGCTGATTTTACCGCGGCCAAACAGCACCAGCACCACGACGGCAATCAGCAGAAGGCCGGGAAGACCGATATTGTTGAGCATGTCTTTTCTCCTCTTGCGTCGGCGCCACGCGCCGGAAATGTGAACTGGGTCCGTGTCTACGCCTGCAAAGCGCTCTGCAAAAGTGAGGCAGGTCAATTCCGCGCATAAATGTGAACCGGTGGCGCGGTTTTTGCGGACTCGCAATTCTCAACTGACAGGTTTATGTCAGTTGTAAAGGGCTAGGCAGAGGGCATCGAAACCTGGTCAACGGAGAATCAAATGACCCATGTTGCTGAAATCGTCACCTTTACCCTTGCCAACGGAACCACCCCGGAAGAGTTCGTGAAACTCAGCCAGGCGTCCGAGGCATTTGTCCGCGCTGCCCCCGGATTTGCCCATCGCCAACTGAGCCAGGGTGAGGATGGCCGTTGGACGGATTACGTGATCTGGACAGACATGAAGGCGGCCAAGGATGCCGCAGCGCAGTTCCCGCAGCAGGATTTTTGCGCGGGCCTGATGGCTGCCATCAACCCCGAAAGCATCCAGATGCGCCACGAGAATGTGTTATGGAACATGACCGCCTGAGGCAGGTCAGGACGGTGCGTCATGCGCCGCTCTGACCGCCTGTTCGACATCATCCAGATCCTGCGCGACGGCAAACTGCACCGCGCGCAGGACATCGCGGACCGGCTCGAGGTGTCGGTCCGCACCATCTATCGCGACATGGACACGCTGGTCGCCTCGGGCGTTCCGGTCGAGGGCGAACGCGGCGTCGGCTATATGGTGCGCGAGCAGATCACCCTGCCTCCGTTGAACCTGACCCCCGCTGAACTCGAGGCGCTGAACCTCGGCATGGCGATTGTGGCCGAGGCGGCCGATCCCGACCTTAAATCCGCTGCTGAATCACTGGCCGACAAAATCGACGCCGTGCTGCCCACTCAGGTCGTGGCCGAAGCCGACAGCTGGAAGTTCGCCGTCTACCCCTTTGCCGACGCCGCGCGCGGACTGGCGCATATGGCCCCGATCCGCGCCGCAATCAAATCCCGCCAGAAACTGCGCCTGTCCTACCGCCGCATCGACGGCGTCCTGACCGATCGCGTGATCCGCCCGCTGCACATGGAATACTGGGGCCGAGTATGGACCCTCACCGCCTGGTGCGAGCTGCGAGACGGTTTCCGCGTCTTCCGTATCGATCTGATCGAGGCAGTCACACCAATGCCCGAGATCTTCCCCGACGAACCCGGCAAAAGGCTCAGCGACTACGACCCGCACAGCTGACCGGCTTCATCTTTTTCAAAATACTCCCGCCGGAGGCATGGCCCGGAACGGGCCATTTCCGTCACTTGAGGTAAGGCTCGGGATCGACGGCTTCGAACCCCTGCCGCACCTCGAAATGCACATAGGCCTCGTCACCGCCCCGCAGGGCCGCGATTTGCTGTCCTCTCCGGACCCTGTCGCCTTTCTTGACGGCAACGTCGGCAACATTGGCATAAATCGTAACCAGATCATTGCTGTGCTTCACCAGAACGATCGGAACCTGATTTGCGTCCTCCGTCACAGCAGCCACAGTCCCGGCATCAGCTGCCTTGACCGGCGCCCCCGCACTCGAGGCGATGTCGATCCCCTTGTTTTTGTTCTTGTCGAACGTGCGGATGATCGTCCCGCTGACCGGCAAGGACAAGGCGGCGGTGCTGGTGTTTGTCGGCGCTTCCGCCGTCACATCAGGCGCTTCGGCCAATGGCGCAACCTCTTCGTCCGGCAAGGGCTGCGTGGCACTGGGGGGTGTCGGCGTCGGAGATCCCTGCCCCGGCTGCGTGACATTCGTTGCAGTAGTGGCCGCTGCCGCGGACCTGCGTGGCGCTGGCTGATCCTTGACCGGGATCAGCAGGTACTGGCCCTCGCGCACAGTGAAATCGGACCCAAGACCGTTCCACTCCGCCAGGGACTCCACCGGCACCTGATACAAACGCGAAATGGTATAGGCCGTTTCCCCACGCTTGACCTTGTGCCGAACCGGTTCGGGCCCCACCGGTGCAGGTGTGGGTGATACAGGCTTTGCCGGCTCCAATGTCGTGGTCTGAACACCCCCGCTCTCGGGAGCCTCATCAATGGCGGACCCGGCCAGGGCTGCAATATCGACGTTGCTGCCGCCGCCGACCGAACGCGGCAGCGCCAGAACTTCGCCATCGCGCAGAGGGTCAGTGACATTCAAACCGTTGAACCGGGCTAGTTCCAACGGAGGCAGCCCAACACGTGCGGCCACGTCATTGACGGTATCGCCGCCGCGGGCCACCGCGACCTGATAGTTGGGATAGGTGATGACCCCACGCGCGTCAGGAGCCGGACGATTGCCCGTGGCCGCCAGCGCCGCATCGGCGGTCGAAAATCCGCCTACATTGCCCCGCAGGTCATAGTCCAATGGCCCCTCGCACCCGGCAAGAATTACCAATGCCGTCGCTCCAAGGGCGCACCGGCGCATTGCTGATTTGGAAACTGCTCTCATCATGCTGTCCTCAACGCCTGCCCCTGTTTTCCGGGGTTCCGGCGCATAGTTCGGAAATATCAACTACGCCCCATCCTTCCCAAGCCCTTCCAGCAAGGGCACAAAACGGACAGGCAACAATTCATCATAGTCCAGCCCGGTTTCGGTTCGCCTGACCCGGATCAGAGTCTGAACCGCATCCGACTGGCCCACCGGCAACACCATAATACCGCCGATTTTAAGCTGCGCCAAGAGCGGCCCGGGCGGGTCTTCCGCAGCGGCGGTCACAATGATCCGATCGAACGGGGCCTGCTCGGGCAGACCGTACGATCCATCCGACAGCATGGCCGTCACATTTGTCAGGCCCAGTTCGCGAAACAACTCACCGGTTTCGCGCACCAGGCGCTTGTGGCGTTCAACCGTGTAAACCCGGCGCGCCAGCTTCGCAAGGATCGCCGCCTGATAGCCCGAGCCGGTTCCGATCTCCAGAACTGTGTCCCTTGGCCGAACCTCCAGCGCCTGCGTCATAAGCCCCACGACCGACGGCTGGCTGATCGTCTGACCACATGCAATCGGCAGGGGTGTATCCTCATAGGCGCGTTCCGCGAACAGGCCCTTGACGAAGCGGCCCCGGTCGATCTGTTCCATCGCCGCCAGAACGCGCGCATCCGTCACCCCGCGTTTTCGCAGGGCGAACAGAAACTGCATGGTTGTTTCAGGGTTAAGTCCGCTCATTCGATCGCCTTCAGCGCCTCCAGCGTATCATGCGCCGTCAGGTCTGCCCGCATCGGCGTGACCGAGATGTAGCCTTCCAGATTGACCGCCGCGTCGGTCCCCGGAGCGGTCGGGTTATGCTGATACCCGCCCTTGATCCACAAGAACCGCCGCCCCGAGGGCGAGCTGTGCGATTCTACCGAAAAGCATGTGTCCCGGCGATACCCCTGCGCTGCGACACGGGTGCCCAACACTTCATTCGCAGGCACTGGTGGGAAATTCACGTTGTAGAACAACCGGTAATCGCCCTGCTCTTGCGGTGTGGCATCCAGAATGCGCCGGACAAGATCCGCGCCGAACCGGCCAGCGGCCTCGAACGGATCCTCGAGGCCCAGATTCCGGGGGCCAAAATATTGCGACAGGGCAATCGCAGGCACGCCCTGTAATGCCGCCTCCATCGCGCCGCCGATGGTCCCGGAATACAGCGTGTTCTCGGCCGAGTTGTTGCCCCGGTTGACGCCGGACAAAACCAGATCGGGCCGCTGGTTCTTCATCACATCATGCAGGCCCGCAAGAACGCAGTCAGCGGGCGAGCCTTCGGCGGCAAAGCGACGCTCGCCCATTTTGGCGATCATCATGGGATGGGTATAGCTGATGCAATGACCAACGCCGGACTGTTCGAAGGCCGGGGCAACGACCCAGACCTCTCCGCCTGGCCCTGCCAGTTCGGCTGCAATCGCCTCAAGCGTGATCAATCCCGGCGCATTGATGCCGTCATCGTTGGTCAGAAGAATACGCATGTGCCCGAATTACCCCCGCGTTTCGCCCTTGATAGACCCAGCCCCACGCTGCGGCAAGCAATGCACGTCCGCAATCTGCGGCTTTCACGCACCACTTGGCACTAAACTGAGCCATAGCCCCTCAGACCGGGAATACGAAACACCGGTTGCGGCGAACCGTCAGCCACATGACCCGACCCGGGCTAGGTACAAAAACATTCGGAACAGTGGCTTTCAGGGTCGAGCCATCATGATCCATCTCAAACTCGACAAGGCTTTCATTGCCCAGAAAGCGCGCGCGCTGCACCACCCCACGCGCAGCAACCCCATCCGTGTGCGTCGGCAGCGGCCCCTTGCCGCCCCGGTCGAAGTCCAGTCGCACATGCTGTGGTCGAAACACTATCTCGACATCGGTGCCATCCGGGACACCCGGCGCCAGAAACTGCCCGAAAGGCGTTTCCGCCAAAGCTCCGTTCACCTGCGAACGCAACACGTTGACATCGCTGAAAAAAGCAACAGCCGCCTTGTCTGCCGGACGCGTATACACGTTATACGGCGCGCCCTGCTGAATGATCTTGCCGCGGCGCATCAGGGCAATCTCATCGGCCATACGCATCGCCTCTTCGGGCTCGTGCGTTACAAGCACCACCGCCGCGTCTTCTTCCTTGAGGATGGCCAGCGTCTCATCCCGGATGCCATCGCGCAAACGATTGTCGAGGCCCGAAAAAGGCTCGTCCATCAACATGATGCGCGGGCGCGGTGCCAGCGCGCGGGCCAGCGCCACGCGTTGCTGCTCACCACCTGACAGGTGATGCGGAAACCCATCGATGAACCGCATCAGATCGACTTTGGTCAGCAGTTCCTCGACCCGGGCGCGTTTTTCCTCTTTCCGGCCTTTCAGACCGAACGCAACGTTGTCCGCCACGCTCAGATGGGGAAACAGGGCAAAATCCTGGAACATCAACCCGATCTCGCGCCGTTCCGGCGGGACACGGAAAACCGTGTCGCAGATCAGCTTGCCGTCGACGTAGATCTCGCCCGAGTCCTGCATCTCGACCCCGGCGATCATGCGCAGCGTGGTGGACTTACCACAGCCGGACGGTCCCAGCAGACATGTTACCTGCCCTGCCTGCACCGTCAGCGAGACGTTATCCACCACGACCTGACCGTCATAGCGCGCGACCAGATTGCGAATCTCCAGACGAGGAGGAGGAGTTTTCTCTACTGTCACCGATGAACCCCGTTGCCTTTCCCGATCAAATTCATCGGGCTTGGGCGGGGATAACAACCCCGCCCCTCAGGCGCAAGGGATCAGCAGCATCCACCAGAGGCGGCTTCTCCTGTGGCTTCGAACGGACTTTCGCCCCCGCAACCTTCGAAGATGCCATAATGAGTCGAGAAATCACCAATGAACTCGAAATGCCGTGCAAAGCGCGTATCGTGCAGCATCATCCAGGTGTTGCCGCAAACCGGGTAAACCTTGCCGGTTTCTATGGCATGGTGGTCGTCCAGCTCAAACAGATGCGGCGCGTTGGGAATGGTGCCCTTGTAGATCACGGCCTGACCGTAATCCTCGCAGGCAGGTTCCAGATCAGGCAGCTTGAACAACCGGTAGGTGGCCGAAAGAAAATTCAGTGGCGCGACGCGCTCTTCCAGAACCGGATTTTCAATGGTCAGCGGACGGTGCGTCACCCGGCGCGGATCACCAAACCCGGCCTTGCGCGCCATTGACAGGAAGTCGTTCCAGTACAACGCCCCGGACAGGCACTCGCCGTACAGAACCTTATCCTCAGCCATGGCGGCAGGAACACGGCGGTCAGCGTACACGTCCGAGAAATACATCTCGCCGCCCTCTTTCAGCAGCCGATGCGCGCCACGCAGAACAGAATCCTTGTCGGTGGCCAGATTAATAACGCAGTTGGACACGATGATGTCGAACGATCCGGGCTCAAGATTCAGTTCGTCCAGCTTTTCGATGTAGCCGTGATGGAATTCCACATTGCTGGCGGCATATCCGAACGCATTTGCGTGATAGTCCTGATGCGCCCGCGCGACGTCCAGCTGTTCCGGCGTCATGTCCACGCCAACGACGCGGCCCTTTTCGCCGACCATGGCGGACAACGCATAAACGTCACGGCCCGCACCGCACCCCAGATCGAGGATCGACATTCCTTCCAGGTCCAGCGGCGCAATCAAGCCGCAGCCGTAGTACCGTGTCAGCACCTCGTCATGCACCCGGGACAGAATCTTCTTCAGATGATCCGGCATGTCATCGGGCGTGCAGCATGCGTTGGTCTGCAAATCCGAACTGCCTTGCAGGACTTCGCCATAATAGTTCTGCACCGCCTCATGC
Organism: Ruegeria sp. K7; assembly: GCF_056531785.1. NCBI lineage: Bacteria > Pseudomonadati > Pseudomonadota > Alphaproteobacteria > Rhodobacterales > Roseobacteraceae > Ruegeria > Ruegeria sp. K7. The sequence continues at coordinate 572,328 of NZ_JBQFMJ010000001.1, forward strand.
TTCATCACCTGAATCCTTTCCTCAGCCCCTGTTCAGCAGCTAGTGCAAGACCGGCTGGCGCGCAATCAGGCGACCGCCATTCTGACAAAAGCGTGAGAGCTTCTTGCCGTCTCAGCCAAGCAGTTCGAAATCCGCACCGGCGCGTATTTTTCCATTCACCTGAATCTCCAACCGGTGCATGCCCGGCACCAACCGAAAGGTGCTGGCATCGCCCTTCAGCTTGTGTTTCTTGGCCAGTCTCAGTGTGCCGTCGCGCAGAACGGACTGTTTCAGCTTGTGAACTTTGGGTGAAATTTTTCCGCCAGGCCTTTGAAAGTGAATGATATAATCAACCAAAACTGGTTGATCTCCTGAACCTCTCAGATCAACTGAAAACTCCAGCGCCTCACCAATCCTGGCATCCCCATGCAGGTCAACGCCGACGATCAGTTCGGCATCGGGATCATAACCCAGCATCTTCATCGCCCTTGCATGGCCCGATTTCACCAGCCCGCGCAGGGCATGAGAGGTCATCCAGCTTAGCTCGTCAGCGTTCTGCCGGCCGTCCGACAGCCAGATCTGCAATCGATCCAGAGCCAGATCCGGGTCCGTTTTGGTGATATCGTTCAGATGGTTCGCCACAGACCGCGTGACATATCGCGTGTTGTCGCCGTGCAACCTGTCCAGCAGTGGCACCGGATCGCTCAACTCCAGCCCCACCGCCTGCCCCCAAGGCAATCGAGGCCGCGTGCCTTCACTGACCAGACGACGCACGTGATAACTGGAATGCAAGCACCAATCCTGCATTCTCTCGATCACAAGATCCGGGTGGGCGTTCAAAAACGGTCTGATCGCCCATTCCATCGAGAACCGCTGCGTCAGTTCCTCAAGTACATCCAGTGCCAGATCGGGGTAGTTCAGCCCTGCCGACACCACCCAATCGCCCAAGGGCGCAAAGATGAAATCTCCGAAATCATCATCGGTCTTGTCCGGATCCAGAGGCGGCGGCAGCGCGCGCAGGATCACCGGGGCCACATCAGGCAATTCACCGGGAACTGCCTGTTGCAGGCACTCGGCAATCCAGGCCATCCGCTCTTTCAACTCAAGTTCTGGCAACCGCTGCATGACACGCGCCTGAAAGGCAGGTGCGTCAAAACCAGTATCAGAAGCTGAGAATAAACCCGCAAGATAGCTGGTTTTTTCCGCGTTGAACAATTGGTCCTTAAGTGAAAACCCCTGCGCCATGCTCACATCGTCAGATTGGTGCCGCCGCCATCCAGCAGGATGTTCTGTCCAACGATGAACCCGGCATGTTGCGAGCACAAAAATGCACATGCCGCGCCGAATTCCTGCCGCGTGCCATATCGCCGGGCAGGAATGGTCGCCTCGCGTTCCGCGCGCGCCTCATCCATTGAAATCCCCTTCTGCGTCGCGACGCCGCCGTCCAGCGACACCGCGCGATCCGTGGCATGAATACCCGGCAGCAGATTGTTGATGTTAACCCCGCGCGGGGCCACCTGTCGGGACGTCCCGGCTACATAGCCCGTCAGTCCGGTCCGCGCCGCGTTCGACAAACCCAGCGCCGGGATCGGCGCGCGCACGGATTGCGAGGTAATATTCACCACCCGGCCCCAGCCTTTGTCCATCATTCCCGGCAGCAGTGCCTTCATGAACGCAATCGGCGTCAGCATGTTGCTGTCCAGCGCCTTGATAAAATCATCCCGATCCCAGTCTGACCACAATCCGGGCGGTGGCCCACCGGCATTTGTCACAAGAATATCAACACCCTGCGCGGCGTCTATCACCTGGTTCTGCCCCTCGGCCGAGGTCACGTCGCAGGCCACCGTCAGCACGTCAACGCCATGTTCCGTTCGCAACCGGGCGGCTTCGGTCTCCAAAGCATCTGCCCCGCGCGCGTTCATCACCAGATCGACACCGGCTGCGGCCAGGGCTTCGGCACAGCCAAGACCCAAACCCTTGCTACTGGCACAGACAAGTGCGCGTTTTCCACGTATTCCCAGATCCATCCGATCCTCCCCATCTGTTGTTGACCGCATGTCTAGCACCGGCCAGACAGGGAAGACCAGAAGTCAAAGCGCGTCAGTAAAAGAACTCTTCGCGCACGATCTTTCCATTGGCGACGTGATAGATGCCTACCTCTTTCATGTCGAAGCTTTCACCGCTTTCCTTGACGGTGCCCTGCACTTCAAAGATCACGGCAAAACGGTCGTCGCCGTGCGGGAACGGATCGCTGACGGATGCTCCGGACACCTCGTGCGCACTTTCCCACCATTCATGCTTGCCCCGGATCGCATCGCGGCCATGGGTTTCACGGCCCATGCCTTCCATTTCATGCGCTTCTACCGAAACAGCATCCTGCGCATAGAGTTTCTCCAAATTCTCCTTGGCCCGGTTTTCGCGGCAACCGGCAACCAGTTCGTCGGCAATCTCTTTCAAATTCATCGATATTCCCCGAAATTTGTTCACTATATGTTCTTATTGCCATAACGGTATGATTCGAACCAGCCCCTTTGTCTTGCCTCGGCAGGATTCCACGCCTATACGCGCGCTCATGCTTGATACCGCCTCGAACCAACCCGTATTGCCGCCCGAGATTGCCCGGCGCCGGACATTTGCCATCATCTCGCACCCGGATGCGGGCAAAACAACGCTGACTGAAAAGTTCCTGTTGTACGGGGGCGCAATTCAGATGGCTGGCCAGGTGCGCGCCAAGGGTGAGGCGCGGCGGACGCGTTCGGACTTCATGCAGATGGAGAAGGATCGCGGTATCTCGGTTTCCGCCTCTGCGATGTCGTTCGATTATGGGAACTTTCGGTTCAATCTGGTGGACACGCCCGGTCACTCGGACTTCTCAGAGGATACCTATCGCACCCTGACAGCCGTGGACGCCGCCGTGATGGTGATCGATGGCGCAAAGGGCGTTGAAAGCCAGACGCAGAAACTGTTCGAGGTCTGTCGCCTGCGCGATCTGCCCATCCTGACCTTCTGCAACAAGATGGACCGCGAAAGCCGCGATACGTTCGAGATTATCGACGAAATCCAGGAAATGCTGGCCATCGACGTCACGCCCGCCGCGTGGCCTATCGGTGTCGGGCGCGACTTTATCGGCTGCTACGACATGCTGCGCGACCGGCTGGAACTGATGGACCGGGCCGACCGCAACAAGGTGGCCGAAAGCATTGAGATCAAAGGGTTGGACGACCCCAAACTGGCCAAGCATGTGCCCGAACACTTGCTGGAAAAGCTGCTGGAAGAGGTCGAAATGGCGCGCGAACTGCTGCCCGCCCTGGACCCGCAGGCGGTACTGGAAGGCCACATGACCCCGATCTGGTTCGGCTCGGCGATCAACTCGTTCGGCGTTAAGGAACTGATGGAGGGCATCGGTGCTTACGGACCGCAGCCGCAGGTTCAGTCCGCTGAACCGCGCCAGATCGCGCCCGACGAAAAGAAGGTCGCCGGGTTTGTATTCAAGGTTCAGGCCAATATGGACCCAAAGCACCGCGACCGTGTGGCGTTCGTGCGCATGGCTTCTGGCCATTTCAAGCGCGGCATGAAGCTGACGCATGTGCGATCGAAAAAACCGATGGCGATCTCGAACCCCGTCCTGTTCCTAGCCTCCGACCGCGAATTGGCGGAAGAAGCCTGGGCTGGGGACATCATCGGCATTCCGAACCACGGCCAACTTCGCATCGGCGACACGCTTACAGAAGGCGAAGCGCTGCGCGTGACCGGCATCCCATCGTTCGCTCCGGAGTTGTTACAAGGTGTTCGCGCAGGCGACCCGATGAAGGCTAAGCACCTTGAAAAGGCTCTGATGCAGTTTGCCGAAGAAGGCGCGGCCAAGGTGTTCAAACCCTCGATCGGCTCGGGTTTCATCGTAGGCGTCGTTGGCGCGCTGCAATTCGAAGTGCTCGCAAGCCGGATCGAGATGGAATATGGCCTGCCCGTGCGTTTCGAAGCGTCGCAGTTCACCAGTGCCCGCTGGGTCAGCGGCGACAAGCCCGAAGTTGAAAAGTTCGTGAATGCCAACAAGCAGCACATCGCCCATGACCACGATGGTGACATTGTCTATCTGACCCGCTTGCAATGGGACATCGACCGGGTCGTCCGCGACTATCCAGCGCTGAACCTGACGGCGACCAAAGAGATGATGACCTGAGCCCTTGCCTGCTCTAACCTGCAGGCAAGAAGGCGAAACCGGGCACGGCATGGCAAGAAAACCAACCTGGGGCATTGTGTCCACAATTCGGGGTCCGGCTCCGGATATCCTCGGATTTGCGGCCTATCACCTCGATCTGGGGCTGGACCGGATGTACCTTTTTCTGGACGAGCCCAATCCGCAGGCTTTCGAAGCCCTCCGGGTCCATCCAAAGATAGACGTGTGGGTCTGTGACACCGCATTCTGGGAAAGGCGAAAGCGGGACCGCCCGGACAAACACCAGGTGCGCCAGACAGCAAACGCCACCTACACGTACCGCAAGACAGACCTGAACTGGCTGGCCCATATCGACCTGGACGAGTTCCTTTGGCCGAAACGCCCGGTTCCAGACCTGCTGGCGCAGGTTCCAGATGACATTCCCGCCGCCCGCACCCGCCCGATCGAGGCGCTGGCGACCGGCAAAGATCTGTACAAGGCCTTTATTCCCAAAGGCCGGGGCCGCGACACGCTGGTGCAAACCCTTTATCCCACCTACGGCGCTTTTGTTCTGGGCGGTTTCCTCAGCCACATCCAGGGCAAGCTGTTCGTTCGTACCGGCATGTCGAAGATCAACTTTCGCATCCACAACCTGTTCCAAAACGGGGAAATTCTGCGCGATTGCGTGGAACTGGATGGCATGGACCTTTGCCACCGCCATGCGCCCGATTGGGAACACTGGCTGGCCCACTATCCGTTCCGGATCGCACGCGGGTCCTATCAGCCCGGCATGTCCCCCAACGTCGCGCGCGAGCGTGGCGGCGTGAACATGAATGAACTTCTGGGCATGATCGAAGCAGAAGATGGCGTGGATGGGCTGCGCCGCTTTTTTGACGAGATGAGCGGCGCAGACCCCGCGACACGCACCCGGCTGGAAGATCACGGCATGATCCGGCACCGCCCCCTTGATCTGGACGCAAAAATCGCGAAACACTTTCCCGGAACCAATTGAATCGTTGCGGAAAACTGAATACACGCCTTTAGCGCCTCCAGATTAAACGCTCTTCATTTGACCTGGTGTTACGATTTTGTTATGTCCCGCCCAAGCCGAAATGCGCATGGGGCGCATGGCCATCCGGGCCCGGCATTTTACAGACGCGCGGGCCAGGTCAAGTGTCCGCATGAACCGGACATATATGACAAAGTTTAACGAACTGAACCTGAACCCGAAGGTCCTCAAGGCTATTGAGGAAGCCGGATACGAAACACCCACTCCGATCCAGGAAGGCGCGATTCCACCTGCGCTTGAGGGCCGCGATGTGTTGGGGATCGCCCAGACCGGTACTGGCAAAACCGCCAGCTTTACCCTGCCGATGATCACCCTGCTGGCTCGTGGCCGCGCGCGTGCACGTATGCCGCGCTCGCTGGTGCTGTGCCCGACCCGGGAACTGGCCGCTCAGGTGGCGGAAAACTTCGACACCTATTCCAAGCACCTGAAACTGACTAAGGCGCTGCTAATCGGCGGCGTCAGCTTCAAGGAGCAGGAAGCGCTGATTGATCGGGGCGTCGATGTTCTGATCGCCACACCGGGCCGCCTGCTGGACCATTTCGAACGCGGCAAGCTGTTGCTGACCGGGGTGCAGATCATGGTGGTAGACGAAGCCGACCGGATGCTGGACATGGGATTCATCCCCGATATCGAACGCATCTTCTCGCTGACGCCGTTCACCCGGCAGACCCTGTTCTTCTCGGCCACCATGGCGTCCGAGATCGAACGCATCACGGACACCTTCTTGTCTGCCCCCGCCCGGATCGAGGTTGCCCGTCAGGCCACCGCGTCCGAGACCATCGAGCAGGGCGTGGTCATGTTCAAGGGTGGTCGCCGCGACCGTGAAGCCAGCAACAAACGCAAGGTTCTGCGTGCGCTGATCGATTCTGAAGGCGACAAATGCACCAACGCGATCATCTTCTGCAACCGGAAGACCGACGTGGATATCTGCGCGAAATCGCTGAAGAAATACGGCTACAATGCCGCAGCAATCCATGGCGATCTGGACCAGTCGCAACGGATGAAAACACTGGACGGTTTCCGCGACGGCTCTCTGCGCCTGCTGGTCGCCTCCGACGTGGCGGCACGCGGCTTGGATATTCCATCGGTCAGCCATGTGTTCAATTTCGACGTACCGGGCCATGCCGAGGATTACGTCCACCGCATTGGCCGCACAGGCCGCGCCGGGCGTGAGGGCAAGGCCATCACGATCTGCTCGGGCCGCGATGAAAAGGCACTGGATGCGATTGAAAAACTGATCCAGAAGGATATTCCGCGCATCGACAACCCGGTCAAAGATGAACCCAAACCGGACACCCCGAAGCCCGAGAAGAAATCCAGATCTTCCGAAGGCCGACAAAGTGAAGGCAAGCGGGAAAAAGAACCCAAACCCCGCGGGCGCAACCGTCACGAGGACAACGGCCCATCAGTCGTGGGCATGGGCGATCACCTGCCAAGCTTCATCGCCCTCAGCTTTGATGAACGCCGCGCGGGCTAGATCGCCAGCACCAACGCCAAAATTGATATTCCAAGCAAAGACATCCCGGCGATCTCACGCCGGGTGATGGTTTCGCGGAAAAACAGCAACGAAGCCAGCAGGCTGAGGATCAGTTCCACCTGCCCCAACGCTTTGACGTAGGCCGCATTTTGCAGCGTGAACGCAAAGAACCAGCAGAACGAACCACACAAGCTGGTCAGCCCGACAAAAACACCGGTTCGCCGGGTGTCCCAAACGGCCCGCAATTCGGCCCGGTCACGCCATAGCAGCCACAGCCCCATGCTGAGGAACTGAAACATGATCACGGCGGCCAGCGTGACCAGCGCGCGGAACCATGCATCCAGATCGCCCAATTGCATCGATGCACCGCGATAACTGACTGATGAAAAGGCAAAAAGTACGCCGGACCCCAACCCCAGCTGTGACGCCTTGTTGGTCAGGTGGCGCCACCACTCTCCGTCGCCGCCCGGTGTTTTGGACAACAAGAACACCGCCGCCAAACCCAGCAGGATGGCAATTAATGCCCCTGATGAAACCTGATCGCCAAGGATCAGGAAACCGACGATAGCCGTCTGAATCACTTCGGTTTTCTTAAAGGTGATACCCACAGCAAAATTGCGCTGTTTGAACAGAGCTACGACGCAGATCGTCGCCAGAATCTGAGTGGTCCCGCCAAGAACCGCAAACATCCAGAACTTCGCGGATAAATGTGGCAGTGCAAAACCGGTCGATTGCATGGCAACGATCAGGCCGATGACGGCCAGCGGCATCGAATAGGCAAACCGCGCGAATGTGGCACCTGCCGCACTCAGTTGAATGCGGCTCAGTGATTTTTGCAGCATGAACCGCACGGTCTGAAACGCAGCGGCCGCAACGGTGACGGGAATCCATAGGCTCATGGCTTCCCTTTTGTCCTTAAATCAACCCTTTGGCCAGAGAGGATGCGCCACCGGATCTTTGGCGCTCCAGAAATACTGACGGAAGATTTGTCCGTAAGAACGATAGACATAGGCCTCGTTGCAGGCCAGATACCGTTCCTTGTTATTCCGGTAAAGCGCAGGCAGCTGATACCACGGTGTGCCCGGGTTCATATGATGAACGACGTGCAGGTTGTTGTTCAGAAACAGAAAAGCCAACGGACCGCGATCTTCGACGATAACGGTTCGGGCCCGCGATTTCTCATGCGCGCGATGCTCCAGAAAAGTGCGGATCTTTACCAGTGCCAGCCCAATATAGGCCGAAATGACAAACGCCCAGACCGGCATGGCAGACGCAGCAGCAATCCACAACACCACGGCCACCCCGGGCAGATGCAATGCCCATGCCAGCAGAATGGCCGGATCGCCGCGCAGCGCCCCGCGCAACTCATCGCGAAAGAATGCGGTCTGGCCAATCAGAGGACCCAGAACCATGCGGCCCAGAAGCGTGTTGTTGGCGCTGTAAACCAGCTTTTGCCAGCCGGCCAAAGACTCCCATACCTTGGGGTCCAGATAATTGGTTTCGGGGTCATCATAGGGGTCGGTCAGTGCCGCATCACGATGATGCGCAAGATGCATATCCCGGAACCGGTTATATGGAATGAACAATGTCAGCGGCAGCGCCATTAGCGCCTCGTTCACCCATTTGGTTCGAAACGGATGGCCATGCAAAGCCTCATGAGTCAGGGAAGAATGCAGTGCCGATATAACCCCCATTGCCGGGATGGCCAACCAAAGGCTCCAAGACGCCACGAAGAAGACTGTCAGCAACCACGCCCCGTAACAAGCAAGAATCAATGCGAAAGTGCGCCACTCGGGACCAGAACGCTCAGACATCACGCCCCCATGTGATGCCGGCCCAGACACGTTCGTAAATCACATACAGGGTCAGTCCGATGGCTGTGTTGATGATTGCCAGCGTACCGCCAACTGCCGCCGATCCGGTTGCGATCAACCCGACCAGCGTCATCATTGCCAGCCCCATCGCATTCCAAACCACAGCCTTCACGACTGATCTGCGCCGTGTCTCCATTCCGTCACCCATAGTCTTGTTATGTTTCAAGATTTATCGGCTACAGAGGGGCGTGAGAATTCTGAATATGATTAACAAAACTCATCAAACGTGATATTTATTATCATATGCAGGAAAAAATCGACAAACGAGATCGCGCTGCGCAGTTTCGTCTGCGTCTGGCCCGCGCCATGGAAGAGCGCGGTGTCAGTCAAAGCGCACTGGCCCGGGGAATCGGTGTGGACCGATCCACAGTTTCACAGCTTTTGGCCGACGCGGGCGCCCGGTTACCAAATGCACATGTCGTTGGCAGTTGCGCTTCGGCGCTTGGTGTTTCTGCGGACTGGCTGCTCAGCCTCTCCAACCGCCCCGAAAGCGCGGCAGAGCTGCTGGCCAGTTCCCTGACAATGGCCGAAGCCCCCCGCGCCCTGGTTGATGAGCGTATCTTTGAGTGGCATCAGGAAGCGGCAGGATACAAGATCCGCTATGTCCCGGCCACCCTGCCCGACATGCTGAAAACCCGCGCCGTTCTGGAATGGGAATACGCCCCCCATCTGGGTCGTACGGCCGATCAGGCGATCGGTGCGTCTGCCGACCGGCTCGCGTGGATGCGCAGTGCGCAATCGGACTATGAGATCGCGATGCCGCTTTATGAAATCCACAGTTTTGCCCATGGCACGGGCTACTATCAGGATCTGCCTTTGCAGGTCCGGCTGGATCAGATCGATCACCTGCTGGAACTCTGCGAATTGCTCTATCCACGATTGCGCATCTATCTGTTTGATGCCAAAAGACTCTATTCCGCACCAGTCACGATATTCGGCCCCCTTCTGTGCGTTTTCTACGCCGGCAGCCATTACATGGCTTTCCGCGATCGGGACCGGGTCGAGGTTTTCACCCGCCATTTCGATACCCTGATCCGCGAGGCCGACCTGACCGCCCGCGATTTTCCGGATCATCTGCGGCAATTCAGGTCAGCGATCTCAGGTCCATCTCAGACGCAGTGATGCAGCCTGGCAGTTCCTGTGTTATGGTGCCTTCGCGCGAACGTTTGGGACATCCGATCACAAGACGGAGGACTACAGGAATGGACGCACTGAAAACGGCAGAATACGCACGCGCCCTATATACCGCGCACGGCGACCGGGCCGAGGCAGAAGCCGCACAGAAAATGCGCGAATGCGAAGCTTCCGGCAACACACAGGAAGCTCAGGACTGGCAGGCCGTGCGCAGCGCTATCCGTCAGTTGCGTGGCCCAAATCAGGCCTGACGCTTAGACTTTGGGGTCGGGGTTGACGGTGTGACCATCCACGGCAATCACCTGCCCTGACACCAGCCTTGCCGCATCCGAGGCGAGAAAGACCGCCATATTGGCGATATCCTGCGCCTCGACGAATCGGCCCATCGAGGTGCCCGCGGCATAGCCCTGGTAAACCTGGTCGCGCGTCATTCCTTTGGCCGCAGCCTCACGCTGCAAAACGCCCTCCATTCGGGGGCCTTCGACAGCGCCCGGGCAGATTGCATTGGCGCGAATACCATGTGGCCCCAGTTCCATCGCCAGCGTCTTCATCAACCCGATAACGGCCCATTTCGCCGCTGAATAAGGCGCGCGAAACGGATACCCATATTGTCCGGCCGTCGAAGACGTCAGGATAATGCTTCCCGCCTGCGCCGATTTCATCATCGGGACCGCATGTTTGGCTGCCAGAAATGCGCCGTCCAGATTGACCGCAACACAGGACCGCCACGCGGCCAGATCGATATCCTCGATCGCGTCAGTCGGCCCTGCGATCCCCGCATTGGCGCACAGCACGTCCAGTCCACCAGCCGCACCGGCCGCCTGAAAGACGGCGCTCATGTCGTTCTCGCTTGTCACATCCGTACAATGCGCCGTCCAGTGATCCGGCAAGGCCTGCAGCGCCGCCTGATCGATATCCGTCACCCAGACCTCATAGCCCGCTGCGTCAAACGCATCGGCCATGGCACGACCGACGCCCGCGGCGCCGGCCGTGACCAGAACCCGCCGGGTCATGACGGTTTCCGAATGGCTACACCCGCACCTTCGGGGTATGGCAGTTCAGCCTGCGCGGCGGCAATTCGCGCCATCGCATCCTCGATTTCGGCCGAAGGCGCGCTGGGGCGGCGGGTTTCCAGGCTGACATGCAGCAAAAAGCTCTCACCCGTTGCCAGCAGCTTGTCGCCCTCGTACATGCTGTGGAAAACGTGCAGCTTCTTGCCCTGACCCAACAGCATCTGCGTGCGCACTTCGATCTTTGCGCCCGCATGGACTTCGTCGATATAGCGAAGGTGGTTCTCAGCGGTGAAATAGCTGCCGCCCGAGGCGATGTAATCCGCGTCACAGCCAATGATCTCCATGAACCGGTCAGTCGCCGCAGCAAAAGCCTCGAGGTATTTGGCCTCGTTCATGTGACCGTTGTAATCGGTCCAGTCCAGCGGCACCGCCCGCGACAGGGTCAGGATCGGCTGGCTCAGATCCGCCTGTTCCAGAATCGGCAGCGCGCCGGGCCGCAGCATTGCGTCATGCTGGTTCAGCACCGCACCTGCCCCGTAATTCTGCAGCTTCAGCGCCCGCATCATCCCGACAAGGTTGTTGTCGCGGATACGCTCCAGTTCGCGGATAGAGTGCATCCCGGATTGTGCATCGGACTGTTCGGCGATCATATCGACAAGTTCATCGGTAAATTCCGGCACGTCCATCAGCTTGGTCCAGGGCCATTGCAGGGCTGGCCCGAACTGCGCCATGAAATGCCGCATCCCGGCCTCGCCCCCGGCCACGCGATAGGTTTCGAACAGCCCCATTTGCGCCCAGCGGATGCCAAAGCCCATACGGATCGCCTCATCGATCTCTTCCGTGGTCGCAATTCCATCCTTGACCAGCCACAGCGCCTCACGCCAGACGGCCTCGAGAAACCGGTCTGCAATATGCGCGTCGATCTCTTTCTTGACATGCAGCGGGAAGAATCCGACCGACGTCAGCATTTCCTTGGCCTTTGCAACAAGCTCGGGCGCGTTCTTCTCGGTCGGCACCAGTTCGATCAACGGCAGCAGATACACCGGATTGAACGGGTGCGTCACGACGATCTGTTCGGGGCGCAGTGCGCCTTCCTGCAACTCCGAAGGCTTGAAGCCGCTGGTCGAGGACCCAATGATCGCGCCCGGATCACACGCCTCCTGCAACCCCTTGTAAACCTTCAATTTCAGCTCTAGCCGCTCGGGCACGCTTTCTTGAATCCAGTCCGCACCCCTGACGGCATCGGCCATATCCTCGTGAAAGCTCAGCGCCCCCTCGGCCGGCAAAGGCACATCGCTGAGACCGGGCAACGAGCGACGCGCATTCTCCAGCACTTCGCCAATTTTGCGCTCGGCTTCCGGGTCCGGGTCGAACACCCGAACATCCCAGCCATTCAGCAGAAACCGTGCGGCCCATCCGCCGCCGATTACACCACCACCAATGATCGCCGCTGTTTTCATGTCATCCTGCCAGTTGAACGCGCATATTTCATCTTTTTCTAAATACTCCGGGGGTTTGGGGGCTGGGCCCCCAAGTACCGCTCCATTCTCACTTCGCTACCGGAACCCGTTTGACCAGTCCCAGCTTTTCACGCACTTCCTGCGGTCCGATCACCCGTGCACCCATGTTTTCGATGATGTTGCCCGCGCGCTCCACCAACTGCCAGTTCTCGGCAAGCACGCCTTTCTCCAGCCACAGATTGTCTTCCAGCCCGACGCGTACATTGCCGCCCGCCAGAACCGAGGCGGCAACAAAAGGCATCTCGTTCCGTCCCAGCGAGAACGCGCTGAAGGTCCAGTCATCCGGCACATTGTTCACCATCGCCATGAATGTGTTCAGATCGTCCGGCGCGCCCCAGGGGACGCCCATGCACAGCTGGACCAGGGCGTTGGGTTCCAGAATACCTTCCTTGACCAGTTGCTTGGCAAACCACAGATGGCCGGTGTCAAACGCTTCGATTTCCGGCTTCACACCCAGGTCCGTCATCATCTTGCCCATCGCGCGCAACGCGCCGGGCGTGTTTGTCATGACGTAATCGGCTTCGGCAAAGTTCATGGTGCCGCAGTCCAGCGTGCAGATTTCGGGCAGACACTCCGCAACATGCGCCACACGCTCGGACGCACCGATCATGTCCGTTGCGGCTTCATTGACAGGGAACGGGTTCTCAATCCCGCCAAACACGATGTCGCCGCCCATGCCGGCGGTCAGGTTCAGAACCGCATCAACCTCGGCATCGCGAATGCGGTCGGTGACCTCGCGATAGAGGGCCAGGTCACGCGACGGTGCGCCAGTTTCCGGGTCGCGTACGTGGCAATGCACCACCGCTGCGCCAGCCTTGGCCGCGGCAATCGCACTTTCGGCGATCTGCTTCGGCGAGCGCGGCACATGCGGGCTGCGATCCTGCGTCCCGCCCGATCCGGTGACAGCACAGGTGATGAAGACTTCGCGGTTCATTTCCAGAGGCATTGCGTTTTCCCCAAGTTATACCCGGCTTCACCTTGGGTTTTCCCCAGGCTTTTCCCCGGATTCTGATTTGCGTTGCCGCCGACTCTGACGCAGCCTTGGGAAAACACTTGCCAGAATGCGAATCGAACTTGATGAAATCCGCAAAAAACATACTTCAGCCCGAACAACGCGCCCTGAAAACGGCGGTACTGGTGCTGGACGAATGCAACACGCTCAGCTTCGCTTCGGCCGTTGATCCAATGCGCGCGGCCAACCGTCTGGCAGACCGCCCGGCCTTTGACTGGGATTACGTCACCGCAACGGCTGATCCTGCAATGCTGACCAGCGCCCTGCAGGTGCCCGGGATCCCCCTGGCCCGGCTGCAAAGCTGCGAGTTGATGATTGTCGTCGCCGGGTTCCAACTCGCCCGCCATGCCACGCCCAGCCTGCTGGCGGGCCTGCGCCGCATTGCCGGCACCGGCGCCACTATGGCCGGTATCGATGGCGGACCGTGGCTGCTGGCCGAAGCCGGTCTGCTAAACGGCCACCCTGCCACAACGCACTGGGAAGACCTCAGCAGTTTCGCCGCGCGGTTCCCCGAAGTCGACGTCCGCCCGGACCGTTTCACCGTATCGGATGGCCGCCTGACATCGGGTGGTGCGATTCCCGCGGTCGAGATGATGCTTCACATCATCGCCGCCCGCCATGGCGCCGGCTTCGCCGCGCGGGTTTCGGGCCTGTTCCTCTACGAAGGCGCGCCGCAACCTTCGAAACCCCAAAGCCGCACCGGCGCACCGCATCGCCATTCTGCCCTGACCGCCCGCGCCAATTCGCTGATGGAATCCTCGCTCGACGAACCACTGCCGCTGGCCTATATCGCCGACCGTCTGGGCACCAGTCCCCGTACCCTGCAACAACAATTCCGGCTGCGCCTGAACACCACGCCGCAGGACCACTACCTGCAATTGCGCCTGGCCGAGGCGCGCCGCCTTGTCACCGACACGGACATGCCACTGATGGATGTGGCCCTTGCCACCGGATTCGCCTCACAATCCAGCTTTGCCCGCGCCTTCCGTACGGCCCACGGCCTCTCGGCCCGTGACCTGAGGCAAGACCGGACCCAGCCCACGCATCACTGACCAAACCGGTCAATTGTTCAGAAAGACCTCGGGGAAGACACTGCTGGCGACGGGGACTGCGCCGCTAGAACGGCATCGGATGGGCCCGGTGCGCTTGATTTATCTCGGCCAGAACGTCCGTCGACAATTCAAGATCGGCACCGCGCAGAATATGCTCCAACTGCAAGACGCTCGTGGCCCCGAAGATGGCTGACATCATGAAAGGTCGGGTCCGGCACCAGGCCAGCGCCATGTGAACCGGGTCCAACCCGTGGCGGTCCGCGATCTCGAGGTAGGCCGCCACGGCATCAAAGACACGCGCGGACCCGCGCCCCCCCATTGCCGGCACCAGCGACATGCGCGATCCGGCCGGCACTGCCCCATTTTGGTATTTGCCGGTCAGGAACCCTGCGGCCAAAGGGGAAAAGGCCATCAGCCCCACATCCTCGTGTACGCTCAGCTCACCCAGATCGGTGTCGAAGTGGCGGCAGAGCAGCGAATACTCGTTCTGTACGGACGCCACCCGTGGCGCGCCCATCTGTTCGGCCAGCCGCAGCCACTGTGCCGTCCCCCACGCACTTTCGTTCGATAGGCCGAATGCGCGGATATTGCCCTTGTCCACCTGCGCCTGCAGCGCCGTAAGGCACTCCTGCATGTTCTCCAGAACTTCTACGGTATTCTGCCCCGATGGCGCATAATCCCAGTTCTGCCGAAACATGTAGCTGCCGCGATTGGGCCAGTGAAACTGGTAGAGATCGATGCAATCCGTCTGCAACCGCCGCAGCGAGCCTTCGATGGCCTCGGGGATGGTCTGCCCGGTGATTGGAGCGCCGTCGCGGGCGTGGGCAAACCCCGCGCCGGAATGCTTGGTGGCCAACACATAGTCGCCCCGTCGTGACCGGTTTGCGGCATTCCAGTTGCCCAGAATTTCCTCGGTCCGCCCGACCGTTTCCCTCGAGACCGGGTTCACCGGGTACATCTCGGCCGCATCCACAAAGTTGACCCCGGCATCCAACGCCAGGTCGATCTGCGCATGCGCCTCGGGTTCTGAAGTTTGCGTGCCAAACGTCATCGTGCCCAGACACAGGTCCGACACCATGATGCCCGTACGGCCCAGAGGCTTGGTTTTCATCCGTCACTCTCCTGACTTGTTTTCGAAAATCAGGCCTCAGCCTTCTTTTCCCACCGCCCCGACGCCTCGGACCAGTATTGCGCCGAGCATCCTGCTGCGGTCAGCGCCTTCCACTGCCCCCGTGCGTGCTGAACGGCCCGTTCGTCGTTGCCATCGAACAGGATGCACACCCGTTCCAACGCGGCAATCTCGTCGGCCTCGACCCGCGCGCCATCCACCGCCATAACGCAGGATGGCTCATTTGCGGCATCCGCCGTGGTGGTCAGCAGGATGGGCTGAGCCACATCATGCGGCCCGCCTTCCCGACCATGCGGCAGGAACCCCTCCTCGGGACCCAGCCACAGTTTTTCATCCAGCCAGTCCATTCGCGCGGGATCGGTCCCCCGCACGGCAATCCGCCACCCGGCCTGCCGCGCCTTGTCAAGCAGCACCGACAGGGTCTGCTCCAAAGGCTGCCGGGTCAGGTGATAGAAATAGACGGCCCCCATCCGATTACTCGAAATTGTCCTGCACGAACCGGCTCAGTGCGCGCACGCCCCAGCCCGTGGCCCCCTTGGGAGCGTAAGACGTCTCGGTTGAAACCGAGGCAACACCGGCAATGTCCAGATGAATCCACGGCGTCTCTTCCTTGACAAACCGTTGCAGGAACTGCGCCGCAGTGATTGAACCCGCAGGCCGTCCGCCCACGTTTTTCATATCCGCAATGCGTGATTTCAACTGTTTGTCATAGGCCTCGCCCAGCGGCAGCCGCCACGCGCCCTCATCTTCGGCCCCGGCAGATTTCAGGAACGCATCGCAGAACGTGTCGTTGTTCGAGAATACACCGGCATTTTCATGCCCAAGACCGATGATGATCGCACCTGTCAACGTGGCCAGATCGACCATGCCAACGGGCCGGAACCGTTCCTGCGCATACCACATGACATCACACAGAACCAACCGCCCCTCGGCGTCGGTGTTGATGATCTCGACCGTATCGCCCTTCATCGAGGTGATCACGTCACCGGGCCGCGTGGCATTGCCCGAGGGCATGTTTTCGACCAGCCCCACCAGCCCGACGACATTGGCCTTTGCCTTGCGTTTTGCCAGCGCCCGCATGGTGCCCGCCACAACGCCCGCGCCGCCCATGTCCATCGTCATGTCTTCCATGCCACCGGCGGGCTTCAACGAAATGCCGCCGGTGTCGAACACGACGCCCTTGCCGACCAGCGCCAGCGGCGCATCGTCCTTGTCGCCCCCGTTCCACTGCATCACCACCACTTTTGAGGGGCTATCAGACCCCTGTCCGACGCTCAGCAATGTGCGCATTCCCAACTCGGCCAGCTTGTCTTCTTCCAGAACCTCGACCTCGAGCCCCAGCGCCTCCATCTCTTTCAGACGATCGGCGAACTCGGTTGTGGTCAATACGTTGGCAGGTTCGTTGGTCAGGTCACGGGTCATCCGCACGCCGTCGGCCACGGCATAAAGCGGCGCAAAGGCGGCCTCGACCTCGTCATGATTGCCGTGGCTGATGGTGACGGTGCCAGGTTCCTCCGCGTCCTTGGTCTTGTGCGCGTCGAAATCGTAACTGCGCAACGCGATACCCGTGGCCAGATCTTCGCACCGCAGCTGATTGGCCGCCATCACCAGCAGATCCTTGCCCCCTGCCAGCTTGGCCAGTGCTGCACCCCCCTTGCGCGCCTCGGCCCGCTCAGGCCGGCGCGGCAGCACCAGAACATCCAGCGCTTCCGCAGCCATCCCACCCGGCCAGCCCAGCGAGATGACATCCCCGGTCTTGGCCTTGCCGAACTTCTCGCTTTCAACCAGTCGCGCAACCGCACCACGTGTCAGGCGATTGGCGCGGCGGGCGGCTGGGCCCATTTTCCCCTCTGACGTGATGATGATCGCCACGCGCCCCTCGGCCTGCGCCATTGCATCCACATCGAAGGCCTGAAAACGGACCGGAACCAGACTGCTCATTGCAAACTCCTCAAAATCTGTTCCCCAAGACCTAGCCCGCACCGCGCGGCTTGACCAGATAGCAGTTTTCCCCAGCCGTCATTTGCATTAAAGTCCCGCAAAAAGAACCGACAGGCATCGGGGGACAAGACTTGGCACCAAACGGCAGGCACAAGCCGTCGCGCAGAAAATCACGTTCCGGCAAATGCGGCCCGGCCCCTTGCTTTTTCGGGCTGATGAGGGCGTTGTCGTGATCCTCGACCGCTATTTCGCCCGCAGATTCCTGCAAAGTTTTCTGGTCATTGGCGGCATTTTTCTGACACTGATGATTCTGATCGATATGATCGAACAGATCCGCCGTTTTGACGATTCCAACCTGTCTTTTGGGCGCCTGCTACAGCTGACTTTGCTGAACACTCCCGCTGCCGTCAGCGAGATGTTGCCTTTGCTGATCATTCTGTCGACCATTGCCCTGTTCATTGGCCTGGCCCGCAGTTCAGAACTGGTTGTGACCCGTGCAACCGGGCGGTCCGGCATCCGCGCTCTGGCTGCGCCGGTCGTTCTGGCGCTGATTATCGGAGCTCTGGCCGTGGCCCTGCTGAACCCGATCGCTGCGGCAACGTCCGAAGAATACCGGCGTCTGGCGGACAGCTACCGTAACGACGGCCGTTCGACCCTGTCCATCAGCCGTGATGGCCTGTGGCTGCGGCAAGGGGCGGAGGACGGGCAATCGGTCATTCACGCGCAGGGCACCGAGAATGACGACATCCTGCATCTGACTGGTGTCACGATCATCACCTTTGGTCAAAACGGCAAACCGACACAACAGATCATTGCAGACGAAGCCCGGCTGGAAGATGGCAGATGGGTCCTGCAGGACGCCAAGATCTGGTCCCTGAAAGATGACGAAAACCCCGAATTGAATGCGGTGACGCATGACCGGCTGGACCTGCCCACGTCCCTGACCCGTCAGCGCATCCTGGATTCGCTGGGCCAGCAGGACTCGGTCTCAGTCTATGATCTGCCGCAACTGATCAACGATCTGGGAGAGGCCGGGTTTTCGACAAAGCAATATGAGGTCTGGCTGCAATCCGAGCTCGCGCGGCCCTTCTTTCTGGTCTCGATGGTCCTCATCGGCGCCGCCTTTACCATGCGCCACGTGCGTTTCGGCGGCACAGGCATCGCTGTGCTGACGGCCGTTCTACTGGGCTTTGCCATGTATTTCATCCGTAATTTTGCACAAATCCTGGGGGAAAACGGACAATTGCCGGTCTACGTCTCGGCCTGGGCGCCACCCTTTGCGGCGCTGCTTTTGTCGCTGGGCCTGTTGCTGCACGCGGAGGACGGCTGATGCGGCACTTGCTACCCTTGTTGCTGTCCGGTGCGCTGATCCACAGCGCGCCAGCTATCGCCACAGCGCAGTCCGCGCCTGTACCAGATGCCGGACAAGCGGCTGAATCGCAGGACCTTCCGGCCCTTCTGGTCGCAGACAAGATCTTTATCACTCCGGATCGCAAGCTGATCGCCGAAGGCAATGTCGAGGCGTTTCAGGGCGACATCAAACTGACGGCCAGCAGCATCATCTATGATCGTGAAACCGGTTCGCTCGAACTGCAGGGTCCGATCCGGATCGATCAGGAGGGCCGCACCACGATTCTTGCCGATTCGGCAGAACTGGACAACGGTATCCAGAATGGTCTTTTGATCGGCGCGCGTATGGTGTTCGACCAACAGACCCAGATCGCCTCGGTCGAGGCGCGTCGCGCCGCTGGTCGATACACGCAGCTCAGCAAGGTTTCGGCCACGTCCTGCCATGTTTGTGCCGACGGTCGTGCGCCACTGTGGCAGATTCGCGCCCGCAAGGTCACGCACGACCAGTTGGAGCGGCAGTTGTATTTCGAAGGCGCACAGTTCCGTGTGCTGGATTTCCCTGTCTTCTACTTTCCGTATTTGCGCCTGCCGGATCCAACACTGGAACGCGCGACAGGGTTTCTTGTACCGTCCATTCGAACCACCTCGCAGCTTGGGACCGGCGTTCAGGTGCCGTATTTCTTCAAGCTCGGTGACCACAAGGACCTGACCCTGATCCCGTACCTGTCTTCGGGCACACGAACGCTGGGCTACCGGTACCGGCAAGCGTTCAAAACAGGCCGCATCAACATCGAAGGGGCCTACACACGCGACGACATACAGCCGAACCAGGATCGCGGCTATCTGTTCGCAAATGGCTTTTTTCTCTTGAAGAACGACTTCCGGTTCCTGTTCAGCATCAACACCACGTCTGACGACGGCTATCTGGCGGATTACGGTCTGCCCAATTATGACCGCCTGCGCAGCGAAGTCGCGCTTGAGCGGATCAAACGGGATACGGCCTTCAGGACCAGCCTGATCCACTATAAAACGCTGCGTGACAGCGAAGATCAGGATGAAATCCCGTCGCGGATTTTCGACTTGAACTACCAGAAACGATACTTCCCCCAAAGTGTTGGAGGCGAAGTCCGCCTGTCTTTTCTCAGCCATGCATACGAGCGTACCAGCGATGCCGATGTCACCGGGCGCGATGTGGCGCGCGCCACCGTTGACGCCGAGTGGCTGCGCAGCTGGATATTCGCCACCGGATTACGGGCTGACGCTCAGTTCGGTGCATCGGTGGACAGGTTCAACATCCGGCACGACAGCAATTTCGCAGATAACGTCAACCGGCTCACTCCTCGTGCGGCAATGACGCTGCGCTATCCGATGCAGCGCCGCGAAGCATCCGGTGCCTCGCAGGTGCTGGAACCCATCGCTCAGGTCGGGTGGACCCATGTGTCGACCAATGACGTGCCGATTGACGAAAGTACATTTCAGGAATTCGATCAGGGTGATCTGCTTTCCCTGTCCCGCTTTCCCGCAGTCGATCGCCGTGAAGACGGACCGACCGGCGTTGTGGGCGTCAACTGGGCGCGGTACGGCATCAATGGCTCACGTGCATTGGCAACGATAGGTCAGGTTTTCCGCGCCGATGCCGACCCGGCCTTCAACCTGACATCCGGTCTTCAGGGCACGTCTTCCGATTTGCTGATTGCCGGGCAGGTAGACACGGTCAAGGGCTGGTCCATTGGCGGGCGCGGCCTGATCAACGGCGATTTCAGCTTTGCAAAAGCCGAACTGCGTGGTCAATGGGCGCGCGGTGACGATGCAATCGTCGGCAGCTATGTCTGGCAGGAGCCGGACCCGGACGAGAACGTGGATGACGAAATCTCAGAATTCTGGGTGAACGGGCGCTACAGAATAGACGAGAACTGGTTGACCCGCGCCGAGGCGCGCTATGACCTCAGCGAAGACGAACCGATCCGGTACGGGTTTGGGCTGACCTATCAGAACGAATGTGTTCAGGTTAACATGAGCGTCAGTCGACGCTTCACATCAACATCAAGTATTGAGCCTTCGACGGAATTCGGGTTTACCGTTGCCCTGACAGGTTACGCCATCGACGGCGGCGGTAAGAAGTACAAAAGATCATGCAGCTGATATCAGGTTTCTCAAGGTTTATTCTTTCCGGCTGGATCAGGCGGGCCATTCCGGCGCTTGCTGCCGCGGTCATCACGCTCGCAGCCGGGCAGATCTCGGCCCAAAGCCTGTTCTCGCCGGCGATCCGCGTCAACCAGGACATCATCACCTGGTACGAGTTGCAGCAACGCCAGCAATTGCTGACCGTTCTGGGCGTTCCCGGCAGTTCAGACCAAGAGGTGCGCGAAGCCTTGATCGAAGACAGCCTGCGCAACCAGGCCTTGCGGGATGCCGGCATCACGGCAACACCCGAAGACATTGAGGTCGGTATCGACGAATTCGCATCCCGCGGTCAGCTGTCGTCCGACGAATTCCTCAATGCCCTCAAAAATGAAGGGGTCGATCGCGAAACCGTGCGGGATCTGGTCGCCAACCAGCTGGCTTGGCGCGAGTTCATCAGCACACGCTTTCTTTCCCAATCCCGCCCTTCGGAAGACGAGATCAATCGCGCACTGGGACAAGGCGGCAATGGCGGCCTGCAGGTTCTGCTGTCTGAAATCATCATCCCGGTGACCCCGCAAACTCTGCCTCAGGCCCAGGTCCTGGCTGACGAAATCTCGAAACTCGAAGGCTATGACGCCTTCTCCGCCGCCGCCACACAGTACTCAGCCGCCGCTACCCGTGATAATGGCGGCAGGCTGGAATGGCTGGGCCTGACCGACCTGCCCCCGGCCCTGCAACCGGTGCTTCTGGGCCTCAAGAACGGCGAAATCACCGCGCCGCTGTCGCTGCCCAATGCTGTCGCCCTGTTCCAGATGCGCGGCGTTCGCGAGGTTTCGACCGCCGCGCCCCGTTATTCCGAGATCGACTATGCCGCGTATTACCTGCCCGGCGGGCGCAGCGCGGAAACCCTGGCCCGGGCCAACAGGCTGAAGGAAGAGATCGACACCTGCGACGACCTTTATGGCATCGCGAAGGATCAGCCAGCTGCAGCACTGGATCGTGTCTCTGCGGCCCCGTCGGAAATCCCGCGCGATGTTGCGCTGGAACTGGCCAAGCTGGACAACAACGAGGTGTCGACAACGCTCACCCGCAACAACGGGCAGACCCTGATGTTCCTGATGCTGTGCACCCGCACTCTGGACAGGGGCGAGGACACGACGCGCCAGGACATTGCGAATGCCCTGACCCAGCAGCGCCTGCAAGCCTTTGCCGACAGTCTTCTGGAACAGATGAAGGCCGATGCCACCATCATCTCGCAATGACCGCACCTATTGCGCTCAGTTGCGGGGAACCGGCCGGGATCAGCCCTGAAATCGCCGCTGGCGCATGGTCCCAATTGCGCGGCGCCTGCCCGTTTTTCTATATCGGCGACGCTGCACACCTGCCCAAAGGCACCCCGATCCGAAAAATAAGCGCACCATCGCAGGCGCAAGCCGTCAGCGCCGAGGCCCTGCCTGTGCTGCACATGGAATTTCCCGCGCCCAACCGACCGGGCCATCCCGATCCGGACAATGCGCCGTCGATCATCGATGCCATTGAACTGGGCGTCAACCTCGTGCGCTCGGGCGAGGCTTCGGCGCTGTGCACCGCGCCCATTCACAAAAAGGCCCTGATCGACGGGGCCGGGTTTTCCTTCCCCGGTCATACCGAGTTTCTGGCGGCCCTCGCCGGTCAGGAACGCGCGGTGATGATGCTGGCCAGTTCCAATCTGCGCGTCGTGCCCGCCACGATCCACATCCCGCTGTCCCGCGTGCCGTCCGAACTGACGCCAGATTTGTTGCGCGACACCATTGCCATCACGGCTGACGGTCTGCGCCGTCAATTCGGCATCGCACACCCCCGTATCGCGGTGGCGGGCCTCAATCCACATGCTGGCGAAGGCGGCAAAATGGGAATGGAAGAA
This sequence comes from Ruegeria sp. K7, assembly GCF_056531785.1. Taxonomy (NCBI): domain Bacteria; kingdom Pseudomonadati; phylum Pseudomonadota; class Alphaproteobacteria; order Rhodobacterales; family Roseobacteraceae; genus Ruegeria; species Ruegeria sp. K7. The sequence continues at coordinate 595,061 of NZ_JBQFMJ010000001.1, forward strand.
CTGGACTGGATCGCGCCGCTTCTGAAAGACCTGCCAACCAACGGCTACACCGTCACCGGCCCCCATCCGGCCGACACGATGTTCCACGCCGCCGCCCGCGCCCGATACGATGCCGCAATCGCCATGTATCACGATCAGGCCCTGATCCCGATCAAGACACTGGATTTTGACAAGGGCGTAAACGTAACGCTGGGCCTGCCCTTCATACGCACGTCGCCTGACCACGGCACCGCACTGGACATCGCCGGAAAAGGAATCGCCAATCCCACAAGCCTGATCGAGGCCCTGAAACTTGCCCAACAGATGGCACAAACCCCTTGATCCTTCACCTGGTCGAAAATATCCCCGCCGGAGGCAAAAAATCTCTGGCGCTTACCCACCAACCCGCGCCACGGTAGTCGGATCATGAGCGCAATCGACACCCTCCCCCCTCTGCGCGAGGTCATCGCGACACATCAGCTCTCGGCCCGTAAGTCGCTGGGTCAGAACTTTCTGCTCGACCTGAACCTGACCGCGAAGATCGCCCGTCAGGCCGGGGATCTGGCCCAATGCGATGTGCTGGAAATCGGCCCGGGCCCCGGCGGACTGACCCGTGGACTGCTGTCCGAAGGCGCGCGCAAGGTCGTCGCGGTCGAAAAAGATAAGCGCTGTATCGCCGCCCTGAACGACATCGCTGCCGCCTATCCCGGCAAGCTTGAGGTGATCAATGGCGACGCTCTGGAAATCGACCCTCTGGCCCATCTGACCCCGCCGATTCGCATCGCGGCCAACCTGCCCTACAATGTCGGCACCGAACTGCTGGTGCGGTGGCTCACACCGCCCGAATGGCCGCCGTTCTGGCAAAGCCTGACCCTTATGTTCCAGCGCGAAGTGGCCGAGCGTATCGTCGCCCAACCCGGAAGCAAGGCCTATGGCCGCCTCGCTATCCTGGCCCAGTGGCGGGCCGAGGCGCGTATCGCCATGTCCCTGCCGCCCGGCGCGTTTACTCCGCCGCCCAAGGTTTCAAGCGCAGTGGTCCACCTGACCGCCCTGCCCGAGCCGCGTTTCCCGGCAAATGCCGCAACACTGTCCCGAGTGGTCGCCGCTGCCTTCAACCAGCGCCGCAAGATGCTGCGCGCCTCGCTGAAAGGCGTGGCCCCGGATATCGAGGATCGTCTGCTGGCTGCTGGTATCCAGCCCACGGACCGGGCCGAACAGGTCCCTCTGGAAGCCTTCTGCGCGCTGGCGCGGGAAGTTTCCAAAGGCTGAAACAAAAAACCCCGGGCCTAACCCGGGGCTTCTTCTCAACCGATACGAGCGCTTACTCAGCCGCTTCCGGCGCGTCGCCTTCACTTGAAGGCGCTTCTTCAGCAGGTGCAGGCGCGGCCTTGGGCTTACGGCCCCGGGGCTTGCGCGCGGGTTTTTCCTTTTTCTCGGGCGTTTCGGCGACCGGCGCATCCTCTTTGCTTTCCGGCGTCTCGACCAGACCCGATTCCGGCGTTGCCTCCTCAGAACCGAAATCCATCACGTCGGGCTGCGGTGCCTCGGCCGGGTCTGCCTGGCGGGCAGCTTCACGTTCCTGACGTTCGGCGCGTTCGCGATCGCGTTCGGCCTGGCGCTCGCGATTCTGGCGCTCCTGCTCTTCGCGGCGCGCATCAATCTCGCGCTGCGCTTCGCTCAGCATGCGCAAATAATGCTCGGCGTGCTGCTGGAAGTTTTCTGCCGCCACGCGGTCGTTGGACAACTGAGCGTCACGCGCCAGCTGATTGTACTTATCAATGATTTGTTGCGGCGTGCCACGCACCTTGCCCTCGGGGCCTGAACTGTCGAAAACCCGGTTTACGACGTTACCACCAGAAGGGCGATTGCGGTTATTCTTGGCCCGCGAGCGGGATTTTGAAGATCTCATCTTATTTTACGTCAGCCTTGTCATTCGCTGTCGATCAACCCGTACCTTACGCTGCTCAGAGGCTTGTCCCGTACCGCGTCATCGACTTTTTTGGGCTTGGCGTCAGGGGTGCGCTGCAAAAGCGCCAGCCTCGCTGACTACTCTGAGTAAGCATGTCCTGCCCGCGCAGACAAGGGGTTTATCGGATATTTCGCAGCTTTTTTACTTTCGCAGGCGCATTTCAGCCTCAGTTTTCGGGCCTAACCGGGCATTCTTGCGACAATTACCCGATCCCGCCCGTCCAGATCGGGAATGACACGAATTTCAGCCAGTCCGGCGGCATCAAACAACGCGGACACATAGTTGGCCTGCGTCGGTCCGATTTCGACCAGAAGACGCCCGCCCCGCGACAGAAAATCAGGGGCCGATGACGCGATCCGACGATACGCATCTAGCCCGTCGCCCTCATCTGTCAACGCTAGTCGCGGTTCATGTTCGCGTACTTCGGGGGAAAGTTCCTCCATTTCGGAAAGCGAGATATAAGGCGGGTTCGAAACGATCAGGTCAAACATGCCATCAACCGCACCAAACCAGTCGGAATGCCAGACATCGATGCGGGCCTGCACCTGATGCTGCACCGCATTGGCGCTGGCCTGCAAACAGGCGGCTTCGCTGAGGTCGACACCAACCCCGGTTGCGCTGCGCCGCTCGGCCAGCAGCGTAATCAAAATACACCCGGACCCGACCCCCAGATCCAACACCCGGTCAAAAGGTTCGCTCAGGGCCGCTTCGATCAGCACTTCGGTTTCGGGGCGCGGGTCCAGCACATCACGGCTGACGCGAAACCGACGGCCGTAAAACTCGCGCTCACCCAACAGGTGCGAGACCGGAACGCGTATGGCCCGAAGCGAGATCAGCTGGTCATAGCGCTCGGCGATATCCGGCGACAGCTCTTCTGGCGCGATCAGAGTGACCCGGCTGGCTTCGATCCGGGCCGCATGAGCAAGCAACAGCCGCGCGTCCCGCGCCGGATCTTCAACTCCTGCCGCGCGCAGCCGGGCAGTTGCCGCCACCATCGCCTGCGCCGCAGTCTGCGCCCCGGTCATTGCGCCATCTCGGCCAGAAGCCGCGCCTGATCATCTGCGGTCAGCGCATCGATCACCTCGTCCAGATCGCCGTGCATCACCTGATCCAGCTTGTACAGAGTCAGATTGATACGGTGATCCGTCATGCGTCCTTGGGGGAAATTATAGGTCCTGATCCGCTCGGACCGGTCGCCCGAGCCGACCTGACTGGCCCGATCCGCCGAACGCTCGCTGTCGATTCGCTGCCGCTCCAGATCGTAAAGCCGCGTTTTCAGCACCTGCATCGCAATCTCGCGGTTGCGGTGCTGGGATTTCTCGGAACTGGTTACCACGACGCCGCTGGGCAGGTGGGTGATCCGTACGGCCGAGTCGGTGGTGTTCACGTGCTGACCACCAGCCCCCGACGACCGCATCGTGTCGATGCGGATGTCACCCGCGTCAATCTGGATATCCACGTCCTCAGCCTCGGGCAAAACTGCCACCGTCGCCGCCGAGGTGTGAATTCGTCCGCCGCTTTCGGTTTCAGGAACCCGCTGAACCCGATGCACGCCGGATTCGTATTTCATACGCGCAAAGACGTTGTCACCCTTGATATGCGCCACCACTTCCTTGATCCCGCCCAGATCGGAGGACTGCTCCTCAATGATCTCGAACTGCCAACCCCGCGCTTCGGCATAGCGCTGATACATGCGCAGCAGGTCTCCGGCGAACAAAGCGGCCTCATCCCCGCCGGTGCCGGGACGGATTTCCAACATCGCCGGGCGCGCATCCGCTGCGTCCCGCGGCAACAACGCCAGTTGTAACGCGTGCTCTGCGTCGGGAATACGTGCCTGCAACGCCGGGATTTCCTCCTCGGCCAGTTCCTTCATGTCGGGGTCGGCCAGCATCACTTCAGCCTCGGCCAGATCGGCCACCAACTGACGCCATGCCATGATCTGATCCACAACCGGTTTGAGGTCGGAATACTCTTTGGCCAAGGCCGCAATATCACCGCCCGACGCGCCATCTGCCATGGCCGCTTCGAGGTACTGGAATCGCTGAGTTATCTGTTCAAGGCGTTCTTCGGGGATCATGCGCGGGGTGTCTATCATCCGGGGGCTTTGGTCAAGGGCAAGCCTTGTGCTAAGCTGTTATTCATGAAACGGATCGTGCTTGTTCTTGCCCTCTGCGCGGCACCTGCCATGGCCGATGTGGTCGGCCCCGGCGGCAAGGTTCAGGATTGTTATTGCACCGATAAATCCGGCACCCGAGTCGAACTGGGAGAGATGATCTGCCTGCAGGTCGATGGCCGCATGTTCATGGCCCAATGCCAGATGTCACTGAACGTCCCCATGTGGCGCGAGGTGCAGGAGGGGTGCCTGTCCTCAGGGCTGCAACAAAGCCAACCACCGGTCGACACGAGCCCGGTTTACCCCAAAATCTGAACGCCCGAACCGCAATCTGCCATGAATGCGCAGGATGTCTCCGTCTTGCTGTGCCGTTGTGTAATCGGGAAACCCTAATGTCGGTGTTCGGGTGACATATGTCACCATTCCATCACCAACCGACCCGGCCAAAACCGTTGTCCGTGGAGCGGCCCTTGCAATGGTATCAAAACGCACCAACCCGTCCGGACCGGTTTCAACCACACGCACAACGCCGCCTTTCATGTCCCGGTCCGTGTTACCAACCGGGGCGACATGCCATGTCACGGGATCGGACGGAGCCAGCCGAATGAAAGCCGCCAGTCCAACCAACAGTGCAACACAAAGCCACAGCACCATCTTTGTCATCCCGATCCCAACCCTTTGACAAACCCTAGCCGGATCGCGATGCGGGGCAATATGCGACCCCGGTTATCGTGACGTCACACCGGGCAGGATGCAGATCAATTCAAACAACAGGTTCGCCGCTGTCAGCGCCGTGTTGCCGGACGGATCGTAGGGCGGCGAAACCTCGACCAGATCGCAGCCCACGACATTCATGCCGCCAAGCGCATGGATCAGTTGAAGCGCCTGCGGTGTGGTTAGCCCCGCAATCTCGGGTGTCCCGGTGCCGGGCGCATAGGCCGGGTCCAGACTGTCAATGTCGTAGGTGATGTAAACCGGATGATCCCCTACAGACTTGCGGATAAGCGAGCCGATCTCGGTCAGGTTCTGCTGCCACAGTTCCCAGGCCGGATATTGGCGGAAACCCCATCCCTTCGCTTCAGTGAAATCGCTGGCGGCGTAGCCGGACCCGCGAATTCCGATCTGAAAGGTCTTGTCGGGAATGATCAGCCCCTCTTCGTAGGCGCGGCGGAAGACGGTGCCATGGGTCTCACGTTCGCCAAACATTTCGTCATTCACGTCCGCATGGGCATCCACATGCACCAGGGCGACCGAACCGTGCTTTGCCGCAATCGCGCGCAGGATCGGCAGGGTGATCGAATGATCGCCCCCCATCGCCACCGGGGTCACGTTCTGCGCCAGAATGCCGTTATAGCTGTCCTTGATGATCTTCAGACTGTCAGCCAGCGAAAACGTATTGATCGCCAGATCGCCGATATCGGCAATCTGCAAACTGTCAAACGGCGCGGCGAATGTCGCCATGTTATAGGGGCGGATCATCGCGCTTTCACTTCGGATCTGTTTCGGCCCGAACCGCGTGCCCGACCGCCACGAGGTGCCGATATCCATCGGAATACCCAAAACCGCCACATCCAGCCCCTCAAGCGAGGCCGCCTGCGGCAGACGCATGAAGGTGTTCGGTCCGGAAAACCGGGCCAGATCATTGCCGCTGATCGGTTGGTTGAAATCTGCCATGCCTTTTGACCCTCCTGCCCGTCTAAACAATCAAGCACATACCGGAACTATGACTAACCAAATGTTAAACCGGAGCCAGCTTGTTCCAGCCCAGCAGACAAATGATCTGCGTCGCCACATGCGCCCCGGCAATCGCGGTGGCGCCGGAGGTGTCGAACGGAGGCGAAACCTCGACCACATCGCCGCCCTTGATGTTGATCCCGGCGATGTCGCGCAGAATGATCTGCGTCTGGATCGAGGTCAGCCCGCCCCAGACAGGCGTCCCGGTACCGGGGGCAAAGGCAGGGTCCAGCCCATCAATGTCAAAGCTCAGGTAAACGGGACTGTCGCCCAGAATACCCTTGATCTTCTGCGCCACGGCGGCAGGACCGGACTCATACACTTCGCGCGCGTCGATGATGTTGACGCCCAGCGTATCCTCGTTGTGTGTGCGAATCCCCACCTGAACCGAGCGTTTCGGGTCCACGATCCCGGACTTCACCGCCTTGTAGAACATCGTGCCGTGGTCCACGCGGGACATGTCGTCATCGGCCCAGGTGTCCGTGTGCGCATCGAATTGCAGCAGCGATATCGGCCCGTATTTTTCGGCATAGGCTTTCAGGATAGGGAAGCTGATGTAATGGTCCCCGCCCAGCGTGACCGAGGCGACATTCGCCTCCAGAATGGTGCGGATGTGATCGGTCAGCGTATCCGGAAAGGCCGGGATGTTGGCGTAGTCATAGGCCATGTCGCCATAGTCCACGATAGCCAGCTCGCTGAGCGCATCAAAGGGCCAGCCATAAGGCGCATCGGGCGATTGCAGTGCGCTGGCCTCGCGGATCGCGCGGGGGCCCAGACGGGTGCCGGGACGGTTGGTGACAGCCTGATCAAAAGGTACGCCTGTCACGGCGATATCAACTCCGCTCAGGTCCTTGGTATACAGCCGCCGCAGGAACGAAGTCGCGCCCCCGAACGTGTTCTCGTAGGACAACCCCTTGAGGTCGGGATTGGTGAACGCCTCATCCACCTGATTTTTTGCGTCTTCCAGTGCCATGTCTTCTCCCTGTCAGCCCAGCGGCTGCGCCTTTTCCACGATCCGGGCAAAGAATGAGGCCCCGACCGGTGCGATGTCGTCGTTGAAGTTGTATTTCGGGTGATGCAATCCTGCACCTTCACCCTGTCCCAGAAACAGATATGCGCCGGGGCGTGCCTGCAGCATATAGGAAAAATCCTCGGCCCCCATCTCGCGCCCGCTATTGGCCGTGACCCGGTCATCGCCGGAAACCTCGCGGGCGACTTCAGCCGCAAATACCGCCTTGACGTCATCGTTGACCGTGGCTGGGTAACTGACGTCATAGTCCAGCCGCGCTTCGACACCGTAGGATACCGCCTGCCCCTGCACGATCTGCTCCATCCGCTCCATCACCATCTTCTGCACATTGGGATCAAAGGTGCGCACGGTGCCGTTTATATAGGCCGTGTCGGGAATCACGTTGTTCACGGTTCCGGTATGAATCTGCGTGACCGAAACCACCAGATCATCCAACGCGTAGTTATTGCGGCTGACGATGGTCTGGATCGCCTGCGCGATACCGCAGGCCGCCATCACCGGATCGCGGGTTTCATGCGGCATCGCGCCATGGCCGCCCCTGCCCTGTATATGCACCTCGAACGTGTCGACCGCCGCCATGATCGGGCCGGGCGTTGTGTGGAACGCCCCTTCGGCAATTCCCGGCGCGTTGTGCAGCGCATAGACCTGCGAGATGTCAAACCGGTCCATGATGCCTTCTTCCACCATCACGCCGGCCCCGCCGCCTTCTTCCTCGGCGGGCTGAAAGATCAGCGCAACCCGCCCCCGGAAATTCCGTGTCTCGGCCAGATACCGCGTGGCCCCCAGCAACATGGTCGTGTGCCCATCATGGCCGCAGGCATGCATCTTGCCCGGATTCGTCGAGGCATAGGCTACACCAGTCTCCTCCGTGATCGGCAGCGCATCCATATCCGCACGCAGGCCAATGGTCGGCCCTTCACCCTGCCCGTTGATGATGGCGACCATGCCGGTTTTGGCGATCCCTTCGTGCAGTTCATCCACGCCGAACTCGCGCAGACGGTCCGCAACAAAAGCGGCAGTTTCATGGCATTCGAACTCCAGTTCCGGGATTTTATGCAGGTGCTGGCGCCATGCGGCCATATCGGCAGAGAAATCGGCAATTCGGTTGACGACGGGCATCGGGGGTGGACTCCTGATCCAAGCTGCGGGATGGATGCATCTGACACCGGAACAAGGGGCTTCGCAATGGCTGAAAATCCGCTGATCACCGACTCTGACGCTGGGATCGAGCGCTTGCTGGAAATCATGCGCCGCCTGCGCGACCCCGAATCGGGGTGCCCGTGGGATATCGAACAGGATTTCGCCACCATCGCCCCTTACACGATCGAAGAAGCCTACGAGGTCGCTGACGCCATCGAGCGTGAAGCCTATGATGAGCTGAAGGGCGAGTTGGGCGATCTGCTGTTCCAATCGGTCTTTCACGCGCAGATGGCCGAAGAAGCCGGACATTTCACCTTTCAGGACGTGGTGCGCACCATGTCGGACAAGATGGTCGACCGCCACCCGCATGTGTTCGGCGACGAGTCCCGCGATAAATCCGCCGAACAACAGACAGCGGACTGGGAAACCATCAAGGCGGCAGAGCGTGCAGGCAAGAAACAGAAAGGAGCGTTGGACGGGGTTGCGGCCAACCTGCCTGCCCTGCTGCGTGCCCATAAATTGCAAAAACGCGCCGCCCGGGTTGGATTTGATTGGCCTGATGCCAGCCACGTGTTGGCCAAGATCACGGAAGAGGCCGCTGAACTGGAAGAGGCGCGCGACAGCATGGACGCCGACGCGCTCGAGGACGAATTCGGTGATCTGCTGTTCGTGATCGTCAACCTTGGCCGCCACTTAGGCATCGAACCCGAGGCCGCCCTGCGCCGCACAAACGCCAAGTTCACCCGCCGCTTCGAAAAGGTCGAAGCCCGGCTGGCCGAACGCGGTAAGACGCCCACCCAAAGTGATCTGGCCGAGATGGACGCGCTTTGGGACGAGGTGAAAATCGAGGAACACCGCGCCAATGGCAAACTCCCGCCGGTAAGCGCAACAACCGGGGCCTGAAACAACTGGACAAGACACGCTCAGCTTGTCAGTGTCCGACCTTCACCACCCCCGGAGGCAGAGCATGACCGCCCGCAAGATCATAATCGACACCGATCCCGGACAGGACGATGCCGTCGCCATCCTGTTGGCGTTGGCCAGCCCCGAAGAGGTCGAGGTTCTGGGCATCACCGCCGTCGCCGGAAACGTGCCGCTGGAACTGACGGCCAAGAATGCGCGTATCGTCTGCGAACTGGCCGGTCACACCGAAGTGCCCGTTTATGCCGGATGCGACCGCCCGCTGAACCGCCCTCTGATCACTGCGGAACATGTGCACGGTAAAACCGGCCTGGACGGCCCGGTTCTGCCCGACCCTCAGATGCCGCTGGCGCAAGGCCACGCGGTCGATTTCATCATCGATACCCTGCGTACACAGGCACCGGGGACCGTGACGCTTTGCCCGCTGGGTCCGCTGACCAATATCGCAACGGCGTTTCAGAAGGCCCCCGACATTGTCGACCGCGTTCAGGAAATTGTCCTGATGGGCGGGGCTTATTTTGAGGTCGGAAACATCACCCCAACAGCGGAATTCAACATTCACGTCGATCCGGAAGCTGCTGATATCGTGTTCAGATCCGGCAGGCCAATCGTCGTCATGCCGCTGGATGTCACTCACAAGGCACTTGTCACCAGACCCCGAAATGACGCCTTCCGCGCGCTCGGCAACAAGGTCGGCATCGCCGTGGCCGAAATGACAGATTTCTTCGAGCGGTTCGACATGAACAAATACGGCAGCGAAGGCGCTCCGCTGCACGATCCCTGCGTCACCGCCTATCTGATCCGTCCCGACCTGTTCAGCGGGCGTCACATCAATGTCGAGATTGAAACCCATTCGGAACTGACCATGGGCATGACCGTCGCAGATTGGTGGGGCGTCACCGACCGCGCACCAAACGCCACATTCATGGGCGATCTGGACGCTGATGGTTTCTTTGCACTGCTTACAGAAAGGCTGGCCCGGCTATGACCGCAGCACTCCGCCTCGCCCGACCGGACGACCTGGACCGCCTGATGACGCTGGTTTCCGCATTCCATGCCGAGACCGGAATTGAACAGGATGCCGACCAGCGGCGCGAAGCTCTGCGTCCCCTTCTGGAAGGAATCCCGCATGGGTGCATATACCTGATTGGCCCCGGCCGGGCTCCGCTGGGCTATATCATCCTGACTTTCGGGTGGTCGGTCGAGTTCGGCGGCATGGACGGCTTTGTCGATGAAATCTACATCCGCCCGGCCGTGCGTGGCCGCGGTATCGCTTCCGAAGTGCTGCACGATCTGCCCAAAGCCCTTGCCGAGGCCGGAGTGACGGCCCTGCATCTGGAAGTCGATCGCACCAATGACGCTGCGCAAAAACTCTACCTGCGCAGCGGCTTCAAGGCCCGCGACCGCTATATGCTGATGAGCAGAACGCTCTAGCGGCTTTCCCCGCGGAAGATCACATCGGGGTTATACATTTCCTGAACCGGGTCATCCTGAGACACCTGCATCCCTGTGATCGGGTAGGTATCGGGTCCTGCGCAGGCCGCAAGGAAGGATACGGACAGGGCCGAAACCATCAGAAGGAATTTTGATACAGACATCGTGAGCTCCTTTCTGCAATGCAATCAGGATAACTCATGTTGAGACACCGCCGTTAGGAACAAGTTCACACATAACGATATAATACTCGGCCATTTTCCGCCGATATGTCTGTTTTCGCGGTCTTTTGACCAGCATATTCACTGCTAGAGCATTGATAACCATAGACGATCCAGCGATCGGACTTTTCGAGCGTTTTCCTAATTTCGTCTCGGATTTTTTGAATATTTTCTGTCCTCGCATCCCGAAATTTACACTTTCGCGACAAAACGCGCCCCTTTGCCACAACCTGAAAGCGATACGGAGAACTGAGATTTTCACCACATGCTCCAGTGACAGACAGCAAGGCGGCAGCTTGAAAACGCCCCCCATCAAAAGCCCTATCGTTTGTAACACATAGAATGAGCAACCGATCTGGCACCTGTTTGACGCCGCTCTGGTTCTCCCAAGCCCTGGATGGGCGAACATAGACCCGATTGCTGATCAGCTCGGTTCTACCACACTGCTGCGCCCCACAACTCGGCCAGAACCCGTCAAACAATCATATTTCCCAAGCTGCTTGCCGAATGGCATGAACCGGGCGACTACGGGAACTCTTGTCCGAGGCACCTATCCCCAATTCACTGAAATGCCGTACCCCGCCCCCGCCTAATCGGCGAGGGAGGAACATGTTTTTTTGACACGCGGGCCAAAGCATCTGACTCCGCAATGATCTTCAGTCAGGATTCTTATTATTTTTGCCGAAAGGCTCCGATTCAGCGCAGGATCGATGCTCCGGCATATTCCGCGACCTCACCCAGTGACTCCTCGATCCGGATCAGTTGGTTGTACTTGGCCAGCCGGTCGGACCGCGCGAGCGAGCCGGTTTTGATCTGACCACAGTTGGTTGCAACCGCCAGATCAGCGATGGTTGCGTCCTCGGTCTCGCCCGAGCGGTGCGACATCACATTGGTGTAGCGTGCGCGATGCGCCATATCGACAGCGCGCAGGGTCTCGGTCAGCGATCCGATCTGGTTTACCTTGACCAGCATCGAGTTGGCACAACCGCGCTCGATCCCTTCGGCCAGACGCGCCGGGTTAGTTACAAACAGATCATCACCCACCAACTGCACCTTGTCGCCGATCATGTCGGTCAGAGCTTTCCAGCCGTCCCAGTCATCCTCGGACATGCCGTCTTCGATCGAGATGATCGGGTAATCCTTGACCAGCGCCGCCAGATACTCGGCATTTTCCTCGGACGTCAGCGAGATATTCTCGCCCGACAGGACGTATTTGCCGTCCCTGTAGTATTCAGTTGCCGCACAATCCAGCGCCAGGTGGATTTCCTCGCCCGGCTTGTAGCCTGCCTTTTCGATGGACTGCAGGATGAAATCCAGAGCCTCGCGGGTGGACGCAATATTGGGGGCAAAGCCGCCCTCATCGCCGACACCGGTGGCCAGACCAGCGGCCGACAACTCACGTTTCAGCGTGTGGAACACCTCGGACCCCATGCGCACGGCTTCGCGGATATTCGCGGCCGAGGTGGGCATGATCATGAATTCCTGAATGTCTATCGGGTTGTCTGCATGTTCACCGCCGTTGATGATGTTCATCATCGGTACAGGCAGAACACGGGCCGAAGTGCCGCCCACATAGCGATACAATGGCTGCGTGGTAAAATCCGCTGCGGCCTTGGCAGTCGCCAGTGAGACACCCAGGATCGCGTTTGCGCCCAGACGGCCCTTGTTTTCGGTCCCGTCCAGTTCGATCATCGCCTGATCGATCGCCACCTGCTCGGTCGCGTCAAAACCAACCAGTTCTTCCGCGATCTCACCGTTCACGGCGGCGACGGCTTCCAGAACGCCCTTGCCCATATAGCGCGACTTGTCGCCATCGCGCTTTTCCACCGCTTCATAGGCGCCGGTTGATGCGCCAGAGGGCACAGCGGCGCGTCCCATGGTGCCGTCTTCCAGGATCACGTCCACTTCGACCGTCGGGTTGCCCCGGCTGTCCAGAATTTCACGTGCATGGATGTCGATGATGGTGCTCATAAGGCCCGTCCCTGTGGCTGCGTTCAGTTGCACGCCTCATACCATCAACGGGTGAAAAGTAAACCGGTCATGTTATCGCTAACACATCAATCAGGTGGCCTTTAGGGCTAACAGCACCCTGTTTGCGCCAAACTGCGACGATCCGTCAGGCCGCAACTGCAATGGCACGCGCCAGACGGCGCTCGCGAACAAAGGTGTAAAGGCCGGAACCCATGATCAGCATGGCACCGGCCAGTGTCATCTGGTCGGGACGTTCGCCGAACATCAGCATCCCTGCGGCAATCGAGAAGACCAGGCGGGTGTACCGGAATGGCGTCAGGGCCGACGCCTCACCGATCCGCATCGCGGTTACGATGCCATAATATCCCAGAACGCCAAACCCGATCGCGCCAAGATAAGGACCGATCTGCGCCGTTTGCAGCGGAATGACCGGTTGAGCCGAAAACACCATCAGAACCGCACCGGCAAACGCCACCGCGATGTAGGCCTGCAGCGCCACAACAGATGACGCGACGCGAACATCAAGTTTCCGCGTGATCAGATCCCGCGCCGCAATGGCAATCACGGTTGCCACGACAAACAGGGACTCGGGCTGGAAACCTTCAAGTCCGGGACGAATGATCATCAGAACACCGATGAAGCCAACGCCAATCGCGCTCCACCGCCGCCAGCCTACCTGTTCCCCAAGAAACAGCGCCGCCCCCATTGTCACCGCAAGCGGCATCGCCTGGAACACGGCTGCAACTGTGGACAGGTCGACAAGCGACAGGGCGGTAACAAAGGTCAGTGCCCCCACCGCTTCGGTCGCGGCACGGGCCAGAGGCAACGGCTGCCACGCCACCGGATCAAGGATGCGTTTGCGTGTGGCCAACGACATCAGCACGAAGACAAGGCTGCAAAACAGCCCCAGAACAATCATGATCTGGCCGGTCGAAACACTGGTCGACAGATGCTTGATGAACATGTCTTCAAGCGAAAAGGCCGCCATCGAGCCAATGATCAGCAATATGCCGTTTACGTTGTTCATGCGCGTGTCCGTTTGGGTGGGCTGAAAAAATCTGAGCCTGTGAGTCACCAAAACCGGAACATTCGCGACGTCGCAAGCCGGATTACGACAGGTTTAATGAATTGATTTGAAGCGACCAATCGCTTTTCGTGATGGGTCAGTCCTGTTCCAGCGGAACACCATACAGTTCCAGCCGGTGCCCTTTCAGCTTGTAGCCCAGCTTGGCGGCAATCTTTTCCTGCAGTGCCTCGATCTCGGGATCAACGAACTCGATCACCTCGCCCGACTGCATGTCGATCAGATGATCGTGGTGATCGCGCTCGGCGTCCTCATACCGCGCGCGTCCGTCGCCGAATTCCAGCCGCTCCAGTATTCCCGCCTCTTCGAACAATTTGACGGTCCGGTAGACTGTGGCAATGGAAATGCCGGAATCAACGGCCGAGGCGCGCGTGTACAGTTCTTCGACATCCGGATGGTCTTCGCTTTCCTCCAGCACCTGGGCAATTGTGCGGCGCTGCCCCGTCATGCGCAGCCCTTTGGCTTCGCATCGGGTGATGATCGTATCCGGCATGATGACCCCCAGAAGTGTTCGGGTTTCTGTCTTAGTACGTCTGCACGGCGCGCGCCACAGGTGATTTTCCAGTGCGCCCTAGACTGCAGACCGCAGGTCAGCCCAGACCGGCAGATGATCCGACGCAATATGCGCCGGCCGCGCGTTATGTACACCGTGCAGCATTGCCTCAAGGCCGCCGCCCAGCGCGATTCGGTCCAGCGCGCCCAGGGGTTGCGCCGCCGGAAAGCTTGCGACCGGAGGCAGAAACCGCATGCCCGGAACCAGGTGATCCAGCACGGGCTGACGCGACCATTCGTTGAAATCCCCCGCCCAGACAGTCGGCATACTGTTCTGCCCCGCATCGCTGCGCCTGAGTTGCGTCAACTGCTGGCGGCGTGATGCGGGCAGCAGGCCCAGATGCATCCCCATAACCCGAAGCGGACCGATCTGAGTATCGAATTCCACCTGAACGGCCCCGCGCGGCTCCAGCCCCGGCAACTCGTGATGGGATGCGCTGCGCACCTGTATGGCGTCACCCCGCCAGATTACCGCGTTCCCGTGCCAGCCCAGGCTGCCCGCGCCGCCCAGGTCGACAATGTTCCAGCCAGCTTCGTCCAGCATGAAATGCGGCAGCGCCGCAGGCCGGGGCGGCAGACGTTTGTCGGCCTCCTGCAACACCACGATATCCGCTTTCATTCCCTCCAGAACCTGAAGGATACGCTGCGGCTGGCGCCGAAGGTCCAGCCCGACGCATTTCTGAATGTTGTAGCTGGCAAGTCGAAGGGTCGGCGAACGGGTCATGGGCTTCCGGTTGTCGTAGACCTCTAAGATTGCGTCGCCCGTTCCCGTGTGCAACCCCGGAATACTTGTTTTTCGGTGCAATATCCGCGCAGTTCAAATCATTGGCGAAATGCACGCCATTGACTATTTGTGCAGCGGATTGATGTTACTTCGGGGTAAAACGGGATGGCAATGCCGGACACAGACAAGAAGAAACGCCTCGAGGGTCGGTCGCTGCTTGTGGCCATGTGGGGCAACCTGTTCATGGCTGGCGCCGGTATTCTGGCCGGTATCCTGTCAAACTCCAATGCGATTATGATGGATGGCCTGTTTTCCTTGATCGGTTTCGGCTCTGCCGTTCTGGGCCGCCGGATCAGCCAGCGCGTCGGCGCAGGACCCGACAAGCTGCGTCCTTTCGGATATGCGGCGGACGAGGCCATCTTCTCCACCTTCCGTGCCCTGTCACTGCTGGGGCTTGTCCTGTTCGCCATCACAAACGCAATCAAGAACATCTACAGCTATCTCAGCGGCATTGATCCCGAGCCGCTGAATTTCGCGCCGATGTTCGTTTATTTCGCGACGATCGGGGCCACCTGTCTTTTCCTCTGGGCCTTTCATCACTTCACCTGGCGAAAGACCGGAAAGAACAGTTCGATCCTGCGTCTGGAGGCCCGCGCTTCGCTTTTCGATGGCATGATCACCGCCGCCGCCGGACTGGGTCTGGGCGCCATCTACCTATTCCGCGATGGCCCCCTTGCGCCCATCGCTCCGATCGGGGACTCGATCATCGTTCTGGTGCTCTGTCTGCTGGCTGTCGGTACCTATTTTCGCGAGTTCCGGGGCGGTTTGGGAGAACTGGCGAATGTCACCGCAAACCCGGAACATCTGGCGACCGCGCGCCGGGCCCTGCGCGAAGCCATCGCCGAAGACGGCGGAACCTTGCGGGACATGTCTGTGACAAAACAGGGGCGCAGCTTTTTGGTGACGGTCTACTATGATCCGGGCCGCCCCGTCACTGCAAACGAAATCGATACCCTGAACCTGCGTATGATCAGCGATGCACGAACCGCACTACCTGAATCGGATGTGTTGCTTTTGGTCACCCAGTACCAACGGCGCTGGCCGGACACGATCAACCCGTATCAGGCGAAACCCTAGCCTCTGCGCTCACGTGCCACAGAAGGTCGCCCGGACCACCTCACTTTCGGTCGGGGGCCGCATCAAGCCGGCCGCATCGGGCTGATCCACGTATGGGTTCGCCAGTACCTTATTCAGACGGTGAAACGGCGCGTAGTCTCCTTTCACGGCGGACTGAATCATCTGTTCGACACGGTGATTACGCGGGATGAAAGCCGGATTGGCCATTGCCATAACGCTTTTCGGGTCTGCCTCGCGTGCCAGACGCGCATGCCATCCTTCGGCCCAGGCGTCAAACGCCTCGCGCTCGGTGAACTGGTCCCGTGCAGCATCGCTGCCCAGCGCGCGGAAGGTATTGGTGAAATCGGCGCCGTTCTGGGCCATCCGTGTCAGCAGGTCGGAAATCATTTCAAGGTCGCCGTCCTCTGCCGTCGCAAGACCGATCTTGGCCCGGAACCGGCGCAACCAGTTCGCCTGCAGCAGCTCGGGCATGGCGTGCACGATCTCCGTCGCCTCCTCGACGGCGGCTTCCTTGTCCTCTATCTGCTGGATCAGCGATGTGGCCAGTTGCGCCACATTCCAGACGGCAATCTCGGGCTGGTTGGAATAGGCATACCGCCCCATCCGGTCAATCGAACTGTAGACCGTGTTCGGATGATAGCTGTCCATGAAGGCACACGGCCCGTAATCGATGGTCTCTCCGGCAACCGAGCAATTGTCGGTGTTCATCACCCCGTGAATAAACCCCACACTCATCCAGCCCGCGATCAGTTGCGCCTGCGCGTCGACAACCGCACGCAGCAGGCCCATCGGACCCTCTGCGCCGGGATAATGGCGCGCAATCGCATAGTCCGTCAGTCGTTTCAAACTGTCCAACTGCCCGCGCGCGGCAAAGACCTGAAACGTGCCGACCCGCAGATGGCTTTGCGCGATCCGGGTCAGAACCGCGCCGGGCAACGGGCCTTCCCGCAGAACGACCTCACCCGTTTCCACTGCCGCCAGCGCCCGGGTCGTCGGGATGCCCAGCGCGTGCATGGCTTCGGACACCAAGTATTCGCGCAGCACCGGCCCCAGCCAGGCGCGTCCGTCCCCTTGCCGCGAAAACGGGGTCGGTCCTGATCCTTTCAACTGAATGTCCCGGCGCACCCCATCCGTGCCGACCGTCTCACCCAAAAGCACGGCGCGGCCATCGCCCAGTTGCGGATTGTAATGCCCGAACTGATGCCCGGCATAAAGCTGCGCCAACGGTTCGGCCCCTGCAGGCACGGCGTTTCCGGCAAAGGTCTCGGCCATTTCCTGCACATCACCCGCAGAAATTCGCAGAACTTTGGCCAGATCGGCATTGAACGCGATCATCTGCGGTGCTCGAACAGGAACCGGCGCCTGCCGCGCAAAAAACGTATCCGGCAGTCGGGCGTAGGAATTGTCGAAGGGGATCGTCAGGGTCATGCGCCAAACATATGGCCTGTGCCTGCGATTGCCATAGCGGATTGCGCCATCCCGTGCATAATTGACCCGAACATCCGAGGATCAAATGACCGCACAAGAGATCATCAATCACCTGCAAATGCAGCGCCACCCTGAAGGCGGCTGGTTCCGGGAAACCTGGCGCGCCAGCAATTCAGGCCGCGCCACTGGAACCTGCATCTATTTCCTTCTGCAGCAAGACGAAAGCAGCCACTGGCACCGTGTCGATGCCACCGAAATCTGGCTTTACCACGCCGGCGCGCCGTTGGTCCTTTCGCTGAGCGCAACCAGCCACGGCCCGGCCACCGATCACCTGCTCACCCCCGATCTGTCTGAGGGTGAGCCGCAACTGATCGTGCCGGAAAACCACTGGCAATCCGCCCGCAGCACCGGCGCCTATACATTGGTCAGTTGCACGGTCTCGCCGGGGTTTCAGTTCGAAGGCTTCGAACTGGCCGAACCCGGCTTCGACATCCCGCGCGGCTGACCTCATGGATCACCGCGCACTCGTCTCTTCCATCCCGGCAGACACAAAGGACCGTCTGCAAAGGCGCTCGGACATCTTCGGGTTGAAACATCTTCTGATCTATCTTGGGGTTCTGACTGCAACCAGTGCCGGCATCGCTGCACAAATCCCGTTCTGGCCCGTTCTGCTCTTGCCGCAGGGCATTCTTCTTGTCTTCCTGTTCACGCTCAGCCACGAATGCACCCACAAAACCCCGTTCCGGACCGGATGGCTCAACGACGCGGTCGGCCACGTGGTCTCGGTTCCCATCGCGCTGCCCTTCACATGGTTTCGCTTTTTCCACCTGGCCCACCACAAATGGACCAATCACCCGCAGAATGACCCCGAGCTCGACGGCAAGCCCCGCCCGGACAACTGGCGCAGCCTTGCGGTCTACCTCAGCGGCTGGCCATACTGGTCCGGCATGGCACAGGTGATGTTCCGAAACGCTTTCGGCAGGATCGACGCGCCCTACCTGCCCGCCCGCCAGCATCGCGCAATCCGGGCCGAGGCGCGCTGTCTCCTGTCCCTCTACACCCTCGCGGTCCTCAGCCTGTTGTTTTCCCCAACCCTCTTCTGGCTATGGATCCTTCCGGTTCTGATCGGCCAGCCGTTCCTGCGTCTCTACCTGTTGGCCGAACACGGCCTCTGCCCGCCCGTCGCCAACATGCTGGAAAACTCACGCACCACCTTCACCAACAGGCTGATCCGCTTTCTCGCCTGGAACATGCCCTACCACGCGGAACACCACGCGTTTCCGAACGTCCCGTTCCATCAGTTGCCCGAACTGCACCGCTGGACACAGGCGCATCTGAAATCCACGTCAAACGGCTATGCCGAATTCACCTCGGACTACGCCCAAAGCCTTAGCCGTTAGGATCCGTTCTTCATCTGGCCCCAAATATCCCGGGGTGAGGCCGCAAGGCCGAGGGGCAGCGCCCCTTACCCGCCAACCGCGACCCCACGGGACGGCGAGGATACAATCCCGCCCCCCACCAACGCCTTGACCCCGGTTGTTCCCGGGCACGAGGTCGGCAGCCCCCGCGCGACGCGCACCGCGAGATAGGCAAACGCCTGCGCCTCCAGCATGTCGCCATCCAATCCAACGGCCTCGACCGGTTCGACCGGACAGTCCAGTGACACACTCAGCATCTTCATCAGCACCGGATTGCGCCGTCCGCCGCCCGTAACCAGCACCCGTTCGGGCGGTTTCGGGCAATGTTCCATCCCCTGCGCCACACCGGCCGCGCACATTCCGGTCAGGGTTGCGACTGCATCCGCATCGCCGAGCTCTCTGACCAGTTCAATCATCTCGGCAAAATCGTTGCGATCCAGTGATTTCGGCGGCATCCGGGCAAAGAACGGCTCTGCCAGAAACAGCTCAAGCGCGCCTGTCTCCACCGTACCGCCCCGCGCCACGGCCCCGTCCCGATCCATTGGCAGACCCAAGCGCGCCTGCATCAGATCGTCAACCGGCGCGTTGGCCGGACCGGTGTCAAAAGCCAGCAATGCACCCGGCGTCTCTGGCCCGGCACAGGCCGGATCCACATAGGTCAGGTTGCCGACCCCGCCAAGGTTCAGGAAACACAGTGGCCGGGTCGCGCCAATCCATTTGGCGCAGGCAAAGTGAAAGAACGGTGCCAGCGGCGCCCCCTCGCCCCCCATCGCCACGTCGTCGCTGCGGAAATCCCAGACCACCGGCAAGCCCAGCGCCTGCGACAGGCCAACTCCATCGCCAACCTGCAACGTCCCTTGTGTTTTCGGCGCATGGGCCAGGGTCTGTCCGTGAAACCCGATGACGTCCACCTCTTCGAACTCTGACAGAAGCTCGGCATGGGCGCGGGTCACCAACTCTTCCGCCGCGTCGACCTCGGGGCCGTGCCAGCGTCCCAGCGCCTTGCGCAACAGCGTGCGTTCCTCATCCGAATACGCGCGGTACAGGCTTTCCCCAAACCCGAGAATCTCGCGCCCGTCCGTTACCACCACGGCGGCATCCACCCCGTCCAGGGAAGTTCCGGACATGGCGCCCAAAGCTCTGACGGACCCGTTTTTCTTGATGGCCTGCCCCACCCTTGTCTCTCCTGCAACTTCATTCTGCGCCTGAAATCCCGGCGTCAGGCTCAACCTGCCCATGTATAGCCGCACAAAGCAAGTCGCATGGAATTCGCCGATCACAAGGCAACCGAAATCGTTGCCTCAAATCTATATCCAGCCCGGCACCGCACTCCGACACTCGGGGGATTTGCGAAAAAGTGACCGAGTATGGCAAGTTACAACCGTATCGAAACCTGAACACCCGAGTCATTACCCGATGCAGCGACCGGACACCCCCGAGGGCACCAATCCGATTGAAGCCCGCAACTACCAGCTGATTTTCTGGTCAGGCGCGCTGGCGACGATCGGCGGGCAACTGGTCAACCCCCGGCTGGTTCTGCCATTCCTCTATCTTGCGCTTGGAGCCCCCACCTTCGTTGCAGGCCTGCTGCTGCCGTTTGTCACCGGCGCAAGGCTGATCGCTGAAATCTTCGTCTCGCCCTTCATCAACCGCGTGACCCGCGCGAAAGTGGCGGTCTATATCCCAAACATCCTGACCGGGGCCATCCTGGCCGTCGTGGCGTTGTTTGCCACCAACCTGCCACAGATCATGGTGGTCGCATTGTTCCTGATTACCGCGATCATCATGGGCCTGTGTCAGGGGATCACCAGCCTCGGCACCAGCCAGATCTACGGCGTCTCGGTTCCCAAGGCCAAGCGCAACCGGATGGTCTTTGCCCAGGCCACGATCTCGGGCGTTCTGGCAATCGTGATCGTCTGGATCACCAAGGATCTTCTGGCCTCAGAAGAACCCCTGCAACGCCATATCGTCGTCATGTGGTGCGGTGTTGTCGCGATGTTTGCCGCCGGTATCAGCTTTGCCGGTGTCCGCCTGCTTGAGGAAGAACACGCTGCCAAACCCGCACCGGCACAAAAGCCCAAGCCCCTTGCCGAGCTTGCCACCGGCTTCAAAACCGGCATGGCCCTGGGCTGGTATCGCAAATTTCTGACCGCCCGTATGATCTTCATCTCGGTGGAACTGGCCATGCCGTTCTACACCATCCACGCGGCGACCTACCATGTAGGCACCAAACACTCGCTCAGCTACTTCGTCATGGCCGCCAGCGCAGGTGTCGTGATCGGCTCGGTCGTCTGGGGCTGGCTCAGCGGGCGCATATCGGTCAAGCCGGTCATGTGGCTGGGGTGCCTGATTTCGATGATATCGGCCATTCTGGCGCTGGCGTTCACGATGCTGGGTTACGCACAGAACGTCTGGCTCTACGCGCTGGTGATCCTGCTGCTGTCCGTCGGAGGTAATGGCGTGATCTACGGTCGCTACCTCTATCTGATCGAGTTGACCGAGGAAAAGGAACGTCCCTACCTTGTCGCGCTGGGGGACGTGATTGCCGGATTGGTCGGCATCGTGTTCGCCGCCATTCTTGGCGCCGTGGCCCATCTGCATGACCCGGTCACGCCCATTTTCGTGCTGGCGGTGCTGAACCTGATCGCAATGATATACGCGTTCAGCCTGCCACCGGTCGACCAGTCACCTGAACCGAAAGACCCCTAGGCATCGATCTCAGCGAAAAAGGTGCCTTTCCCTTACCCATCCCGCCGCCTATACAGTGCCCCGCAACATCAACCCCGAGGGCACGATATGAACTACCACCCCAAATCGGATTTCATCGCCACGATGATCGAGCGCGGCTTTCTCGCCGACTGCACCGATTATCAGGGCCTTGACGACGCGCTGATCAGCGGGGTGCAAACTGCCTATATCGGATATGACGCCACGGCGCAGTCGCTGCACGTGGGTCATTTGATGAACATCATGGTTCTGCGCTGGCTGCAAAAGACCGGCCACAAGCCGATCACCCTGATGGGCGGCGGCACGACCAAGGTGGGCGACCCCTCGTTCCGCTCGGACGAGCGCCCTTTGCTGGGCCCCGAACAGATCGACGCCAATATCGCGGGCATGAAGCAGGTTTTCGCCAAATACCTGTCCTATGACGACAGCGAGACCGGCGCGCTGATGCTGAACAATGCCGAATGGCTGGACGGTCTGAACTACCTCGATTTCCTGCGCGATATCGGGCGGCATTTCTCAGTCAACCGGATGCTGAGCTTTGAATCGGTGAAATCACGCCTGGACCGTGAACAATCGCTGTCCTTCCTCGAGTTCAACTACATGATCCTGCAGGCCTACGACTTCCTCGAGCTGAACCGCCGCTATGGCTGCGTTCTGCAGATGGGCGGTTCAGACCAGTGGGGCAATATCGTCAACGGCATAGACCTGACCCGCCGGGTTCTGGATCAGGAGATCTACGGCCTGACCACACCGCTGCTGACGACCAGCGATGGCCGCAAGATGGGCAAGTCGCAGGGCGGCGCGGTCTGGCTGAACGGTGACATGCTGAGCGCCTACGAATTCTGGCAGTTCTGGCGCAACACCACCGACGCAGATGTGGGCCGCTTCCTTAAAATCTTCACAGAACTCCCTGTCGAGGAATGCAACCGCATGGGCGCGCTGGCCGGGTCCGAGATCAACGAGGCCAAAATCCGTCTCGCCAATGAGGTCACCACCCTGCTGCACGGGGCCGACGCCGCCGCGACGGCAGAAGCCACCGCCCGCGAGGTGTTCGAAAAAGGCGGTGTCGGAGGTGATCTGCCCACCCTAACCCTCAGCGTGGATGAACTGGGCGACGGCATGTCCATCGTGCAGATCATCGTGAAATCCGGTCTGGCAAAATCGGGCAAGGAAGCCAAACGCCTGATCGCCGAAAACGGCGCCAAACTGGACGACGCACCGTTGACGGATGCGGGCCTGATGATCGACGCAGGTGCGCTGTCTTCACCGATTAAGCTGAGCGCCGGAAAAAAGCGTCACGCGCTGGTGCAGCTGGGCTGAACACAAATACAATTCTTCGAAGCGGCCACCTGACCGGTGGCCGTTTTCGTTTGACCGCCAAGCTTAACCATGGGCGGAGCGCCAGCTAAGTGGACAAGGTCGCAAGTCTGGAAAAGAAACTCTGGATTTGCAGGGGGAAAAACAGGCTGACAAAAGGCCTTACATCCCAGTGCAAAGGACGTACCCGAGCCAGAATTTGCGAAAAACTGCAGTTTCGGCGATAGTTTTGGTTAAGCCAAAACCAAGGGAGGGGCTTCCGGTGTTTCAAAGTCTCCAATTCACGCGCGCTGTTTTGTGCGTTGCCTTTGCAAGTTCCGCAAACGCTCAAATTTATGGTCATGAATTCGAAGGTGCCCAAGCACCGATCCGTGAGGGGGAACAACCCGTTATTCCTTTGGACACTGAAGATCCAACTTACAATGCATGGCGCACTCCTTTGCCAAGTTTTGAAGGAGAGCGTGAAGGACGAGAACCCGGGGTTGTCGACCCTCAGCGTTTCCCTGGCCAAGGCTATATGCAACTCCCAACTTTCTTGCACCAACCGTTAGCATTCACGCCCGGCGATCTAGCCGCTGCTGAAGTTGACGTCGCCATCATGGGTGCCTTTACTGACATGGGGACCGGCGCACGCGGGGCGTCGCGCGGTCCGAATGCAGTTCGTAACTCCTCGTTGTATCTCGGCCGTGGGGCGCGGCAGCCGCATATGCACGTCATGGTTGATCCGCTGCAGGAAATGACAGTTGTTGACTACGGAAACGCCCCGAACGACATCATGAGCACCGAGCGCACAATTCATGCGGTCCGTTCTTTTGTTGGTCAGGCAGCGGCAGTGCAACACGCTGACGGCAGCCATGTGATACCTTTTATTGTTGGTGGTGATCATTCATTGATGTATCCGAACGTGGCAGCCATGACGGACGTTTATGGCAAGGGTAACGTGGGCGTCGTTCATTTCGATGCACACTACGATGCCGGAAAGTATGGCTTTGGACACCTGATCAACCATGGCATGCCTGTTTTCAGGTTGATCGAAGAAGACTTGGTCGAGGGCAAAAACTTCATTCAAGTCGCATTGCGCGGATACTACCCGGATGAAAAAGCGTTTGAGTGGATGCGCACCAACCAATTCCGCTATCATACCATGGCCGAGATCGAACATCGCGGCTGGGACGCTGTTATGGAAGACGTCATTGCGGAAGCAAATGACGGGCCGGAGTTTATCTATATCTCTTTCGACATCGACACTTTTGACCCGGCATTTGTCCCCGGCACGGGAACGCCCGAACCTGGCGGCCTGATGCCGCGCGAGATCTTTCCGATAATTCGTCGTCTCTGCGCCGAGTCGAATGTGATTGGGTTCGAAATTGTCGAACTGGCTCCGTTGATGGACCCAACCTACGTTTCGGCTTTGAATGCCAATCGAACGATCAGGGAATGCCTGACCGGCATTGCGATGCGTAAACAGGGTCTGACCGAACCGGATTACAAAAGCCCGCTCACTGTTTCACACGGTCAGAATGACAATTAGACTTCTTGTCTGTTCAGTCTTCTTTGTTTCTCTGACCGGTTTGGCAGCACAGTCCGAGCCGCAGAAGATTTCGTGGTCAGATCTTCGCGAAGGCCGCCTTGTCGAGTGCGCTCAGTTTTTGGATGAATACCTGTCAAACCCAAGTTGCCTGCCCAGAGACTTAAGCGATCGTATGCTATCGATGCAGATTGCCGAATGCGTGCCGGGGAACTCTGACCTGGAAGGCGATCTTGTTCTCATTGCCGGGTACGCTCATCCCGTTGAGTTTGAATTCAAGGACGTGAAAGACTTCCTGTTAGTGCCTCTGTTGTCTCAGACGTGCCGGCATCCAACCGCACCACTTCCTGATCAGGTAATTTCTGTTGAGTATCCGGAAGGCGTCGACATATCTGCGGATCCGGTTTGGGTTACAGGTGAAATCTTCATCCGACAGTCTCAGAGCGAACTCGCGCCTTCAGTCTACAAGATCAAAGCTTCGGACGTTGTTACAGCAACCATTCCTGACGTCTCAGCCGCCGAGTGAAAC
This sequence comes from Ruegeria sp. K7, assembly GCF_056531785.1. Taxonomy (NCBI): domain Bacteria; kingdom Pseudomonadati; phylum Pseudomonadota; class Alphaproteobacteria; order Rhodobacterales; family Roseobacteraceae; genus Ruegeria; species Ruegeria sp. K7. Next base: position 620,017 of record NZ_JBQFMJ010000001.1, read on the forward strand.
CACCCGTCAGGCGATAAACTACCCAATTGAGACGGAAACGGACCTTCCTGCACACACGACTGGACAGGCATAGCCTCTTCCCATTAAATGAACATACGTTCAAATCACCGCAGAGGAGCCCGCCATGCAATTGTCCACCACAGCCGCGATCGTCACCGGCGGCGCATCCGGATTGGGCGAAGCCACTGCCCGCCATTTTGCGGAAAACGGTGCTCAGGTCACGATTCTGGACCGGGACGCTGATCGGGGAACGCAGGTGGCAAAGGATATCAATGGGCACTTCGCGAATACGGACGTAACTGACGAGGCCTCGGTCTCTGCTGCCATTGCATTGGCCACAGACAAGATGGGCAAGATCACGGCCGCCGTGAACTGCGCCGGTATCGCTTATGGCATCAAGACGGTCGGCAAGGATGGCCCCCACCCGCTGGACGCGTTCCAGCGAACCATCGACATCAATCTGGTCGGCACCTTCAACGTGTCACGTCTCGCCGCAACCGAGATGGCGCGGAACGAACCCGAACCCGACGGCGCACGCGGGGTGATCATTAACACGGCGTCGATCGCGGCTTTCGACGGTCAGAAAGGTCAGGCCGCCTATGCTGCCTCCAAAGGTGGCGTGGTGGGCATGACCCTGCCCATGGCCCGTGATCTGGCCTCGACCGGCATACGCGTCATGACCATCGCGCCCGGTATCTTCATGACCCCGATGCTGGCCGGGTTGCCGGAAGAGGTGCAGCAGCAGCTTGCCGCCGACGTGCCCAATCCGCCCCGTCTGGGTGATCCGCGTGAATACGGGCGCCTGGCTGGATTCATCGTCGAGATGGGTTACCTGAACGGCGAAGTCATCCGCATCGACGGCGCGCTGCGCATGCGCTGATGCACCGAAAATGGCCGCAGGAATTTGGTACAAATCAAACACACCCGGGATGCCGGGACGTACAAAACAGTACTAAGTGCCCTCGGCCTTTTCTTCCAGCATCAGCCATTCTTCCTCGGCGGCGGACAGTTTCTCCTGCCGCTCGACCAGCGCATCGGTGGCTTTCTGAAACTTGACCGGCTCGCGGGTAAACAGCTCCGGATCAGACATCAGGTCTTCCAGCTTGGCAATCTCGGCCTCAAGGCGCGTGATCTCGGCCGGAAGCTTTTCCAACCGGTGCTTTTCCGAGAAGGACAGTCCCGATTTCGGCTTCGTTTCCTGCTTGACCTTTGCCTTTGAAGGTTTTGATTTTTCTTCTTTCTTATCGATCACGTCGCCGCGTTGCGCGATGTAATCCGACCAGCCGCCAGCATAGACCGTGGCGCGCCCATTACCCTCCATCGCGATGGTAGTGGTGGCCACGCGATCAAGAAAGTCCCGGTCATGGCTGACCAGCAAAACCGTGCCATCATAGTCGTCCAGCAGTTCCTGCAACAGGTCCAGCGTCTCGACATCCAGATCGTTGGTCGGTTCGTCCAGCACCAGTAGATTCGATGACTTTGCCATCAGCTTCGCCAACAGCAAACGTGCCTTTTCCCCACCAGACAAAGACTTAACGGCGGCTCTCGCCTGCCGCTCGTCAAACAGAAATTCCTTTAGATAGCCAACCACATGCTTGGGCTGGCCGCCGACCATAACCTGATCAGCCTTGCCCGACACCCGCATGTCCGGATCACCGGTCAGGCTGTCCCACAAGGTCATGTCGGGATCAAGCTGCGCCCGTGTCTGATCGAAAACCGCGATCTCCAGATTGGTCCCCAGGTTGACCGCGCCCTCATCCGGCGCCTCTTGTCCCAGAAGCATCTTCAACAGCGTCGTCTTGCCCACACCATTGGGCCCGACAAAGGCCACACGATCACCGCGCTGAACCAGCAGATCGAAATTTCGCACGATCTGCGTATCCCCAAAGCTCTTGGCCAGCCCTTCGGCCACAATCACTTTTCGGCCGGATTTCGGGCCGGATTCCAATGACATGGCGGCAGCGCCCTGACGATTGATCTGCGCTGCTTTCTCCGCCCGCAGTGCCTGCAAGGCACGCACACGACCCTGGTTGCGCTTGCGTCTGGCGCTGATGCCTTCAACTGCCCATTTCGCCTCGGACTTGATCAGCCGGTTCAGCTTGTGGCGTTGCTGGTCTTCCTCCTCCCAGACCTTGTCCCGCCACGCCTCGAACGCGTCAAACCCCTGTTCCTGCCGCCGCACCGACCCGCGATCAATCCACAAAGTCGCCCGCGTCAGTGCGCGCAAAAAGGCACGGTCATGCGAGATCAGGACAAAAGCCGCCCGCGCTGACCCCAGCTCGCGTTCAAGCCACCCAATCGCTTCGATATCCAGATGGTTGGTCGGCTCGTCCAGCAACATAAGATCCGGTGCTTCGGCCATCAGCTTGGCCAGCGCCGCCCGCCGCCGCTCGCCGCCCGAGGCGGTCTCAACCGCGCGTGACGGATCGAACTTCAACCCCTCACCGGCGCGTTCCACTTTGTACAGTTCGCCCGGCTCCAATCCGCTGGACGCGTAATCGCCCAGCGTTGCGAACCCTTCCATCGTCGGGTCCTGCTCCATGTACCCAACCGATTTTCCGGGCGGCACAACGATTTCGCCGTGATCAGGCTCGACCAGACCCGCCATCACTTTCATCAATGTGGATTTGCCTGATCCGTTGCGCCCGACAAGGGCCACCCGATCACTGGGCTGGACCACAAGATCAAGCCCGGAAAACACCGGATCACCCCCGAACGTCAGGGAAATACCGGACATCTGCAACAAAGGAATTCTTGCCATGCCCGCCAGCTAAACCGGCTGACGGGACGCGTCAACGCCCCCGCTTCACCTTTTCCAAAATACTCAAATCACCCGGCCACGGTTCGCAGCAAACGTTTGCGGCCCGGGGGTATCGCTCCGATCTCAAGCCCGGTAAACACATGCAACGTGTTCATGTGCCGGTCCACCACCGCATGATCGCTGACCCAGCCCCCCATCATCAGATAGGTCCGCAACAGTGGCGGCATACGCAGCATCGCCTTCCTCACATCCGGCCTGCGCCGCAGGCGCGCGGCAAAGCGGAAAACATCCGGTGCCTTGACCCGGGGCAACCAGCGCTTCGGCGCCAGATGGCGATGTTTGAGCATGGCGAATGCGTCCAGGTACTCGGCCGTCTCTGTGCCTGCGAAAGAGGAACAGCCAAACAGCATCCGGACCTCGTTCTCGTCCACATAGGTGGTCATGGTACCCCACGCGACGCGCAGTATGTCGTGATCGAAATAGTCGGGATGTATGCAGAACCGCCCCATCTCGACCATCCGCCCGCTGAAACCTTCAAGCGCCGAAAGGTCATAGAATTGCGAGGAATAGCTACGCCCGATGTCAGCGCCGCTGTTCATTGTCAGCATGCGGAAGCAGCAAACCAATTGCCTGCAGTTTCGCACGTCTTCAACCAGTATATGCGCGCAGATCGGATCGAAATCGTCCTGATCGGCCTGCCCCGTTCCAAAAGCCAGTGTCCGCAGTCGCTGCGCCGCCGCAACGTCCTGCGGTGACTGCGCAAGACGGGCGCGATACCGCCCCTTACCGAGCAAAAGTGCCATGGTCGCATCCTCCGCGGTTGCTGACCCGAAATCGACATGCCGTATCGATACCATGCAATGTGTGACTGTCGTGTAACCATCGCAAGTTTGGCGGAACTTTAGTTTGTTGCCCCCGGGATGTTGGCCGGGTTGAAGTTGCCAATGTTACCGATCAGCTGGCGAATAAGCCCTTGGTCCTCGATGTTGGATTCGGTGACGCGGCGCTCCAGCGGCACTACGATTCCATCCTCCAGGCCAAAACGTTCAATGTTTCGCACAACACCCCGCTGGTCGAAACTGATGGCCAGCAACTCTCGCGATACCACTTCGGGCTTCTTGGGGCCGTAAAACCGGACACGCGACGCCACATAGTAGTACCCCGAATCCCGAACTACACCGGTCGAGGTGGGCGCGCCGACCGCTTCGGCCACGCTGTCGCGGGTGTCTACGCCAACTTTGATTTCTGCCAGCTCTTCGGCCGGTGGAATATAGCCGTGGTTTTTGTAGGTCGCCGTACAGGCACCCAGGGTTGCCAGGCACGCGGCAAAGACAAGCGTCTTTGACGCCGGATTGAACCTGTTCACGATCTTCAACATTTGCACCCTCTTGCCTTGGCCTCTTGCGGCTTCTATCCGATTACAGAAACCGGTGCCTCGGTTCAACACAGGAAAGGGCCATGAAGTGAGCAACCATACATCTCTGCGGGTGGCCGACCTGCCGCAAAACACGCCGACGCCGTTTGATTTGCGCCCTGGCACACAATCTTTGGCGGCAATCAAGGACGAACTTGGGCTGCTGGGGCTGCGCAAACTCAGCTTCAAGGGAGACGTGCGCGCGCAGGGAAAGCGAGACTGGGTGGTCAGCGGCAAGCTCGGCGCGACGGTCGTTCAGCCCTGTGTCGTCTCGCTGGATCCGGTGACAACCCGGATCGATATCCCGGTCACACGAGTATTTCTGGCCGACTGGAGCGACCCGGACGAAGAAGAGTTCGAAATTCCCGAAGGGGACGAAACCGAACCGCTGGGCACCGAAATCGATCCGCAAGCGATCATGATCGAGGCGCTGTCGCTGGCCTTGCCCCAATACCCGCGCAAGGACGGCGCGGAACTGGGGCAAGCTGACTATACCGAGCCGGGCAAACAGGCGATGACGGATAAGGACGTCAAGCCGTTCGCCGGACTGGCCGGTTTGCGCGATGCGATGAAAAAAGACGAGTGACACGAGGGCGATTTCCTGTCATAGCAGGCGCTCAGAAAAATCGCTTGAACATGACGAGAATCGCAGTATTTTCGCGCGCTCATCGGAATTTGGGTTGGACATTGCGGGGCTCGTCCCCTAAACGCGCGTCAAACCACGAGAAAACGAAGAATGAAACCCCGGCCACAGCGAATCTGTCGGCCCATAGTAGACAAAGGTTGAGACCATGGCCGTCCAACAGAACAAAGTTTCCAAGTCGCGTCGCAACAACCGCCGCGCACACGACGCTCTGGTTGCTGCAAACCCGAACGAATGCCCGAACTGCGGTGAGCTGAAGCGCCCGCACCACGTTTGTGCATCCTGCGGCCACTATGATGATCGCGAAGTCGTCGCACAAGCCGACGAAATCGATCTGGACGAAGACGCGGCCTAAGCCTGACAGGACGCAGGCCCAGGCATGACGGATCAGCCCACGCACAACGACCGGATCATCATCTCGGTTGATGCTATGGGTGGTGATGCAGGGCCCGCTGCCGTTGTCGCGGGTATTGCCAAATCGGCAAGTAAGAACCCGGACATCGGATTCATCCTGCACGGGCCGGAAGAAGAGCTGCGCAGACTGGTTGCCAAACGGCGTGTCCTTGAAGGGCGCGTCGTTTTTCGTGATTGCCCGGACGTGGTCACGATGGAGGACAAGCCCAGCCAGGTGGTGCGCAACGGCAAGCAGACCTCGATGTGGTCGACGCTGGAAGCGGTCCGCGAGGGCGATGCCCACGGCGCGGTGTCCTGCGGCAATACCGGCGCGCTGATGGCGTTGTCTATGATGCGCCTACGCAAATTGCCCGGTGTTAACCGTCCGGCCATCGCCATTCTGTGGCCTTCGCGCAACCCGCAGGGCTTCAACGTGATGCTGGATGTCGGGGCGGATGTCCGCGCCGACGCTAAAGATCTGCTGCAATATGCATTGATGGGCGCATCCTACGCGCGCAATGGCATGGCGCTTGGCCGCCCCCGCATCGGCTTGCTGAACGTGGGGACCGAAGAACATAAAGGCCGCGCCGAACTGAAAGAAGCCCACACCATGATCACGGAATTCGCAGAGCAGGCGAATTTCGAGTTTGTGGGTTTCGTCGAAGGCAGTGATATCCCCGGCGACAAGGCTGATGTCATTGTAACCGATGGCTTTACCGGCAATGTCGCCATCAAGACCGGAGAAGGCACAGCCAGCCTGATAGGCGACCTGCTGCGTGAGGCGTTCAAGTATTCACCCCTGTCCCGGCTGGCCTCGGTTCTTGCGATCACCTCGTTGCAACGTCTGAAGAAACGTATTGATCCCCGTCGTGTGAATGGCGGCGTGTTTCTGGGCCTGAACGGGACCGTCGTGAAATCGCATGGCGGAGCGGATGCCACGGGTGTCTCGGCGGCCGTCAAACTGGCGTTTACCCTGGCCGAGTCGGGTTTCGCTGAAAAATTGGCGGCACGGGTTGCATCCACAGCCGAGCTTGCACAAGATGCCGCGCATACTCCGCCCCAGGCGGAAGAATAACAAAAAAGGCAGTACCTACAAAATGGCAGGCCGTTCAGTTGTAGTTGGTATCGGGCATTATTTGCCGGAACGCGTGGTCCCGAACTCTGAATTCGAAAAAACGCTGGATACAACGGATGAGTGGATTCGCACCCGTTCCGGGATCGAACGCCGCCACTTTGCCGCCGATGATGAGACGACATCCGATCTGGCCATCAAGGCAGCAACTGCTGCGCTGGATGATGCCGGTCTGACCGCCGATGATATCGATGCCATTGTTCTGGCGACCTCGACCGCCGATCTGACCTTCCCGTCCGCTGCTACAATGGTGCAGGCCGGACTGGGCATGACCCGTGGTTTTGCTTTCGATGTGCAGGCTGTTTGCGCCGGGTTTGTTTTTGCGCTCGGCAATGCGAACGCGTTGATCCTGGCCGGTCAGGCAAAGCGGGTTATGGTGATCGGCGCCGAGACGTTTTCGCGAATCATGGACTGGACCGACCGGTCGACCTGTGTGCTGTTCGGAGATGGCGCCGGTGCGCTGATACTTGAGGCACAGGAAGGTGAAGGCACGGCGCAGGACCGTGGAATTCTGGCGACCGACCTGAACTCGGACGGGCGCTACAAGGATCTGCTCTATGTCGATGGTGGTGTATCCACCCAATCGACCGGCCATTTGCGGATGCAAGGCAATCAGGTGTTCCGCCATGCCGTCGAAAAGCTGGCCGGAACAGCGAACACCGCGCTTGAACGAGCCGGCCTTGGCAGTGCCGACGTGGACTGGATCGTCCCGCATCAGGCCAATATCCGCATCATTCAGGGCACGGCCAAGAAGATGGGATTGCCCATGGAAAATGTCGTTGTCACAGTTCAGGATCATGGAAACACATCTGCAGCCTCGATTCCTCTGGCCCTGTCGGTCGGCAAGAAGCGTGGCCAAATCAAACCCGGCGACCTGATCGTTACCGAAGCAATTGGCGGCGGTCTCGCCTGGGGTGCTGTAGTCCTGCGCTGGTAACAGGCGCAATTCGGCTTACATGTCCGCTTGCAATTCATTGATATTGACAGCGAATTTGCCCTACCCCTATGCTTTGTTATCAACAGGGGAAATGGCATGGGCGACAAAACACTGACCCGAATGGATCTGAGCGAGGCCGTCTTTCGTGAAGTTGGCCTTTCACGCAATGAAAGCGCGCAGCTGGTCGAAAGCGTGCTGAACCACATGTCCGACGCACTGGTGCGTGGCGAACAGGTGAAGATTTCATCTTTCGGTACCTTCAGCGTTCGCGACAAAACCGCCCGTATCGGCCGCAACCCCAAAACCGGTGAAGAGGTTCCCATTCAGCCGCGCCGCGTGCTGACTTTCCGTCCGTCGCATCTGATGAAAGATCGCGTCGCCGCAGGGAATCGCAAGTAAGTTCAGGACGCCACGATTATGAGCAAGTCCCCCGACGCGTTTCGCACCATCAGTGAAGTTGCGGACTGGTTGGGCGTTCAGGCTCATGTTTTGCGGTTCTGGGAAAGCCGCTTCACGCAGGTCAAACCTGTCAAACGTGCTGGTGGCCGCCGGTATTACCGCCCCAATGACATGCGGCTGCTGGGTGGCATCAAGAAGCTTCTGCACGAAGATGGGACCACCATCAAAGGTGTTCAGCGTATCCTGCGCGAACAGGGTGTCGCGCATGTGGCCTCGCTGTCTCAGCCGCTCGAGGATGCGGCCGAGGCGGATGTGGTCACTCAGGACGGCACCGTCGTTCCGTTCACCGCTCCCCCTGTCCCGCCATCCGGTCAGATTGATCTTGATCTGGGCGACAGCGATTCCGTTACCCCGGAAGTTTCGGCCCGGCCCGAAGCAGCGGAAGCCCCGGCAACAAACGGCTCGGAAGCCGCTAGGCAGGCCGAACCAGAATATCTGGATGAGGCACCTTTGCTGGGCGGTATCGCATCGCAAGCCTGGAACAGGACCGAGTTTGACGAGGACCTGCTGAAGCAAATCGCCCCCGTCGCAAATGAACTGCGCGCACTGTTGAACAGAATAGAAAACCGATCGGCAGGATAAGAAAAAAGGCGATGATTTCCTCTTGCCCCTGCCGGGAAAGTCTTTATGAACACCTCAACGTCGGGCTATGGCGCAGCCTGGTAGCGCGTCCGTCTGGGGGACGGAAGGTCGCAGGTTCGAGTCCTGCTAGCCCGACCAAATCACACCGACGTTTATGGCAGACAGGCCAGATCCCGCTCTGGCATCAGGGGGGATCGGAATGACAGGCGTATGCCCGAACCAGCAGATCGAGGCAATGATTGCGCGCGGTGAGATTACCGCCAACCCCGATGTCCTTCCAGCGCAAATCCAACCTGCCAGCCTGGATTTGCGTCTTGGAACAGTGGCTTACCGGGTGCGCGCTTCGTTCCTTGCGGGTGAAGGACGCACAGTCGCGGATCGTCTGGCCGAGTTCGAGATGCATCGGATCGACATTACCGACGGTGCCGTTCTGGAAAAGGGATGCGTTTATCTGGTGCCACTGATGGAGTCGCTGGCCCTGCCTGCCGACACCAGCGCCGTGGCCAACGCCAAAAGTTCGACCGGGCGGTTGGACCTGCTGACCCGAACCATCACCGACGAAGGCACGGAGTTCGACCGGGTTCCGAAGGGGTATTCCGGCCCGCTTTATGCTGAGATTTGCCCCCGCTCGTTCTCGGTTCTCGTTCGTCCGGGGATGCGCCTGAACCAGATCCGCTTCCGTCAGGGTCAGGCCGTGCTGAGCGACGCGGAATTGACTGCGCTGCACGCTGAATCGCCGCTGGTCGATGGCCCTGCGGTGATTCAGGACGGGCTGGGTTTTTCGGTCGATCTGCAATTGCCGGACACTGATCTGGTTGGGTATCGGGCCAAACCCCATACCGGCGTGATTGACCTGGATCGCATCGGTGAATATGACCCGCAGGATTACTGGGAAGAAGTGCGGACCCGAAATGGCTGCATCATCCTTGATCCGGGCGCATTCTACATCCTCGTCAGTCGCGAGGCGGTTCATATCCCACCTATGTACGCCGCTGAAATGGCCCCATACTTGGCGATGGTCGGAGAGTTTCGCGTGCACTATGCCGGCTTCTTCGACCCTGGTTTCGGCCACGCCGCCGCCGGTGGCGAAGGATCGCGCGGCGTTCTTGAAGTGCGTTGCCACGAAGCGCCCTTCGTTCTGGAACACGGGCAGGTCGTCGGGCGTCTGGTGTACGAAAAAATGTCCGAGATGCCGACGCAGCTATACGGCGCCGGGATCGCCTCGAACTATCAAGGACAGGGGTTGAAACTGTCCAAGCATTTCAAAGCAGTCGGTTAACGGTCAGAACTTCATGAACCGGCGCATCTGCCGGGTCATGCGCTGAGCCTGTTTCATGCCCTGCGCCTGCCGATTGGCGCTTTCCTGCATGTGACGGTCGGCCTCCGGGTCGCGGGGCGCATCATTTGTCTGCCCGGGCTTGCGGGTCATCCGGTCGGCCATATCAAAGCTCATGTCCACGCCCCGCGTGACAAGCCGGCGCATGACCTGACGCACGATCATGTCGATGATCCGATTAGCATTCATTGCTTAACTCCGTTTTCTGCCCTTAACCTAGTCGATCCATGCGGCAACAAATGGGCGTCCTGCCTACTCGCCCTCGAACAGCTCGGTCTGCTCGTCGTCCGCCTCTTCTTCGCGCCCTTCACCCAGCGGGATCGTGCCCGGAGGGGGCCTGTTCTCGAGCAGACCGGCGGCGCGCAATTCCTTGAGGCCCGGCAGATCGCGGGCATTCTCAAGCCCGAAATGATCCAGAAACTCCGGTGTCACAACAAATGTCACCGGTCGACCCGGTGTCATGCGGCGACGGCCCAGCCTGATCCATTCCATTTCCAGCAACTGGTCGATGGTTCCGCGTGATACCGAAACGCCGCGAATTTCCTCGATCTCGGCTCGGGTACAGGGTTGGTGATAGGCCACAATGGCCAGCGTCTCAATCGCGGCACGGCTGAGTTTGCGGGTCTCGACCGTTTCCTTCTGCATCAGAAAACCCAGATCGGGGGCGGTACGGATCGCCCAGGCTTCGCCCACACGCACCACGCGCACGCCCCGCCCCTCATAACGTTTCTGCAACAATTCAACAGCTTGCGCGGCGTTGCTGCCATGAGGCATGCGCGCCTCAAGATCGGCGATCGTCACCGGCTCGGCACTGGCGAAAAGCACGGCCTCGACCATACGTTCCTGTTCCGCCAGGGGCGGCGCTTCGAACAGGGTGCCGGTGCCTTCGTCTTCGGGGGCGTCAGTCACGAGTGTCAGTCCTCTTGCGCAGATGGATCGGAGCAAAGGTTTCGCTCTGCTTGATCTCCATGTGTCCTTCTTTCACCAGTTCCAGCGAGGCTGCAAACGTTGCCGCCGTGGCAGAGCGCCGCCGCATCGGGTCGGCATTCCAGCCCTCGGGCAGATAGGTCTCCATATCTGTCCAGGTGCCAGCGAACCCGATCAGGGGACGCATCCGCTCAAGCGCCTGCTCCATGGTGAATACGGCGTCGCGGTCCATCACAAACGGGCGGAACTCGTCGCGGGTCCGGATACGCGCATAGCCCTGCATCAGGTCCAGCAGCGTCGCTGAGTACGTCACGGTGCGGATGCGGGTGACATCCTCGCCCTGCCCGCGTTTGAAAAAGTCGCGCCCAAGCTGGTCGCGCGCCATCAAACGCGCGGCCGCGTCGCGCATCGCCTGCAGTCGCTCCAACTGGAACGCCAGATGGGCGGCCAGTTCCTCGCCCGAGGGGCCTTCATCATCCGGGTCAGGGGGCAACAACAGACGGGACTTCAGAAACGCCAGCCAGGCGGCCATAACCAGATAATCGGCAGCCAGTTCGATCCGCAGTGCACGGGCTTTTTCGACAAAGGCCAGATATTGCTGCGCCAGCGCCAGAACCGAGATTTTGCGCAGATCGACCTTTTGCGTCCGTGACAAGGTCAGCAGCACATCCAACGGGCCCTCGAACCCGTCGACGTCAACAATCAGCGCCTCGGCTGCCAGCCGGTCCGCGACTGAGACCGGGTCTTCGCTGAAAAGGTTATCGTTCATACACCTGCCCGCCCATTAGGGCAGATAGTTCCGCCTCGGCCGCGGGGATGTCAAGTTCCCGAGGGGCTTTGCGCATCGCCAGCGCCCGTTCAGCGCGGGTTTGCGCCTGCCCGGTCATCTCTCCGGCAGCTTCAAGTACTCTGGCCCGCGCTTCGAAGCACCCGTTGCAGTGCAGAACCACGTCGCACCCTGCGGCAAGTGCCTGACCGGCAATGTCTTCGGGCGCGCCGCTGAGCGCCTTCATCGAGATATCGTCGGTCATGATCAGGCCATCAAAACCGATCTTGTCGCGGATCAACGCAATCATCGTCGGCGAAATCGTTGCCGGTTGTGGATCGATCCGGTCGTAGACCAGATGCGCGGTCATCCCCATTGGCAGGTCGTTAAGGGCGCGAAACGGTGCAAAGTCGGCCTGTGCCAACTCGTCCTGTTCCAGATCCACATGCGGCAGGTCATGGTGGCTGTCCAAAGTCGAGAGACCATGCCCCGGCATATGCTTGATAACCGGCAGGACACCACCATCCAGATGCCCCTGCGCCACGGCATTGCCAATTTTCGAAACCGATGCAGGATCAGTGCCGTAGCAGCGGTTCTTCAGAAACGGGTGCGTTTCGTCGCGGGCCAGGTCAACCATCGGGGCGCAATTGCTGTCGATCCCCAACTCGAACAACTCATTCGCAATCAGACGATAGCGTAGGTACATGGCGCGTTCGGCCTGATCGCCAGCGCGGCTGGCGTGGTCCAGTGGGGACATCCATTCCCTGGCCAAAGGCGAGCGCAAGCGCTGAACCCGGCCGCCTTCCTGATCGATTGTGATGGGGCAGTTGCGGCCCACCGCCTCGCGGAAATCATCGCACAGGGCACGGATCTGATCTGCGGTGTCGATGTTGCGGCCAAACAGAATAAACCCAAAAGGGTTCATCTGACGGAACAGGCTCTTTTCATCAGGCGTCAGACGCAGGCCTTCGGCATCGGTGATCGCGGCACCAAATGTCACCGTACTGCAACTGGGATGCAGTCAGCCCCCTGTGCCTGGAGCGCCGCGCAGAACTGACGCGAGTCGCTCAGATCGTCGAACCCCAGAACGCGCAGGCGATAGAACGTCCGGCCACCACTTGAGGTTTTCTGGATAACTCTTTGCTTTCCATCCATATATTCATCAAATCGCCCGCTCATCCGGCCCCATTCTGCCTGCGCGACTTCAACGCTTTCATAGGCCCCCAACTGGGCCATCCGGGTGCCCTTCGGCAGTGCATTCGGATCAACATCCAGCCCGACCGCCGCTTTGACGGCGGCATTGATTGCGGCCTCGGTCTGGCTGTCCGCAGGCACACCGCGATGCACCGCGCGCGCCGGTCGCACCACCGGACGCAGAGATCTGCGAACGCCGGGCAGAACCGCCAGTTCTGGATCCGGCAATTGTGCGGCCAGATCAGCCGGATCAATGGCGGGCTCGTCATCAAGCGTGGACAGCGAGGCCAATTGCACGCCTTCTTCTTCCACCTGATCGGGGCTGGCAGCTTCCTGGGCCAGCTCGGCAACCAGCGCGTCAACTGAGCCCTGCCGCAACCGCGCGGCCTCTTGATCCGAGATCGGCTCTTCGATGTGGTGAACGGCCTTTGTCGGCTTCAAGGTGCCCATCGGAGCATCCTCGTCCGCCAATGAAACCGGACGCGGTGCAAGGATCAGGCGATCAGCCGGCGCGGCGGCCGAGCCTTGCGCGGCGACTGCGTTCACGGCAAGCCCCTGGTGATCGGCGGGTGTTCCACCCGGGTTTTCCGGCTGGATACGCATCGGTCCTTCGACAGCGCGCACCACCGGGACCCCGCTGACATCGCGCATGATCAGTTTGTAACCCCAGACAGCGACACCGGCGACCAGCGCCAGAGAGGCGACCGCACCAAGCACATTGACGATCCGGCCCAGTCCAACCGCACTGTGCGGGGCATCATAATCCTGCATGTCGTCGGAAAAATCATAGCCATCTTCGGGATGCGCTTGATTCGTGTAATGCATGTGCCCGGGGCCTGTCTGCCCCGAGTAATCGTAACTCGTCATTTCCGCCTCACCGCCCGAATGCGCCTTAATACGTGGCGCGCGGGTCATTTCTTGTCTGCCTCGATCCGGCGGTTCGGGCGGTGTTGGTTACCGCATCTCCTGCGCCGGAGTGACGCCAAGAATACCCAAGCCCGCTGAAATCACAACAGAAACGGCCCGGGCCAAAGCGATTTTCGACTGGCTTGTGGCAACATCGCCATCCTGGATAAAGCGCAGTTGGGTTTCGTCATTGCCTTTGTTCCACAGCGCGTGGAAGTCGCCCGCAAGCTCGTACAGGTAGAATGCAACCCGGTGCGGCTCGTTGGTACGCGCGGCGATTTCCACCAGACGCGGCCATTCGGCCAGTTTTTTGGCGACCGTCAGTTCAGAGGCATGGTCGTTCTTGCCCAAATCCGCCCCGGCAAGGGTCGCGTCATCTGTGGCAATCCCCGCCTCGGCTGCGCGGCGCAGCACGCTCATGACGCGGGCATGGGCGTATTGCACGTAGAACACGGGGTTCTCGCGGCTCTGTTCCTGCACCTTGTCGAAATCGAAATCCAACGGCGCGTCGTTCTTGCGCGTCAGCATCACAAAGCGGGTCACGTCTGGCCCAACCTGATCGACCACATCGCGCAGAGTGACAAAGTTCCCTGCCCGTTTTGACATCTTGAACGGCTCGCCATTCTTCCACAGTTTCACCAACTGGGTCAGCTTGATATCCAGCGGCACCTTGCCATCGGACAGCGCCGATACAGCCGCCTTCATCCGTTTGACATAGCCACCGTGGTCCGCGCCGAACACATCGATCAGCGCGTCAAAGCCGCGGCTAACCTTGTCATAGTGATAGGCGATGTCCGGGGCGAAATAAGTCCAACTGCCGTCCGACTTCTTGACCGGACGGTCGACATCGTCGCCATGCTCGGTCGACTTGAACAGGGTCTGCTCGCGCGGTTCCCAATCCTCGGGCTTTTTGCCCTTCGGCGGCTCAAGTACGCCTTCGTAAATCAGGCCCTTGTCGGTCAGCGATTGCAGCGCCGCCTCGATCCGGCCCGTGCCGTAGAGCGACTTTTCGGAGAAGAACACGTCCATTTCGACGCCCAGCGCCTTCAGATCGGCCCGGATCAGATCCATCATCGCATCGGTGGCAAAGTCGCGCAGCTCTTCCAGCCATTCGCTTTCCGGCTTGTCGATCAGGCTGTCGCCGTATTTCTCTTTCAGCGCTTCACCGATCGGGATCAGGTAATCCCCGGGATACAGCCCTTCGGCGATCTCGGGACTCAGTCCGTTGGCTTCGCGATAGCGTTCATAGGCAGACCGCGCCAGCACATCGACCTGCGCGCCGCCGTCGTTGATGTAATATTCACGCGTCACATCGTGGCCCGAGTAGGCCAGCAGGCTTGCCAGAGCGTCACCGAATACCGCCCCCCGCGTATGGCCCACGTGCAGCGGACCGGTGGGGTTCGCGGACACGTATTCCACGTTCACTTTCTGCCCGTGACCCATGGTCGAACGGCCATAGTCTGTGCCCTTTTCCAGCACGGCAGCCAGAACACCCTGCCATACAGCGGGTGCCAGACGCAGGTTCAAAAAGCCCGGCCCGGCGACCTCGGCACTGGTGATCCGGTCATCCGCCGCCAGTTTCCCGGCCAGAACATCGGCAATGTCGCGCGGCTTCATCTTTGCTGGATTCGCCAGCACCATCGCCGCGTTGGTCGCCATGTCGCCATGCGCGGCGTCACGCGGCGGCTCGACGGCCACGTTGTCAAAGCTCAGCCCTTCGGGCAAAGCGCCTTCGGACTGCATCTGCGCCAGCGCGTCCAATACTAGGCCGCGGATCTCGGAAAACAGGTTCATTACGGATGTCCTTTTGCTTGCCCGGCGGTTTACCACGCAAAGCGGCAAGGTCAATGGAAGCGATCAGTTTAGGCTTGGTTTAGACGTGAACCGGGCTAATGTCGGCAAAAACCACCAACAGGAGTACCAATTATGCGTCTTGCCCTGCCCCTTGCCCTGCTGCTGACAACATCCCTGCCGGTTTGGGCGGATATACCTTCGCCCCAAGGCCACGTGTTGCTGACCCTGGGCGGTGCGATATCCCAGACAAACCTGCCCGCGCGCAGCGAAAATGACGGCGGATTGCTGGGATACCTCGAGGTCCAGCACGATGGCGGCGCAGGCTTTGATGC
The DNA here is from genome assembly GCF_056531785.1 of Ruegeria sp. K7. NCBI lineage: Bacteria > Pseudomonadati > Pseudomonadota > Alphaproteobacteria > Rhodobacterales > Roseobacteraceae > Ruegeria > Ruegeria sp. K7. The sequence continues at coordinate 635,593 of NZ_JBQFMJ010000001.1, forward strand.
GGCAATGCTGGATGCGCTGGAACAGACCGAGATTTCAATCACCTATGGCCGCGAAGGAAACAAGCGAGAGATTGCCTTTTCCGGGCCACTTCTGTCGGACGTGATGAAGATGGCGGGTGCGGAAGGCAAAACAACAAGGCCCATGGCCATGGACGGCTATCAAGCCGAAATTGCGTGGGACAGCATCGCCGCCCACAAGCCCATTGTTGCAACCCACGCAGATGGCGCACCAATGGGGATCGGCGGATATGGCCCCACCATGATCGTATTCCCGCCCACCGATGACGCCGACCTAGCCCAGACACAATCCGGGCAACAGGTCTGGGCGCTGGCCTATATCGGGGTCGAGTAGTCAGTCCTTCGTAGCTGAAACACCGGTCAGCCTTGCGTGATCCTGCAAGGCGAACCGGTCCGTCATACCGGCGATATAGTCCGAGACTATGCGCGCCAACGCGGTTTCACCTTGGGCGGCTTCGATGTCCTCGTGCCAGCGCGCGGGCATCTGTTTCGGGTCGCTCAGGTAGATGGGGAAAAGTTCCTCAACAACTTTTCCGACCTCGGCCCGCACTTTCATGACGCTGGGCGCGCGATACATGCGCGAAAACAAGAAGGCTCGGATTTCCCGGAGCCGCGCCCACAAGTCGTCTGAGAACCGCACAACCGGATAGCCAAGGTTGCGAGTATCCTCGACCGATTGCGCGCCGGAAGCCGCAATCAGTTTGGTTGATGTGTCGATGACATCAGCGACCATAACACCAAAGACCCGCCGAAGCGCTTCATGCCGACGACGGTACGCGTCCAGACCCGGGTATTTTTGATCCACTTCCGAGTAGCAATCGCCGACGATAGGAAGTTGCAGGATCTCATCGTCCGAAAACAAACCTGCGCGCAAGCCATCCAGCAGGTCGTGGTTGTTATAGGCAATGTCATCCGACAGCGCAGCCACCTGAGCCTCGGCACTTGCATGGGTGTGCAGTTCAAGGTCGAAACCCTGATTGCATTCCGCCAGTGCCCACGGCAGGTCACCGACAACCGGGCCGTTGTGCTTTGCGATGCCTTCCAGACATTCCCAGGTCAGGTTGCAACCATCAAACTCGGCATAATGGCGCTCCAGCCTCGTGACGATCCGAATGGCTTGGGCGTTATGATCAAAGCCGCCATAGGGTTTCATCAAAGCGTGCAATGCGTCCTCGCCGGTGTGCCCGAAAGGTGTATGCCCCAGATCATGAGCCAGCGCGACGGCCTCGGTCAGTTCGGGGTTCAGCCGCAACGCGCCAGCAATCGTGCGCGCGACCTGAGCGACTTCGATGGAATGGGTCAGGCGCGTGCGATAGCTGTCACCCTCATGCTCGACAAACACCTGCGTCTTGTGCTTGAGGCGTCGAAACGCGCTGGCATGAATGATCCTGTCCCGGTCGCGCTGAAAGCATGACCGGAAACTGCTTTCCTCCTCGGGAACTAGCCGCCCCCTTGCGCGGCCCGGATCCGAGGCAAAACACGCTCGCTCCAATAGTCTTGTCCTTGTCGCCTGTCCTTGCAATTTCTATATTGTAAGGTAATGCGGAAATAAACCTTTGGAGCCCGGCATGAATCTGCCTCCGACAGTTACAGAACGCGCTTTTGATCGACTGGCTGAAATCGGCGCGGCAGATCAGGGTCAGGCCCTGCGCGTTGCAGTGGAAGGCGGCGGATGTTCCGGTTTTCAATACGAAATCGCGCTGGATGTCCCGAAAGAGGATGACCTTGTTCTGGAAGGAAAAGGCCAGAAGGTCATTGTGGACTCGGTCTCGTTGCCGTTTCTTGAAAATGCGGTGATCGATTTCTCGCAGGAACTGATCGGGGCGCGGTTTGTGATTGATAATCCCAATGCCACGTCCTCCTGTGGCTGCGGCACATCTTTCTCAATGTAGCGACTCAAATGGGGGCTCTACCCCACCCCGGGAAAGACCCGACTCCCCCAAGGCGTTTACAGACAAAAGAAGCATGGTCCCTGCTCTGCTTCTGTCTTAAGAACCTCGAACGGCGAGGCCGAGCCTCGCAAATCCGCCCATGATCTTGCCGCAGGGCCTTTTCTGGGCGATAGGTTGCCCAAAGCCACGGAGGACCGCGCATGAAAATCGCCACATTCAACATCAATGGCATCAAGGCGCGGGCCGAAGCGCTGCCCCGGTGGCTGGACGATGCGCAACCGGATGTGGTGCTTCTTCAGGAAATCAAATCGGTAGACGAGAATTTCCCACGGGAAATGTTCGAAGAGCGGGGATACAACGTCGAGACCCACGGCCAGAAAAGTTTCAATGGCGTGGCCATCCTGTCCAAGTTGCCGCTAGAGGACGTGACCCGCGGATTGCCGGGCGATGATGCGGATGAACAGGCACGCTGGGTCGAGGCGACTGTCGTCGGCAAAAAGGCTCTGCGCATTTGCGGTTTGTATCTGCCGAACGGAAATCCCGTTCCGGGACCGAAATACGATTACAAACTGGCGTGGATGGACCGGCTTTATGAGCGGGCCAAAGATCTGTTGGCCAGTGAAGAGCCCGCCTTGATGGCCGGTGACTACAACATCATCCCTCAGGCCGAAGATGCCAAACGTCCGGACGCCTGGCGCGAGGACGCCCTGTTTCGTCCGGAAAGCCGTGCAGCGTTTCGCAAGATCCTGAACCTTGGGTTTACCGAGGCGTTTCGGGCACGCACGCAGGGGCCGGGCCACTATTCATTCTGGGACTATCAGGCCGGGGCCTGGAACAAGAATGACGGTATTCGCATTGACCATTTTCTGCTGACCCCTCAGGCGGCCGACCTGATGCGCGATTGCCGGATCGATGCCGAGGTTCGCGGACAGGAAAAACCATCCGACCACGTTCCGGTCTGGGTCGATTTCGATCTGTAAATCGTCACGCCGTGGCGTCGTAACTGTAGATCCACTCATACCGCCGCCCCAGTCGCGGCCCCATTGCGGTCAGTGCCATCTGTGCTGCTACGCGCATCGGCCCGCGCAGATGAAAGTTGCGCGCATTGGCAGTTGCCGTTTCGACTACCTGTCTGGCGCGCGCAGCGCGCGCGGTTTCATAATTGCCAAGCGCATCCGCCAGACTGTCGGCCTGAAACGAACGCGCCAGTATCAGTGCATCTTCCAGTGCGAGACAGGCGCCCTGCGCCATAAACGGAAGCGTCGGATGGGCGGCATCCCCCAGCAAGGCAATGCGTCCATTCTGCCATTTCCGTGCAACCGGCCGAAGGTGAAGCGCCCAGACAAAAGTCTCTTGCACTTCGCCCAGAATCTCACGCACTTTTCCGCCAAAATCCGAGAACCGTTGGCGCAATTCCTCCGGATCACCCGCAAGGCGCCAGTCTTCCTGTTGCCAGTCTGATCGTTCCTCGATCGCGACAATGTTCATAAGGCTCTGATCCCGCAGGGGATAAGTCACGACATGCTGCCCCGGCCCCATCGTCAAATGCGCCTTGGGTGCGCTCAGCTCGACACTCCAGGGGATTGTCGCGCGCCAGGCAATCTGATGGGAAAAACCCGGTATCTCTTCGCCGTTCAGATAGGGACGAATGGCGCTGCGGCCGCCATCTGCCGCGATCAGACAATCGACCGTCAGCAGATCACCGTTTGCCATCCGGATCTCGACACTATCGTCGTCTTCCCGGATGTCCTGAACTTGGCTGTTCAAACGGATTTCCACGCCAGCCGCCTGGGCGGAGTTCAGCAGCAATTCAATCAGGTCCGCCCGGTGATAGTAATAAGTGGGACCTGCCGAAGGTTCCCGTATTCGGCTGATGAAGCGGCCGGTTTTGTAATCACGCAAAACCGTTCCATAGGACCGCTGGCCAGATTCGATGGCGCCACTCACCGCACCCAATGCTTTCAGCACCACCATGCCGTTGGCACTGATCTGCAACCCGGCCCCGACCTCGCTGATGTCGCTGGCCTGTTCAAGGACCACCACATCAGCTCCGGTCTGACGCAATGCGGTGGCAGCGGCAAGGCCGCCGATTCCCGCACCCACAACCGCGATTTTCAAACCCTGAGTATTCATGAATCAGACTTACCGCACAAAAAACGCCGGAGCCAATGGCCCCGGCGTTTTTGAATTGCAATATTCCGGCGGTTAATCGTCGCGGTGGACTTTTTCACGGCGCTCGTGACGCTCTTGCGCCTCAAGCGTCATGGTCGCAATCGGACGCGCATCCAGTCGCTTAAGCGAGATCGGATCGCCCGTCATCTCGCAATACCCGTATTCGCCCTCGTCAATCCGGCGCAGCGCCGAGTCGATCTTAGCCACTAGCTTGCGCTGACGATCACGGGTACGCAGTTCCAGCGCGCGGTCTGTTTCCTCGCTTGCGCGGTCGGCGACATCCGGGATGTTACGCGTGTTGCCCTGCAACCCTTCGATGGTATCGCGGCTGCCTGCTAAAAGTTCATTCTTCCAATCGGTCAGCTTGCGTCGAAAATATTCAAGCTGGCGGTCGTTCATGAACGGTTCATCTTCGGCCGGTCGATAATCTTCCGGCAGAAAAACTTCCTGTTTCATTTGTGCTCCCTCGGTACGGCCAGAAACGTCGGTCGCGGTCGTTTCACCTGACATTTGGCACCCCCTCTGCGCAGCATTTATCCGACGGCGCAGGGAATGTCACTACACAAAACCCGGACTGCTGCGCCGTCATCATGTCAGTATCTAATAATGATACTTTGCAAGGGAAAACCTTGTTTTTCTGTGGAGTTTTCCGGGCCTTTTCCGGGCAGTTTGTTAACAGCGCAACTTTAGGATGAGGGCGAATCAATTCCCAGGCCTTCCCGGGCTGCAATTTTGCCTGCACGGACGCAGCGGCGCGGGTTGTCAAACCCGCCCGCCCTCTGTACCCCAAGGGGCGCAAATTCCGCCCATGACGGGCACGATACGACACGGGGGCCCAATGACCACACGTTTCCAAGGTACAGCCGAATATGTTGCCACAGACGACCTCAATATCGCCGTCAATGCCGCTGTGACCCTTGAACGCCCGTTGCTGGTCAAAGGTGAACCCGGTACTGGCAAGACCGAACTGGCCAAGCAGGTGGCCGGTGCGCTGGGTCTGAGAATGATCGAATGGAACATAAAGTCGACCACCCGCGCGCAACAGGGTCTGTATGAATACGATGCTGTCAGCCGCCTGCGCGACAGCCAGCTGGGCGAAGAGCGCGTGCACGACGTGTCGAACTACATCCGCAAGGGCAAGCTGTGGCAGGCATTCGAGACGGACGAAAAGGTCGTTCTGCTGATCGATGAGATCGACAAGGCCGATATCGAGTTTCCAAACGACCTGCTGCAGGAGCTCGACAAGATGGAGTTCCATGTCTACGAGACCGGAGAGACCATCCGCGCCAAAAACCGGCCGATCGTAATCATTACCTCGAACAACGAAAAAGAACTGCCCGACGCATTCCTGCGCCGCTGCTTCTTCCACTACATCCGCTTTCCGGATGAGGCCACGATGCGCCGGATCGTCGACGTGCACCACCCAGGCATCAAGGACGCGCTGCTGACCACGGCCCTGACCCAGTTCTACGAAATCCGCGAAACTCAGGGGTTGAAGAAAAAACCTTCGACCTCGGAAGTGCTGGACTGGCTCAAGCTGCTTCTGGCCGAGGATCTGACAGCCGAAGACCTGAAGCGTGATGGTGTCAACGCTCTGCCCAAGCTGCATGGCGCACTGCTTAAGAACGAGCAGGACGTGCATTTGTTCGAACGCCTTGCTTTCATGGCGCGCAGCAAGCGGTAATTCCGCCGATATGGCTGAACATCGGGTGATCGCGGGTTGCCTTGGGTCCGACCGGATGTCAGCATAACTCCGGCCAGCCCCGGCGCATCGCGCCCCGAGACCGACATGAATTGACAGGATCTGCAACAGATGCCCGACGCCCCAACAGTTCGCCCCTTGCGTAGCGAGGACAGGGATCAGTGGTCCGACATGTGGCGCGACTACCTGGCGTTCTACGAAACATCGGTTCCGGACGACGTCTATGACACGACCTTTTCCCGTCTTCTGGGAGATGACCCAAGTGATTTTTCCTGTTTCGTTGCCGAACTGGACGGGCAACTGATCGGGCTGACTCATTTCCTGTTTCACCGCCACGCCTGGAAGGTTGAACAGGTTTGCTATCTGCAGGATCTGTTCACACGCCCCGAAGCGCGCGGCACGGGTGTCGGGCGGGCACTAATCCAGGCGGTCTATGACGAGGCGGATCGCCAAGGTGCGCCGTCAGTCTACTGGTTGACCCAGGATTTCAATCATACTGCCCGAAAACTCTACGACCGCATTGGAAAGCAGACTCCGTTTATCAGGTATCAGCGTCCATGATGCGATGGGTTGCTCTTTGTCTGGCGGCCGCATCGGCGGGCTGTGCGTCTGTCAAAACGACGGAACCCCCGACCCGGGTGCAAGCGGTGGAAACCGTGCTGCCCCCGGCAAAGATGTTCACAAGATCTTATCCGATGCCGCCCGCGCGCTCGAACGGAAACATCGCTGCTGATTTTATGTCGCTGCATTTCGCACTGGAATCCGGCGCGGTTCTGCCCGTGTTCACGCGCTTTGAAGGTCCGGTCACTGTCCGGTTGACCGGCACTCCGACCGCCAGCATGCAACGCGATCTGACCAGGTTGCTGACCCGCCTGCAACGTGAAGCCGGGATCGACATCCGTCAGATCAGGGACGGTCAGGCCAACATTACCATCGAGGCGGTCGGTCAGAAACAAATCCACAGCATCTTGCCCAATGCCGCCTGTTTTGTGGTGCCAAACGCATCCAGTTTTGAAGAATACCGCCGCGACCGGCGTAAACGCAAAAGCAACTGGACCGAATTGCGCAAGCGCGAACGTCTGGGGATTTTCATCCCATACGACGTTAGCCCACAGGAAATGCGCGACTGCCTTCACGAGGAACTGGCGCAAGCGCTGGGGCCGCTGAATGACCTGTATCACCTGCCGGATTCGGTTTTCAACGACGACAATATCCACACCGTCCTGACCGGCTTTGACATGCTGATCCTGCGCACCGCCTACGCGCCCGAACTGCGCAACGGCATGACCCCTGAACAGGTCGCGGCCGCCCTGCCCGGAGTTCTGAGCCGCCTGAACCCACGCGGTGACAGATTGCCGAAGCAACCCGTTTCGGAAACGCCGCGCGAGTGGATTGTTGCGATACAGAAGGCGCTTGGGCCGGGTCAGGGCTCGTCCAGACAGGTCCGGGCGGCCGAGAACGCAGCGCGGATCGGAAAAGCGCGCGGCTGGACAGATCATCGCCGCGCTTACCCACACTATCTGTTGGGCCGCATGGCCCAGTTCGATGACCCGCTGGAAGCGAAACGTCAGTACGACATTGCCATGCAATATCTGATGCAGACCCCCGGCACCGAAGTTCATAGGGCGCATGTCACCACACAGACCGCTGCCTATTCGCTGGCGCAAGGCAGAGGGCCGGAGGTTCTGCCTCAACTGGACAACGCGATTGATGTCATGACAAAGGCCGAAAACGCCTCGATCCTGGCCACGCTGCTGCTGTTGAAATCCGAAGCTCTCAATCAGGCCGGTCGCCCGGAACAGGCACGCGCCGTCAGGCTGGACAGTCTTGGGTGGGCAAGATACGGCTTCGGCTCGGATCTGGTAATGCGTTCTGTGACTCAGGAAGTCGCCGCGACGAACGCCAACACTGAAAACAACGGATGACAGGCGAATGGTAGTGGTTCTGGGCATGGCGGTTCTGGGCGCAATTCTGGGGGCGCTGACCGCGCGAAAACGCAATGGGTCCGGGGCGGACATTGCACAATACGCCGCCGGATACGGCATCGCGTTCGCATTGGCAGGTTTGGTGATGTCCCTGATCCTGGTTCGTCTGGTAGCCTGATCCGATGTTTCTGCCCTTCTTCGAAAACCTTCGCAAAGCAGGCATTCCGGTGTCTCTGCGCGAGTATCTGACGTTTCTGGAAGGGATGAAAAAAGGGCTTGCCACCTATGATGTCGAGGCCTTCTATTACCTCGCCCGCGTGTCGATGGTGAAGGACGAACGCAACATCGACAAATTCGACCGGGCCTTTGCCGCCAGCTTCGAAGGACTGAACGAAATCGGTTTCGATCAGGTGCTGGAGGCGGTCGATATCCCCGCCGAATGGCTTGCCAAGATGGCTGAAAAGCACCTTAGTGACGAGGAAAAGGCCGAAATCGAGGCTCTGGGCGGGTTTGAAAAGCTGATGGAGACGCTGCGCGAGCGTCTGAAGGAGCAGCAAGGCCGCCACCAAGGCGGCAACAAGTGGATCGGCACCGCCGGAACCTCGCCGTTCGGCGCCTATGGCTACAACCCCGAAGGCGTACGGATCGGTCAGAAGGAAAGCCGCCATCAGCGCGCGGTCAAGGTCTGGGATAAGCGTGAATTCAAAAACTTAGACGACACAGTTGAACTAGGCACGCGCAACATCAAAGTGGCACTGAAACGCCTGCGTCGCTGGGCCCGTGAAGGGGCTGCCGAAGAACTGGATCTGGACGGAACCATCCGGGCCACGGCAGAACACGGCTATCTGGATGTCAAAACCCGGCCTGAACGTCACAACGCCGTAAAAGTGCTGCTGTTTCTGGACGTGGGCGGTTCGATGGACCCGCATATCAAGGTGGTCGAGGAGCTGTTCTCGGCCGCCCGGACCGAGTTCAAGCATCTTGAATACTACTATTTCCACAACTGCCTCTATGAAGGCGTCTGGCGCGACAATCGCCGCCGTTGGGATCAACAGACACCGACCCACGAAGTGCTGCGCACCTATGGTCCGGACTACAAGTGTATCTTTGTCGGCGACGCTTCGATGAGCCCTTACGAGATCGCCTATCCCGGTGGCGCGAACGAGCATTGGAACAAAGAGGCCGGTCAGGTCTGGCTGCAACGCGCGCGCGAGCAGTGGACATCGAACCTGTGGATCAATCCGGTCCCCGAGAAATACTGGGAATACACTCACTCGATCGGAATGATCCGGGAGATTTTCGAGGATCGCATGGTGCCGATGACACTGGCTGGACTGGAGCAAGGGATGCGCGAACTGACGCGGTAACGTCAGGGGAGCCGGGCGCAAGGCGCACCATGTTATGATGTACCATTCTCACCATGTCGGAGAGGTACACGAAAATGATCATTCGCATCTTTCAGGTTGTAGCACGCCCTGGCAAAGAGGAAGAGTTTGGCAGGTTTTTTCATGAAATCGCTATTCCGCTTATGAAAAGCACCAAGGGAATTGTAAATGTGCTTCCTGGTGCGCCGCGGAAAGAGACCCCCCAGAGAATTCAGTTTTGTCATGGTTTGGGAGAGTTTGGACGCCCTGAAAGCCTTTGTCGGGGAAGATTACGCCAGCCCGCATATCGACGCCGCCGAGGCTGAACTGGTCGAAAGCAGATTGATAAAGCACTACAATCTGGTCGAAACCTGAGTTCAAATGCCCAGATCAAAACAAGCGTTCAATCCGAGAATTCAGGTTGCCCTGACCGGCCTGCACGCCCATATCTGAACTATGCTTCGTCTGACCCCGATCCTGCTGGCCATAGCCTATGCCGTCGTGATGTATCGCATCTCGGTCTGGCGCACGCATCGGGAACTGGATGCCAAATCGACCGAGCTGGCAGACCCGGCACTGAAGCGGATGACCGACCGGCTGGCTGCCGCTTTGAATGTGGATCGGGTGCCGGTCTATATTTACGAGATTGATCCGGTTAACGGGCTGGCCTCGCCGGATGGCCGCATCTTCATCACACGCGGCTTTTACCGGAAATTCGCAAACGGAGAGGTTTCTGCCGAAGAAATGGCCAGTGTCATCGCTCATGAGCTGGGCCATGTTGCGCTTGGACATGCACGGCGGCGGATGATCGACTTTTCCGGGCAGAACGCTTTGCGCGCAGCGCTGATGATGCTGCTGAACCGGTTCATTCCCTTCATCGGTGCCTGGATTGCCAATATGCTGACGCATCTGCTGGCATCGCGACTGTCGCGTGGCGATGAGTATGAGGCGGATGAGTATGCCGCTGCGCTTCTGACCAAGGCAGGGATCGGAATTGGCCCGCAGAAATCACTGTTTCACAAGCTGGAAGGCCTGACCCAGCAGCGCGCCGGTGTTGTTCCGGCCTGGTTGATGAGCCATCCGAAGACGGATGAGCGGATTGCGGCGCTGGAAGTCCTTGAACAGCGTTGGGGATCAAACGGTTAGGGTCGGAACTTGGGGGCGCCGCCCCTTTCGCTCTCCGAGGGACTTTCAAACAGAAGTCGTATGCAGCGCTTTGCCCAGACGCGGCAGGCGGGCTTTTTTCATGAGCGCGCGCATGGTCCATTGATCGCCGGACAGACGGTTGGCTTCGGCCAGAACGCGCGCGGCGTTTTGGGCCATTCCGTTGGGGTCGGTAGTCCAGAAACCATGCAGAAATGTATCGGGGTCGACGCGGTCAAGTCCCTCTTCGGCCAGAAGGTTCCTGGGAAAATCCTTGGCGTTTACCGTGACAATAACATCAGCGGAACTGGCGATTGCTGTTGCCAGCACGTGGATGTCGGCGGCATCAGGCAGCCACAGTCGGTTTTCGATACCCGGAGCCGCTGACTTTGCTGCGCCCGGCCATTGCGTCTGTGTCAGAGCGATTTCGGCGCGGGCCTGCATTTCACCGTCAGGGCCCAGCTTGCGCGCGGCACGGGCCCATTCCTCGAGGATACGATCCGACCAGACAGGTGTGAAATGGCCCAGACGGGCCGCGCCCAGCAGCATCTCTCGCATCACCGTGGGGTAGATGACGCAGGTGTCCAGAACCGCCTTCACAGTCGGAAGAACACCGCTTTGAGGTAGCCGCTTTCGGCCAGTTGCGGCAGCTGCGGGTGGTCGGAACCGGCGAAACCTGTGTGGATCAGTTGCGCTTGCCGCCCGGCCCGCCCGATCCCGCGGGCGGATGCGTCCCTGAAGCGGCCCAGATCCGCCGCGTGAGAACAGGAGCACAAGCCCAGATACCCGCCGGGTTTGACCAGCGGGGCGGCCAGACGCGCAACACGTTCATAGGCCCGCAAACCGGCATCAAGCGCTTGTTTCGAAGGTGCAAATGCCGGGGGGTCGCAGACCACAACGTCAAAGCGGGCTCCTTCTTCGCCCAACTGGGTCAAAACATCGAACGCATCACCCTGCCGCGTGCTGAAGCGGTCGGAAAAGCCCGAGGCCGCGGCCCCCTTGGTCGCCAGGTCCAGCGCTGCCGCAGATCCATCCACGGATAGCGCACCAGCAGCGCCGCCCGCCAACATCGCCAGACCGAAGCCGCCCACATGGCTGAACACGTCCAGTACCTGAGCACCGGGATGCACCAGTCTGGCGGCAAAGGCGTGATTTGGGCGTTGATCGTAAAATAGGCCGGTTTTTTGACCGCCCGTCAGATCGGCCATGTAGGTCGCGCCATTCATCGGAACGGGCAACGGAGCATCCGGGACCGTACCGCGCAGGGTCATGTTCACATCATCCAGCCCTTCCAGCCCGCGCGTACGACCAGAGGCATTCTTGAGCACCGTGGAAACCCCGGTCACCTTGACCAGCGCATCGGTCAGCCTGTCCAGATGAGCTTCGGCCCAAGCGGCGTTGGGCTGGATCACGCAGGCGTCACCAAAACGATCGATGATGACAGCGGGGAATCCGTCAGCCTCGGCATGCACGAGGCGGTAATAGGGTGCGTCGTACAAACGCTCGCGCATCTCCAGCGCCCGTGTCAGGCGAGTTTCGAACCACGCTGCATCAAGCCGTGCGTTCAGATCGCGATCGAGAACGCGGCACATGATTTTTGAATCCGGGTTGACCGCCACTAGCGCTATCGGCGCCCGTTTGTCATCTTCCAGAACGGCAAGCGAACCAGCCGGGATTTTTCGCGTGCGGCGGTCGGTGACGATGTCATTGGCATAAACCCAGGGAAAACCATGGCGCAGACCGCGCGCATTGGCCTTGGGTTTCAGACGGATGGAAGGGCGATCTGTTTCAGCAGGCTGGGTCATGCCGCCCTCTTAGTGGCGAACGCGGGCCTGCGAAACCCCTTGTTTACCTGTCGCGCCCGCGCCAGCCGCCGCGCCGCTTCGGAGCCTGAGCGGTTTGAAGCCCCTCACGCAGTACCTTCGTCATAGGATGTTCAGCATTTTCAGTTGCATAAGCCGCGTGCAACTCGGTCAGGGCCTGCGTCTGATCACGATCCGCAGGCAAGCTGAGCGCCCAGTCCAGAAAGATACTGCGGCATTCGGGCAAAGTGATGCCGTCTATGCGATAGGCTTCGAGTATCAGACCCTTGTGATCGTTTGGATCAGAGTTTCGGCCCATCGTCTTCCCCTTGCATCACCATCCCGATCAGCCGGGCGGCCGTATCGTAGCTTTCCTGCAGCGCGTTCTGCAACTGGCTGACCTGGTCAAATCCGGTGGCCCGGCAAAGGAAGGCGGTGCCGCCTTCGCCGATCTGATCTGCCTCGATCACTTTGCCCGACAGCAGTCGCGCAGCGCATTGTACCGACCAGCATAGGTCGTAACAGTCCTTCAGGGATTGTGCCTGCGCGACATCCAGCAACCCGGCAGCGACCGCGCCATCCAGCCCGGAATGCACGTCGCGTTGGGGAATGCCGGCCAGCAACGCTCCGGTTTCGGCCATCAGTTCGATATCCATCATCCGCCCCGGGCCGTTCTTGGCATCCCAGATACCAGCCGGCGATTTTGCGGCGGCAAGCCGTTCCCGCATTTCGGCGACCTCCCGCAAGATCTTGTCCCGATCGCGCGGCTGCGCCATGAAATCTGCGCGGAAGGTTTCGATCGCATCGCCAAGGTCCGGGTCACCGCCCACGACGCGGGCACGGGTCAGCGCCAGATGTTCCCACACCCAGGCCTCATTTTTCTGGTAATTGGTAAAACTGGCCCAGCTTGTAGCCACCGGACCCTGATTGCCGGAGGGGCGCAGGCGCATGTCGACCTCGTAAAGCCGTCCTTGCGACATCGGTGCAGACAAGGCGGTGATCAGGGCCTGTGTAAATCGCGCAAAATACGGACGCGTGCCCAACGGACGCGGCCCGTCCGACATATCCTGATCCAGCGGATCATAGATGACAATCATGTCCAGATCGGATTGCGAGTTGATCTGCCCCGCCCCTAGCGAGCCCATGCCCAGAACCACGGCCCCGCGCCCCGGCGCCGGACCATGTTTGCGGGCAAACTGTTCGGCCACGCAGGGCAGGATTGCGGCGATCACGGCATGAGCCAGTTCGGCGTATTGCCGCCCGGCCTCTACACCGTCAATCAATCCGCGCAGGTGGTGTACACCGATGCGGAAATGCCATTCCTTGCACCAGCGCCGTGCCAGATCCAGCCGGGATTCATAATCGTCCTCACCAGACAACGCCTGCGTCAACTCAGCCTCAAGCGCGGCCTGCCCGGGCCAATCGGCAAAGAAACTGCCGCCAATAACGGCATCAAAAACCGAAGCGTTGCGCGACAGATGCGTGGCCAGTGCGTGCGAAGTACCGACAATATCGATCAGCAGGTCGATCAGTTGCGGGTTGGCTTCGAACAGGGAAAACAACTGAACCCCGGCGGGCAATCCGGCCAGAAACCCATCAAGCGCCTGCAACGCCTCGTCGGGCTGGGCTGTCTTGGCCAGACGCGAGAGCAATTCGGGCTTCAGGCGTTCGAATATCCGTGCGCCGCGCTGCGAGCGTAAAGCGGGGTAAGTCGGCCAGCGGGCTAAAACGTTCTTGTCAAATTCTACGCTTTCTACCGAGGTCGGCCGTTGGCCATGCCCCGGGGCGAAAAACCCTTCGGTCAGTTCATGTACTTCGGTCAGCCTGCGGGTCAGGTCCGATTGCAACGCGGCGCTGCTGATCCCCATCAGGCAGGCGACGCGTTCAATTCCGTCTTCGGATTTCGGAACCTTGTGGGTCTGGGCGTCGTGAATCATCTGGATGCGGTGCTCAACCTCGCGATGAGCACGGTAATGATCGCTGAGCTTTTCTGAAACGTCCTGCGGCACCCACCCCTTGTTCGCCAGCGCCGCCAACCCCGGAACCGTTGCGCGCAGCCGCAGATCCGGGTCGCGGCCACCCGCAATCAACTGGCGTGTCTGGGTGAAGAACTCGATTTCCCGAATGCCACCCTGCCCCAGTTTCATGTCATGGCCGGGAATGGTCAGCGTGCCGCCGGTCCCCTTGTTTTCCCGAATGCGCAAGCGCATGTCGTGGGCGTCCTGAATCGCTGCAAAGTCCAGATGGCGGCGCCAGACAAAAGGGCGCAGCGCGTCAAGAAACCTGTCCCCGGCGGAAATATCGCCCGCGCAGGGGCGCGCCTTGATATACGCGGCACGTTCCCACGTGCGGCCCAGGCTTTCATAATACCGTTCCGCCGCTTCCATCGCCATGCACACCGGTGTCACGGCCGGGTCGGGGCGCAGCCGCAGATCGGTGCGGAAGACATAGCCATCAGCGGTTTTCTCGCTCAGCGTGGCGCAGAAATTGCGGGTCGCGCGCACCATGCTTTGCCGCGCGTCATAGAAATCATCCGGTTCGAAACGTGTCTCGTCGAACAAGACGATCAGATCGATGTCCGAACTGTAATTCAGTTCGTGCGCACCCATCTTGCCCATAGCCAGGATGACCATTCCCGCAGCGTTTACAACATCTTCCTCGGTCATTCCCGGCAGTTTACCGCGTCTGATCAGAGCCGCGATTTCCGCCTTGGCGGCGACATCCGCTGCCAGCGCACCAAAATCGGTCAGCGCTGCGGTCACTTTTTCCAGAGGCCAGGCCCCGGACAGATCAGCAAGCGCGGTCAGCAAGGCCACGCGCCGCTTGGCCTGCCGCAGCCCCGGTTTCAACTGATCCGGCGGCAAAGCACGGGCGGTATCCATCACATCTGCCAGCGCCTGATCAGGGTGGTGCAATGCGCCCGACAGCCATTCGGCCTCTCGTTCAACAAGGCTTTTCAGATAAGGACTGGAACCGGCTGTTCCGGCGATCAGATCACCTTGTTCGCTGGTCAGATCGGGCACCAACGCCCGCGTCTCGGCCCCCAAAACGGGATCATAGGCAAGCGGTGCGCGAATAATGGCAAGTGCATCTGTCATGCGCGCAGGTTGCGCATCACCGTTGAGCAACGTCAATGAGACAATCCGGTCACTCTCCGGTCAAAGGCGTGTCCTGACTGAAACTGTTCACCCAAACGCCGTGCCGCCTTTCCCAAAGAGATGAAATCAACATCGCCTCTTTCATCTTCGAATTCGGGCGCGTGTAGTCAGCGCGATAACTCAGCAATACGATGTCCTCCGTCAAAACCCGGAGCCTCGCATCGCCGAGTTCAAAACTGGCCATCGTCGGCGCATCCGCGAACTGCCCGACATGAGCGTCACGGTTCGCAAAGCCCGTTGGGTATACGCCTAAGAAATCCGGGCTCAGCAAGGCCCGGTCAGCCGTCGCGTCCCCCTCGACCAGCGCCGTCCAGACCTGGCGTTCAAGCGAAAGGATTTCTTCCAATGTCGGGGCGGATTTGTATTCGCGGTCATCCATAGCCGGAACCTGCGCGCGTGACGCCCCTGCGTCAACCGCAGTTGAGGAAATTGCCAAAATGTAAATCTTTTTCACATTACCCCTTGCAACCCGGTTTTACCGCTCCCATCTTGGTGATGTGAAGACGATTTACATCAACCCCGGAGACCTGAAATGACCGCATTGTCCGACCACGCCACTCCCCAAAACCCGGGATGGCTGCACCGTTCCGAGGCCTGGCTTGACGACAAAGGCAAAGGCGCCTGGATCGCCGTCATGGTGCTTGGTTTCATCATTTTCTGGCCGATTGGCCTGGCCCTTCTGGCCTACATGATCTGGAGCAAACGTATGTTCAGCAAATCCTGCAGCCGCCGCAAAACCTGGCACAGCCACATGAGCGCCATGAAACCTTCGGGCAACAGCGCATTTGACGCCTACAAGGCCGACACGCTGGCCCGACTGGAGCGTGAACAGGCAGATTTCGAAGCATTTCTGCATCGCCTGCGCGAAGCCAAGGACAAGGCCGAATTCGACCAGTTCATGGATGAACGCGCCCGCGAAAACCATGATGAGCCGGAAAACGGCGAGCGCGCCTGATCCAGCCTTGCCCTGTCCCGTCATTCGGGACAGGGTACACCTGCATAACCTCCCGGAATTCCTTTGATGACCCACCTGCCCGATCCCGACCGCCAGCCTGAATTCTATCAGTCCGTGGCGACCAAACGCTTTGTCGCATGGCTTTTCGACATCGCCTTCATCTCGCTTCTTTGCATCGTCCCGGTCTTCCTGACATTTGGAATGGGCGTTTTCTTCCTGCCCCTGACCTACGGGATCATCAGCTTTGTGTACCGGGTTGTCACCATCTCTAACGGATCCGCGACGCTGGGAATGCGCTTCATGAACATTGAATTGCGCGATGCCTTCGGTGCACGGATGGATACCGGCAAAGCACTGGCCCATACCGCCGGCTATTTTGTCAGCATGGCATTCTTCGTGATCCAGATCATCTCTGTCATCATGATGCTGACCAGTTCCCGCTGCCAGGGGCTGACCGACGCGTTCCTTGGAACCGTCATGATCAACCAGCGGGCATAAAAGAACCGACGCCTTGAATCACTTGGCGGCTCGTGGAAGCGTTGCTATCATCGCGTTGCGGGATACACGGGACTTTCATGCGACACACGCTGCCAATAGCGCCACAATTCTATGTGACGGCACCACAGCCCTGTCCTTATCTTGAGGGCAGGATGGAGCGTAAATTGTTCACCGCCCTTCAGGGTGATGGCGCCGATCAGTTGAATAACTCGTTGTCCCAACAGGGTTTTCGCCGATCTCAAAATGTACTCTACCGCCCGTCCTGCACGGACTGCGCCGCCTGCCTGTCCGCCCGGATCGACGTGTCGACCTTTCAACCCAACAAAAGCCAGAGGCGCGCCGCAAAACGCAATGAGGGTCTGGAGCGCCGCGCCAACTCCCCTTGGGCGACGGACGAACAGTACGAGCTGTTTCGCCGCTATCTCGATACCCGCCACGCCGATGGCGGTATGGCGGACATGGACGTTTTCGAGTTCGCCGCGATGATTGAGGAAACGCCGATCCGCAGTCGAGTGGTTGAATATGCTGACCCCAAAACCGGCGATCTGATCGCTGTCAGCCTGACAGATGTGCTCGATGACGGGCTCAGCATGGTCTATTCCTTTTACGACCCCGCCCAACCGTCCAATTCGCTTGGCACCTACATGATCCTCGATCATATCGATATCGCGCGCGAGGCTGGCCTGCCTTACGTGTACCTGGGTTACTGGGTTCCGGGCAGTCCCAAAATGGGATACAAGGCCCGGTTCTCGGGTCTGGAAGCGTATATTCAAAACGAATGGAAACCTATCCGGGATCCTGATGGCCTGCCTGACGCGCAGCATCATCCATTGTCTACAGCTCCGATTGCGGAACAAGTCGCCAATATTCAGCTGCCTGACCGCCACCCGACTAAAGGCTGAACAGCATCCATGCGCCAAAACCTGCACGCCGTCACGCTGGTGGTTCCGGATTACGACGAGGCGATTGCATTCTATACCAAAACACTGAATTTTGCGCTGTTGCAGGATATTGCGCTTGGCGAAGGCAAGCGATGGGTTCGTGTTGCGCCACCGGGTTCCGGAGGCGCATCGCTTTTGCTCGCACAGGCTGACGGTCCCGACCAAAAGGCCGCCATCGGCAATCAAACAGGCGGCCGTGTCGGCTTTTTTCTGGAAACTGACAACTTCCAACGGGACCACGCCGCAATGCGTGAAAACGGTGTCCATTTCGAAGAAGACCCCCGCCACGAACCCTATGGCACCGTCGCCGTCTGGTGCGATCCGTTCGGCAATCGCTGGGACCTGATCCAGTTCACCTGATCCGTATCTTCATCTGGCTGAAAATATCCCGGGGATGAACTGGCCAAAGGCCAGGAAGGGGCTGGCCCCTTCATACAAAGTTCAAAGCAAAGGGGGCCCGAAGGCCCCCTTTTCATTTTGTCAGTCTTTGATCAATTCGGGATCAGATCCGGCACAATGGTCACAATCGATGGGAAGAACCACAGGATTCCGATGCCCACGACCTGAATCAGGACAAACGGAACGATCCCACGATAGATATGACCTGTTGTCACCTCCTTAGGCGCAACGCCCCTCAGGTAGAACAGCGCAAACCCAAATGGCGGTGTCAGGAACGAGGTCTGCAGGTTCACCGCCACCATGATCGTCACCCATTTCGGATCGAACGACCCGCCATAGATCACAGGTCCCACGATCGGGATCACGATGTAGATGATTTCCAGGAAATCCAGCACGAACCCAAGGATGAACAGCACCAGCATCACGATCAGGAAGACCGTGAACTCGTTGTCGAAACTCTTGAGGAATTGCTGGATATAGTGCTCGCCCCCGAACGAGATCACCACCAGGTTCAGCAATTGCGAGCCGATCAGGATCGTGAACACCATCGAGGTCACTTTTGCGGTTTCCCGCACCACAGGTGTCAGAACGCCGCTGGAGAACAACACCCAGCATCCGAACAGCAAGCCGAACAAGGCGAAAAGATAGGTACCGTAGGCCAGGAAGAAGGCTATCCAGGTCTCAGCGGTGACACCGCCCTGATTGATCCTAAGGTCGAAATTCACCCCAAGCAGCAAACAGATGATCACGGCAAAGGTCGACCAGATGATAATATTACCCGACCGTTCCTGATCCTTCAGCTTGCGGTATGCAGCCAGCATGATCGCACCACCAGCCCCCAGCGCGGCTGCCGGTGTCGGGTTGGTCACACCACCAAGGATCGAGCCGAGAACGGCGATGATCAGAACCAGCGGCGGGAACACCACGCGGATCAGATCATTGGTCGCACAGCGCGCGGCGGCCTCCTTGCAGCCATAGATGGCCAGCGCAAAAGGCAACGCCAACAGCACGAACGTGGCCCCTGACGTGGTCGTCGGCGCAACCAGCAGCACATCGACCAGCAGCATCAGCAACAAGCCAATCCCACCCACGATCAAGGGCTGCACGGGACGGGACGGCGCGATGCCGCGGCCCAGCACCAGTGTCAGGCCCAACAGTACCACAACAATCGCAACGCCGGTTCCGATCGGCGCTGCGGCAGCGATCTTGGCTTCCTGCGCGGCGGCCAGTTCTTCCTCGCTCAGCCGCTGCGCCTCGGACACGCCACCGGCAGCGTCAATCGCCTCTTGCTCGGCGACGGCCTGATCCCATGCTTGCTGCCCATGTAGCTCGATCATCGACGCCTGACATTCGGCCGACACGCTGGTCCGCAGCGAAGCGCCCTGCCCGATATCCGAAAACCCGGAGACAGTGATATTCTGGCTTCCGATAACGCCAACACTGCTCAGCAGAAAGGCACCGGCGATCAATGCCACCGGAGCACCCAACAGCCATGTCAGACCCTCGGCGCGCGTGATTGGTTCACCGCCACCGCCGGACATCTCGACCGCGGGCGCCTTTTCCGGGTTGAGCAGAGCGTAGCCAAAGGCATAAAGCGCATAGAGCAACGCGAGCATGATACCCGGCAGCAATGCCGCCTGAAACAGCGTACCCACCGAAACCACAGCAGGCTCACCCAGGTAGGTCAGCGCGTCGGTACACCCGGCCTCAACCGCCCGGGTTTCCTGTGCGGTGGAATACAGATCACCCGCCAGCGTTCCCAGCAGAACGATCACGATGGAGGGCGGAATGATCTGCCCCAGCGTGCCCGAGGCAGCGATCACACCTGTCGCAAGTTCCGGCGAGTAGTTGTTGCGCAGCATAGTGGGCAACGCCAGCAGACCCATGGTCACTACGGTCGCGCCCACGATACCGGTCGAGGCAGCCAGAAACGCGCCCACAACCACGATCGAAACGGCCAAACCACCGGGCAGCGGGCCAAAGACACGGGCCATGGTGGTCAGCAGGTCGTTCGCGATTTTCGAGCGTTCCAGGGTGATGCCCATCAGCACGAACATCAAAACGGCCAGAAGGGTTTCAATCGACTGCCCAGCCAGAACACGCTCGTTCATCCGGTTCACGATGAAGGATACGTTCCGGTCCAGCGCTGTTTCCCATCCTGCGGTAAAGACCGGTTCTGCGATTCTCGGCAAGTCCGGATATCGAAACACCGAGATCACATCTGGTTTGACACCCGAATTCACGACGTCCCGATAGGCTTGTGACCCGGTGTCGATTGCCTGATGGACCAGCAAACCGGCGCTGTCCAGAGCCGCGATGATCCCGAACGAGATCACCCCGGCCCCACCAATGGCGAAGGCCACCGGAAAGCCGCTCAGAATGCCTCCGAAAAGGCAGAAGAATACGATAATGAGGCCTATCTCGACGCCATCAAGTCCGAATAGCATTGTCTTGGTCTCCGTCCTTAATGTGCGCCTTCGTAGGCTTCTTCACCCTCACCAAGGCTGTCCTTGTCGAGGTATTTTCCTTCGCTTTCCGGCCCTTCCACAAATTCCAGGTAAGATCGGTACAGGAATGCAATCGCGTGCAGAAACACCATTGCAGCAAAGGCAATCAGCAGAATTTTGAACAGGAAGTAGCCGTTGAAACCATTGGGGCTGAAACCGATGGTTTCGACGTTCCAGCGCATCGCGCGGGATTTCATGACCAGCCTGTCCAGCGTGTCACTGGCCGACGGTTTCGGCACGATCAGGTGCCGCCACATGAAATACCAGCCGTACATCCAGGTCAGTACCGCCACTGGCATCATGAACAGGACCGACCCCAACATGTCGACCACACGCTTGGCCCGGTAACTGATCCCGGCATAAATCAGGTCGACGCGTACGTGACCGCCCTGCACAAATGTGTAGGTGCAGCACAGGCATACGACCATGGCGTTGTAAAGTTTAAGCTCTTCAGCATACCAACTGATGTCCATCTGGATCGGAATACCGAAACCAAATGCCATGTCCGGACGCGCGAACACGCGCTGCATGAAAACGATGACGATCTGCTGGATGACCATCAGCAGACCGGCCCAGGCAAAGAACCGGCCAGTGGTGTTGGCGAACCCTTCGAGACCGCGCACCATCCCCCACATAAAGTTCCTGAAATACAGCCCAACGGCCGTCAGAACTAGAAAGATGGTGAAAACCACAAAGAAGAACTCGACCGACCCGCCGTAGTAGACAAAGCGCATGATCGCCTCTTTGTCCGACCAGTTCAGCCAGAGCTGCGGATGCGTGATGGCGTATCCGAAATTATAGAAGGCTTCGGCAATGTTCTGAATGAACCACACCAGTCCATTCCACAGGGCGCCGAAGAACGAGATACCGTTTTCGTCCTGCATGTTGTCCCCAGGTCGCGTCAGTTGCACTTGTTATTATAGCCGGTTTGAAATCACCGTGCATGTGCAACAGGAAAGGTTCCCCCGCGTGTGCGGGGGAACCATGTGAGTGTGAGCCGGATGTTAGCCGCGGACGCGGTCGCGCTGCGAGGTGTAGACGCCCGACGACAGGTTGAGCCATGCCGAAGACGCGGTCGACGAAGCAACCGCGCTGTCGTGGATCTTCTTGAACAGCTCGTCGCCCATGTTCTCGTCCAGCACTTCCTGGCTGGCTTGGCCAAATGCATCCCAGACGCTGTCAGGGAATTCCATGACCTTGACGCCACCCGACTGCAGACGCTGCAGTGCTGCACCGTTGTTGGCCAGGAACTGCGACAGGTTCCACTGGTGACATTCGCCTGCAGCGATCTCGATGATCTTCTGCTGGGCGGGTGTCAGGCTTTCGAACACGTCGCGGTTGGTTGCCAGCGACAGGCCCGCATTCGGTTCATGGAAGCCGGCGGTGTAGTAAACCTTGGTGATTTCCTGGAAACCGGCCTTTTCGTCGGCCCACGGACCGATCCACTCGGTTCCGTCAATCGCGCCCGAGGACAGCGCCTGATACACTTCCGAACCCGGAATGTTCTGAACCGAAGCGCCCAGTTTACCCAGTGCTTTACCGCCCAGACCCGGCATGCGGAACTTCAGACCGTTGAAATCTTCGGGGCTGTTGATCTCTTTCGAGAACCAGCCGCCCGCCTGTGCACCGGTGTTACCGGCCAGGAACGACTTCAGACCAAAGATCTGACCCAGTTCGTCATGCAGCTCCATGCCGCCATCCTGGTAGTACCAGTTCACCATTTCCTGCGCGGTCATGCCGAACGGAACAGCGGTGAAGAAGGCATAGCCCGGGTGCTGACCAACGAAATAGTAGTCAGCGGCGTGGTACATGTCGGCCTGACCGGACGATACCGCGTCAAACACCTCGAACGCGCCAACCAGTTCGCCTGCAGCTTTGATGTCAACGGTCAGATTGCCATCAGACATTGCCGTGATGCTGTCGGCGCAACGCTGGGCGCTGTCGAAAACACCAGCCAGACCACGACCCCACGAAGTCACCATGGTCAGCGTGCGCTTGCCCTGCGCGTAAGCCGGTGCCGCCAGCGTGGTGGCTGCAGCTGCCGAGCCGCCCAGTGCAGATGTTTTCAGAAATGAACGACGATCCATATGAGTGTTCCTCCCCTACATATTCAAAAACCCGGCGACAGCCGGGTCAGTCGTTTTCGGTGCGCGTCAGCCTAAATGTCGTCGCGGGAATGTGAATACCAAGTACTACGTAGACGATCAGTTTTTTTCATCTCGCCAGATGCAAATACCGTGCTTATCAGGCCCGTTCCGCTGAATTTCCGCCAAATCTGATTTTCCGTCCCCGCAATCCTTTTGCTTTTCCGGCCGGGCTTGCGTATCGATTCGAACATGGCAGGGCTTCGACATCTGGTCTCACTCACCTATGCGCAAAAGCTGTCGCTTGTTGCGGCAATTCCTCTGGTTTTGGCAGTGGCCGCGATTGCTTTGGTCGTCGCTTATGAATCGCGCGCAACTGCCGAAAGCGAGATACAGGCGCTTGAGCGGCGCCTGATCGAGGCCAAAAAGGAAGAACTGCGCAACTACGTCACACAGGCCCGCAACGGATTTGCCTACATCTATGGTCGCGCCGAGCCTGATGATGACACGGCTAAAAGTCTTGTGACGCAAATCCTGGCAGCGATGATCTATGGCAAGGACGGGTTCTTCTTTGTTTATGACTATGACGGCAACAACCTGGTCAGTCCGCGCCAGACCGAGTTCATCAACCGCAACTGGGTCGGCCTGACCGACAGTGACGGCACCCCTGTCGTGGATGAGTTCATCCGCATGGCCCGCCAGGGCGCAGGCTGGCACAGTTTCATGTGGCAAAAGCCCTCGACCGGGGAAGAAGCGCAAATGATAGCCTATGTGGTCGGATTGCAGGACTGGCGCTGGGTTGTCGGCACCGGCGTTTTTATCGATGACATCGTCGCCACGGTCGCCAACGCAAGGGCCGAGGTCGAAGCGAGGGTGCGACGAACATTCATGTATATCGGCGGCATTGTTCTGGCGGCGGTACTGATCGTGTTCGCATCGGGCATGTTGCTAAATTTCCGCGAGCGGCGGCTGGCGGACGCCAAGCTGAAAGAGCTGACCCAACGCGTGTTTGACGCGCAAGAGGAAGAACGGGGCCGCGTGGCGCGCGAGTTGCATGACGGGATCAGCCAGATTCTGGTCGGTGTTCGATACGCGCTGGACAATGCGCGCCGACGTCTGCTTCGCGGTGATGATGACGGTGCCCGGGACCCGCTCGACAAGGGGATCGACAACCTGGGCTCTGCCATCACCGAAGTCCGCCGCATCAGCCGGGACCTGCGTCCCGGAGTACTGGACGATCTGGGCCTTGGCCCTGCCCTCAAGGCGCTGACCGACGATTTTGCCGAGCGCACCGGGATTGAAACCGAATTCACCACAGTCGTTTTCCGAAATCGACTGGATCAGGACAGCAAGATCGCGCTCTACCGTATCGCACAGGAGGCACTGACCAACATCGAACGTCACTCCGGGGCGACCCGTGTTACAATCGACCTGCGCGGGCACAAGAAGGGTGCGACCATGCGCATCACCGACAATGGCTGCGGCCTGCGCACCGGGCCGGACCAGTCCAGCGCCGGGATTGGATTGCGTAATATGCAGGAGCGTATCGAACAGCTTGACGGATCGCTGCGCATTCTGTCATCACGCGGCGCGCAAAGCGGAACAGTAATCGACGTCGACCTGCCCCTCAGCCACCTCTTGTCCCCTCAGGACGACGCGACACCGAACCGAAAGGCCGGGACATGACCGAGCAAACAATCCGAGTCCTTATCGTTGATGACCATCCCATGGTCGCCGAAGGCATCCAGTCCATCCTCGAAAGCTATGACGGGATCGAAGTCGTCGGAACCCTCGGCAGCGGGCAGGACGCAGTGGATCAGGCGGCGCGGTTGAACCCGGACGTTGTTCTGATGGATCTCAACATGCCGGGCATGGGCGGGCTCAGCGCCACAGAAATCATTCTGGAACGCCTGCCCGACATTCGTATCCTGATCCTGTCCATGCATGACAGCCCCGAGTACATTTCGACCGCCCTGAGTCATGGCGCGAAAGGATACATCCTAAAAGACGTCCCGACCGATGAGATAAAACATGCCATCGACGCGGTGATGAAGGGCGAACAATATCTGTGCACCGGGGCCAGCGGGTCGCTGAAACCAAAAGGCGACAACGCACGCGAAGCGCTGACCGGGCGGGAACAGACGATCCTGCTGGAACTTGCGCAAGGTAAATCGAACAAGGACGTCGCGCATGCGCTGGATATTTCCGTGCGCACCGTCGAAACGCACCGCAAGAACATCAAGCGCAAACTCGGCATCTCATCGACTGCCGGTCTGACCCGTTATGCGCTGGAACATGGCATGTTGCAGGGGACAAGCCCCGGCTTTTGATACGCGCGCAGCGCTGCCCGCCCCAACCAGAGGAGATGCGCCAAAGGCGTATTGACGATGGGCGGGAGGGTTTATCCCTGCGGTCTCTCTCTGATGTCCTCACCAAAGAAAACCAGTGTCCCGTCTTCATCTATCACGTGGAATTCGCGCTGCTCATAGGGCTGGTCAAACGGTGGGCGCACGCGGCCCGCTGGTAGGTCGGCCAATCCCGCACGCAGGCTTTCGAACAGATCGTCGATGCCCTCGACATCGATGTAAAAGGACTGATCATCGACCAAAGGGCGGCCATCATCGCGTTGCGGGCATTGCAAAAGGCGGATCGCGACGGCTCCGTGCCTCAGGAATGCATAATTGTCCTGCCTGAAATTGCAGGTAAACCCAAGTCGTTCGGTGTAGAAGCGGATCTGGGCATCTAAGGAAGAACACAAAACGAATGGTGTCAGTTGCAAAATTCGCGGCATGAGGCTCCTTTCGGCCGATTGATCACGGGTTCCCAAATCCCGATATGGGGTCAATCCAGCAACTGATCTCGCCGATTCCCTTCGCGTTCATAATGATGCGGCAATACGCGACCGTAAAGTTGCCGAGTCCGCTCGACACCGCCGCACATCCCTGCCGTCTCGACAAACGAGAATATCCCGACGTAGCGATTGCGCGGTCCCTTGACCGGAGCAACCCGATGCAGCGCATACCGCCCCTTGAATATCTGCAGATCCCCAGGCTGAAGTTCCAGTTCACGTACCTGCGCCCGGTTGCCATCCAGTATCGAGGCCACCTGGCTGAAATTCTCGTCTTCTGCCGTGCGCAAATTGGGCACATATTCAAATGTTCCGCCGGTTTCGCCGTTTTGGATGGCAAGCGTAACGGTGAAATTGTTGGTATCAAAGTGCCACGGAAAGCCCTGCCCCTCCTCGACCACGTTGATTATCACGTCCGCCAGGGGATCGTCGTAACGGAAGAACCGGTCCTCGGACTCGTCAAGCGCATCCCGCACGAACGGCATGAAGCCTTCATATTCGTAAATCCGGCGCAAGGGGCCGGAATCCGGGAAATTGTCCGCCGGAACAAACGCGTTTGATCGGTCATAGAAACGTCGTATCGGATGGCCGATCCCGAACCGGGGATCGTCCTTGGTGAAATAGGCGTTTGTCCGGTTGAACGAGCGATGTGCCTGGGGGGCGACCGCATCGGCTTCGCGCACCAGCAGGTCCAGCCCCGCCTGATGCACAAACCCGGGCAAAACCGCGCATCCGTCCCTGTCCAGATCCCGCCGCAGATCGGCGATCATCTGATCATAGGCGCGCGAGTCCGGCCGGTCGATCGGATACCGTCCCAGATCCACCAAATCCTGTAGCATGGTTCGCCTCCTGAAACTGTTGACCTGGGTTCAGCGTGACCCAGACAATTGCACCTCTCATGTCAATTTCAGACATGGGGCTGACGCAATTAGACCACTGCTGACATGGCAAGGATTGACCCCAACCGGCCCGATTTCACGGAAATTCCGGGCATGCGGCAATCTGCGCAACAAAATGTCGCAAAAACCCTGCCCTGAGATAGAAAATTGGCACAATTGCCTGTTGACGCCCCTTCCCCTCGCTCATAATGTCCCCCCACGCAAAGAAGGAGCCTCTGGCGATGAAAACGCTAGTCGTAATCGTAGGAACCACGCGCATGGGCCGGTAACGGTAAACCATAATCGAACCCATGCGCCTCCGAAAATCTCGGGGGCTTTTTTTTGTCAAACGCAAGACACATGTCGCGAACGGAGCAAAGCAGATGACACGTGAGATGACCGGCGCAAAGATGGTGGTTCAGGCCCTCAAGGATCAGGGCGTGGACACGGTATTCGGATACCCCGGCGGCGCCGTGCTACCGATCTATGATGAGATCTTTCTGCAAAACGACATTCGCCACATCCTGGTACGTCACGAACAGGGCGCGGTTCATGCAGCCGAAGGCTATGCCCGCTCGACCGGGAAGCCCGGCGTTGCGCTTGTAACGTCCGGCCCCGGTGCCACAAACGCGGTAACGGGTCTGACGGATGCATTGCTGGACTCGATCCCGATCGTCGTTCTGACCGGTCAGGTTCCCACATTCATGATCGGCTCGGACGCCTTTCAGGAGGCCGACACCGTTGGCATTACCCGCCCATGCACCAAGCACAACTGGCTGGTCAAGGACACGGATTCTCTGGCCGCGACCATGCACGAGGCCTTTCATGTCGCCAAATCGGGCCGCCCCGGTCCGGTGCTGATCGACATCCCGAAGGATGTGCAGTTCGCCTCGGGCGAATACAGCCCGCCCAAGCCCTCGACTTCGCATTACCAACCGGTGCTGAAAGGTGATCTGGAAGAGATCACCGAACTTGTCGCGGCAATGGAAACCGCGAAAAAGCCCGTGTTCTATACCGGCGGCGGCGTGATTAACTCGGGCCCTGCCGCCAGCCAATTGCTGCGCGAACTGGTGGATGCGACGGGCTTTCCGATCACCTCGACCCTGATGGGTTTGGGTGCCTATCCGGCGTCGGGTAAGAACTGGCTGGGTATGCTGGGCATGCATGGTCTTTATGAAGCCAATCTGGCGATGCACGATTGCGATCTGATGATCAATATCGGCGCGCGGTTCGACGACCGGATTACCGGTCGGATCGATGCGTTCTCGCCCAAGTCGAAAAAAGCCCATATCGACATTGATCCTTCGTCGATCAACAAGGTGATCCGTGTGGACATCCCGATTGTTGGCGACGTCGCCCATGTTCTTGAGGACATTCTGAAAGTCTGGAAAGCCCGCGGGCGCAAAACCAATGCCGCTGCCGTCAAGAAATGGCAGGCTCAGGTCGATGAGTGGCGCAAGGTCAACTGCCTCGCCTATACCAACAGCGAAAAGACCATCAAGCCGCAATACGCGCTGCAACGGCTGGAAGAACTGACGAAGGACCACGACCGTTACATCACAACCGAAGTGGGCCAGCATCAGATGTGGGCCGCGCAGTATCTTGGGTTCGAAGACCCCAACCGCTGGATGACCTCAGGTGGCCTGGGCACGATGGGCTACGGCTTCCCCGCCTCCATCGGCGTACAGATGGCGCATCCCGACGCGCTGGTCATCAACGTTGCCGGAGAGGCATCCTGGTTGATGAACATGCAGGAAATGGGCACCGCAGCGCAGTATCGTCTGCCGGTGAAACAGTTCATCCTGAACAACGAACGTCTTGGCATGGTACGTCAGTGGCAGGAATTGCTGCATGGCGAACGCTATTCCCATTCGTGGTCCGAAGCGCTGCCCGATTTCGTCAAGCTCGCCGAGGCGTTCGGAGCCAAGGGTATCCTGTGCACTGACCCGGCCGATCTGGATGATGCGATCATGGAGATGATCAACTATGACGGCCCGGTGATCTTCGACTGTCTGGTTGAAAAGCACGAGAACTGCTTCCCCATGATCCCGTCGGGCAAGGCGCACAATGAGATGCTGCTGGGCGAGGCCGAAACGCAGGGCGTCATCGACTCCAAAGGCTCGGTTCTGGTCTGACAAAAATCGACAAATTTTGTCGGGCGCCTCTTGTGCCCGGCACTATGTGATGACGAAAGGGACATAAATGTCTGCCCTACATATCAAAAAAGGCGCAAATCGCCATTCGGCCTACAACCTACGCCCGACTTTCTCGGACGTGCAGGAACAGCATACGATCGCCGTTCTGGTCGAAAACGAACCGGGTGTTCTGGCCCGCGTGATCGGACTGTTCTCGGGCCGCGGTTACAACATCGATAGCCTGACCGTGGCCGAGGTGGATCACACCGGCCATCTTAGCCGTATCACCATCGTCACCACCGGCACGCCGCAAGTGATCGAGCAGATCAAGGCGCAGCTTGGCCGGATCGTTACCGTCCATGACGTGCATGACCTGACCGTCGAAGGTCCCTCGGTCGAGCGTGAACTGGCGATCATCAAGGTTGTGGGCGAAGGTGACAAGCGGGTCGAGGCGCTGCGTCTGGCGGACATCTTCCGTGCCAACGTGGTCGACAGCACGCTGAATTCCTTCATCTTCGAGATCACCGGCGCCCCGGACAAGATCGACGCCTTCGCCGATCTGATGCGTCCTCTGGGCCTTTTGGAGATCGCCCGTACTGGCGTTGCCGCACTGCTGCGCGGCGACTGAGCTGAAAACTCCGCTCCGGACACAAGATCATTGCGACCAGGGCGGGCCAGCCCGCCCTGGTTAGCGCCCCAATTGACTGTAACGCGCACGTCGGTGTGGTTGCGGTTCAACTGCCATACGCCTCAGAAATCGAAAATAAGACCACTCAAATGGCGATTTAGCCTATTGCGTTTATTCCTTTGGGCGTTAGCCTCTACACGCGACGAGACGTGACCACACGTCCGTCAGGTGTTCAGTCACGATTTCAGACGCAGCGCGCCCTATGAGCCGCACGTGTCCTTGGTTCCAAAAAGAATACGTGAGTTCCGGGACGAGAATGACGAATGACTTCCGCAGCCCTGCTGAATTGCGCAGAATGTTCGGCGCAAATCTGAGATTGCTGTCTCACCAGTACCCCTCTGTCTCAGAGCTTTGCCGCCAGCTTGGTATCAACCGGACGCAGTACAACAGATATCTTAGCGGCGAGAGCTTTCCCAGGCCCGACGTACTGGACCGCATTTGCCGCTTTTTCAAAGTCGACGCCCGTATCCTGCTGAAACCACTGGACGAGATCGCCCAGCCTTTCCGCCACCCCGCAGCCTCGGCCCTGACCGAGTTCCTGGGGTCTGGCCCGAATGCCTTGCCCGAGACCCTGTTTCCTGCCGGATTCTACTATGCGACGGAATCGGCGCTGGACAGCAACACCGCGCTGCGGCATCGGTTGTTCTACGCCCGCAGACTGCCGCAATGTACGCTTGTGCGCAGCTACGAGCCTCGTCCCACCATGCCCGAGGCGCCGCCCAAAGAACGTGAGGTTCAGGGCATTGCCGCCTGCGCTGGTCGTCAGATCTATATCCTGATGTCACAGCGTGACGCGCAAAACAGCCGGATGTTCCTGATCTCTCATCATTCCGGAGATCAGGCCGGTCAACTGCGGGGCGTGGCAATCAGATTGTCGGACACATCCACGGACCCCAGCGGGACACAGCGGATCATGTTGCGGCATCTGGGATCGGACCGGTCCGCAGTCTTCGGCGCGGCAAGAGCCGCACGCGCCTGGCTATGATCCTGTACTTGGAACAAGCCCCCTGCCTTACTCGGAAACAGCATTCTGTTCCTGCGTGATCAGCCGGTACAGATGCCAACTGGCGTGCCCCAGTAACGGCAACACAAGAAACAACCCAAGAAACCAAGGCAACATCGCCACAAAGGTCAGAACCGCAATAAACATGCCCCACCCAATCATGACCGGGAAATTGTCACGGACATAGCCGAAGCTGGCGATCATGGCGGTTACGAAATCCAGTTCGCGATCCAGCAGCATCGGAATCGAAAGCACTGTGACCATATACAGCACGGTCGCGAATATTGCGCCAACGACCGAGCCGATGGCCAGCATCGCCAATCCGTTCGCAGTCAAAAACACCTCAATCGAGGAAGAGACATTCGTCATGGTGGAAAGCCCCATGAACAAAGCGAAAATCATGTGCCCCAGAAAGAACCAGAACAGAAACATCACTACGATGATCGCACAGATTGAGGGCAACTGGCGGCGGCCCTGCTGCAGCACCACGCCAAAAATCGACCCGAAATCCAGCGGTTCTCCCTGCTCAAGCCGATGGGATACTTCGTAAAGTCCAACCGCCGCAAATGGCCCAAGCAGCGGGAAACCGATCGCGGCAAGAACAAGCCAGTAGGTGGTTCCTGTTTTCAAAGTGACCCATGCCATTGCCCACCCGGCCAACACGTAGAATCCCGCGA
This sequence comes from Ruegeria sp. K7, assembly GCF_056531785.1. Taxonomy (NCBI): domain Bacteria; kingdom Pseudomonadati; phylum Pseudomonadota; class Alphaproteobacteria; order Rhodobacterales; family Roseobacteraceae; genus Ruegeria; species Ruegeria sp. K7. The sequence goes on from NZ_JBQFMJ010000001.1 coordinate 666,382, forward strand.
ACAGAAACCCGAATACCGGCGCCTGACGATAATCGGCCCATGCCTGACGAATAGCCTGCCGCAGCATCGCCGTATCGGCCTGCTGCATTGTCGGAACGCCAAAGGGTTTTTCCATGTCTGTCTCTCCTCCCCAGCGACCCTATTGCAGGGCCGGTCGTTTTTGGGGCCAGCCGGTTGCATCGTGATAGCTTGCCCCGATGGACAAAAGCTTTGCATCAGCGCCGCGCGGCCCGAAAATCTGCATTCCCATTGGCAGACCGTTCTCTCCAAAACCCACAGGAACCGACAGGCAGGGCAACCCGATCAGGCTGACCGGTGTGACGACCTGCATCCAGCGGTGATAGGTGTCCATCGCCTGCCCGTCTATTTCGGTCGGATACGCAGTTTCGACGGCAAAAGGCCACACTTGAGCCGTTGGCAGCGCCAGCGCATCATACGTCTCAAACAAACGGGCGGCACATCGATACCACTCGGATCGCAGAACGCTGGCGTGATGCACGTCCATCGCACTTAGCGCCAGTCCCCGATCCAGCTCCCATTGTGCGGTATCCTTCAGCACGTCCCGATGCTCGGACAGTTCCAAAAGCCCAGCCGCAACGCTCCAGGATCGCAGTGTAATCCAGCTGTCCCAGATCTGGCTTGCGTCAAAAGGCGGTTTTGTTTCTTCGACCTCGGCCCCCAAATCCGAAAACACGGTCAGCGCGGACCGGCACAGATCGGCGATCCCGGTTTCGAACGGAAAGGCACCGCCCCAGTCACCCAGCCAGCCAACACGCAAACCGGTGAGATCAACCGGCTGCACAGGTGATACAGCGCCGCCATCAACTGACAATGGCTGACCTGCATCCGGACCTGCCATGACGTCCAGCAAAATACCCAAATCTTGCGGGCTGCGGGCCATGGGGCCCAATGTCGAAAGCTGATGCAGAAAACCGTCTCCGATCGGTTCACTCGGAACCCGGCCCCAGCTTGGCCGGAACCCGTATACATTGTTCCAAGCCGCCGGGTTGCGAAGGCTGCCCATCATGTCCGAGCCATCCGCCAAGGCCACCATACCCGTGGCCAACGCCACCGCCGCGCCGCCGGACGAACCACCGCAGGTTCGGGCGGGGTCGTACGGGTTGCGCGTGGCGCCATACACCGGATTGAACGTATGCGATCCCAGCCCGAACTCGGGTGTATTGGTTTTGCCGATCAGAATGGCGCCGGCAGCCCGCAATCTTTCTGCGATCAGATCGTCCCGCTCGGGCACGTTGTTTCGGTAAATCGGCGATCCATGAGACGACACAATCCCGGCCACATTGACCAGATCCTTGACCGCCATGGGCAGTCCATGCAGCGGGCCGCGCCGGGGACCGGCATCCAGCGCCTCAGCCTCGGACATCAACTCATCCTCATCGCGCAGGGCGACGATGGCGTTGACCTCTCCATTAACGCTGGCAATCCGATGCAAGGTTTCGCGCATCAACTCAGCAGCCGTCAATTGCCCCGAGGACAGCGCAGACAGCAATGCAACGGCGGAAGTTTGGCTCAGATCCATGGGAGTTCATCAGCTCAGATACAACGTGGTCGCCACCAGCCTAGCCGGGGCAACCTGCCAATTAAACCCACTGTTTACATGTATCTTTTCGGGACCCCCAGGCACCCCGACGGATCCGCTTCATCTGGCCAAAAATATCCCGGGGGAGTCGCGGCCCGCCGCGACGGGGGCAGAGCCCCCTTGGTATCAGCCGTCGCCCTGCGCTTCGGACCGGCTTTTGCCGGCAACGTTCTGGGCCAGCGTGGCTGCCATAAACCCATCCAGATCACCGTCCAGAACCCCTTTGGTATCCGAGGTTTCGTGATTGGTCCGCAGGTCCTTGACCATCTGATAAGGCTGCAACACGTAAGACCGGATCTGATTGCCCCACCCGGCATCGCCCTTGGCTTCGTGCGCCGCGTTGATATCGGCGTTGCGACGGTCCAGTTCCTGCTGGTACAGGCGCGATTTCAGCGCCTTCATGGCGATGTCACGGTTCTGATGCTGCGACTTCTCGGACGATGTCACAACGATGCCCGTGGGGATGTGCGTGATCCGAACCGCCGAGTCCGTGGTGTTCACGTGCTGACCACCGGCACCCGAAGAGCGGTAAGTATCGATGCGGATGTCCGACGGGTTCACCTCGATCTCGATATTGTCGTCTACCACCGGATAGACCCAGACCGAGCTGAACGACGTGTGCCGCTTGGCCGCCGAGTCATAGGGCGAGATGCGCACAAGCCGGTGCACCCCGCTTTCCGACTTTAGCCAGCCATAGGCGTTGTGGCCTGAAATCTTGTAGGCGGCAGACTTGATCCCCGCCTCTTCACCCGCGGTCTCGGACTGCAATTCGACCGTATAGCCCTTTTTCTCGGCCCAGCGCACATACATCCGCGCCAGCATCGAGGCCCAGTCACAACTTTCGGTGCCCCCCGCGCCCGAGTTGATCTCAAGGAACGTGTCATTGCCGTCTGCCTCGCCATCCAGCAGGGCCTCAAGCTCTTTCTTGGCGGCCTTGGCCTTCAGTTTCCTGATTGCGTCCTCGGCGTCGGCGACGACTTCTTCGTCCTCTTCCATCTCGCCCAGTTCGATCAGTTCGACATTGTCACTCAGGTCGGTCTTGATCGACTCGTAGGTTTCGATGGCATCGACCAGCATCTGGCGCTCGCGCATCAGCTTCTGAGCGTTCTCCGGGTTGTCCCAAAGGTTCGGGTCTTCGACGCGTGCGTTAAATTCCTCAAGCCGGTGCGGCGCCGTTTCGTAATCCATGCGCTTCGCCAGCAGCTCCAGCGACTTTTCTATTTCCGCCACAATATTCTGGGTTTCGGCGCGCATGGTTTTGTCCCAACTTGCTCAATCAGGCCTGCGTGATAGCAAGAGGCGTGAGCCACCACAAGACAAGTGAGGTGCGAATGAAGGATGCGTCGGGCGAGTTTTTGACAGTTGGGACCTGACACGCATCGCGTTGCTTGCGGACACGGGGCTGGCCCAAGATCTGTCAAGCAGTCAGCACACGCACGACCCGCTTCACGGCGATCTGCATACCGACAACGCGCTACTATCGGATGCCGGTCCTCGGGTTATAGATGCCAAGGGATATCTGGGGGATGCCGCTTTCGAACTGGCAAACGCTCTGCGACATCCAAAAGGCATGCCGGAACTTGTACGCGAGCCTTCGCAAGTTAGCCGCTGCCTGTCGTTCTATTCGGACGCACTGGACGTGCCGGCCAAACGGTTTGCCAAATGGGCTGCTGCCAAATGTGCGCTATCGATCTGCTGGCGGTCTTGTGAACAGATTACCGATGACAGCGAACTGACCTGTTGAACCTATTCCTACAAGTTGCGGACTAGTACAGTCCGCCCCCCTGCAGATCACCCTGGCTTGCGTTGGGTCCGACCGTAACTGTGCTTCCGGTGGAAGTTGTCACCTGCCGACCCGATCCGCTGACTTCTTCGAACAGTGGCAAATCGGATCCCATGGCAAAGCCGCCATCGAAAATCCGGTCTATGAAGCCATCGACACCGTCGCGGAAATACTCGGCAACCACATATTCCCCGACCGCATCCTCTGGCAAGCGCGCCCCGCTGAAACGGTCAATCTTGATGAAGTGCCCGCCTGGCGGAACTTCGAACGGACCGCCGCCATATTTCTCGACCGCCTTTTCCATGAAACTTTGGAATACCGGCCCGCACATCGTACCGCCATAGGCGCCACTGCCCATCGGACGCGGTCGGTCGTAGCCAATATAGCAGCCGGCCACGATGTTCGAGGTGAAGCCGATAAACCAGGCGTCCTTGGATTCGTTGGTGGTGCCGGTCTTGCCGGCAGTCGGCACCGGCAGGTTGACAACACGCGACGCGGTGCCGCGATCAACCACGCCTTTCATCATAGACGTCAATTGATAGGCGGTGATGGCATCCATAACCTGTTCGCGGTCGGTCACGATCTGCGGCGACTCATCCGGTTCCAGCCAGGTTGAGTTGCAGTCCAGACACTGGCGGTCATCATGCCGGTAGATCGTCTTTCCGAACCGGTCCTGGATACGGTCGACCAGAGTGGGTTCGACCCGCTCGCCGCCGTTCGCGAACATCGCATAGGCGGCGACCATTTTGTACAGCGTCGTTTCTTCCGATCCCAGCGAGTTCGCAAGGAACGCGCCCATTCGGTCATAAACACCAAACCGTTCGGCATATCCCGCAACCACCGGCATCGTCACCTCCTGGGCCAGACGGATGGTCATGAGGTTCCGCGACTGTTCGATCCCGGTGCGCAGCGGTGTTGGCCCGTAGAATTTGTTCGACGAGTTCTTGGGCCGCCAGAGACCCTGCGGCGTGTTCACCTCAATCGGGGCGTCCACAACGATGGTGGCGGGACTGTAACCACTGTCCAGCGCAGCGGCATAGACGAAAGGCTTAAAGCTGGACCCCGGCTGACGCTGAGCTTGCGTGGCACGGTTAAACACCGAATCCTGATACGAGAACCCGCCCTGCATCGCCAGAACACGGCCCGAGTTCACATCCATCGCGACGAAACCGCCCTGCACCTCAGGCACTTGGCGGGCAGACCACTGCCCTTCTTCCCCGGCCATCACCAGAATGACATCGCCGCGCTTGAAATTGTCCTTGAAACTGCCCTGCATCCATTTGATGTCTTCGCGTGGAATGGTTCCGTCTGCCGGACCGTTTTCGATACCCACGGTCAGCGACTGATCGGCCACATTCATCACAACAGCCGGATACCATTGGGTCGGCAATTCGACATCGCGCGGAATTTCCATGATGGCCAGCGCCTCGCGCCACTGGGCTTCCTCGGCCAGTTTTTCTTCCGGGATCACCTCACCCGTACCGCGCCATTTCCCGCGCGAGCGGTCGTATTTCTGCAGGGCCGTGCGCAGGGCCTTGGCAGCTTCGACCTGCATTTCCTCGTCCACCGACGCACGCACCGTGAAGCCGCCGGTAAAGAATTCACCCTCGCCGAAATCTTCGCTTAGCTGGCGGCGGATTTCGTCGGTGAAATAGTCACGGGGCGGCAATGCCGTGCGGAAGCTTTCAAAGTCACCGTTCTGTACCGAGCGCAAAGGCATGTTGACCTCGGCCTCATAGGTAGCCCGGTCAATGTAGCCGTTCTGGTTCATTTCCCGCAGCACGTAGTCGCGACGCGCCAGCAAGCGTTCCTTTTGCAAAACCGGATGGTAGTTTGACGGCGCCTTCGGCATGGCAGCCAACATGGCGGCCTCATGCGGGGCCAGTTCCTGCAGCGTCTTGTTGAAATACGTCTGTGCTGCTGCCGTCACACCGTAAGAGTTCTGGCCCAAAAAGATCTCGTTCATGTAAAGTTCGAGGATCTGTTCCTTGTCCAGAGTGTCTTCAAGCCGGGTCGCAAGGATGATTTCCTTGATCTTGCGTTCGGCCTGCCGGTCGCCGGACAACAGAAAGTTCTTCATGACCTGCTGCGTGATGGTCGACGCGCCGCGCACGTTTTCACCTTTGGATTTCACCGCTTCGACACCCGCAGCAATTATCCCGCGCGGGTCATAGCCCTGATGGGTGTAGAAATTCTTGTCTTCCGCCGAAATAAAGGCCTGCTTCACCAGATCCGGGATTTCCTCGGACGGTGTGAACAGGCGGCGCTCCTGGGCGAATTCGTCGATCAGCTGCCCTTTACCGGAATAAATCCTGCTGATCGTGGGCGGCTTGTACTGCGCCAGTGATTCATGACTGGGCAGGTCGCGCCCATACATCCAGAAGACCGCACCGATGACCAGTGCCGCCATGAAGATACCCAGAGTCACGAGGCTGAAGATCGCCCCGAAAAACGAAAGAATGAACCGGATCACTGTACTGCCTTTTACTCGCGGTGCGGCCTATATAGTGTCGGCCCCACGCCAGGTCAAAACACCATGGCGTATTCTAGCCTGTTTGCGACGCGGGGTCACTGGCCAATCAATGAGCGTCTGATCACATCCTGCTGTCGCCAGTTTTCCAGACCGTTGTAAATCCCACGCGCCATTTGCGCGCGCCATTCGGAATTTTGCAGGTTTTTCAGGTCTCTGGGGCTGGAAAGAAAACCCAGTTCGACCAGCACCGAGGGAATGTCCGCCGCCTTGAGAACCGAGAAAGAGGCCGTACGTACGGGCCGCCGGTTCATCGGACCACCTTGCTGCGCCATGCCGTTGGCCAAAGCCCGCGCCAATGCGTTGGTGCGCGGTCTGGTTTCCTGACGGGCCATGTCCAGCAAAACATCCGCAACCTGATCGTCGGCCCCGTTCAGATCCACCCCCGAGAGCAGGTCGCCCCGGTCGTGACGTTCCGCAAGTTTCTGGCTGGCAACATCCGATGCGTCAGTTGACAGGGTATACACGGCCGCGCCATGCGCCTGCCCGTCCGACAGGGAATCCGCGTGCAGCGAGATGAACACATCGGCACCGGCCCGATGCGCCAGCGCAATTCGCCGCTCCAGCGAAACAAACTGGTCTTCGACGCGGGTCAGAACCACTTCATACCCGCCTGAACGCAGCAATAGCTCTTTCAGTTCGCGCGCAAAGGTCAGCATCAGGGTTTTTTCATCGGTGCCGCCAACCTCGGCCCCCGGGTCGATGCCGCCATGTCCAGGGTCCAGCATGACGCGAATGGGTCCGTCAGGATCACGCGGCGCCGCCGGAAGTGGGGCGGTCGCTTCCGGCAAATCCCAACCGGGAACCTGAGGAGCACCGGCGCTGGCATTGAATACGTCGAACTCGACCCCCTTGAGCATAAGGGACAACACCGCAGTGCCCGTCATCTGATCCAGCTTCAACTGCGCCGTATCGACACCCATCGGCGCACCAAGTTCCAGAACCAGACGGGACCAGCCGGGGACGTAAGTGCCGAACTGCACCCCACTGATCCGTTCGGATTGCAGGAATTCAATGCTGATCAGACCGGTCCAGTCGACCTCGCGGAAGTCAAGCACCATGCGATACGGATCCCGCAATGTGAAAACGCGGTAAGGCACGCCCTGGCTCAGCCCGATATCCACCTTCACGCCGGTTCGGCCGACATCCGAGATACGGCTTTGGTCCGGCTGCACGCGCGCAAGGGCGCTGAAATCCTGCGCTGCGACAGCGCTCGTCAGCGCCCAGATCAGCGCGAAGGCATAGAAAAGTCTGCTCATGGCCTCAAGTTTTCCCGAGATCGTGTTGCGCAGACCCTACTGTACCAGCGCCGGTTTGTGAACGGGTTACACTGCCTGCGGGATGGCCCCTCGTGCCGCCATGAAGCTGCGCAGCCGCTGCAACCCTTCCTGTATGTCCGCCGTCGAGCGGGCATAGGAAAATCGAAGGGTCTTGTGGCCGCGTTCGGGATCGAAATCCAGCCCCGGCGTCACCGCCACACCGGCCTGTTCCAAAATCTCAGCCGCAAAGGCGCGGCTGTCCTGCGTCAGGTCCGATACATCGGCATAAACATAGAAAGCGCCGTCCGGCGGTGCGATATTGGTAAATCCGGCTTTGGGCAGCCCATCCAGCATGAGGGCTCGGTTTTGCCGGTAGACGTCCAGATTGGCTTGCAGTTCGTCCTCGCAATCCATCGCGGCCAGCGCCGCGACCTGGCTGGCGTGTGGGGCGCAGATGAACATGTTCTGAGCGATCCGCTCGACCACGCGCACTTGGTCCTCGGGCACCACCATCCAGCCGACCCGCCAGCCGGTCATCGAGAAATACTTGGAGAACGAGTTGATGACGTAGCATTCATCCGTCAGTTCCAGCGCGGTGACGGCTTTGGCCTCGTATTCCAGGCCATGGTAAATTTCGTCGCTGATGAATGACGCGTTCTGTCCGTGGGCCGCATCGATCAGCGCAGCCATAGCCGGTCGATCCAGCATGGTGCCGGTCGGGTTTGCCGGGGACGCCGCCATCAAACCTTGCAGATCAAGCCCCGCGAAATCCGCCGGGACGGGTTGCAGGCGGTTTTCCGGCGCGGTCGGCAGATCGACCGGAACCAGCCCAAGCGCCCTGAGGATCTGCCGGTAAGAAGGATAGCCTGGCGCGCCGATACCGACACGATCGCCGCTGTCGAAAAGCGCGGTGAACGCCAGCAGAAACCCACCGGAAGATCCGGGCGTAATCACCACCCGGTCCGGGTTCAGATCGACATTGTACCACTCGCCATACATTTGTGCGATCCGTTGCCGCAGCGCCGGCAGGCCCAGCGAAACGGTATAGCCCAGCGGCGACTGACCCATGGCCGACGCCAAAGCCTCGACTGCGCCTTTGGGGGCACCGGTCCCAGGCTGCCCGACTTCCATGTGGATGATATGGCGTCCTGCTTCTTCGGCGCGGCGCGCGGATTCCATCACATCCATCACGATGAAGGGATCGACCCCGGATCGGGTTGAGTTTCTCATGGCCATCTCCCATGTTGCGGCCATGGCTTTTGAACGCGTATCCAGGCTGGCGTCAATCCCGGCCATGTTACTGATCGCGGTGACATGGTTAACGGGCGCTGTTCCTGCCAAGTCGCAGGGCCTGATCCGCGATCCTGACATCGAACACGGATTGCGGGAACTGGCGTTTCCGGTGCTGCGGGCGGCTGGACTGAACACGAACAGGGTGCGGATTCTGGTGGTCCACGACAAGACGTTCAACGCCTTCGTCATCGACTACAACGCTATCTACGTGAACTACGGGCTGATCCTGACCGTCGACAGCCCCGAGATGCTGCAGGCTGTCATCGCACATGAGGCCGCACATATCGCAAATGGCCATCTGGCCAGACGTGTGGAAAACCTGCGCGCCGCAAAGCGCAATGCTTCTCTGGGAACCGCTTTGGCGCTGATTGTCGCCGCAGCGGGCGGTGGCGAAGCAGCGGGCGGCATCGCTGCCGGGACCTCCGGTTCGGCCCTGCGCAGCTTTCTGGGGCATACACGCGCCGAAGAGGCATCGGCAGACCGCAGCGCGGCGGGTTATCTGCGATGGGCGGGCATCTCACCAAAGGGCATGGTGGCCCTGCATCGCAAGTTTGCCGGCCAGGAACTGCTGAGCGAGGCAAATCAGGATCCTTATACACGGTCCCACCCCACCAGCCGGGAACGCCTGCGCGCGGCCGAGGCGTTTCTTGACGAGTTCGGAGACAACTCGACCCACAACGCCAATGCCGACTACTGGTTTGCCCGCGTCAAGGGCAAGCTGTCTGCGTTTCTGCGATCGCCTGCCTGGACAATGCGACGCGCGCGCGAGGAAAGCGCGGAGGATATTCGCCTAATGCGCCAGGCAGCAGCGCACCACCAGAACCGAGATCTTGCCGCGGCGCGCGCGGCGATTGACGGGGCACTGGCCATTCGCCCGGACGATCCGTACTACTACGAACTCAAGGGGCAGATATTGCTGGAAAACAGGCAGATGGATCAGGCTGTTGCCGCCTACGGCCGTGCTGTTGAAATGGCCCCGAACGACTCACTTATCCTCGCCGGGTACGGGCGTGCGCTGCTGGCGCAAGGGCAAACCGAGAACGCCCTGCAAGCGCTTGAAAAAGCCCGCGCGCGCGATTATCGAAACGGTCGGCTGATGCAGGATCTGGGGGTTGCCTATTCTCAGGTCGGCAACAACGGAATGGCCGCGGTTGTGACAGCGGAACGATATGCCCTGCAAGGTCGCATGGCCGATGCAGGCATCCACGCAAAACGGGCCATAAGGCAATTGCCCGAAGGGTCTCCGGGGTGGCAAAGGGCGCAGGATGTGCTGATAGCCTCGGAACAGGTAGAAAAGAAAAGGAAACGCAGATGATCCTCAGACATGCAGCCATGGCCCTTGTTGGGCTGTCCCTGATCACCGGACCGGTGCAGGCACTGGACCTGAACGACATGAGCGACGCCGAAAAGGCCGAGTTCGGTACACAGGTTCGCGAATACCTGCTGCAAAACCCCGAGGTGATCCTCGAGGCGATCAACATTCTGGAGCAGCGCAACGCCGCCGCCGAGGCCGTGGCTGACCAGGAACTGGTCGCCGCCAATGCCGAGGAACTGTTCAATGACGGCTATAGCTGGGTGGGCGGAAACCCCGATGGCGACATCACTCTGGTCGAGTTCATGGACTATCGCTGCGGATATTGCCGCCGTGCGGTCCCTGAAGTGGACGCTCTGCTGGCGGAAGACGGGAACATCCGGCTGATCATCAAGGAATTCCCAATCCTTGGCGAAGCTTCGATGATATCGTCGCGCTTTGCCGTGGCGACCAAACATGTAGCAGGTGCAGATGCCTACAAGCAGGTGCACGATGCACTGCTTGAATTCACAGGCGAACCCAACGAAGTCACGCTGCGTCGTCTCTCGGATGGTCTGGGTCTTGAAACCGACGACATCATCGCCGCCATGGACAGTGACGCGGTTTCCAAAGAGATCGCCCAAACCCGAGAACTGGCGCAACGCATGCGGATTTCCGGCACCCCGTCGTTCGTGCTGGGTACTGAACTTCTGCGCGGCTACCTGCCTGCCGACCAGATGCAACAGATTGCGGACGGTGTTCGGGCCGAACAAGGGTAACGATTCCGGGATTACCCTTTGATGTTCATTGAAAAATAGGCCGCTTCGCGCGGCCTTTTTTACTTTTTCCCGGTGTTTTCGAAGTTTGCAAAGCCTTCGGCGAAGTCGGAGTGCCATCGGGACAAGGGCGGACGGTTCTGGGTGATATCCTCGACATTCCACGCGATCCGGCGCTCGTCGCGGGTTCGGTCCACGTCATTGTCCGGGCAAAGGATGTAGAAATCCCCGTCCGCCATACGATGGATGAAATGATCTACCGTTTGCTCGCTTGTCCAGGCCCCGGCAGGCTTTTCCGGCAGAAAGGCGGCGATCATCCCGGTGTAGGTAAAGCCCGGAACGAAAAGATGCACCGATATCGGCGCGCGCGCCTCGCGCAACTCATACGCCAATTGCTCGCTCAGCACTTTCACGGCGGCCTTGCTCACATTGTAGCCGGGATTGCCGGGCGGAGTCGTGATGCCCTGCTTTGATCCGGTATTGATCACGACTGCCGGCCGGTCCGCCTCGATCATGCGGGGCAGAAAGGCCTGAACGCCGCGCAATACGCCCAGAAAGTTGATTTCCAGCAGTTTCAGCCAGTTCGCCATCTCCGACCACGCTTTGGTCGGCAGACCGACCCCGGCATTGTTCATGAGAACTGCAACCGGACCGGTTGCAAAGGCCTTTTCGGCCAGTGCGTCGATGTCTTCCTGTTTGGAGACATCGGTGGCAACACCAATGACCTGCGAACCTTCAGCAGCGTTGGCACTGACCTCGGCCACGGCCTCGTTCAGCTTGTCCCCCGGCAAATCCGCCAGAATGACACTAAGCCCGCTTTGCGCAAACCTAAGGGCCGCAACCCGCCCTACACCGCTGGCCGCCCCTGTGACAACGGCGACACCGCCTTGTTCAATTGCCTTTTCATACATCGCTGACCTCTGGTTTACTCGGCGGCCTCCTGTGCGGCATCCAACTCAGCCGCCTTCTTCTCGACCTGTTCAACAATATGGTCGATCATCTGATCGTTCGACATCTTGTGGCTGGCCTTGCCGGCCAGATAGACCATGCCCGAGCCTGCCCCGCCGCCGGTAAAGCCGACATCGGTCATCAGCGCCTCTCCGGGGCCGTTCACGACACAGCCGATGATGGAAAGACTCATCGGGGTCTTGATGTGTTCAAGACGCTGTTCCAGCGCTTCGACTGTCTTGATCACGTCGAACCCCTGGCGCGCGCAGGAGGGGCACGAGATGATGTTCACCCCACGATGGCGCAGGCCCAGCGATTTCAGGATTTCGTATCCTACCTTCACCTCTTCGACTGGGTCGGCGGACAGGCTGACGCGGATCGTGTCACCAATGCCCATCCACAGCAAGTTGCCCAGACCGATTGCGGATTTGATTGTACCCGAGACAAGTCCGCCAGCTTCGGTGATCCCCAGATGGATCGGGGCGTCCGTTGCTTCGGCAATGCCCTGATAGGCCGCTGCGGACAGGAACACGTCGCTGGCCTTTACGCTGATCTTGAAATCGTGAAAATCATTGTCCTGCAGGATGCGGATATGCTCCAGCCCGCTTTCGACCATCGCCTCGGGGCATGGTTCGCCATATTTCTCAAGCAGGTGCTTTTCCAGGCTACCTGCGTTCACGCCGATCCGGATCGAACAATTGTGGTCGCGCGCGGCCTTGATTACTTCTTTCACCCGTTTCTCGTCGCCGATATTGCCGGGGTTGATCCGCAGGCAGGCAGCGCCGGCTTCGGCCGCTTCGATGCCGCGGCGGTAATGAAAGTGGATATCGGCCACAATCGGTACCGGGCTTTCGCGCACGATCTCTTTCAGCGCTTTCGATGACGCCTCATCCGGGACCGACACCCGCACGATGTCCGCGCCGGCCTCGGCTGCGGCTTGCACCTGTGCCACAGTGGCCGCCACATCCGTTGTCAGGGTGTTCGTCATCGTCTGAACCGCGATCGGTGCATCACCACCTACGGCGACATCTCCAACCATGATCTGACGGGATTTGCGGCGGTAGATGTTACGCCACGGACGAACGTGATTGAGCGACATGAGGACGGGTCCAGAACAGCCAGAGTTGCGACTTTAGATAGTCCGGCAACGGCGCTATCGCAATGGCAAGATCACTCGGACGGAGTTTCTGCCGCCTGTGTCTGCAACTCGGCGACCAGTTGCTTGAGCGCACTGTTTTGTTCTGCCTCAAGGTCGGCAACCTGGAACCGCTCGGCCACCGCGTCTTTCGACAGCACGACACCCTTGGTGACTGTACCGGGTGCCCCAACAGGACCGAAGTGTTCACCGTTCATCGAGAAGTAAACCGCGCCCGATGCCCCTGCCCGCAATTGAGGCGGTTCTTCGGTCAGCGGCACTTCGAATGTACTGCCTTTTTCGACCGTGCCCAGCGTCCCTTCGAACAGAATGCTGCCATCCGCCGCCGTGATCCGCATCCAGGATGGGTTCACAGCTACGATCTTGAGGGTGGTGTCGATCTGTTCGACCACCTGCGGCAGCGCGGGGCGTTCGACAGTGTGAACTTCGGCCAGCTGAATTTCGGGCAGCTCCGGCGGGCGGAAGGCACCCACTTCCCGCGGATCAAGGGTCGAAATCGGTGCGTCACGCGCGACCAGAACCGGAACGTCCAAAGCCTGCGGGCGATAAAGGCGGTCCAGTGCCTCGGCGCTGGGTGTCTCAAGTGCCGCCACTTCCTGAACATCTTCTTTCGAACGCGCAGCATCCAAGGGATCAAGGTCGGACAGAACCACCGGTGCCTGTTCGACCGGGCTGACCTGAACCTGCTGAATCCGGTTCAGAACCGACCAGCCGCCATATCCAATACCGCAGATGACCGCCAAAAGAACCAGTGAAGATCCTATGGCACGCGGCTCGATCTGACTTACGAACGATTCCCTGCCGGGCAGATACGGTGTGTTCGGAGAAATAAACGGGTCACGGCCCATCGGTCCCCGGGATGGCAGATTGCCTGTACCCTTGCGGATGACCGAAGCTTCGGCCGACATGCCGTGCGCAACCTCGAACCCGCTTTCCTGGCAGAACGCGGCGAAGGTATCATCCGGGTTCATACCCAGATAACGCGCGTAAGAACGCACATACCCGGCGATAAAGCCGGGCGTGTCGAAGGCGTCAGGGTCGGCGTTTTCTATCGCGGCGATGTAGTTGGCTTTGATCCGCAACTCGCGCTGAACATCCAAAAGCGACTTGCCCATTGTGGCGCGTTCGCCACGCATCACATCACCCAGCCGAACCTCGTAGTCGTCAAAACCCTTCGGTCTGACGTCGGTATCCTGTTCGGAATCGCGCTGAGATCTGCGCCCAATCATTCCTGCTGCCCCATTCTGCCTTCGCGTGTGTTTCACGCTAACGGCGAATCATCCCCAAAACGATTCGTCCGATGCTTTTGTTGCCGTTAGCTTAACACGCGTCAAACACGTTGCACACTTTGGTGTTAGATTAACCCGCAAGTTCGGCGCGATTTAGCGCACAATGTGACCAAAGTTCGTCCATAGCGTGTACAAGGCGGTCCATTTCGTTCGGACCATGCACTGGAGAAGGGGTAAACCGAAGACGCTCGGTTCCACGGGGGACAGTTGGGAAATTGATTGGCTGCACATAAATGCCGTAATCGTCCAACAGCATATCGCTCAGCTTTTTCGTGTGCACCGGATTTCCGACAATCACCGGAACAATGTGACTGCCGTGATCGATCAATGGCAGACCAAGCCCCTTGAGCCGCAGCTTGAGGATACTTGCCTGCGTCTGATGCTGCTCGCGCAGTTCGGGCGCACGCTTGAGATAAGCGACCGACGCCGCCGCCCCGGCTGCAACCGCAGGCGGCAGAGAGGTGGTGAAGATGAAGCCCGGCGCATAGGAACGCACGGCATCGCACATTTTTGCACTGGCGGCGATATATCCACCCATCACACCATAAGCCTTGGCGAGCGTTCCGTTGATAATGTCGATGCGATGCGCCAGGCGATCACGTTCGGTTACGCCCCCGCCGCGCGGGCCGTACATGCCAACCGCGTGCACTTCGTCGATATAGGTCAGCGCGCCGAATTCATCGGCCAGATCGCAGATTTCTTCGATTGGGCCAAAATCGCCGTCCATTGAATAAACGGATTCGAACGCAATCAGCTTGGGCGCGGCCGGGTCGTCAGCCTCCAGCAGCTCACGCAGATGTGCGACGTCGTTGTGACGGAAGATCCGCTTGGCCCCGCCGTTGCGGCGCACGCCTTCGATCATCGAGGCATGGTTCAGCGCATCGGAATAGATGATCAGACCGGGGAACAGTTTCGGCAGCGTGCTGAGCGTCGCATCGTTGGCGATATAAGCACTGGTAAACAGCAGCGCAGCTTCCTTGCCGTGCAGGTCAGCCAGTTCAGCTTCCAGCCGTTTGTGGTAAACGGTCGTGCCTGAAATGTTGCGCGTTCCGCCCGAGCCTGCTCCGGCTGCATCCACCGCCTCGTGCATGGCGTCCAGAACGACCGGGTGCTGGCCCATCCCCAGATAATCGTTGCCGCACCAAACAGTGATGTTTTGCTGCGAGCCATCCGGGCAAGTGCGTACAGCATGGGGAAAATGGCCCTTGCGACGCTCGATGTCGATAAAGGTCCGGTAGCGCCCTTCTTCATGTAGCCTGGCAATCGCTGAATCGAGCTGAGCTGTATAATCCACCGGTCTCTCCTTGCACCCCGATCTGGTCGTCCACAACCGGGTAACTTACTTTATCAACTGGCACCTTTTCAGGCCATAGCGGCCAGGTTCCCTACCCCGTCTGCCTATCCGTGTTGCGGGGCGGGCCACTTTGATTTGCATCAACTATCCCCTATCACAACGGCAGACAAGTAAAGTTACGGCCATCAGACGCGAGGAAACGACGCAGGCCGCCGTGTTTGGCACTTCGATTTCATCAGTATAGACCAAATTCCCGTCGATACACACTGGACGGCGCGGCCAGCACTGGTAGGCTCCGCGCAAATTCACAACCATTCAGGAGAAAGCAATGTCGCTTGACGCTGTTCTGAGCAGGATCGACGACGATCTGACCACTTCTATCGACCGTCTGATGGAGTTTCTTCGCATCTCCTCGATCTCGACAGACCCGGCCTTCAAGGAAAAGGTCGATCAGGCGGCAGACTGGCTGGTATCCGATCTGCAAAGTATCGGTATCGACGCCGAAAAACGCGTGACACCTGGTCACCCCATGGTTGTCGGTCATGTTGGTGACGACCATTACGCCCCGCATGTTCTTTTCTATGGTCACTATGATGTGCAGCCGGTCGACCCGCTAAACCTCTGGAACCGCGGTCCCTTCGACCCGGCGCTGGAAGACACCGAACATGGTCAGGTCATTCGCGGGCGCGGCTCTTCGGACGACAAGGGCCAGTTGATGACCTTTGTCGAAGCTTGCCGCGCCTGGAAAGCGGTTCACGGGAACCTGCCCTGCCGCATAACATTCTTTTTCGAGGGTGAAGAGGAGTCCGGATCGCCATCGCTGGTGCCGTTCCTTGAGGCCAACAAAAAGGAATTGCAGGCCGATCTGGCCCTGGTTTGCGACACATCCATGGTATCGCGCGGTGTGCCTTCGATTGCATCGCAGCTGCGCGGAATGCTGAAAGACGAATTCACCATCGTCGGCCCCCGCATCGATCTGCACTCGGGCCACTATGGCGGCCCGGGCCTGAATCCTTTGCGGGAGTTGTCGAAAATCGTCGCCTCCTTCTATGACGATGAAACCGGACGCGTTGCGGTTGATGGCTTCTATCAAGGCGTCTACGAAGTTCCCGCCGAACAGTTACGCCAGTGGGAGGGCTGCGGATTTGACGAAGCCGAATACCTGAACTCGGTCGGGTACACACAGCCGCACGGTGAAAAGGGTTATTCCACGCTGGAACAGCAATGGGCGCGCCCCACGCTTGAGGTGAACGGGTTGTGGGGGGGCTACAACGGCGCGGGATCGAAAACCGTTATCCCGTCCGAGGCACACTGCAAAATCACCTGCCGTCTGGTGGGCGACATGGACCCGGACGCGTTGCGCAACAAAATCCGCAAACATGTCGAGGACCGCCTGTCACCCGATGCCAAAGTAGTTTGGGACAGCGATCTGGAGGGGTCCCCCGCTTCGGTCATGAACCTTGACCGCCCTGAGTTCGAAGCGGCGCGCGGCGCGCTTTCGGATGAATGGGATCGAGAAGCAGTCTTCACCGGCATGGGCGGATCGATCCCTGTGGTTGGCTATTTCAATACGGTTCTGGGATTGGATTCGATGCTGGTCGGGTATGCCAATGACGATGATGCTATTCACTCACCGAATGAAAAATACGATGTGAAAAGCTTTCACAAAGGCATCCGCTCATGGGCCCGTATTCTTGACGCCCTGACCCGCTGAACCGGTTTTAGGCGAGGCTCTGCCTCGCGCTCCGGGATATTTGGGGCCAGATGAACAGGGGATCCTTCATTCATCTGGCTCAAAATATCCCGGGGGAGTCGCCTATAGGGCGGCGGGGGCAGCGCCCCCTGATGCGCTACATGTGGATTACACGCCCATAGGCATCGAGAACGCTCTCATGCATCATTTCTGACAGGGTCGGATGCGGGAAGACCGTGTTCATCAAATCTTCTTCCGTGGTCTCCAACTGACGCCCCACAACATAGCCCTGGATCAGTTCGGTAACTTCCGCGCCGATCATATGGGCCCCCAGCAACTCACCCGTTTTGGCATCGAATACGGTCTTGATCAGACCTTCCGGTTCACCCAAAGCGATGGCTTTGCCGTTGCCGATGAAGGGGAAGCGGCCGACTTTTACGTCATACCCAAGTTCCTTTGCCTTGGCTTCAGAATAGCCGACAGATGCAACCTGCGGCTGGCAATAGGTGCATCCCGCAATGCTCTCAGGTTTCACCGGGTGTGCGTGCTGACCTGCGATCAAGTCTGCGACCATGACACCTTCGTGACTGGCCTTGTGCGCCAGCCAGGGCGCACCGGCGATATCACCAATCGCATAAAGACCATCGACTCCGGTGCGGCAATATTCATCCGTCACAACATGGGTTCGGTCAATTTTGACGCCCAGCGCCTCGAGCCCCAGGCCTTCAACATTTCCGACAATGCCCACGGCAGAAATCACGGTATCAAAATCGTGCTTTTCGACCTTGCCCTTGACCTCGATATGGGCCGTGACTTTACCCTTCGCGCGATCCAGTTGCTTGACCATGGCTTTTTCCATGATCTTCATGCCCTGCTTGGTAAATGCCTTCTTCGCCAGACCGCTGATTTCCGCGTCTTCAACCGGCAGAACCCGATCCATGACTTCAACTACGGTCGTGTCGGCACCCAACGTGTTGTAGAAGCTGGCAAATTCGATGCCAATTGCGCCGGAACCAATGACCAGCAACTTTTTCGGCATCCGCGGTGGTTGCAGCGCATGCTTGTATGTCCAGACCAGATCGCCGTCGGCCTCGAGGCCCGGCAGTTCGCGCGCACGGGCACCGGTGGCCAGGACGATATTCTTGGCGGTCAGTTCCTCGGTCCCCTTGTCGGTTTTGACGCTGACTTTCCCTTTGGCAGGGATTGTTGCCTCACCCATCACGACGGTGACTTTGTTTTTCTTCAGAAGATGTCCAATTCCGCCCGACAGTTGGGCTGCAACGCCGCGCGAGCGTTTGACGACCGCGTCGAGGTCATAGCCGACCTTATCCGCGCTCAGGCCGAAATCCTTCGCGCGTTCCATCAGATGGAAAACTTCGGAAGACCGCAGCAGCGCCTTTGTCGGGATACATCCCCAGTTCAGGCAGATGCCCCCCAAATGTTCACGTTCGACAACAGCGGTTGTCAGACCCAGCTGTGCGCCGCGAATGGCAGCGACATATCCGCCGGGACCGGCACCGATTACGATCAGATCAAAAGATTGTGCTGCCATGTGTTCCTCTCGGCGCAGGTCGATTGAAAATTAGTTTACCATTAAACTATTCCCCGCAATGCATCAATATACAGTCTCCGCGACAAAAGCGACGCAAGGTCACCCAAATCGAAAGGCGCGGATTTCTGCCTATACCGACGGAAGAACGGGCGTTAGAACAAATGCGACGGAGTTCTCCGGCCTTTCCTGATCAAGCTTCAATAGAAAGACGACTCATGGCCAAAACGCTTAAGGATCTTGTACTTGCCCTGCTGAACGCGACTTTGCTTCTGCTGGCGCTGTGCCTGTTTTTGGGATGGAAACTGGCTTCGACCCTCGAGGGGATAACGACAGGGTTTGCTGAAAAGCTGCAGGTCGTGGCACCCCTGCAGGAACAGGCACAAGGCATCAGGGATGACATCAAGGGGTTGAAGGATGAACTGACATTGATCCAGGTAAATGGTGACGTTCTGGATAGCGCAGTAAAACTACGCGTGACAACCGCACTGGATCGCTTGCAAGAAACACAGGATCGTCTGCAATCGGTTCAGGAGCGCTTCACTGATCTGTCAGAGTCCCCGGACGATTTGATCAACAATGCAATTCATACATCTGCCGACGCTATCGCCGACAGAGTCATCGCGATCCGTGAGTGTAAACCTGCGTCCTAGCTTGCGGCCTGCAATTCGCGAACGGTGGACCCGTAGCCACCTTTGCTTACATAAGCGGCCTCATGTTCCGTCATCTGCCGCGACAACGCTTCGTTGCGATAGGGAAAGCGACCGAACTTGCGGATAACTTCGCGATGCGCGCGGGCATGCAACAGGTTGCCCGGGTTGCATTCGCTGAGGTTCTGACAAATCAGGCGTACACACCGTTCCTGATCACACAGATTTTCCGAATGCATCATCGGAAGATAAAAGAACTGCCGGGCGGGTTCATCAATCTTCAGATCCCAGCCTTTGTCGACCGAACATTTCGCAGCCGCCAGCGCTGCACGATCCGTCGAGAATGCCTTGCCAGAGCCCCGGAACATGTTTCGCGGGAACTGGTCCGTCAAAATGATGTAGGCCAAAGCACCGCTGGGATAGGTGAGCCAAAGAGAAAACTTGCCCTCTTTCGCGGCTTCCCAGGTTTTTAAGAACTTGTCCCGGATTTTCGCGTCCAGCGCGTCATCCTGAATATACCATCCTTCGGGGCCAACTTCATCTAACCAAAAACTCAATACTTCTTCAGGCGTAACCATTGCCGTCACTCCGTGCATTGTCCTCCCCAGGGACGTAACGTCATTTAAGGCCGTTTTACAGAAGTGTTACAGTAACATATTGCAACACTTGCGACATAAATCCGTGTCCTAGGCATCAACCCGCTCAGCCTGCTCGGCTTCGGCGGCTTCGATGGCAACCTCCTGCGCCAATTCAAACGCCACAGGCGAAGCCGTCGGGTAAAGCGTCGACATGGTGCCAGTTTCGTCGACCGGTACAGAAGCGCGCTGTGTCATACGGTATAGCGAATAGAAGGCCATCACGAATAACAGTGCGGCAATAAACAGAAAAAAGCCCGGTGGCCCGAAGATCGCATCACCCATCAGCCAACCGGTGATCAGCGGGCCTGCAATTGCTCCAAGCCCGTTGATGAATACAAGACCGCCGGATGCGGCGGGCATGTCATCGTGGTCCAAGAAGTCGTTCGTGTGGGCAATCAGCAGGGAATATAGCGGGTTGGACATTCCGCCGATCAGGAAGGCCGCGCCCAGAAGGATTGGAAACGATACGCCGAAAAGCATGGCCACTGTTGACCCGCAGCCACCCAGCGTTGCGACGACAAGGATCAGCACACGCCGGTCCATACGGTCGGAAAACCAACCCAACGGGTATTGCAGTACCATCGCGCCGATATAAAACGAGGCGACAAAGGTCGAGATTTCGACCAGCGAAAGCCCTGCCCGCGCGCCGTAAACGGCGGCCATGCCGAACTGAGCTGAAAAGACGCCACCCAGCAGGAACATGCCTACGCAGCCCAGGGGTGATATCCCCATCAGCTGAAGCAACGTCATGGGTTTGGCGGTGTCAAATGCCGGGGTCGGTGAAATCGACAGCAAGATGGGCGCAAAGGAGACCGAAACAAGGATCGATGCGATCACGAATGTCTCATAGCCTGCCGGGTCGCCGACCAGCATAAGGGCCTGAGCACTGATGATCCCCGCCATCTGCACAATCATATACAGCGACAGCGCCTGCCCGCGGTTTTCATTGCTGGCCGCGTTGTTCAGCCAGCTTTCAGCGGTCACATAAACACCGGAAAAGCAGAAACCGATTACCACGCGCCCGAGAATCCAGGCAATCGGATCGGTCAGCATCGGGTACATGATCATCACAGCCGAGATGAACGAGGCCAGCGCCGCAAAAACACGTACATGGCCAACTCGCCGGATCATTTCCGGCGCCAGACGGGACCCACCCAGAAACCCAAGGAAGTATGCCGACATAACAAAGGACATCTCGAGGGTCGAGAACCCTTCGATTTCGCCGCGGACACCCAGGATTGTACCCTGCAGGCCGTTGCCGATCATCAGCAACCCCATACCGAGAAGAAGCGCCCATGCGCTGGAAAGAACCTGAAGCATCGGGGCCTCCGAAAATTGCCAATCTATCTGTCCGCACCGCAGTCAGATCAAAAAACACTCTGATCGTGCTTGTCTATGATATTGCCAGCGCCTGATCCAGCGAACGCGCCATTCACGGGATTAAAAGCGACGCGTCTCCGTACGAAAAGAAGCGATACTTCCGGGCGATTGCGTTCGCGTAGACCTTGCGCATCCGATCCTGTCCCATCAGGGCCGAAACCAGCATCAACAAAGTGGATTTCGGCAAGTGGAAGTTGGTCATCAGCGCATCTGTGACGTTAAAACGAAAGCCGGGATAAATGAAGATATCCGTATCCCCTTCCCAGGCTTCGATCTCGCCATTTCGGGCCGCGCTTTCGATCAGACGCAATGCAGTGGTTCCCACAGGAATGACCCGCCCGCCCGCGGCTTTGGTCGCCCGGATATCGGCGGCGGCTTCGGCACTGACCCTGCCCCATTCGGCATGCATCTTGTGGGTTTTGACATCCTCGACCTTGACTGGCAGGAAGGTTCCGGCCCCGACATGCAGAGTGACATGAGTGATCGAAACACCCCGGTCCGCCAGCGCCTGCATCAAGGGTTCATCGAAATGCAACGACGCGGTCGGCGCGGCCACCGCGCCCGAATTTCTGGCCCAGATCGTCTGATAATCGGTCTTGTCTTGATCGTCCGCCGGACGTTTCGCTGCAATGTAAGGGGGCAAAGGCATCGCACCGGCCTGTTCAAGCGCCGCATCGAAATCCTGGCCCGTCAGGTTGAAGCGTAAAAAGGCCTGTCCGTCTGCGACGGTCTCCAGCGTCGCGCTCAGTTGGTCCGAGAAGCGGATTTCCTCACCCGGCTTCACCTTCTTCAACGGTTTGACCAAAGCGGACCATGTGCCATCGGCCTGCGGATCCAGCAAAGTCGCCTGGATCGCGGCCGATACCGGCCCCTGCGCGCTGTCGCGATGGCGGTGTCCGTTCAGGCGTGCGGGGATCACGCGCGTGTCATTCAGCACCAGCCTGTCACCGGGCTCCAACCAATCGGGCAGATCGAACACATGCCCGTCCGAAATTGAATCCCCCTGCGCCACCAGCAAACGGGCCGAGGAACGCGGGCTGGCGGGCCGCGTGGCAATCAGGTCTTCGGGCAGATGGAAATCAAAATCGCTGAGTTTCATGGCCGCGCCATACAAGGCCGCGATAGATTCGGCCACAGTCGCGTTCAATGATCTTTAGGCGGGGAACCGTAGGTGCGTTTGGGCTCATCCGGCTTGGGTGCCTGGGCATTCGGGCCATCCGACACGGTGGGTGCAGGGGCACGCATCAGGTCCCGCAGAAACAGGGGCGCCAGACCCGACAAAGGATTCACCGAAACCTTGGGATTCGTCAGCGGCCCCTTCAGCGTGTAGTTGAAGCCAAAAACACCTTCACCCTTTCGGGTCAAAACGCTACCGATGGCATTCACCAGGTAGATGGGTGAGATCGCCCCGCGCAAATTCAGTCGCTGGGCTACAGTATCAATGCTTCCGTCAAAAGACAGGCCCATCGACGGCCCAACCGCGCTGCCGCTGAGCACCTTGACCTCTGTCGGCGTGATCCGCATCCGGCTGTCGATTGCCGAAAAGAAAATGCCCTGCCCTGCCATTTCATCCACCAGCCCCACCAGGCTGATGGCATTCAGAAGCGCCGCCATGGCTGGCGCATCCTTGATCCGCGTATCTACGATCTTCAGGATAACGTCGTAATTTCCGGGACCTGCAACCGGCTCAAGTTGCAGGTCAAATCCTCCGCCCCGCGCCTGCGTTATCACCCCGGCCGAGCGCAAAACCGCCCCCGCGTCCTGTGATTTCAGGGTGACAGCGCTGCGCCCCGCGCGCGGCGTGACCTGACCCTGTACGGTCGCCCCGCCATTGACCTGCGCAGTGAAACCGCCGTTGACGCCCCCGGTTGTCGCAAACGCGCCTTTGAAACCGGTCAATGCAACGGCTTCCGTGATCTGCAGACGATCCAGCGCGACGTTCAGTCTTGGCCCGGCCCCTGCACCACCACCGCCACTGCTTTGGCCAAAGGTTGCCTTTGCCATGTTCATGACACCGCCCAGCACCCGAATGTCCGGGGCCCCGGCCCCGCGCGCGATCAGTTCGGCAGGCACGGCCAGCCAATCACCCAAATCGAACGAGCTGAAGCTGACCCGGTCGAACGCCCCCCCTTCGCGGAACGAAATCGACGCCTTGCTGCGCAGCCCTGCTGCGTCGATCTGCAACAGATCCACCTTCAACTGATCGCCGAGCGTCGCTTCGACATCCATCGTGCCCGCGCTTCCGTCAGCTTTACGCCAGCCAAGTTCCGGTATCGCCAGACCAACGCCGACAAGATCAGACGTCGCCGTCAGCCTTGGCGGCTCTCCTCCACCGATGCCCAAATCGAAATCGGCCGTCCCCTGCCCGGTCAGCATCCCGTTTGGCAGGCCGGCCTTGAGTTCATCCATAAGGCGGGGTGAGAGTTCAATCTGGCCGCTCAAGGTGCTGCGCTGCGCACCGCCGGTGCCAATCGGCTGGTTCCAGCGCGCCTGTACCGGCACAGCACCGAACAAACCGTAACCTTCAA
The DNA here is from genome assembly GCF_056531785.1 of Ruegeria sp. K7. Classification (NCBI taxonomy): domain Bacteria; kingdom Pseudomonadati; phylum Pseudomonadota; class Alphaproteobacteria; order Rhodobacterales; family Roseobacteraceae; genus Ruegeria; species Ruegeria sp. K7. The sequence continues at coordinate 690,039 of NZ_JBQFMJ010000001.1, forward strand.
TGGCAATGTCGTTCTGATCACCGGTCAGCGTCAGGCGGTCCGCGCTGACGGTGAAACCGGGCACCAGCCGGTCGCTGAACAGGTTCCCCAGCTCTCCGGTGAAATGAAACTCGGTATCCTCAAAATCCAGCCCCTTATGCATTGGCAAGGCCAGCGTGCCTTCAACCTTCAGGTCGCCATCCGCCAGTTCAACCGGCAGATTTGCCTTGCTCATCAGTTGCAATGGTGGGCGCTCCAGCAGTGACAGGGCCGCCGTTGTGCTGCCGCTTGCCTGAATACGTGCGATGGCCGGAGAGGACTTCTTGATGGCTGTATCAGGAATAATGAAGGACGTGCCCGATGCGTCCACCGGCCCACCTACGTCAGGGATCACGACCCCGCTTTGCGCGGTCACGGTGAACCGGTCGCTCAGCAGGCTTGCCTGCCCCTGTGCGTCCTGAACCGGAGGCAACGTTTTTGCAAATCGGACAGTCGTTTCACTGAACCCGAAGTCCAGATAGATATCGGGCTTAACTCCCGGTTTCAGCCTCAAAGCAAAATCCACGTTCGAAAGATTGCCTTGGTAGACGTTCTCGGAAACCCATTTCCTGGGTTTCGGGGCCAAACGCTCGGGCCAATAGTTCAACAGATCGTCGGATGGCATTTTGTCCAGATGGGCATCCAGACCACCGGCCCAGCCATCGGTCAGACCTTCCAGCCGCCCCGACGCAAGCAAACGGTGGCTGCCATCCTCAATCACCATCTGGCCAAGTCGCAGGCGAAATGGGGCAAGCTTCATCTGGAAATCAAGCTCGGCACGCGACAGTTCGAGCGTCTTGGGAAACAGATTGGCCGGGTTGATCCGGATGGCGCTCAGCCTCAGCTGCGATGACAGGCTTTCAAGCACATTATTTTCCAGACCGTGCAAAAACGCCTTGCCGTCGGCGTGTACGGACCCCCATGCCGACTCGATTGACACCTCGTTGAAATCCAGCGTCTGGCCTTTGGGATCGTAGGTGAAATACGTGCGCGCGGCTTCAAACGGGATCGGTTTGATATCTGCTGTCGGCTGCACAGCACCCGCCCCGAGGTTCAGCGTTGCAAACACCGGACCCAAAGCACCTTCGGTATCGAAACTGCCGCGCAACGCGCCAGAGATCCGGGTCTTGAGCACCTGCAACCACGACAGTGCCAGACTTTGTCCGGCAATATCCTCGGAGGGCAGATCAGTAATGGAAATGCCGAAACTGGCCTGCGGCGAACCCAGTGTACTTGTGTAATTTGCCTCGATCGTGCTGGCGTAATCGCGCCCGGTCAGTACCGAAAACCCGGTGGCAAGCCGCATCTCTCCCGCGCTGCGAATGGCCTGAATGTGGCCCCCGTCCAGAACCCAGGACCGGCCCAGGCGCAAATCCTGGTAGCCCAGAGTGATCGCATCCAGTTCCACCGACGTCAGAGCGGACAGGAGCGGCGACAGGAATATCTCGTCGGCTTCCTCGATCAGCTGCGCCAGATCGGGCGCCTCTTGAACCGGCGCGCTGCCGGAGCCGACGGTCAGTGTCAGCGTACCGTCCAGCCCCCGGGTCAGGTCGATCTGGGCACCGCTGAGCATGATACGCTTGGGCCGCACGTTACCGCGCAACAGGGGGCGCATCGCCAGGCTGGCCTGCAAGTCAGAAACCTGTGCGATTTGCTGACCTGCCGCATCGCTGATACTTACGTCGCTCAGCCGCAATCTGGGTCGCCACCCTTCGTGGATAACGAAAGTGACATCCCCAAAGCGGATCTGCAGCCCGCCCAGCGTCCTCTCCAGACGTTCTTCGACCCGGTCGCGCAGCCAGGCGGGCGCATGCATCGTCTGGCCCAGAACCATGAATCCGGTGAAAAGACCCAACAGAACCAACAGCGCGACACCCCGCATCGCCCAAAGGCTGGCGGCGCGGCGACGTGACCGCCGACGTGGAGGCTGGCTGGCCTCTCCGGTCTGCTGTTCTTCGTTTTCCGTCAAAGCGTTCACTACACCTTTCAACCTGCTCGTGCCGCCCTATAGTCCGATAAACCGAACTTGACCAATTCAACGGAGTTTCCAATGCCCGATGTTTCAGACATAGCCCCCGATTTCGCCCTGCCACGGGACGGAGGCGGTGAAATTACCTTGTCGGACCTGCGCGGCCAAGCCGTCGTCTTATTCTTTTACCCCCGTGATGATACGCCGGGCTGCACCAAGGAATCCATCGGTTTCTCGGAACAACTTCAGAGCTTTGCGGAAGCTGGCGCTCAAGTTTTCGGCATCTCGAGGGACAGTGTGGCCAAGCACGACAAATTCGTCGCCAAGCATGGACTGACCACACCGCTGTTGTCAGACGAGGGATCGACCACTTGCGAGGACTACGGGGTCTGGGTGGAAAAGAACATGTATGGGCGCAAATCCATGGGGATCGAAAGATCAACCTTTCTGATCGACGCTGATGGTCGGATCGCCCGGGTCTGGCGCAAGGTCAAGGTGTCCGGTCACGTCGACGAGGTGCTGGAGGCTGTACGCGCACTTTAGGTTCGGCCCCCTCGACCCAGGCGACCATACGGTCTATCAACCGCGCGACACCAGGCTACTGCGGAGGATACCCGTGTCCGACACGCTGACGACGATGGCGACCGAAGTTCTGAACACGGCAGATGGGCGGGCCAAGACCGCGCTTTCCAAGCGCCATGCCGCCACATGGTTTGCTGCCCGCAGGGGTGAAGCGCCTGGGATTGAAATCGGCACCGCCACGCCACCTCTGAACCCGGCCCGGCCGGAAAGGCCCGAACTGCGGTCACCACGCGACGTACCCAAACGCCGCCCCGGCTCCGAGGCCGGTCGCATCGCGCTGTTACACGCAGTGGCCCATATCGAGCTGAATGCAGTGGACCTGCACTGGGATATCCTCGCCCGGTTCGGTCACATCTCCATGCCGATCGGGTTTTATGACGATTGGGTCAAATGCGCCGAAGAGGAGTCGCGCCATTTCGAAATGGTCTGTGATTGCCTTGAACAGATGGGCAGTTTCTATGGCGCCCTGCCCGCCCATGCCGGAATGTGGCGCGCGGCTGAAGATACGGCCGACGATTTGATGGGGCGGCTGGCCGTGGTGCCAATGGTGCTGGAGGCACGTGGCCTGGACGTCACGCCGGGCATGATCGAAATCTTCCGCAAGGCTGGTGCAGATGAAGCCATCGCCGCGCTTGAGGTGATCTATGCCGAAGAGGTCGGCCACGTGGCGTACGGCTCGAAATGGTTTCATTTTCTGTGTGGACGCGAAAACGCCGACCCAAAAGACGTGTTCCACCAGCTTGTCCGGCGCTACTTTCATGGCGCCCTGAAACCACCTTTCAACGAAGAGAAACGCGCCGAAGCGGGACTGCCCCCGGATTTCTACTGGCCCCTCACTGAAGAGATGCCATTGCCGGGAAGCACATGATCTGGGGGCCAATGCGGCTGTTTAGGCAAAATCCCGCCGACAATTGGCCCATTACCGGCTGTTAAGTTGTCTCTCCGGTCAACAAACTTGCCCAAATCGAACCGGCCCTCTATGCACTTCGCCCAAGGGACGGCTATCACTCACGACCGGTCCCGAAAATGGGGACGAGAGAGGGAAGACGCGTGCGAACACGTCTGGCAATCAAAATTCACTCACTGCTCGAGCGGCACTTTCCCGAGCGCAGAGTTTTTCTGAAATCCGACCAGGACACCCGCTTCATCCGGCTGAGTTCCGAAACCCAGATTGCGGCGGTTGCCGGTGTGGCCATCATGGTCGGCTGGACCGCCGTTGCCACGGCGATCCTGCTGATGGACAGTATCGGGTCGGGCAATTTCCGCGATCAGGCAAGGCGCGATCAGGCGACATATCAGGAACGGCTGAATATCATCTCGGAAGAACGCGACGCGCGCGCGCAGGAGGCATTGGCCGCGCAGGACCGGTTCAACGCCGCGCTTGAGCAGATTTCCGTCATGCAATCAGAACTGCTGGCATCGGAAAATCGCCGCCGTGAATTGGAAACCGGGATTGACGTGATCCAGACCACGTTGCGCGCGACGATGAAGCAGCGCGAAGAGGCGCGCACCGAGTTGGCCCAAGTGCAACAGGGCACCGATGGGGGCGACGTCTACATGGCCGCTGCCGCGAACCCCGCGCAAATGGGTTTCATGACCGAAGCGCTGGCGCGGACGGCGCAGGAACGCGATCAGATCGCCGCCAATGCCCGCGATGCGTTGGATCAGCGTGACGAGCTTGAACTGGAAATCCGCCTGATGCAGGAGCGCAGCGACGAGATTTTCCGGCAACTGGAAGAAGCGATGGTCATTTCTGTCGAGCCCCTGGATAAGATGTTCCAGCAGGCAGGTATGCCCACAGACCGTATCATCGAAGAGGTCCGGCGCGGATATAGCGGTATGGGCGGTCCGCTGACCCCTTTATCCTTCAGCACGCGCGGTGAGGAGTTATCTCCGGAAGAAATCCGCGCGAACCGTCTGCTGCAGCAGATGGACCAGTTGAACCTCTACCGTATTGCAGCGGAAAAAGCGCCCTTTGCGAGCCCGGTGCGTGCCGCGGTGCGATACACCAGTGGCTATGGCACCCGTCGTGACCCCAAAACCGGTGGGCGCCGCATGCACAATGGTGCAGATTTTGCCGGGCCGCACGGCACGGATATCTTTGCCACGGCCGATGGCGTTGTCACCCATGCGGGCTGGCAGTCAGGCTTTGGGCGGCTGGTAAAGATCAAGCACGCGTTCGGACTTGAGACACTTTACGCTCATAACACAAAGATCCGCGTGAAGGTCGGTCAAAGGGTCTCGCGCGGGGATCATATTGCTGATATGGGTAGCACCGGACGGTCAACCGGCACGCATCTGCACTATGAGGTGCGGTCGAACGGGAGACCTGTGAACCCAATGACTTACATCAAGGCTGCGAGAAATGTTTTCTAAGAGCAAAATCAACGAGCCCGGTTCCAAGGCACCTGAAGCGGCCAAGCCGGCCGCCCCGGCAACACCGGCAGCACCCACCTCGACCGAGACCAAGGCCAGCACTCCGCCCAAGCCGAAGCCACCAGCATCGGTTCTGTCGTCGGACCTGCACATCACAGGCAACATCAAGACGTCCGGCGACATCCAGGTGGAAGGCACCGTCGAAGGCGATATTCGCGCCCATTTGCTGACCATTGGCGAGACGGCCACCATCAAGGGTGAAGTGACTGCCGATGACGTGGTGATCAATGGCCGCATTGTCGGCCGGGTCCGCGGCCTGAAGGTCCGCCTGACTTCGACCGCACGGGTTGAAGGCGACATTATCCACAAGACCATCGCCATCGAAAGCGGTGCGCATTTCGAAGGTTCGGTGCAGCGTCAGGACGACCCGCTGAACCCTGGCCGCAGCGGCAAGTCGGGTGCTAACCCGGCAGCGGAAGTCAGCCAGTAACCTCTGCTGAAACAGCAATAGTCTGGAAAACGCCGCAGCAACACTGCGGCGTTTTTCTTTGACTGCATCCGGGCCTTCTAGGTCTCACGCTGGTTCCACGTGGCATTGGTTTCTATGATTCCCGCAACTGCAATTGCCTTTTCGGCAAGTTCTGCCTTGGTGTCGTCTGCAAAAGCCAGCTTCTCAAACCTCTGATGCATCTCTTTTGATGTGTAGAAGTCGAATATTCTGGAGTTGTTCGGGCTTGGCCAAAAGGCGGTGATCCAAATCGCCTCGCGACCAGGAACGCGACCGGCGCACCAGTCGTTCCAGAACCGGCAGACCAGCTTGTCATCGGCAACATCCGCAACCTGCGCCAGCAGGGTTTCCAATGGCCACCCACCCAGGCTGAACATACAGATCGTATCATCCAGGTAATCATGCCCTTGCCGGTCGATCTCGCGCATCAGGAAGAGGCGCTGAAACCGATCGAGCACATTCCATTCCTCGGCTGACCAGTTATCCGGGTTGCCGGTTTCAAACCGGCTCAGGCTGACTTCAAGCCCGTTCGAACTGACGTCTTCATCACATGCCAGAACTTCCAGTATACGTGGCAGGAGATAGGCCCAAATTGTCTTATCGACGCCTTTCGGATCACATGCCGCAAAGAACCAATCCCGAATGTAGTGCAGAGGCAGGTCTTCAATATCCGGATTGAAGAAATCCGCTTCGATGGACGCCTCCATGCAGCACCCTTCGCAGACGCCGGTTCGTGTTGGCCTGGGGTAGGAAAGAACGCGATATGCATCTTCGATGACACCGGCGAACGGATGGTCCCCGGGCAGTTTTGCACTAGGTGGCATTTTCTGTTTTTGACCCATCCAAGATTTGACCTTGATCGCAAACGACTGAACAAGACTTACTGCCGAGGTCCCGTCACAGAAACACTCATCAGGAATTTACACAATATCTCGGGCCTCGGATGTGATGTGCGTGCCGCAGTCGGCAACTGACGGTCAATAGAACATCAGCTCAGGATGCTTATGCGACGCGGGTTTCACGTCCCCTATGCTCAGGCGAATGAGCAGCGCAGCCAGGGCGTCCTCGATGGTCTGTTGAGTGCGGCCCGTTTTCGCAAAAAAGCTCTCCGATTTCATTAGTTTCACAAAACGTGTTTTTTGAATTAACCTGAAAATCATTGTTTTCTGGAGGACTTTTGATGTCATCAAAATTAATGGCAGAGTTTTTCGGCACCTTCTGGTTGGTGCTGGGCGGGTGCGGCAGTGCGGTACTTGCTGCAGGTGTAGCTGATGTTGGTATTGGCTGGCTGGGCGTTTCGTTTGCGTTCGGCCTGACCGTGCTGACAATGGCCTATACGGTCGGGCATATTTCAGGCGGACATTTCAACCCTGCCGTCAGCCTGGGGCTTATGATTGGCGGGAGGTTTCCGGCCAAGGATCTCTTGCCCTACTGGGGCGCGCAAGTGGTTGGCGCGATTGTTGCGGCGATTGTTCTGTATATGATCGTCAGCGGTGCACCCGGTTTTGAAGGCGTGGGCGGGTTTGCATCGAACGGGTACGGTGATGCATCGCCCGAAGGGTATTCGATGATGTCCGCACTGGTCATCGAGATCGTTCTGACGGCGTTCTTCATTCTGATCATTCTGGGTGCGACGTCTGCCGGCGCGCCTGCGGGTTTTGCCCCGATTGCCATCGGTCTGGGCCTGACTCTTATCCACCTGATCTCGATCCCGGTCACGAATACGTCGGTCAACCCGGCGCGGTCGACTGGTGTGGCGCTGTTTGCGGATGGTCCGGCGCTGGCGCAGCTGTGGCTGTTCTGGGTCGCGCCGCTGATCGGGGCCGCGATCGGAGCGGTAATCTGGAAAGTAATGTCCCCGGAAGACTAGGGTGAATTCTGTCGGAGGCCGTTAAGGGCGGCCTCCGACCATCCATTGCCCGTTCGGCCAGAAGGCATGAAAGGCAAAGGCAAACATGACATCGTGGACAACGTCCCTGCCCTTGTCATTCCGCACGCGGATCGATCCGATATCACGCCCTTTTGCTATCCGCCCCGTATCCAGCGCCGAGGCCTGACCCGTTGACCACCGTATCGTCAGCCCCGCTTCCTGCACTTCATGTTCTTCGTTCAGGCGCGTCAGAGGCCATGCCTTGTCCCCCACACGCACGACCCGTTCAAGCGGTGGAATGCCGTGCGGCGGGTCTTGTCCGGAGTACAGAAACGGTCGACGCGACGTGTCATAGCCTCGATAGGGGTTGCGCCCATAGTCGCGGCTGTAGGCGGGTTCAGCCATCACCAGCCCGTCGGGATTGCGGGCGCTGAAATCGGCCCAGCTTTCCATCCAAACCGGCAAAGTCCTGAGTTCGCGACCTGTCATGCGTCCGACAATGGCCTGACCCGTCGCCTGCTGCCACCAGCTTTGGGTTTCGCGGTCATACATCACCATATCGGAATGACGCAGTTTACCGGTAACGCCAAAACTCAACACACGATTGGACAAACGCCGATCAAACACGATGGCCGAGTTGCAAAGCGGACAAAATGTAACTGCGATGGGGGTGCTGCCGATACGGTCGTTCACGATCTCATGCCACATCAGATAGCGGATTGGATAGGCGCGTGGCGCGGCTCCCTCCAGTTCCACAGTTATCACAGGTTCGACATCTGCAAGCGAGCCGCTGGAAACGCGGACAAAGCCGGGATCGTCCAATGCCGGAATCCCATCTTTCGGTGGGCCACCGGACCGGATTTCCGACCAGTTCGTTACTGCGGATTTTCTGAAATCGGTCTCCGGCCATTCCGCACGCCACTCATCAGGACCGGCTCCTGTGGCCGTGGCCCAAATCATCAACGCACATGTAAAGAGAACGCGCATCAGCCCACCTCTTGACGTTCTGACATGCTGACGCAGCTTTCCCCCTTGGACCAGACCGATACACGCAAAATTGAATGCACCGGATCGGGGCAAAGAAGCTGCCGCTGGCACCAAATTCTGTCGCCATCATCAGCCAAAATCATGGGCCGTCAGAACCGGCGCACCATTCAAGGAGGCTACCCTGACGGATTTTTCACAGGCGATCGCCGATGCGATCCCTGCTGCTGCAATGTTGACATTGAAAGATGTAAGCCACTTAGCTTCGTTTCAGACGCCGGAAGCTCATACCGTGCGATCCACGATTTCATCGAAGGGTAGCGGAATGGGAAAACCCGGCGCGAAACAGCGCCGGGTTTGAGGTATTACTCGGTCACGGTGACTTTTTTCATCACGTCAGGCTGCCCGATGACGGCACCGTTCTGCCCTTCACCGCGTTTGATCGCATCAACAACATCCATGCCGTCCGTGACTTTTCCGACGACCGTGTACTGGCCGTCCAAAAACGGACCGGGCTCGAACATGATGAAGAACTGCGAGTTGGCGCTGTTGGGGTTATTACCCCGCGCCATGCCTACAACGCCACGATCGAACGTCACGTCCGAAAACTCGGCAGGCAAGTCCGGACGTTTGGAACCGCCGCGCCCGGCTAAACCCGCGTTGAACTCATCAGAGTTCTGATCGCCGAAATGCACGTCACCCGTCTGTGCCATAAACCCGTCAATCACGCGGTGGAATATCACACCGTCATACTGACCTTCGCTGGCCAGCGCTGCGATCTGTTCAACATGTTTGGGGGCTACGTCGTCGAACAGGTCGATGGTGATGGTACCATTGGCCCCTTGACCTTCGACTTCGATCTCAAGCCCGGTTGCCAGCGCCGGGCCGGCAATCAGAGCAAAAACTGCCGCCAGCTTATGCATCTGCCGCCACCTTGACGCTGACCATCCGGTCGGGGCTTGCAGGCGGCTCGCCGCGGGTGATGGCGTCGACATGCTCCATGCCTTCGATAACGCGGCCGTAAACGGTGTACTGGCCGTTCAGGAAATGATTGTCCTTGAAGTTGATGAAGAACTGCGAATTCGCCGAGTTCGGGTTCTGTGACCGGGCGGCACCCAGTGTTCCCCGGTCGTGGGGCAGTTTCGAGAATTCCGCCGGAACGTTCGGCAGGGACGAACCGCCAGTACCTGCCATGCGCAGGTTGAACCCGTCTTCCATGTCGCCATGCTGTACGTCGCCGGTTTGCGCCATGAAACCGTCGATCACACGGTGAAAGGCCACGTTGTCGTATTCGCCCGCACGCGCCAGTTCCTTCATCCGCTCACTGTGTTGGGGCGCCACGTCCGGCAGAAGCTCGATGACGACATTGCCATCCTTCAGTTCGATGATGATGGTGTTTTCGGGATCCTTGATCTCGGCCATTTGGCCCTCCTGTCGTTTATCTTGCGCAAATACCTATGATGCGGGCGCATGAATGCCAAGTGACGCATTGACCTGAATGCAAAATGCAGGAAAAGAACCGCCTAGATCGGTTCAAAAATGACGAGGATTGGGCGATGAGCTGGAAAACGCTGGACGATATGGACATGGGCGACAAACGGGTGCTGGTGCGCGTGGACATCAACGTTCCGGTCGTGGACGGCGTCGTGACCGATGCAACCCGTATTCAGCGGATCGTTCCGACCGTGCGCGATATCCTGAACGCAGGCGGTAAACCTATCCTGCTGGCCCATTTCGGACGCCCCGGCGGTGAACGCCGCGAGAGCCTGTCTCTGAAACAGCTGGTACCGACCCTGGAGGCTGCTTTTGGAGCCGAGGTTCTGTTTGCCGCCGATTGCGCCGGTGCCGAAGCCGAACTGGCCGCGCAGGAACTGAAGCCCGGTCAGGTGCTGCTGTTGGAAAACACCCGTTTCCATGCGGCAGAGACCAAGAACGGTGCGGACCTGGCCGCAGGTATGGCACGCCTGGGTGATCTGTATTGCAACGACGCGTTTTCCGCCGCGCACCGCGCCCACAGCTCGACCGAGGCGCTTGCCCGTTTGCTTCCCGCTTGCGCCGGTCGTCTGATGCAGGCCGAACTTGAGGCGCTGGAAGGCGCCTTGGGTTCACCGAAACGCCCCGTCACTGCCGTTGTCGGTGGGGCCAAGGTATCGACCAAGCTGGAGTTGCTGGGCAATCTGATCGACAAGGTCGACTATCTGGTCATTGGCGGAGGTATGGCGAACACATTTCTTGTCGCCAAGGGCATTGATGTCGGGAAATCGCTGGCCGAAACCGCGATGAAGGACACGGCTGCGGAAATTCTGGCAAAGGCGGAGACGTCGGGCTGCACGATTGTCCTGCCCCGCGACATCGTGGTCGCCGAAAAGTTCGAAGCCCATGCTCCGCATCAGGTTCTGCCATCTGATGGATGCCCCCCGGAGGGTATGATCCTGGATGCCGGCCCCGAAAGTGTCGCGGCCATCACCGAAATCTTTGCGCAAAGCCAGACCCTGATCTGGAACGGCCCGCTGGGTGCTTTCGAGCTGGAACCCTTCGACGCTGCCACAAACGCCGCAGCGCTTAAAGCGGCTGCGCTGACCCGGTCGGGCAAGCTGATCTCGGTTGCTGGTGGGGGTGACACGGTTGCCGCCCTTAATGCGTCGGGGGCAGCCAGCGATTTCACCTACATCTCAACCGCCGGCGGCGCGTTTCTTGAGTGGATGGAAGGCAAAACCCTGCCCGGCGTCGCGGCATTGGAAGGCTAGTCGTAAAGACAAATTGGCTGCATTTCGCGCCTCATGATAAACTCTCCTTATTGATTTGGAGATTTTGTCATGACGTACCTTGCCTGCCTGATCGTTGCATTGATCCCCGCCTATTCCGCCGCACAATCCAGTTGTGGCGGACAAACCCAACTCGACGCCAATTTCTGTGCCAAGGAAAAATGGGAAATCGCGGATCGCGAGTTGAACCGTATCTGGGCCGAAGTCAAACCGCTTGCCGATGCGCGTGGGAACGGTCAATCCCTGTTGAACGAACAGCGCGCCTGGCTGAAAGCGCGTGACGCGACTTGCGATCCGGAGCTGGCAAGCGATGGCAGCGCGGCGCCCATGTTCTATTGGGCCTGCATGGAGCAGCAAACTCTGACCCGCAATCAGGCGCTGGCGGCATGGCGCTGAGAAACCTAATTCGGCAATTCGCAAAAAAGTGCGAATCAAGGGATTCACAACGCGAATCGCCTGTGACATAGTGCGATCAGATGTCCGCAAAGGGCACGTTTTTGAGGCAGACTTCATACGGCGGTTAACAGAGTGTCCCGTTCCCATCGGCCCGGTTTGGGCTCAGTTTTGTTCTTCATGGTGGCTTTCATGCTGGGTGTCTATTTCACCTTCGCCGCCGTGCAGGGCGATTTTGGCCTGTTCAGACGGGTCGAGATTGCTGCGGAACGGGACGCTCTGTCGCGCGATCTGGCCCGGCTTGAGGCTGAGACCTCGCAAATGGAAAACCTGACCCGCCGTCTGTCGGACACTTACCTGGATCTTGATTTGCTGGACCAGCAGGCCCGTTCGGTTCTGGGTATGGTCCGCACGGATGAAATCGTCATTCACTGATCCCTGAGGTTTCAGATTTTTCATCGAAAAACCTTTGCCCGCAGTCTTTTAACGAAGACCGCAAGGCCAAGGATCGCGCATCCTGCCCCTGCGTTACTTTTACTCTCGCCAGATGCGGTCAAATGTTCTATGAGATAGTTTAACGCTAAACTATCTTGCCGAAAGGGGGAGATTGCCACAATGGCTGCGCGAAAAACCACAAAGAAACCAAACGTTTCTGCGGACGAACTCAAACTCTATTATCGCGAAATGTTGCTAATCCGCCGATTCGAGGAGAAGGCGGGACAACTATACGGTATGGGTCTGATCGGCGGATTTTGCCATTTGTACATCGGTCAGGAGGCCGTTGTGGTCGGTCTCGAAGCTGCTGCCGAAGAAGGCGACAAGCGCATCACCTCTTATCGTGATCATGGCCATATGCTGGCCTGCGGCATGGATCCCGGCGGCGTGATGGCCGAACTGACCGGGCGCGAGGGCGGCCTGTCCAAGGGCAAGGGCGGCTCGATGCACATGTTCTCGAAAGAGAAACATTTCTACGGCGGCCACGGCATCGTGGGCGCGCAGGTGCCATTGGGCGCGGGTCTGGCCTTTGCCGACAAGTACAAGGGCAACGGAAGGGTGACATTCACCTATTTCGGCGACGGAGCGGCGAACCAGGGTCAGGTGTATGAAACCTTCAACATGGCTGCCCTGTGGGATCTTCCCGTTGTCTTCGTGATCGAGAACAACCAGTACGCCATGGGCACCGCGCAAGCCCGCTCTACCTCGACCCAGGACATTTACGTTCGCGGAGAAGCCTTTGGCATTCCCGGCGAGATCGTCAACGGCATGGATGTTCTGGCCGTCAAGGAAGCCGGCGAAAAGGCCGTCGCCCACTGCCGCGCGGGCAAGGGTCCGTATATCCTTGAGGTCAAGACTTATCGCTACCGCGGCCACTCGATGTCCGACCCGGCCAAGTATCGCACACGGGAAGAAGTTCAGAAGGTCCGCGAGCAAAGCGACCCGATCGAACATGTGCGCGAGCTGCTGTTGTCCGGCAAACACGCGACAGAAGATGATCTGAAAGCAATCGACAAAGAGATCAAAGAGGTCGTCAACAAGGCCGCCGAATTCTCGAAAGAAAGCCCCGAGCCGTCGCTGGACGAGCTCTGGACCGACATCTACGCCTGAGAGGACGAATAAGACATGGCAACCGAAATTCTGATGCCCGCCCTTTCGCCCACGATGGAAGAGGGCACGCTGGCCAAATGGCTGGTCAAGGAAGGCGACACCGTTTCATCCGGCGACATCATGGCCGAGATCGAAACCGACAAGGCCACGATGGAGTTCGAAGCCGTCGACGAAGGCATCGTTGGCAAGATCCTGATCGAGGAAGGCACCGAAGGGGTCAAGGTGAACACTCCAATCGCCATTCTGGTTGAGGAAGGTGAAGACGCCTCGGCCCTGCCGTCGGCCGCGCCCGCTGCTGAAGTGGCGCCCGAGGCTGCCCCGGCGGCGGTCGCTGCTGCGGCTCCGGCTGCTGCACCGGCGGCACCGGTGGTGGATCTGTCCCCCGACTGGCCGGCAGATGCCGAAATGAAACCCCAAACCGTTCGCGAAGCCTTGCGCGACGCCATGGCCGAAGAAATGCGTGGCGATGAGGACGTTTACCTGATGGGCGAAGAAGTCGCCGAGTATCAGGGCGCCTACAAAATCTCGCAAGGCCTGCTGGACGAATTCGGCAGCAAGCGTGTGATCGACACTCCGATCACCGAGCACGGGTTTGCCGGCATCGCGGTGGGTTCGGCCTTTGGTGGGTTGAAACCGATTGTCGAGTTCATGACCTTCAACTTCGCCATGCAGGCAATTGACCAGATCATCAACTCGGCCGCCAAGACACTTTACATGTCCGGCGGTCAGATGGGTTGTCCGATCGTGTTCCGTGGCCCGAACGGCGCAGCGGCACGCGTTGCAGCCCAACATAGCCAGGACTATGCGGCATGGTACATGCAGGTGCCCGGCCTCAAGGTTGTCATGCCTTACTCTGCCGCTGACGCAAAAGGTCTGCTGAAGTCTGCCATCCGCGATCCCAACCCGGTCGTTTTCCTGGAAAACGAAATCCTGTATGGTCGCAGCTTTGACATGCCTCAGGTCGACGACCTGACCGTCCCGCTGGGCAAGGCCCGTATCTGGCGCGAAGGTTCCGACGTAACCATCGTCAGCTTCGGTATCGGCATGCAGTTCGCACTGGAAGCCGCCGACAAGCTGGCCGAGGAAGGTATCAACGCCGAAGTGATCGACCTGCGCACAATCCGCCCGATGGATACAGGCGCAATCATCAATTCCGTGATGAAGACCAATCGCCTGGTGACTGTCGAGGAAGGTTGGCCGCAAGGTTCTGTTGGCAGCTATATCTCATCCGTGGTGATGCAGGAGGCGTTCGATTACCTCGACGCGCCGGTCATCAACTGCACCGGCAAGGATGTTCCGATGCCCTACGCTGCAAACCTGGAAAAACTGGCGCTGGTGACCACCGATGAGGTGATCGCAGCCGTCAAACAAGTGACGTACCGCTAGGCGATGATTGCAAGGAACGCAGATTATCCTTCGGGAGCAGACTGGCTTTTCGAAAGCCTCGATGCCGCACGAAAGGACAACAACCGCAATCTGCTTTATGTTTGCGCAGCGTTCCTTGCCGTTTCCTTCATCAGCATAGCTTTGAATCTGGAAGGCCTGAACGGGATCGAGTTTCAGTTTTCCTTTATCGTTGGAAGTCTGACCGACGCCTGGCCTATCCGGGCAATGCTGAGCGTTGCCTGTATCGTTTCGTATGCTTCCGTCATCTACATCGTGCTCGAGCAGCAGCGCTTGCAGCTTGGCATGGATTACCTGGCGGTTTTGGATCACAGCGACGCGGCGGCACTGGGAAACTTCACTGAGTGGCTGAAGACAAACCACCCGCATGTGTCGCGCGCGCGTTCCATGGTGATTGGTGTGTTCGTCACCTTTTGTGCCGCTATTCTGCTTATCGACATCGCAACGCTGATCTACTCATTCTCGAAGTAAGAGGACATGAAGACATGCCCACCGAAATTCTGATGCCCGCCCTTTCACCCACCATGGAGGAAGGAACACTTGCCAAATGGCTGGTCAAGGAAGGCGACACCGTCGCCTCGGGTGACCTGCTGGCCGAAATCGAAACCGACAAGGCCACGATGGAGTTCGAGGCCGTCGACGAAGGTGTTGTTGGTAAGATCCTGATCCCGGAAGGCACCGAAGGGGTCAAGGTCAACACCGCTATTGCGGTTCTTCTGGACGATGGCGAAAGCGCCGATGATATCGCGGCCGCGCCTGCCGCTGCTCCAGCGGCTGCGCCTGCAGCCGCCGCGGGCAACGAGGCTGCCGCGCCCGCGGCACCCGAGGCGCCGGCCCCTGCCCCGGCTGCTCCGGCCAAAGCCGATGGCGGACGCATCTTTGCATCACCTCTGGCCAGACGCATCGCGGCGCAGAAAGGCCTGGATCTTGCGCAATTGTCCGGATCGGGTCCCCATGGCCGTATCGTCAAGGCAGATGTGGAAGGCGCAACAGTAACCGCACCTGCTGCGGCACCCGCCGCAGCCGCGTCAGCACCTGCAGCGGCGGCGGCTCCAACTGGCCCATCCGCCGATATGGTTGCCCGCATGTACGAGGGTCGTGAATACGAAGAGATCAAACTCGACGGGATGCGCAAGACCATCGCCGCGCGTCTGGGTGAAGCAAAACAGACCATCCCGCATTTCTATCTGCGCCGCGACATCAAGCTGGATGCACTGCTCAAGTTCCGCAGCCAGTTGAACAAACAACTGGAGGGCCGTGGCGTAAAGCTGAGCGTCAACGACTTCATCATCAAGGCCGTCGCCAACGCGCTGCAACAGGTCCCGGAATGCAACGCCGTCTGGGCGGGCGATCGGGTGCTGCAACTGAAGCCGTCGGATGTCGCCGTTGCGGTTGCAATCGAAGGCGGCCTGTTCACCCCAGTTCTGCAGGACGCCGACACCAAATCGCTTTCTGCGCTGTCAACCGAGATGAAGGACCTCGCCGGTCGTGCCCGTGAACGCAAGTTGGCACCGCATGAATATCAGGGCGGTACATTCGCGGTTTCGAACCTCGGCATGTTTGGTATCGACAATTTCGACGCCATCGTGAACCCGCCCCATGCAGGTATTCTGGCCGTTGGTACAGGGTTGAAGAAGCCGGTCGTGGGTGAAGATGGCGAACTGACGGTCGCCACGGTCATGTCGGTCACAATGTCGGTTGATCACCGGGTCATTGACGGCGCGCTTGGCGCACAGTTGCTGCAAGCCATCGTGGACAATCTTGAAAACCCGATGGTCATGCTGGCCTGAAACAAGACAACAGCCTCGCCGCATCCTTGATCCGGCGAGGCTTTGCCCCTTGTTCAGGATGTGAGAGGGCGAGATCACCATCGGCTTTGTTCAGAAAGATCGGCGTCTCGCATCTCATTGCGCATGGCTCCTTTACCTGTCGGAGTGCAATGACCTCTGCGAAATCAGTCAGAATTTTGCTGATGCTCATTTTTGCTGGCGACAGCACTTCCAGCGCCATTAAGGGCCAAGCCCAACAACTATCCGCGCGAAAATTCCCGTTTCAGTTCATCTGATCCTGCTGCATTCGCAAGACAGAAAACGGCGCGATAGTTTGATCAAAGAGCGCAAGAAGCGATGGGAAGAAAGAAGGTGCGAGCGGTCGGAGAAAATGAACAACCGCTCGAACTGATTTGCCTTACTGGTCTTTGCCCAGCATGTGGTCCATCGAGATCGACGGCTGATCACAGCCCGCCTCACCCACGATCTTGGCAGGAATGCCCGCCACGGTCTTGCAAGGCGGAACCTCCTGCAGCACCACCGATCCGGCGGCTATGCGACTGCAGTTACCGACCTTGATATTGCCAAGCACTTTGGCCCCGGCCCCAATCAGAACACCGTTTCCGATCTTCGGATGGCGCTGTTCTTCTTCTTTGCCGGTTCCACCAAGCGTCACAGAATGCAGCATCGAGACGTTATCACCGACAACGGCGGTTTCCCCGATCACGATGGAGTGTGCGTGATCGATCATGATGCCTTTTCCGATCTGCGCGGCCGGGTGAATGTCGATCCCAAAAATCTCGGACGAACGCATCTGGAAGAAATAAGCCAAGTCATGACGGCCCTTGCGCCACAGCCAATGCGCGACACGATAGGCCTGCATTGCCTGGTAGCCTTTGAAATACAGAATGGGCTGCAACAGCCGGTGGCAGGCCGGGTCGCGTTCGTAGACGGCCATCAGGTCTGCCCGCGCTGCTTCTATCAATCCGTGGTCGTCGGCATAGGCCTCGTCCACGATCTCGCGCAGAACCATCATCGACATCTCGTTCGAGCACAGCTTGGCCGCCACCCGATACGACAGCGCACGTTCAAGGCTGCGGTGATGGAGGATACATGCGTGCACCAACCCGCCCATCAATGGCTCTTTTTCAACAGCCGCGTGCGCCTCGGCCGTGATCCGATCCCAGACCGGATCCATGTTTCTCACTTTGGTGCGCGTTTCAAACATAGCTATTGATCCCTTGCTGCGCCTAGAATGCCATTTAGTTGTAAAAACACCAAACGCAAACCCTTGATCCGCAGTGTAACGAAAATGAATGAGTCCGAACTGGCCGATTTCGAAACACAGATTCGCGACCGATTGCGCGAACTGGCCGCGCAATCAGAGGCGGGCAAAGACGCCCAGGCGATTGTTCAGTTGGATCAACAGGCCGTGGGGCGCCTCAGCCGAATGGATGCGCTGCAAAATCAGGCCATGGCCAAGGCCCAGCAAGCAAACCGGGATCTTGAGGCCCGCCGATTGCAAGCCGCCCTGACACGGATCGGCGATGGTGAGTTCGGGTATTGCGAGGATTGCGGCGATGAAATCCCGCGCGGGCGGCTGGACCTTGATCCGGCGGCTGGAAAATGTGTCAGCTGTGCGTCCGGCTAACCAGAAAACGGATCAGTTGGCTCAGAACCATTTCAAAGCACTGGCAATATTGAATATCTCCAAAGTCTGGTTCATCCGCCAGCAGACGGCAGCGCGCAGCGGCCATCAACGATCCGTTGCCGAATATCGGATGCAGATCGCCGGTTCGCCTGACATGTTGATCGGCCAGCTCAGCCTCGGCGATCATTAGGGCGCACAGTTTCTGACGCTCCCACTGCGGCGCGGCCAACAAGGCCCGCGCCGCAGCACTGACATCCCCGTGAAGGACAGGACGCATGGATTTGCCTATCCGACCACAAGCCCGGCAAACAAGCCCGCGCCGAAAACGGCCGAGACTTGCGCCACCTCGACACTATATGGGCCGCTGGCGCCGTCGGTTGATTTCATCGCCGCGGAATAGTGCCACTGCGGAGTGCCGGTCAGGTCTTCCCTCAAAACCGCAGCGCCGGACCGAACCCGAACCAGATAGGATTCGCTTTCCTCACCCAGCGGTACATCCAGCCCTGACCAATCATCGCCATCAATACGTGTGCGCCGCACCCACGAGATCATGTCACCGCCTTCGGATTGGGCTGCTTTGAGATGCGCAGGTGCATATGGCCGCAAGCCGTTTCCGTCGAAAGCCTGAATCTGATGCACAAAAGACGCGTCTTCATGCCCCCGTGTTGCGGGCCCGATGCGATAATGTCTGGCGACCCGGCGCTCTGAGCGTGACAGGCTGGTCTGATAGATATGATCGTTCAGCATCACGAACAAAGATCCTTCCGGCCAGGCGTCCGGCATTAGGGCGTCGGTTCCCACCTGCCCACGCAACCGTCCTGAAAGCGCATATGTGTCGACCTCCTGCATATCTGCCGTCGCGAACTGAAAAACCTCTCAGTTCCCCAGTGTGCCGTCACCAATTGCCGCCAAATTCGCACCGTTGAGCAATGCCTGACGCGGCCGCGATTCCAGCACGCCGTCGATTAATTTGACCCGCAGCGGCGCACCCTCGTCCCACATACCCTGGGTGGCCCGCATCAAGGGGCTTTCGGTCACTCCGATAATCGCCTGCCCCGGGATCAGTCCGCTCAAAGCGTAACCTTCATCATCCGACGCCGAATAGACCGCTACATTTCCTGGCCACGGTTTCGCGGATACGGCCAGATATGGCGCGTGTGGCACCTCGGATCCTGTAAGCAATGGCAGATCCATGAACACCGGCAGAACTGGCACCGGAGCGACATGGGGTTTTTCAGTCACTGCATCGTCAGGCAAATCAGACGGCGTGTAGACGCCCGGTTCGACCCTTACCGCATCCACAATCTGAAGCTCCGCCTGTTCCAGCCGGTCGATCCGGTACAGCGCGCCCTGTCCGTTCGAGGGCAACCGGACGACATCGCCCGCCCCCAGATGCATCATCGAAGGCGGTAGCGCATCGCGGGCTGTCTCACGCGACACGCGCGCTTCGCTCAGCCATCGTTCGGCGGTCTGGCGTCCCTCGGCCCGCGTCATTGACAGGGGCATCTCGTTGACCGACACGGAATGGGTGCTGTCATCGGGCAGGATCGCCTCCTCGGCGACAACATCGTGATCGGCATCGGATTGCACAAATCGCAATCGGACACGGCCGGTCATTTCAGCCTCGGCTTCGCGGCGATGTTCGATGTCTCCGCTAACCTCTTCACTCTGCGCCAATTGATCAGATGACAGATCAACAGGCCGCCGACCGTCACGCATCCGGAAAACAAGCATGCCGTCACGCTCGATTGCGTCGAAACCGTAGCGTAACATCAGGGGCTGCAACGCGGAACGCGCATCGGAAACATCTTCGACCGCGTAACCGAGCACGACGCCATATAGCTCGGACACATCGATCTCGCGAACACCGGCTCCATAACAGATCTCTGTCACGACGGATGCAAGTGTATCCTCCTTGGGCAATCCCGGCTTGTCTGTGATGTTGTTCGACAAAGCTTGTCTCCACTTTTTGGCAACTTCGGATCAGCCCCTCTAACTGCCCGAGTTATTTTGCTGTACCAGCAAGATCTGCATCCTCCCCGGCTCCGATTTGCCTGCGCAGTTCTTCCGCTGCCTGGCGCAAACCGCGAATGGACGTCTCGAGCGACTGCAAAAGTTCAGCCGTTTGGGACATCCGCTCTTCCGGGGTAATCAAAGTCATGTTTGCCTGTGACCTCATGCGAGAGTTTTTCCGCACGAGAGAAACGAAAAACGGCCACCGGGTTGCCCCGGGGCCGTTGCCCACTTCTTCTAGCATGACACAACTTATACGCGATAAAGGCCGCACAGTCAAGGCTTCGCGCAACGTCGGCGCAACAGGCATCGTGACAAAATTATTAATGATTTCTTTCGCCTACCGGGCAAACTTCAAGCCTTTGTCGAACAATCAACGCAAAGGCAAAGGCGCCCGTGTTTTGTTTTGACGCAGCACGAAATTGCTCCGGGTATCGCGAACCAGCCCGGACTTCAGAAGACGCTGCATGATAAAGCCCTCAAGGTCCTCCGGTGTTCGTGCATACACTTTCAGAATAAAATCATGGTCCCCGGTGATGGACGCGCACTCCACTATCTGCGGTTCAGTCTCCACCAAACGCAGGAATGACTTGATGCTGTCCTCGTGATGATCTCGCAGCGCAACATGGACATAAGCGATCGCATTCAACCCGATTTCCTTGGCCCTGAGCTGCGCCCCATAGCCGGCAATAACGCCCGACGCTTCCAGATCACGCACCCGCCGCCAGCATTGCGAGGCCGACAACCCGGTTCGCTCTGCCAGATCCTGCATCGACAACCGGCCGTTCAGCTGCAATTCCCGCAAAACCGCAATATCCGCATCATGAAGCATATGTTTCACAATTTCCTTTCTGGGCGTCCATACATTTCAAAATAGCAATCCAATTGCCTCTTTCCAGACATTTATTTCAACCTGAAGGGCTACAATTGTTTCAGGAGGATACATCATGCCCAAATCAACCAGCTACGTCGCGAAAATACCCGACAGCCGCGGCCACATAGTCTACACGGATGAAGAGAACGCGGTTTGGGCCGATCTCTATGCCGCGCAAGCGCCAAATGTTCAGCGCTACATGGCGCGCGAATACCTGGACGGGCTGGCACGCCTCGATCTTCCCAAAACAACCGTACCGTCTTGCGCGGACATCTCCGAGCGTCTGCTGGATCTGACCGGCTGGCGGGTACAGCCGGTTCCGGCCCTCATCGGGTTCAAGACTTTCTTCGGCATGCTGGCGGATCGAACTTTCCCTGCGGCATCCTTCATTCGCTCACGTGAAGATTTTGACTATATTGAGGAGCCCGACATTTTTCATGAAATCTTCGGCCATACTCCGTTGCTGAGTGATCCGCGTTTTGCGGCGTTCAGCCATGCTATCGGTAAAGCCGGGCAACAGGCGGGACCGAACGACTACGCCTGGCTGATCCGGCTATACTGGTTCACAATCGAATTTGGGCTGCGTCGCCAGGAAGGTGGTATCAAAGCGCTGGGATCAGGATTGGCTTCCTCGCCCACCGAACTTGTATACGCCGTGAACAGCGACATACCAGATCGGGACCCGTTTGATGCCCTGACGATCCTGCGCACTCCTTATCGGATCGATATGCACCAGATGGGGTATTTTGTGCTAAACGATCCAGAGGACCTGTTCGAAGCGGCCGAGCGCAACCTTCTGGCCGACGTCCACCGCGCCCAGTCTCTCGGTCTGCTGCCGAACAAGTTCCCTGAAAAAACAACCGCTGCCGAGTGATCCACAATGACACAGAAACTAGCAGATCAAACATGCGTCCCTTGTTCCGGCGGCATACCGCCGCTGACCGCGCAAGACGCCAAGTCGCATCTCAAGGCCCTCAGCCCGGACTGGCAGCTTGATTCCGAAACCAAAACACTGACGCGACGCTTTAAGTTCAAGGGATTTGCCAAGGCGACCTATCTGGCCAATCTTTGCGCATGGCTCGCCGATCAGCAGGGGCATCACCCCGATATCAGTTTCGGCTATGGTTACGTAGTGGTCCGGCTCACCACGCATGAGATCGGCGGCCTCAGTGACAATGACTTCATCTGGGCCGCAAAACTGGACGCTCTGACGGCGTAGCACGATAACCACCCCAAACAAGCGCTTGCATTCAGCAACGCTTGACAATTGCGCTTATAACCCTCATGTGCCGCTCAACACAGCGCTGACGCGTGAGCATCGGCAGGCTCGTAGCCTGCCTAAAGCGCTCCTACCCTCCAGTTCCCCTTCACGCAGGGTTCTTGATGCGATGGCCGGATGGCGCAGGACCCGCCTGCCCGTCCTGAGGTCTCGCTAAACCCTGCCGGTCGCGCAAGTTGCGTGGCCAGAATTTCATGTTCGCGGCCAACCCGGCTTTGCGGACCAAAAAGGAATACGATTTGTTCGACTTCGACATGCTGGGTCTTGCACCCGCTCTGAATGACGCCCTGAAAAACGCGCAACTTACCCAACCCACCCCCATCCAGAACCAGGCCATTCCGCTTGCGCTTCAGGGACACGATATTCTAGGTCTGGCCCAGACCGGTACAGGTAAAACGCTGGCCTTCGGCCTGCCGCTGATTGACCACCTTCTGGCCCAGCCAGGCAAGCCGGCCCCCAAAACGGCAAAGGCACTGATCCTGGCCCCTACACGCGAACTGGTCAATCAGATCGCTGAAAGTCTGCGCAATCTGACCAAAAAGACCAAACTGCGTGTAGCGACCGTTGTTGGTGGCCAGTCCATCAACAAGCAGATTTCGTTCCTGTCACGCGGCACCGACATCCTCGTGGCAACGCCCGGACGCCTGATCGACCTGATGGATCGCGGCGCCGTCGATCTGGGCGCCGTCCGGCATCTTGTGCTGGACGAAGCCGATCAGATGCTGGACATGGGCTTCATCCACGCCCTGCGCCGCATTGCGCCGCATCTGGGCAGCCCGCGCCAGACCATGCTCTTCTCAGCCACGATGCCCAAGCAGATGGAGGAACTCAGCCGCGCCTATCTGACTAACCCGCAAAGGGTGCAGGTTTCGCCACCGGGCAAGGCTGCGGACAAGATAACTCAATCCATCCACTTCATCGACAAGCCCGGAAAGCCCGGCAAACTGCGTGATATTCTGTCCACCGACCCCGAGGCGCTGACGCTTGTGTTTTCCCGCACCAAACATGGCGCAGAAAAGCTGATGAAGGGGCTGGTCGCAGACGGATTCAACGCGGCATCGATCCATGGCAACAAAAGCCAGGGACAACGCGACCGCGCCATCAAGGCGTTCCGCACGGGCGAGATCAAGATTCTTGTGGCGACAGACGTGGCCGCACGCGGGATCGACATCCCCGGCGTTGCCTATGTGATCAACTATGACCTGCCCGAGGTGCCCGACAATTATGTCCACCGCATCGGGCGGACGGCCCGTGCCGGGCGCGAAGGTGAAGCCATCGCGTTTTGCGCACCGGAAGAAGTCGATCTGCTGCGGCAAATTCAAAAGCTGATGAAGTTTGAGATTCCCGTCGCCAGCGGCGCGTTGCCTGAAGCAGCCGAGCCTCAGAAACCTGCGCGCCGTCAGGGCAATCGTCGCAGGGGTTCCAAACCGCATTCGGGTTCCGGAAACTCGAACGCCGCCCCTTCCAGGCGGCGCAGGCAACGCCGTCGCCCGGCGGCCTGATTGCACAAAAACAATAATGGCCGGCGGCGATGCGCCCCCGGCCACTTATTCATGTCTCTTGCGGATTAGTTGCCCGAGTTGCGCTCGGCTTCGATCTCACGCCATTTGGCAACATTGCGGTTATGCTCCTGCAAGGTTTCCGCAAAAGCATGACCGCCAGTTCCGTCAGCAACAAAGAAGACATAGTCGGTTTCTTCTGGTGCAACTGCGGCCTCCAGACTTGCCAGTCCCGGATTGGCAATCGGTGTCGGCGGAAGCCCATCGATCAGGTAAGTATTCCAAGGGGTTGCGCGCCGCAGCTCACTCCTCCGCAATCCGCGTCCAAGGACACCCTGACCCTTGGTGATACCGTAGATTACGGTCGGGTCTGTCTGCAGCTTCATACCCTGCTTCAAGCGGTTCACGAATACGCTGGCTACCTGTCCGCGCTCTTCCGGCACGCCGGTTTCCTTTTCGATGATGGACGCAAGGATCAGCATTTCTTCCGGGCTTTCCAGTGGCAACCCGTCCTGACGGCTTTCCCAGACTGCATTGATCCGAAGCTGCTGCTTTTCCTGCATTTTCTGTAAGACAGCATTCCTGTCGTCGCCTGGCTTGATGTCATAGCTGTCAGGTGCCAACTCACCCTCGGCCGGAATTTGGGTTACGTCACCACTCAGCGCATCAAATGACTTCAGCGCGTCAACAACCTGCCACGCGGTCACGCCCTCGGCCACTGACACCCGATAGCGCGTGTCAGCCTCGCCACGTTTTTCTGCGTATTCCGCCGGAGTTTCCTCATCTGATCCAAATGAGGCAACCTCGACAAAGTCCAAAGTCGCAGGGTCCAGTTCGCGTACACGGGTCTGCGTGCGGGTTACACCGATACGGTACTCGATCTCGGAACCACAGGTGCTTACACCACTGCTGGTGATCTCGTCGATGATCTGCTGCATCGAGGCGCCTTCGCGCACCAGAAAGCTGCCCGCCTTCAATTTCTGCGCCTGATCCGTATAGTCGGCGCCCATGCGAAAGATCATGGCATTGCTGATCGCACCCTGATCCTCCAGATCGCGACTAACACGTGTCATGTTCGAACCGCTTTCCACCCGCAGGCAGATCGCGGATTGCAGCGGACCTTCAGCCTTGTATTGCGATTGCCCCCAAAGGATCAGACCGCCCATCAGAAACAGGCCGACCACCAGCAGGGTCAGCGCGTTGGACGCTAGGGCCCGCCACATTTAACTGACCTTTCCGAAGATCACGCTTGCGTTTGTGCCGCCAAAGCCGAACGAATTGGAAAGCGCGACGTTGATCTCACGCTCACGCTTAGCGTTCGGTGCCAGATCGATGGGTGTTTCAACCGCCGGGTTGTCCAGATTGATCGTCGGCGGTGCCACCTGATCGCGGATCGCAAGGATCGAGAAGATCGCCTCAATCGCGCCAGCAGCCCCTAACAGGTGACCGGTGGCCGATTTGGTCGAGGTCATGGTCGCCTTGCTGGCATGTTCGCCCAGCAAACGCTCCACTGCGCCCAGCTCGATCGTATCCGCCATGGTCGAGGTGCCATGCGCATTGATATAGTCCAGATCTTTCGGTTCCAGCCCGGCACTGCGCAGCGCTGCTTTCATCGAACGCTCGGCCCCATCACCGTCCTCGGACGGCGCGGTGATGTGATAGGCGTCACCGGACATGCCATAGCCCAGAACCTCGGCGTAGATCTTCGCGCCGCGCGCCTTGGCATGTTCATATTCTTCCAGAACAACGATGCCTGCGCCCTCGCCCATGACGAACCCGTCGCGGTCGATGTCATAAGGGCGGCTGGCCCTCTTCGGATCATCGGCATATTTGGTCGACAGTGCCTTACACGCGTTGAAACCGGCAATACCGATCTCACAGATGCAGCCTTCACCGCCACCGGCCACCATCACGTCAGCGTCGCCGGCGCGGATGATGCGGCTGGCGTCGCCGATCGCATGCGCCCCGGTGGAACAGGCGGTCACGACCGAATGGTTCGGTCCCTTGAAGCCATGACGGATCGACACCTGACCCGACGCCAGGTTGATCAGCGCGCCAGGAATAAAGAAAGGCGAAACACGCCGCGGGCCCTTGTCGCGGATCAGATTGGCAGTTTCCGCGATGGACCCCAGCCCACCGATGCCCGAGCCGATCAGAACACCAGTCCGCAGGCGGCTTTCCTCATCTTCAGGCAACCAGCCGGAATCCTGACAGGCCATGTCTGCAGCAGCAATCGAATACAGAATGAAATCTTCGATCTTGCGCTGTTCTTTCGGCGGCAGC
This sequence comes from Ruegeria sp. K7, assembly GCF_056531785.1. Lineage (NCBI taxonomy): Bacteria > Pseudomonadati > Pseudomonadota > Alphaproteobacteria > Rhodobacterales > Roseobacteraceae > Ruegeria > Ruegeria sp. K7. The sequence continues at coordinate 715,881 of NZ_JBQFMJ010000001.1, forward strand.
CAGTCGTCAGGGTTGAAAGTCCCGTTCGTGCCGTCTCCACGCGGCACTTCGCAGGCATATGTCGTGGTGACACCACTTGCCTCAGCATCGAAATGGGTAATCGGGCCCGCGCCGGATTCCCCATCCAGCAGCCGCGACCAGGTTTCCTCGACCCCACTGGCCAAAGGAGTGACCAATCCCAGACCGGTTACAACGACTCTGCGCATGAAATGCCTCTTGCCTGCTTCCTGTATGAGAACCGTCCATACCCCGCCCCGGGGGGCGGGGGCAAGAGCAAGGGCGCATTCCTTGTTAGCGTCATTTCGCCAATGCCGGTCATATATTGTGGTTCAGCAGGAATGCACCACCGCTCTGCAAAAAAACCGCCCCTTCCCTGAAACGGAAAAGGGCGGGCTAAATATACCGGGCCGGTCCTATTGGAACTGCGCCACCGGTTCATGGGCAGCGGCCGCAACCTTAAGCGCTTCGGACAGGCTCAGTGTCTTGCGGAACAGCGCACGGCCCACAATCGCGCCCGAGATGTTAGAGATGTAGGCCAGCCGCGATATATCGTCTGCCGTGCGAACGACGCCGCTGGCAATGACCGGGGTCCGAGAGTGCTTGGCCAGACCCGAAATCAATCCCAACTGCGCTTCGACGTCATCCATGTCGCTGTCGATATCAGTGACCAGAATAGCAGCAAATGGCGTGTCGGCAAAAGCATCGATGAACGCTTCTGGCGTAAAGGCACTTTGGCTGCGCCAGCCTTCTGTCATAACCTGACCTTGCCAGACATCCACGGCCAAAACGATCTGGTCGGGGTGCAGTTTGGCAAGTTCCTTGACCACGTGCGGATCACGCGCGGCCAGAGTTCCGATCACAACCCGGCCGGCACCTTTGTCGATCCAGTGCTCGACGTGCTCGCGGCTTCGCATACCGCCGGCAAGCTGCACCGGCATTTCCGCGCTTCGAATTATTTCTTCAATCAGTTCGGCGTTGGTATTGCGCCCTTCGATTGCGTCGAAGTCCGTCAGTTGCATCCATTCGGCCCCGGCCGCGGACCAGCTGCGTGCGGTTGCAACCGGATCGACATGCCAGACCATGGCTTCATCGAGACGGCCTTTGTCCAGCGAGACACACCGTCCGTTCTGCAATTCCATCGTGGGATAAATCCTCATGAGCATGCTCCTTCGCCCAATCGCTGTAAAATCCAGCATAGCATAGACAGCGCCGAAACGGTTGCTTCAAACAGTTTCGGCAAACCACGCTCTATTTGCGGCATTGCTACAATTACTGTGTTTCAGGCGCGTGCTGGCGGACCATTTCGCCGTAACAGATGGACAGGCGTATCCATGTATTCGCATTCACGCATCAGAACGTAGCCCAGCTTCTGCGCCAGACATTGCGATGCTTCATTTGTGGCATCCACCATGGCGACCAACGGCCCGGGAATGACCCTGTCGAACCAGTCGTGCGCAGCCTGTGCGGCCTCGTATCCCAGTCCTTTTCCCTGCGCTTCGGGGGCCAGGACCCAGCCTGCCTCGGGGAAACGGCCAAAATCCTCACCCAGACCCCGGTCGCCGTAGAAAAATCCTGCCTGACCGATCATCTGCCGATTCGATTGCTGGATCACCGCCCATTGTCCGAATCCGGCCATCTGCCAGTGTCCGGCATTACGCAGGAACGCATCCCACGCCTCGCCCCGTGATTTCGGTTTGCCGCCGATATGGCGCACAACACACGGATTTCGCCAGATTTCCGCAAAGCGGTTGAAATCTTCCGGTCGCATCGCACACAGCGTCAGTCGCGCCGTGTTTATCATCGGGGTGGATCTTATCATGCCCTGCCCGCCTGGAATTTTGCCTCAGTGGAAACAGTGCGAAGCAATAAGACGCCGTGCAAGCGGGAAATCGGTCCGGGCACAAAAAAACGGCGCCTCCGTTGCCCGGAAGCGCCGCTCTATCTCGACACGAAACGCTTAGGACGCTTCGCTGATGAATTTGACGGCGTCGCCAAAGGTCTGGATGGTTTCGGCTGCGTCATCGGGAATTTCGATGCCGAACTCTTCTTCGAAGGCCATAACCAGTTCAACAGTGTCCAGGCTGTCCGCGCCCAGATCGTCGATGAAGGACGCGTTTTCCGCGACTTTGTCTTCTTCGACACCCAGGTGCTCAACAACGATCTTTTTAACGCGATCTGCGACGTCGCTCATGTCTTTTCCTCATTCCGTTTCAGGGCGCATTGCCCGGTTCTGCCCTTGCCCGCTCAGGCTGGCTTTGGTTTGCCCGTTCCGGGCGGTTTGAGACCCGGCTGACCGGGCATGGCGAAGACCAACCTGAATGACCGGCCCCCACATATCTGCGCCGCCTATAGCACAGACAACGCACAAGGCAAACGGTTTCGCGCCTGCCCTGCGCCGCGCTTACAACATGGCCATACCGCCATTCACATGCAAGGTGGTTCCGGTAACATATCCCGCTTCGGGGCTAGCCAGATACAGAACTGCGGCGGCAATCTCCGAAGGGTCACCCATACGGCCCGCCGGAACCTGCCCCAGAATTCCGCTCTTCTGGTCGTCCGTCAGTTTGTCGGTCATCGCGGTGGTTATAAAGCCCGGAGCCACGGCGTTCGCGGTGATTCCGCGGCTTGCCACTTCGTAGGCCAGCGATTTGGTCACGCCCACCATTCCGGCTTTGGACGCCGCATAGTTCGCCTGCCCCGGATTACCGGTTGCGCCCACCACGGACGAGATATTGATGATACGACCCCAGCGGGCCTTCATCATGCCGCGCAGAACGCCTTTGCACAGTTTGGCGGTCGCGGTCAGGTTCACGTCAATCACGCTCTGCCATTCTTCATCCGACATGCGCATAAAGATGTTGTCGCGCGTGATGCCCGCATTGTTCACCAGAATATCAACGGATCCCATCGCTTCGGCCGCCTGCTTCGGCAGCGCTGCAACCGCTTCGGCGTCGCTCAGGTTGCAGGGCAAAACGTGGGCCCGTTCGCCCAGTTCGTCCGCAAGCGCCTGCAATGGCTCGACCCGTGTGCCGGAAAGCCCTACCGACGCGCCCGCCGCATGCAGGGTACGCGCAATTTCGCCCCCGATACCGCCCGAAGCCCCGGTGATCAACGCATTCTTACCTGTCAAATCAAACATTCGGTTTCCCTCTTGGTTCGTCTGTGTCGACGCGTGTGGAGATTACGATTCGGCCTGCACCGCATTCTGCACGTCTTCGGGTGTACCGACAGCCTTGCCGCCAATAGCCCGGTCGATCTTTCGGATCATGCCCGACAGCGCCTTTCCCGCGCCAATTTCCCATGTCTCGGTCACACCCTGCGCGGCCATGTACTGCACACTTTCACGCCACCGGACCGAACCCGTCACCTGTTCGACCAGCAACTGGCGGATCAGATCCGGGTCCGTCACGGCCTCGGCACGCACATTCGCCACCAAGGGAACGGCCGGCGCCTTTATTTCGACCGAGGCCAGAGCCTCGGCCATCACATCGGCAGCCGGCTGCATCAAAGCACAGTGGAAAGGCGCGCTGACCGGCAGCATGACCGCCCGCTTGGCTCCTTTTTCCTTTGCAATGACTGCGGCACGTTCCACAGCCGCCTTGGAGCCCGATACCACAACCTGTGTGGGATCATTGTCGTTCGCCGCCTGGCAGACCTCGCCCTGCGCGGCCTCTTCCGCAACCGCGCGAACGGCCTCCAGATCCAGCCCCAGCACAGCGGCCATCGCGCCTTCACCTACCGGCACGGCGCTCTGCATAGCCTGACCGCGTGTGCGCAGCAGGCGGGCAGTATCGGCGACCGACAAAGCCCCTGCAGCAGCAAGCGCCGAATATTCACCCAGCGAATGCCCCGCGACATAGGACGCATTGCTAATCGCAACCCCTTCGGCCTCAAGCGCGCGCATCGCCGCCATCGAGGTCGCCATCAGCGCCGGTTGCGCATTCTGTGTCAGCGTCAGTGTTTCGATCTCGCCATCCCAGATCAGGCTGCTCAGCTTTTCCCCCAGTGCCTCGTCCACTTCGTCAAATACCGCCTGCGCGGCGGGATAGGCTTCGGCCAGTGCTTTGCCCATACCGATGGTCTGGGCGCCCTGCCCCGGGAAAACGAACGCGAGTGTCATTGCAACCTCATGGATGACGTTAGGTTGCGGCGGGGTGTAAACCGACAATTGGCCCGGCACAAGCATTGCCTGCGCTCTGCATTCCGGCACCATCGCTGTGCGCACGGTCATATTGTGTCCTGTTCACACGGATATAGGTTGTGTCCAGACCTTCACCTTCGGAGCATCCGATCAATGCACTCGAAAAATACCTTCTCTACCTACGGAAGTATTGCCAAGACCTTTCACTGGTTGACGGCATTGCTGATTTTCACGGCATTGCCACTGGGCTTTTTTGCCAACAACCTGGCCCAGGCGATCTATGACCCGTCAATTCCGACTACCGAGGACGACATCGCGCAGGCCGCACGGCTGTTTTCGCTGCACAAAACTGTGGGCATCGCCGTCTTTTTCGTGGCCTTGGCCCGTATCCTCTGGACGATGACACAAACCAAACCCGGTTTGCTGAACGCAGAAAACAAGCCCGAAGCATTCGCCGCCGAAACAGTGCATTGGCTATTGTATGGTTCGCTTGTGCTGGTTCCCCTGACCGGCTGGCTGCACCACGCAGCCGCCGAAGGGTTCGCACCCATCCTGTGGCCCTTTGGCCAGAACCTGCCATTCATTCCCAAGTCGCCCGCTCTGGCTGAACTGACTGCCAGCCTGCATTGGCTGTTCATCATCGTATTGGCGGGTTCGCTGGTGCTTCACATCGCAGGAGCGCTGAAACACCATGTCGTGGATAAGGACAGTACGCTGCGTCGGATGTTGCCGGGCGCAACGGATGCGCCCAAGCCGCCCGCACAGAAACACTCACTTGTCCCCGCCGCCGCCGCGCTGGTCATCTGGTGCGGTGTGCTGGCGGCTGGCTGGACCACCGGTGTTTTCACCAAACACTCTGCCGTTTCCACTGAAACCGCCGAACTTGCAGAGGTTCAGTCGGACTGGCAGGTGCAGGAAGGAAACCTGTCGATCACGATCAAGCAACTTGGCAGCCCTGTAACCGGCAGCTTCTCTGACTGGACCGCCGCGATCACTTTCGACGAACCGGCAGAACCCGGCCTCGCAGGGTCGGTGGACGTGACCATTGCCATCGGCTCGCTGAGCCTCGGAACCGTAACGGATCAGGCCATGGGCGCGGATTTCTTCGACAGCGGCCAGTTCCCGACCGCCAGCTTCGATGCCGACCTGTTCAAAACCGAATCCGGATACGAGGCGCGTGGCCCCCTGACAATCCGAGACAAGACGCTGGACATCGCTTTGCCCTTCGCTCTGAGTATTCAGGATGATGTCGCAACAATGACCGGAGAAATAACGCTGGACCGGCTGAGTTTCGACATTGGCAAAAAAATGCCCGCTGAAGACTCGCTGGCGTTTGCCGTGACCGTTGCAGTAGAGTTGACCGCGTCGCGGGCCAAGTAACATTGACCAACAAAAAAACCGCCGGTGTTTCAGCACCGGCGGTTTTCTATTCAAAAGCCAAATCTGTCTTATTCAGCCTTTTGCGCTTCGATCGAGATAGAAATTTCCACCTCGTCACTGACGAACGGCGCGAATTGGCCCAGGTCGAAGTCGCTGCGCAGCAGGGTTGTGGTCGCGTCGAACCCGGCCCACTGCTTTCCAGCCATCGGATGCTCGCCAACCTGATTGAGCGTTGCATCCAGCACCACGGGCTTGGTGATATCGTTCAGGGTCAGATCGCCGGTGATCTTGGCAGTGTTCTCGCCTGTCACTTCAATACCGGTCGAGGTAAAGGTGGCCAAATCACCCTCGGCCGCAGCAAAGAAATCCTCGGACATAAAATGATCTTCGCGCGGTTTCCAGCCCGTGATCATCTCGACCACCGGCATCGAGACGGTCACGCTCGACGCAGCGGGGTCTTCCTGATTGAACATGATCTCGCCTTCAAAACCCGAGAACATCCCGGTTGTGGTCGAAAACCCGAGGTGATTGTAAGTAAAGACGACCTGGCTGTGGCTTGAGTCCAGAACATATTTCTCGGCAGCAGCAAAAGCCGATGTTGCTGATACGGCCAGTGCGGCGGCCAGGAGGATAGGTTTCATAACAAACTCCGCAGAATTGGTGGTGCAACCCAGAATGGTTGCTCACTAACGTAAATGTGCCGCCCAAGGGCGGCACTCAACCTCTATTCTCTCACAAATTCTGTTCTTTTTTGAACAGAACGGGATTTAGGCGAAGATCGTAACGTTTCCGCTAAGTTGCCCCTTGAGCGCCCGGCTTACATCCGCTGATTGCAGCGGCAGCTTCATCAGAAGGCTGCCATCCATGTCGAACAACTCGACCTGATCATCCGCAAAACGTGCACCCCCCAGGGTTTCATAGCTGCGACGCAGAACCGTTTGCGGGCGACCATTTTCGTTTTTCTGCAGCACGCGCACTTCGCGGCGGATCGGATCAAAATATGCGTCCGGCCGGGCATCCATAATCTCGATCGTCAGCAAACTGACCCCGACCAGCAGGAACATCATCGAAGCCGCCAGTTTGATGGGCCACACTTCGGGTCCTGCAACGGACCCGGACATAAGCCACATGGAAAACGCGGCTACGATCAAAATCAGGCCCAGGGCCCGCGCCAAGATCATTCTCGCTTTCCAGTTTGGTGCGAAGGCCACCATGACAGGCACAGAATGTTCAAATCGCGAACCAGTGGCCGTTTTGTGAATTGCGTTTGTGTTCGTAGCGGTCATTTTCTTTACCCCGTCTCAGGTTGCCGTACTGAATTTGCTCGTTCCGGCTAGTCCCCGGCATACAAAACAACTTTGAGCCGAAAAGCGTCAGGAATTGGGCACGCCAAAGGAATTAGGGCGACTTCACAAAGGCATATGTGGCGGGGCTTGCCCCTCGCGCTCAAACGTGTATATGGGGCCATCCTTCGCAAGAGTTATGAATCGCGCAGCCTCTCGTGGCAGGGTCGCGAAGGACCAGAAAGCCCCGCCTTTGAAATGCGCCTTGATATAAACAGGAGTGCACATGCCACTGTATGAGCATGTAATGATCGCGCGTCAGGACCTGTCCAACGCGCAGGCGGAAAGCCTCGTCGAACATTTCGGCACCGTTCTGGCTGACAACGGCGGCAAGCTGGTTGATAGCGAGTACTGGGGCGTCAAGACGATGGCCTACAAGATCAACAAGAACCGCAAAGGCCACTATGCCTTCCTGAAGACAGACGCTCCTTCGGGCGCCGTTCAGGAAATGGAACGCCTGATGCGTCTGCACGAAGACGTCATGCGCGTTCTGACCATCAAGGTCGACGGCCACGAAGACGGCCCGTCGGTTCAGATGCAAAAGCGTGACGAGCGTGGCGACCGCCGCGAGCGCCGTTGATCAAAGCCTGACGAAAGGACACAAACCATGGCCGCAAAACCATTTTTCCGCCGCCGCAAGGTCTGCCCGTTCTCGGGTGAGAACGCGCCGAAAATCGACTACAAAGACACCCGTCTGCTGCAGCGCTACATCTCTGAGCGTGGCAAGATCGTACCTTCGCGCATCACCGCCGTTTCGGCGAAAAAGCAGCGTGAACTGGCCCGTGCTATCAAGCGCGCGCGCTTCCTCGCCCTGCTGCCCTACGCCGTGAAGTAAGGAGAGACTGACATGCAAGTTATCCTTCTGGAACGCGTCGCGAAACTGGGTCAGATGGGCGACGTCGTTGACGTCAAACCCGGCTACGCCCGCAACTTCCTGCTGCCCCAGGGCAAGGCGCTGAGCGCATCGAGTGCCAACATCGCGTCGTTCGAAGCCCAGAAAGCGCAGCTTGAGGCACGCAACCTGGAAACCAAGAAAGAAGCTGAAGCACTGGCTGAAAAGCTGGACGGTCAGCAGTTCATCGTGATTCGCTCGGCATCGGATGCCGGCGCTCTCTACGGCTCGGTCACGCCGCGTGACGCCGCAGAGGCCGCAACCGAAGCAGGCTTCACTGTCGATAAGAAACAGGTCGTTCTGATTGCTCCGATCAAGGAACTGGGCCTGCACTCGCTCGCAGTCAAACTGCACCCCGAGGTCGAAGTCGAGATCAAGATGAACGTTGCACGTTCGGAAGAAGAAGCCGAACTGCAAGCCTCCGGTAAATCGATCCAGGAACTGGCTGCTGAAGAAGAAGCTGCCGCGGAATTCGAGATTGCCGAACTGTTCGACGACATCGGTTCTGCCGCTTCGGAAGACGAAGATCTGGCACCGGAAGCTTCGGCTGAAGAAGACGAAGCCAAAGCCTGATCCGACAGGAAATGACGAGAAAGAGGCTGCGTACCATGCGCGGCCTCTTTTTATTTCAGCAAGTTTTTGCTGCTCCAAAAAACCCAACCTTGCAGTCAGAATTTCGTTTCATATCATCGGCCCCTCCATTGTCGGAGCTATCTTATGACTTTGTTCCTTCGCCGCAGTGTGCTGGCTATTCTGATTGCAACGCCCATCGCCGCCTGTAGCGGCTCCAACCGGCCCTCAGACGAAGCATTTGATCCACCGCTTTATCCGAACGAGACCGCCGAACTGCGCGAATCGATCAACAAGTGGGCCGATCACTACGAACTGCCGCGCGAACTGGTACACAAGCTGGCGATCCGGGAAAGCACACATCGGCCATGGGCGGTCAACCGGCCGTATTACGGGTTGCTGCAAATCCTTCCCGCAACGGCTCGCTCGATGGGGTATGACGGGAAAGCGCAAGGCTTGCTGGATGCAGACACCAATCTGGAATTCGCCGGAAAGTACCTAAGGGGGGCATGGTTGTTGTCCGATGGGGATCAGCAACGGGCGATTTTTCTGTACGCAAAGGGCTTCTATCCCGAAGCGAAAGCGCGAAAAATGCTGGTCGAAACGGGCCTGCGATCGGAATAAACCCCCTCAAAACGCCCCGAACTTCGCGTCAACCGGAGGTAATCCGGGATATTAAGTGCCGAAAAGGTATGTTTTTCCCCGTTCTGTTGCTTTAAGTACGCAATAAGCATACGCGGCTTGCACAAATGGCTTGCACAACACCCCAAGGTTGACGCAACGTATACACCGTGAAGGACGAAGACGGCATTTCTTTGGGGCTAGGAGTGTCACTGTAAGGGTTGGACCGGTGAAACTGATAGACTTGGCCGCAATCGACCATGAGGAAAAGTCGGCCTCAGACATCATCAATGCCGTCTGCGATGAGCTCGGCTTTGACTACGCTTCCTATGCAACCATGAACCCCATCAAAGGTGATGTGCAGGGTTATGCGAACTACCCTGACGAGTGGAAGATTCACTATGGCAGCCACGGCTATCACCATTTCGACCCCACGATTTATCAGTCAGTGCTTAGCATCGCGCCCGTTGACTGGGGGCGGTTTAACCATGACGAGAAATTCCATGCTGTCTTCCGCGATGCGAATGATTTCGGGATTACATCGCGCGGGCTGACTGTTCCGATCCGGGGGCCGTACGGCGAATGCGGAATGCTCAGTGTCACAAGGGATTGCTCGGACGCGGAGTGGGAAAAGCTGAAGAAGCATGTGATGGGCGATCTTCAGATGGCCGCGGTTCACGCGCATGACACCGTTATGCAATCCGGTCTTTTGGCGAAAGCGTTGTACCTGCCGACCCTTTCGACCCGGGAAAAAGAGATCCTGCAATGGGTCGCCGAGGGTAAATCTCAGCAGGACATTGGCGATATTCTGTCCATTTCACACCGCACGGTAGAAGTGCACATGCGTTCGGGCCGCGAGAAACTCGGCGCGCTCACCACTCCGCAGGCCATCGGACGGGCCATCGGAATGGGCCTAATTGCCCCAGGTTAATCAAAAAAAAGACAAAATTACGGGAAACCCCCAATAGTCTTAAACCGAATCTTGGTTAAATTCGAAGACACGGTAACCAGACTGTAGGGGGATGGAAATGATCATCGTAATTGATGGTATGAACCAGCACAAATTCAAAGACGTATTGGACGACATGTTCAAGCTGCGGGCACGGGTTTTCGGGGATCGCCTTGGCTGGGATGTCAACATCAAAGATGGGCGCGAGCGCGATCACTTTGACGACCTACATCCTGCACATGTTGTCAGCATCAACGACGAAGGGGACGTCGTTGGGTGTATGCGACTGTTGCAGACGACCGGGCCACACATGCTGGCCGACGTCTTCAGCTCTATCCTGGATGGCGAGGCACCCATACGCAGTGCCCAGGTCTGGGAAGCGACGCGCTTCTGCGTCGACACCAAGAAACTTGGACGCGGACGCGGTAAGAACTCTGTATCCTACGTCACCAGCGAAGTCATGATCGGCTCGTTCGAATACGCACAGACAGCCGGAGTTCTGGACTCGATCGCAGTGATCGATCCAGTGATGAACCGGGTCCTGCAACGTTCAGGCAACGCGCCCTATGACTATGTCGGCACAGCCAAGCCCATGGGCAAGGTCGTCGCCATGGCCGCACTCATGGATTGCTCGGATGAACGGATTGCAGGAATTCGCAACTATGCCGGGATTGAGCATGATGTCTTCCTGACCGAGGAAGCGGCTCTGGATCTTTATGCCCATGGCAAGACCGAAGCAGCGCCACAGCAGCCGGTCGCTAACTTCGACCATCAGCCGCTTTCGCAACTGGAACGGTACTTTGTCGAACAGATGAACGCGGCCACGAGCAAGGCCGAAGTCGAAGATGTTCTGAAACTGATCGAAGAGCTTTCGGACCGATTTACGCCAGAGCAAAAGACCGCTCTGCTACGAACCCCCCGTGCTTTTGCTCATGAGGCCTGACCCCCTCACCTCATAAGTACAAAGCCACCCATGCGGAGCCGTCTAATTTCAGACGGCTCCGCTTTTTTGTGCCCCACGTTGCCCGGGGGGGGGGGTGGAAGAGGATTACTCCTCTTCCAGTGCCTCAACGGCTTTTTGCAGATCGTCCTTGCTGACTTCTTTGTCGGCAACCTGCGCCAGTTCAACGATGTAATCGATGACCTTGTCTTCGAAGATCGGCGCGCGTAGCTGCTGCTGCATCTGAGCGTTCTGCTGCACGAACTCAAAGAACTGCCGCTCCTGACCCGGGTATTGGCGGGCCTGGTTCATGATAGCTTGCGTCATTTCTGCGTCGGTGACTTCAACCTCGGCCTTCTGGCCCAGTTCGGCCAGCAGCAGGCCCAGGCGCACGCGGCGTTCCGCCAGTTTGTTGTGCTCGTCAGTGGGCTCAATCTCACCGTGGTCATGGCCTTCCACTTCCGGGTTCTCTTCGTGCCACAGCTGGTGTGCGATCTGCTTGGCTTCAGCCTCAACCAGCGACGGCGGCAGGTCGAACGAGACTTTCTCGTCCAGCACATCAAGCAGAGCACGCTTCATGACAGCGCGCGACGCACCCGCGTATTCGGCTTCCAGACGCTCAGCGATCTGGCCCTTCAATGCGGCCAGGTCTTCGGCACCGAATTTGGTGGCCAGCTCGTCATTGATCTCGGCAGCGACGGGCTCTTTCACCTCTTTCACGGTGCAGGTGAATACAGCGTCTTTACCGGCCAGATGCTCGGCACCGTATTCCGCAGGGAAAGTCACGTTGACGTCTTTTTCTTCCTCGGCCTTCACACCAACCAGCTGCTCTTCGAAGCCGGGGATGAAGCTGTTGGAACCCAGAACCAGCGGATAGTCTTCGGCGGAACCACCTTCGAACTCTTCGCCGTCAACCTTGCCCACAAAGTCGATCACAACCTGATCGCCATCTTTCGCTTTGGAACCCTTGCGGCGCGCTTTGAAGTCCTGCGCGGTTTCGGCCAGGTTGTTCAGCGCTTCTTCGACGGCTGCGTCGTCTGCTTTGACAATCAGCTTATCCAGTTCGACCGACTTCAGGTCTACTTCGGGGATCGCAGGCAGCGCCTCATAGGACATTGCGACCTCGACGTCGTCGCCTTCTTTCCAGTCCTCATTGGTCATTTTGACCTCGGGCTGCAGCGCAGGACGGTCGCCGCTGTCCTCAAAGTGCTTGTTCATCGCACCGTCGATGCTCTCCTGCATCGCTTCGCCCAACAGGCGCTGGCCGAACTGCTTTTTCAGCAGCGCCATCGGTACCTTGCCTTTGCGGAAACCTTTCATTTCGATTTCCGGCTGCGCTTCGGTCAACTTCTCATTGACCTTTTCATCCAGCTCGGCTGCGGATACGACGATATTGTAGCCGCGTTTTAGACCTTCGTTCAGCGTCTCGGTAACCTGCATTATGGTAGTCCCCATAGGATTCGGGGCGCGCAAAACGGCGCGCCGGGCAAATTTGACGCCTTCTATTTGCCCAGCCGCCCGCGTGCAAGGGGGCAAAGCCCGGATCAGCTTTGTTTTGCCGCTGAATTGAACAAAAAAGCGCCCCGGAACGAACCGGAGCGCATGCTTGTCTCAGAAGCAGGATCAGAACCGCCAGCGCGCGCCCAGAACCCACGCTTCGTTTTTGTCGAAACTGATCGTGTCGTCGAAATCGTGGTTGCGGTACTTCAGATATGCGTCGGTGTTGATGCTGTCGAACCGCTGAACGATGGCAATACCCCAGGACTTGGTGCTTGAACCGCTGTTCTCAAAATCCGACCCGTCGAAATAGTCGATACCGACGCCGGTTTTGCCCAAGGACACCCAGTCTCCTTCATACGCCAGCTTGGTGTACCAATAGTCCGGATCGCTTGCACCGGATGAGGTGTCATCGCGCGAACCAAGGGCAGCGGTAAAGCTGAACCCGCTGGGCAGCAGAACCGAGGCTGACCCGATCGTGTCTTTCCGCTCACCGGATGAGTTGTCAAAATCGCGCACGGCATAGGCGATGCTAGCGGCGAACTCGACGCCGTTGGAGAACGTATTGCCGTAGGAAACCGCGATGTCATAGTAGTCGTCGTCATCGCTGCTGGACAGAATGTTCTGACCATAGGCAATTGCCGCCGAGAACCCGTTGAAATCCGGCGTGTCATAGCGGATGCGCCCGCGACGCGCCCCGTCAAAGTTGCTGGACGAGTCGCCCACTGTAATCGTGCTCAGTGTGCCTGTGGGATCACGATAGAAGAACGCTCCGTTTTCATCGTTGGTGAACGAATACAAAGCGGTCCCGACATAAGACAGATCAACTTCTGCGGCCCCATCTGATGCCATGCTGCCCTGACCAGCCGAGAACTTTCCGTACCCCCCCTTAAGCGAGAAATCGACGTGGCGAATGTCTTCGCGCGACCATCCGTTGTTGTTGGTGCCGAACTGGTTGGCCGTCCCTGTGCTGGGCAAGCCCAGGCCGGTTTCCAACCAGAACATGAACTCGTTGCTGCCATAAGGCTGCATCAACCGCAGACCGACCCGGCTGTTGGACAGGTCGTTGTCCAGAACACGTGTCTCGGTATCCTGGCCGTCGTCCACCGAAACAAGAGCGGGGTGGAACTGTCCGTATAGATGCACATATCCGCCGCTGTTATTTTCATATTTCAACTCAGCAGCAGCTGGTATCGCGCCTGTTGCCGCCAAAATCGCGGCTATTGATGAGTTTCTGAGAATCTTAGTCATATCTGTCACCATGATGGGGTTCTGGTTTCACGTCCCGCCCATTTGTTCACGAAAATCTGAGGTTCCAATAGCCGGCATTTCAGACAGTAGAAGCATTGCATATTAGCCACATCGAGAGCCCAAGGCAGAGATTTATACTCAATAATTTCAACCGCTTAAATCTGACTTTCAGCAGTCAAAGGTAGTCTGCAAGAAAATTCTGCCAATCAGCCATGCAACTGGCAAACACTTGCTGTGCATTTTCGTCAACGCCGCTGGCAAAATTACGCCGATCAGCCAGCTTTTCGGCGACCCACCGCGCAGACAATCAAACATTCAACTATTTCAAAACATTTGGCAACTGCTCGGGCAGGTCCTCGGCAATCAGTCCGGGGCCAAATTGCCGCGCACATTCCACATGCAACCACGTAGCAGCTTCTGCGGCCTGCATCGGCCCAAGCCCTCGCGCCATCAATCCGGTGATGAAGCCTGCAAGAACATCTCCGGCCCCTGCCGTGGCCAGCCATGGCGCCGATCGGTCATAAAACGCCGAGCTTATGGAACACCGCCCGTCCGGCGCCGCGATCACAGTATCCGGCCCCTTGAACAGAACCACGCATCCTGCCCGCTCGGCAGCATCACGGGTTGCGTCAACCTTGGAATATGCCGGGCCTTTGTCGGGAACTTCTTCCAACTTTTGTGCAATATCCGGAAACAGCCGGGCAAACTCGCCCCCGTGTGGTGTCAGAACGCAGGTCTCATACAAATGATCGAACAATGCCTTGGGGTCCTCTGAAAACGCCGTCAACGCATCTGCATCCAGAACGGTTGAGCGCCCTGCCGACAGTGCCGCCGGCACCAAGTCACGAGCGCGATCCAGCCCCATTCCCGGTCCAAGGCACAATGCATTCAGTCGCCCGTCCTTCAGCACCCGGGAAAGCTCGTCGGCCCCTTCAGCCAGTTGCAACATGACAGCGGTGACCTGTGCGGCAACTTCCAACTGCGCGGCCGGGGGCACACCAATTGTCACCAGCCCTGCCCCAATCCGCAACGCGCCCCGCGCGGCCAACCGCGCGGCGCCGGTTTTGCCCGGTCCGCCGGAAAGGATCAGGGCATGGCCATAAGAATATTTGTGATCCTTCGGTTCCTTCGAGACCCGAAAACTCTCTTCCAAAACCAGCTTAACAACTCGATTGTCTTCTTCACGTTCAAGGCCGATCGACTTTGTCCGAACCACACCGCAATTGGCGGGGCCTTCGCCGATCATGTGACCAACCTTCATGTCGTGAAAAGTTACGGTGAGATCCGCTTGGATCACATTTCCCAGCACGCGCCCACTGTCGGCGCACAAGCCGCTGGGAATATCGATTGCAACCACCCGCAAGCCGCGTCCTGACGACAGGTCCCTTACCCGCTCATTCGCCAACAAGGAGAAGCCGCCCAGAAACGGTCGCGTCAGCCCGGTTCCGAACAATCCATCAATTATCAGGTCTAGGTCTGAGGGGAAATTGAGATTGTCATCTGCAAGCGTATCGATCTTTCGGACACTGACGTCGGACTTGCCTTGGCACCGCTCAAAGTTTCTTCGTGCGTCAGGCGGGAGTTTTGCGGCGTCGCCGTACAGAAACACCTCAACCTCCCAGCCCCACTCTTTCAACAACCGGGCAACGACAAACCCGTCACCACCATTGTTTCCCGGCCCGCACAGCACCAATGCGCGACCGGACGTTTTTGCCAGCTCGGGCCATTCCTCAAAAATCGCCTCAACAACGCCCTGCCCGGCGCGTTCCATGAGTTCCAGACCGGTAACCTTGCCCGATTCAATCGCAGCCAGTTCAATCGCCCGCATCTGCGCCGCCGTCAGCAAATCCGTCATCTCATCTCCCGCGCGATTCAATTTCGATTACATTTTGTGCAACTCGATGAAAATTTAACCGCTCGCTGAAATTCTACGCACAAGCAACCGGTCCGTTTCGCAATCAGATTGCCCAGCGATCTTAGACGTGATCACTGCCAACCTGACAAGCAGATTAGGAGGCCGGGATGAAGAAGATCGAAGCGATCATCAAACCGTTCAAACTGGACGAAGTGAAAGAGGCGCTGCAGGACGTTGGCGTCCAGGGCCTCAGTGTCATCGAGGTTAAAGGGTTCGGCCGTCAGAAGGGCCATACCGAACTCTACCGCGGCGCGGAGTATGTGGTCGACTTCCTACCGAAGGTAAAAGTCGAGGTGGTGTTGGACGACGATCAGGTCGACGCGGCCATCGAAGCCATCGTGGATGCCGCCAAAACCGACAAGATCGGCGACGGCAAGATCTTTGTCTCACCCGTCGAACAAGCCATCCGCATCCGTACCGGCGAGACCGGCTCGGACGCCCTGTAAATCAACCGAATATCCTGACATATCTATCAGAAGGACCAAGGGAATGAGCGCAGAAGCAGTTCTCAAAACTCTCCGCGAAGAAGACGTCGCCTACGTCGACATCCGCTTCACCGACGTGCGGGGCAAGTTGCAGCACGTGACCGTCGATGTGGATCTGGTCGATGAAGACTTCCTGGAAGAAGGCTTTATGTTCGACGGCTCCTCGATTGCTGGCTGGAAGTCGATCGAAAACTCGGACATGAAACTGATCGCCGACACTGAATCGGCCTATATCGATCCGTTCTACGCCGAAAAAACGCTGTGCCTGCACTGCTCGATCGTTGAACCTGACACCGGCGAAGCTTATGGCCGCGACCCGCGCGGCACCGCACAGAAGGCCGAAGCCTATCTGAAAGCCAGCGGCGTTGGTGACGTGGCCTATATGGGCCCCGAAGCCGAATTCTTCCTGTTCGATGATGTCCGTTATTCCAATACAATGAATAAGGTATCGTTCGAAGTTGATGCAACCGACGCGGCCTGGAACACTGATACCGAATACGAAATGGGCAACATGGGCCACCGTCCGGGCGTCAAGGGCGGTTACTTCCCGGTGAACCCGATCGACGAGGCGCAGGACCTGCGTTCGGAAATGCTGTCGACCATGAAGCGTCTGGGCATGAAGGTCGACAAGCACCATCACGAAGTTGCCTCGTGCCAGCACGAACTGGGTCTGATCTTCAACAGCCTGACCAAACAGGCGGACGAGCTGCAGAAGTACAAGTACGTCATTCACAACGTGGCACATGCCTATGGCAAGTCGGCAACTTTCATGCCCAAGCCCATCTATGGCGACAACGGCACCGGCATGCACGTGAACATGTCGATCTGGAAAGAAGGCAAGCCGCTGTTCGCAGGCGACAAATACGCCGACTTGTCAGACGAAGCCCTGTGGTACATCGGCGGTATTCTGAAACACGCCAAGACCCTGAATGCTTTCACCAACCCGTCGACCAACAGCTACAAGCGTCTGATCCCGGGCTTTGAGGCACCTGTTCTGCGCGCCTATTCGGCACGCAACCGTTCGGGCTGCATCCGTATTCCATGGACCGAAAGCCCGAAAGCCAAGCGCGTCGAGGCCCGCTTCCCCGATCCGGCTGCAAACCCCTACCTGGCGTTTGCCGCGCTGCTCATGGCCGGTCTGGACGGCATCAAGAACAAGATCGATCCGGGCGAAGCCATGGACAAGAACCTGTACGATCTGCCTGCCGAAGAACTGGCCGACATCCCGACCGTTTGCGGCTCGCTGCGCGAAGCTCTGGAATCTCTGGCATCCGATCATGACTTCCTGCTGCAGGGCGACGTGTTCACCAAAGACCAGATCGACGGCTACATCGCGCTGAAGATGGAAGAGGTCGAAACCTACGAGCACACGCCGCATCCGGTTGAATACGGCATGTACTACAGCTGCTGATCAGGAACTTTCGACGAAAATTCTCGCAAAGGGGGCGTCCATCGGGCGCCCCTTTTCTTGTCGCCGCACTGGATTTGACGGATTGCGAGTGATCTTTCACACTCGGGCCACAGATCCCAGCGGAGAAATCTCATGCCCGCCAGTGACGCGCCTTTTTCACCTTATTCGCATTTCATTACGTCTGCGGACGAACTGGAACAGATTACCGGTGCGCCCCTGCCGCAGATTGTTGCCAAGGAAATACCGGCATTGGATCAGATGTGCCGCGATTTCATCGGCACCTCACCGTTTTGCCTGATCGCGTCGGCCAATCCCGACGGTCACCTTGATATCTCGCCCCGCGGCGATCCCGCGGGGTTTGTCGAAATCCTGTCTGACACTCTGATCGCTATCCCGGATCGCCCCGGCAACAAGCGAGTGGATACGTTTCATAACATCCTGCATGACCCACGCGTGAGTGTGATCTTTCTGGTCCCCGGGAAAATGGAAACATTGCGATTGCGCGGCACGGCCCGGCTTTGCGCCGATCCGGATTTGCTGAGCGGTATGACCATGAACGGCAAAGCACCAAAGCTGGCACTACTGATCCATATCCAGACGATTTTTGCCCATTGCCCAAAGTGCATCGTCCGCTCTCATCTTTGGCAACCCGAAGAATGGCCGGATTCATCTCATCTACCCAATATGAACGCGATGATGGTCAAACACGCCAGAATCGACGCCACGCCGGAACAGTGGTTTGAAAGCCTCAAAGAGGCAGGAGAACTGGACCTTTACTGACCCCTCCCGGGAATTCGTTTGCCATTTCCCGCATGGCGCGTACGCTGCCCCAGAGTTTCAAGTTATTGGATAGGTTTCATGCTTCGACTTGCAACGGCGATATTCTGTGCCTTGTCCCTGCCGTCCCCGGCACTCTCCGCGCCTTGCGGCAACACCGGCAGCGGGTTTGAGGTATGGAAGGCCGATTTCGCCAAACAGGCGCGGCGCGCGGGAGTAAAGAAGAAAGGGCTGCAGGCACTGGCCCAGACGCAATACGCCACGCGAACAATTTCAGCAGATCGTAACCAGAAAAGTTTCAAATACTCGCTGGACAAGTTCATGCAGGTGCGCGGCGCCGACACGATTGTCGCGCAGGGACGCAAGCGAAAGGCCCGCAACCCGCAGTTTTACGCCGCGCTTGAACGGCAATACGGCGTACCTGCCGGTGTTCTGATCGCCATTCACGGCATGGAAACAGGGTTTGGAAACTTCATGGGCGACAGCCAGGTTGTTTCCGCAATAACGACACTGGCCTATGATTGTCGCCGTTCCGAATTCTTCATTCCGCACGCAATCGGGGCATTGAAACTGGTGGATCAGGGCAGCGTCACGATGGCGACAAAAGGGGCAAAACATGGCGAGCTGGGCCACACACAGTTCCTGCCGGGGAATGCCCTGACCTATGGTGTCGATGCGACGGGTGACGGTCGGGTAGACTTTTACAACATGACCGACGCCCTGGCTTCGACCGCGAATTTTCTTCGCAAGAAAGGGTGGAAACCCGGCCGGGGCTATCAGAAAGGACAGCCCAATTTTGCGGTTATCCAGCAGTGGAATTCCGCCTCGGTCTATCAGCAATCCATAGCAATCATGGGGCAGCGAATCGACCAATAGGCGAAACAAGGTTCCAACACAGGCGATCCCAACTTTGGCCACATTGTCGCCACAGATGCCCGAATTTCCCCCTAGTCTCTTGGTTTCCAAAGCGTAATCAATCCCTCGAAAATTGATTTTTTTTGCATTTTCGTCAAATTCTCCCCCAGATCACCCGCTAGTCTGCGGTCTCAGACAGAAAGCGACAAAGGAATGCGCGGTGAGTCGGAAGCACAGCTATCATGGCGGTCTGCAATTTGACGGTGAGACCAAGGGCGCGATTGAACGCTTTGGCAATATCGTCGCGGCAACGCTAGAAGACTATGGTCATCTGATCGAGCGAAAGTCGCTGCTCAGCGGCACCGAGGCCAGCATCGTCTCAAGCCAGTATCTGGTTCGTCTGACACTGGATACGGAATTGAACGGGGTCGACGACCGTTTCGACCGGCTGGACCGCACTGCTGGCCTAAAAACGATACCCAGACCGCCGGTGACACGACCGAAGAACCGTCTGGTCATTTCGGTCTCACCGGTGTCAGCTTTGTTGGATGACAGCGAAATTTCCGAGCTTATGCTGGTTGTGATCCTGTATCGCATGGTCGACATCTGCTCGACCCAGCGCGTGGAGTGGCTTTCGCCCAACGCGGTACTGACCATCGAACAGTTCATGAGCGCGTTTGATACGCTAATGCCAAGCAAACCCAGGGACAGAAAACAGATATTTCAGTCCGTAACCGGCCCGTTTGCAGGCGTCAGCACCTCGAATACCGCAGATCATTACCAGCCGGAAGCCGCGATACCGAAACCGAACGCAAGGCCGATCCAGTTGTCGGACGATCAATTGCTGAGCATCGCGTTCAGAACAGATCAGACGGATCAACAGGCCCACGCACCGATTGAACCGACCACCGACGAGGATGAAAAGCCCAGCGACATCCTGCGTCTGACAAGTTGGGGCCTGACCGGGGCCGTGGCCAGCATGTCGGCACCGATCGCACTTTCTCTGGCGGCCGTGAACCTGATCCGGGGCGAGGATTTCCGACTCAATACTCAGGTTCTGGCTTTTACGGTCGCGATCGTGACCCTTAATTCCAGTGGCGCATTTGCAGGTGTTGCCGGTGCCCTAGGTCTATAAAGCTTTTCTAGAAGACCCTCCTAGGAGGCCCCGCCATCAGGCGGGGTTTTCCATTTCCAGCACCCTGTCCGCCGCCAGAACATAAGTGTGGATCGAGAAAACAACGGTGCGCGTTTGGGGCAGTCTTAGAATGGTCTGACGCTCGCTGCGCAGAAAAGGCGTGTTTCCCGGATCCCGGATTTTCCGCGGCTCGCTGGTACTGCGGGGCTGAAACAGCTCGGCGTCATCGTACCACAGCGCGTTAAAGCGCCAGAGTGGCCGATCCGGCTGAATCCCGTCAAACAGACGCTGAACCCGCCTGGCGACGTTTTCATCATAACTGTTGACGGTATGATGAATATCGATCAGCGGACGCATGAATTTCTCGGACAGTCGCCAACTGGCCGGGAAACACAGGATCGCACCGGTCAGAACATGTTCGCCGCCCTGTTTCTGCAGAATGCAAAAATCTTCCTGAACAAGCCGACACAGAGTATCCAGGGGCCTTGCGCGGTCAATCAGCACTTCCGCCCCGTCAGACCGGATCACATGATCGGAGGCTGCGGAATAAACCTGCCGCAACACCATATCCAGCAATTCTTGCGCAGCCGGTTCCGCACCGGGATCCAGTGCCAGAACATCATCGCGTCGCTCTGCCAACAAATCCTCGCGCCTGCGCATCTGGGCTGCAAACGCTTCGTCGCGGGTCAACCAGTCTTCAGGGCGTGCGGGTTGGATCCCCGGCAGCGGCTTCGCAGCCAGCGGGTTATAGGGAATGTCTTGTTGCAGTATTTCAGTCATGGCCTAGGGCTATCACCGTATTTTGCTATTGTCGGTCCAAAAGCGACTGAACATGGGTCGCAAACTACTAAGACGGCATGGGACGGTACGACCATCTTTGCCGGGCCAAAAGGGAGCGAAGCCATGAATCAGCATTACCGGGACACCCGCAAGATCGACCCGACCAAGGGGGCAACGCTGGGTGACGGTACGCCAAACGAAAATGACCGCATAGAAATCGGCCCGACCCAATTGGCGTTTGCAGAATGGGAACAAGCGGGTCTGGTTCTTCCCGATCTGGCCCGGATGCGGGAATATCGGTGGAAACGGCTGACCCAATCTATCGTTGATCGCGGATACGGCGGGTTGCTGATGTTCGATCCGCTGAACATCCGATACGCCACCGATAGCACCAACATGCAGCTGTGGAATACACATAACCCCTTTCGCGCGGTTCTCTTATGCGCCGACGGCTATATGGTGATCTGGGACTACAAGAATTCTCCCTTTCTGTCCAAGTTCAATCCACTGGTGCGTGAACAGCGTTCGGGCGCTGATCTGTTTTATTTCGACCGCGGTGACAAGGTGGACGTGGCCGCCGATGTTTTCTCAAACGAGGTGCGCCTTCTGATCGACGAACACAGCGGCGGCAACAAACGACTGGCAGTGGACAAGATCATGCTGCACGGGCTGCGCGCACTTGAGGCGCAGGGATTTGAGATCATGGAAGGCGAAGAGGTCACCGAAAAGACCCGCGCTATCAAAGGTCCCGACGAAATCCTCGCCATGCGCTGCGCCAATCACGCCTGTGAAACCGCTGTTGGCGAGATGGAAAAGTTCGCCCGCGCCAATGTTGGTGACGGCAAGACCTCGGAAGATGATGTCTGGGCTGTCTTGCACGCCGAAAACATCCGGCGCGGCGGCGAATGGATTGAAACGCGCCTGCTTGCCTCGGGCCAGCGAACAAACCCCTGGTTTCAGGAATGTGGCCCCCGAATTACCCGAAAGAACGAAATTATTGCCTTTGACACGGACCTGATCGGTTCCTACGGGATCTGCATCGACATTTCCCGTACCTGGTGGATCGGCGACGAAAAGCCGCGCGCCGACATGATCTATGCCATGCAGCACGCGCATGAGCATATCATGACCAACATGGAAATGCTGAAGCCCGGCGTCACGATCCCCGAATTGACGGCCAATGCTCATAGGCTGGACGACAAGTTCCAGGCCCAGAAATACGGCTGCCTGATGCATGGCGTGGGCCTGTGCGATGAATGGCCTCTGGTTGCCTATCCGGATCAGGCGGTTGCGGGTGCCTACGACTACCCGCTTGAACCGGGCATGGTTCTGTGTGTCGAGGCAGCGGTCGGAGAAGTCGGCGGCGACTTTTCGATCAAGCTTGAGGATCAGGTTCTGATCACCGAGGACGGATATGAGAACCTGACGAAATATCCCTTTGATCCAGCCCTGATGGGTTTGGCTTAGGTCACCTTCCAACCAGACCGCGTCACCTGGCATTCTGCGAGAGGTTCTGCCTCTCGTGCCTTCACAGATGCTTTTGGCATAAGAAGAACCAGGGAATTCCTGTCACCTCCGCGTGAGGCACATGTCAGGCGGGTTGAGATAAGGCGTCGCTGTGCCCACTGTGAAGCCAACGACCAAGGAGTTCCTTATGCCGACCGAACGCATTACATTTTCCGGGCACGATGGCAGCCAACTGGCAGCCCGCCTTGACCTGCCCGACGGGCCGGTTTTGGCAACAGCCCTTTTTGCGCACTGCTTTACCTGTTCCAAAGACATCCCTGCCGCGCGGCGCATTTCTGCGCGCCTGGCGGTCATGGGCATTGCCGTGCTGCGTTTTGATTTTACGGGTCTGGGACATTCTGGAGGCGAGTTTGCAAACACGACTTTTTCGTCAAATGTTGAAGATCTGATCGCGGCGGCGACTTATCTGGAAGGGCGTGACATGGCTCCTGCCCTGCTGATCGGGCATTCGCTGGGCGGGGCCGCTGTTCTGCGGGCACGTGCGGGCATTCCCTCGGTCAAGGCTGTTGTCACTCTTGGCGCACCGGCCGATCCCGGGCACGTGTCCCACCATTTCGAAGCCGCGTTGCCGGAAATCGAACAGGACGGTTCGGCCGAGGTTCTGCTGGGCGGGCGGCCGTTTCGGATCGGTAAGGCCTTTGTGGATGACATTTCAGAATCCGCTTTGACCCCGGCCATCGGTGATTTGAAGGCTGCACTTCTGATCCTGCATGCCCCACGTGACGAAACGGTGAGCATCGACAATGCCGGTGCGATTTTCCAGGCCGCCAAACATCCCAAAAGCTTTGTCACACTCGATGATGCCGATCACCTGATAACGCGCGCTTCCGATGCCGAATACGCCGCCGATGTAATCTCGGCCTGGGTTGGACGTTACGTACCCTTGTGTCCGCCCGCACCGCCGCCCGGCGCGCCGGAAGGTGTGGTGCGGGTGATCGAGGCCGACCCATCCGGCTTCTTGCAGGATATTCAGGCTGGCCCCCGTCACCACGCGGTTGCGGATGAGCCAGCCTCGTACGGGGGTACGGATCGGGGCATGTCGCCCTATGGTTTCGTGTCATCCGGCCTGGGTGCGTGCACGTCCATGACCATCCGCATGTATGCGCGGCGCAAGAACTGGCCGCTGACCCATGTCAGCGTCGATGTCTGCCATGACAAGGTTCATGCGCAGGATGCCGGCCTTGTCACGGAAGGCAAGGTTGACCTATTCCGCAGAAAAATCCGGCTGGAAGGCTCGCTGACGCAGGACCAACGCACCCGGCTTATGGAAATCGCCGACAAATGCCCCGTGCACAGAACTTTGGAAGCGTCCGTCCACATTACAACCGAATTGCTGCCGACCTGAACGCCCCGTTTATCACCGTCGGCGGGGAGCCGGCCGGTGAATCGGCGGCCGGGCGGCCGGAGGCCGGGTCACCGGCGGCTTCGCCACGGGTGGCCTCGGACGTGTCGGTGGTTGCCCGCCGGGTCGGTTCGGTCGATCAGGTCTGACTGGCCTGTTCACGTCAATATCGACATCCACGTCATGGTAGTAGTCGTTCCACAGCATCGAGTCGTAAAACGGGTCATATCCATATCCGACCCCGACACCAACCGAGACACCGTCGCATGCCGTCAGCAGAAGGCTGGATGCCCCAAGCCCCAGCGCCAGAACCGAGGGTTTGATAAATCTTCTTGTCATCTGAACCTCCTTACCGCGCAGGCTGGAATGACGCGAAAACGGCATTCAGTGTATCGGCATAGGCCGGATCCGCTCCGTTGCGCAGGATTGCGACGACGATCGCAACCCGGTCACGCGGCAGATCGATCACAGTGGCGGTAAAGTTCACCCCCCTGCCATCCCTGTTGCCTGTCCCGCGGATCACACGTGCGGGCAAACCGCCGATGCGCCTGTCACTGGTACTTGTGACCGTCGGCTCCTTGACCAGAAACTTGTCGATATCTTCCAGATAACGCAGCCCGTCAGCGATGCTTTTGACACTGTTCGGCGACACAAAACCCATCCAGACATTATCGTCAGTGACTGGACGCATCCCCATAACCCGGGCCACAGCACGCGGATCGCCAAGTTGCGTATCTTCGATTTCCCGAATTCCGCCAGTGCGCAGTGTCCAGAAATCGGGAACGTCAAATCGGAACAGCGCGCGCCCGTCGTCGGTATAGGTGACCGGTGTGTCCGCCGATGCGGGTGGGATGCATGCCAACCACATCCCCGCACAGGTAGCCAGTGCGGAATTCAAAATAATACGCATATCTCAATAACCTGTTGGTTTCACTTCACGCAGCTTGGCCCACCAAAACGGTACTTGTCCAGCATCAGGGCGCGCATGGTTCGGGAAACCGGGCGGCAACGGTCTTCAATATGCAGCGCTCAGTTACTTGACCAACCCATATCTTCAATCAACGTAAGTCCCATCCGTCACGCCGCCATTGTCATCGACAAAACGCACCCTCTGCCCGCTTACCTGAACGTCGTAACACGCCCACAAATCCGAAGGCGGCCAAAGCGAACAGTACCTGTCGTCACGCACATTCCAGCGGCCCGAACTGGGCCTGCCCGAAAAATACTGGGTCAGCATATTGGCGTCGAAACTCTGCCAGGCTCCTTCTCCATAATCGAGCTTCTTGCCGGTCAAGGCGACAAGTATCTCGTTGCCCGACAACTGGCGGAACTCCTCTGCGGCCAGAAATCCGGGCCACAGCATCAAAATCAGGGCAAACCGTCTCATCTCGGCACTCGCACCTTGTTCCCTAATGCATGCACGGCTAAACCCCGCGCAACGCCTCATCCCAAACACAAAAAGGTGCAGCCGCCAATGATTCCCCGTTATTCCCGCCCTGACATGGTTGCCATCTGGTCGCCCGAGACCAAGTTCCGCATCTGGTACGAGATTGAGGCGCATGCCTGTGACGCCATGGCCGATCTGGGGGTGATCCCGCGCGAAAACGCCGAAGCCGTCTGGAAAGCCAAGGACGTGGAATTCGACGTGGCCCGCATCGACGAGATCGAAGCCGTCACAAAACACGACGTCATCGCCTTTCTGACCCATCTGGCAGAACATGTCGGCAGCGATGAGGCGCGATTTGTCCATCAGGGCATGACCAGCTCGGACGTGCTGGACACGTGTTTCAACGTGCAGCTGACCCGCGCCGCAGATATTCTGGTCGCCGACCTCGAAGGTCTGCTGGCCGCTCTGAAACGCCGCGCGATTGAACACAAGGACACCATCCGCATCGGCCGCAGCCACGGCATCCACGCCGAACCTACCACCATGGGCCTGACCTTTGCCCGGTTCTACGCCGAGATGGACCGCAACCTGTCCCGGATGCGCGATGCGCGCGCCGAGATTGCCACCGGCGCGATAAGTGGCGCGGTTGGCACCTTCGCCAATATCGACCCGCGCGTCGAAGAACATGTCTGCGACCAGTTGGGTTTGGTGCCCGAGCCGATCAGCACGCAGGTCATTCCTCGCGACCGTCATGCGGCGTTTTTTGCAACGCTGGGCGTCATCGCCAGCAGCATCGAAAACATCGCCATCGAAATCCGTCACATGCAGCGCACCGAGGTGCTGGAGGGGGCCGAGTTCTTCTCGATGGGTCAGAAAGGCTCCTCGGCCATGCCGCACAAGAAAAACCCGGTCCTGACCGAGAACCTGACCGGGCTGGCGCGCATGGTACGCGCGGCCGTGATCCCGGCGATGGAAAACGTGGCGTTGTGGCACGAGCGCGATATTTCGCACTCCTCGGTCGAGCGCATGATCGGCCCGGACGCCACGATCACCTTGGATTTCGCACTGGCTCGTCTGACCGGCGTGATCGACAAGATGCTGATCTTCCCCGAGAACATGATCGAAAACATGAACAGGTTCCCCGGCCTTGTGATGAGCCAGCGGGTGCTGCTGGCGCTGACCCAAGCTGGCGTCAGCCGCGAGGACGCCTATGCCATGGTTCAGCGCAACGCACTGAAAGTCTGGGAACACCGCACCGATTTCAAAGAAGAGCTGCTGGCAGACCCCGACGTCACCGCCGCATTGAGCGTCGAGGAAATCGAAGAGAAATTCGACCTTGGCTATCACACCAAACACGTGGACACGATTTTCGCCCGCGTCTTTGGTGAATAGCGCAGACGTTTGATTTCTCTCAGGACCCGGGTCGCTTCCCCGATCCGGGTCTTGTTTTTTGCCAGATTGACGGAATTGGGTTATCCTGCAGGTGCATTTTCCGGATGGGAGAGTCCAATGTTTCGAACCATTCTCTGCGCGTTGACATTTTCCTGCGTTGCATCGGTCGCACTTGCCTGCAGCAATCACACCAATCAGACCCAGTCCTGCGCACCCGGCACAATCTGGGATACCGAGACACAAAGCTGCACCAAAGTCGTCAACAGCTGAAAAATCTTTCCTGCTTGTGAATAAAAGCGATCAGTCAATTGTTAGCTTTTCTGAAGATCACGCTATGCTTTTGACAAGTTCCTTTGAAAACGGAGTAGGAATATGCGCCTCGTACTAGCTTCAGCACTTGCCCTTCAGGCTTTTGTGCTCGCTCCCGCCGCGTTTGCAGCAGGTGGTGGCGACAGCAGCCCCCCAAAGCCGACAAACACGACCAAGAAATGCCTGTTCGGGCGCGTGTATGACGAGACGGCCGGTCGCTGTGTCAAACCGAACAAAACCAATTTCACCGAAGATCAGCTTTATGATGCAGTTCGGGAAATGGCCTACGATGGCCAGTATGAAAACGCGCAGGCGATATTGCGCGTGATGGATCAGAATGACGACCGCGTCATGACCTACTGGGGCTTTACCTATCGCAAGATGGGCGAACTGGAACTGGCCAACGTGTTTTATCAAAACGCTATCTCCGCCAACCCGGACAACATCCTTGCCCGTAGCTATATGGCGCAGGGTTTTGTTGCAGAAGGGAAAACCGATCTAGCCATAGCACAGTGGCGCGAGATCAAGGCACGGGGCGGCGAAGGCACATGGGCTGAGACCTCTCTGCGCGATGCAATCCGCACCGGGCTGACCTACAGCTACTGAGGTTCAGGGTAAATTTACCTGTTGCTTCGTAATCTGCTCGTGAAATCGCAATTTGGGACCGCGGGCAGATGCAAGACGCCAAAGCTCTGGTACATATATCTCCGGCTGCTTCGACGCCAGTGATCGAAGGGGAAGAAGAAGACGCAGCGCGTGTTGTGCCCCGACAGCTCAGTAACCGGCAAAAAGCCGCTGTTATCGTTCGGCTTCTTCTGAACGAAGGCGCCGACATTCCCTTAGAAGAACTCCCGGACGCCTTGCAGGAGAAACTGACCCATCAGCTGGGACAGATGGGTCTGGTGGACCGCGTCACGCTTGATGCGGTCGCTCGGGAATTCACGCGCGGGCTTGAAGGCGTCGGCTTGGCCTTCCCGCACGGGCTGGCAGGCGCTCTGGATGCCGTCAACGGCAAAATTACACCGGCAACGGCAGCGCGATTGCGAAAGGTTGCCGGCGCGCGTCAGATCGGCGACCCGTGGCTGCGCCTTCGTGAAATACCTATCGAAGATCTGGCCAGTATGGCACAGGCGGAAAGCACCGAAATTGCCGCCGTGATGTTGTCCAAGCTTGATAAGCCCAAGGCCGCAGAACTGCTTGGTCACCTTCCAGGCCCCGTGGCCCGCCGCATAACCTATGCCGTATCCAAAACGGCCAACATCACGCCCGAAGCGGTTGAGCGGATTGGATGGTCGCTGGCCGCCCAACTGGATCAGCGCCCTGCACCGGCCTTTGCGGACCACCCCGGCGCCCGCGTCGGTGCAATCCTGAACCAGTCAGCCGCAACAACCCGGGACGGGTTGCTGACCGCGCTGGATGAAGAGGATTCCGACTTTGCCAGTGTGGTACGCCAGTCCATCTTTACCTTTGCTCACATATCAACCCGCATCACTGCACGGTATCGATCAACCCGTGCTAGTGACCGCATTGGCGGGCGCAATCGCGGATGAAGACAGGGCTTCGGTCGAATTCCTGCTTTCCAACATTTCTACGCGCATGGCGGAAAATCTGCGCGAGGAAATGGGTGAACGGGGCAAGGTCAGGCAAAAGGATGCGGACGACGCGATGGCGCAGATTGTCGGTGTCATTCGCGCACTGGTGGATGAAGGAGCCATCACCTTGATCGAAGAAGAAGGCGATGGACAATAATGCTACACGCCGGAACGCAATGGTGATCCTTCTGGAATTGCTGAACGCTTGTGGTTGCGGTTTCTGACCTGTATGTCTGAGCCCGCAAATCGAATATCCGGTGAGACACCTACATGCCCGTCGAAAAGTCGGAACTGAGCCGCTTTGAGCTTGGTAAATACTACATCACCAGCCTTTTCCTCAAAGCTGTAATCGGTACGATGCGGCTATTGCCGTACGAGCGGCGCATTGCGGCAATGGGTGCCATTGTGCGCGGCCTGTCGCCGATTGTTGGCTTCACAAACCGCGTGCGCCGCAATCTCAAACTCACATGCCCCGATCTGCCCGATGCCGAGGTTCGCCGCATTTGCAGCGCCGTTCCCGACAATGCGGGCCGGGCGATCATGGAGCATTTTTCACCCGAAGGCTTTTCCGAGCGGCAGAAGGATGCCAAAATTTCGGGTACCGGCATCGCTGCTTTTGATGCCGCCGTGGCCGAAGGCAAACCGGTCATGATGATTACCGCGCATTTCGGACACTACCTCGCGGCCCGGATTGCGCTGCAGAACCGCAGCGGCAAACCCATCGGGTGCCTGTATCGCCGAATGGCCAACCCGTATTTCAATGACATATACGTTGAAGCTTTCTACAAAACCGGTGAGCCCATGTTCGAACAGGGTCGTCGGGGCATGGTCGAAATGGTTCGTTCGCTCAAAAAAGGCGGGATCATCGCCATCGTGTCCGACCTGCACGCCCATGGCGGAGAAGAACTGACTTTTTTCGGCAAACCGGCTGTCACCTCGGTTTTGAATGCGGAACTGGCGATCAAATATGGTGCCGTGCTGATCCCATGCTATGCAGTGCGCCAGCCGAACGGGATCGATTTCGAGATCATTCTGCATGATCCTGTTCCACATACCGACGCCAAAACAATGACCCAGTTCACCAACGATGATCTTGAAGCCGTGGTTCGCAAACACATGGGTCAGTGGTTTTGGATTCACCGACGCTGGAAAACATGGAACGGGCTGGGGGTTCAGCCAGAAGATATGCCCTAATTCATTCTGCCTTAGCTGCAGCAACGATGGGGCCGTGCCCCGTTTTCTGCACCAGCACAACTGCAGGAATATCCGAGGTCAACACCGTCGAAAACCGCTGTGGCGCGACCCCGTCCCACTGCCCGGCGCTCTGCCAGGATTCGACAACATTGGCATAGTCCAGTTCGTGTCCCGCCAACTCGCCCCTACGGATCGAGGCGTGTCGCATCGGAGAATACTGAACGACACGCACGTCATACGTCTCTCCAACCGGTAGATTGACGGGGGTCACATCCACAACAACGTCGTTCCCAGTCCGGCTGGCATTGACCGAAGCCTTAGGGGCGGCTTTGAGATGCGCGTCAATCAGTCGGTTCAGTTCCCGCAATTGCGCGCCAACGATGTCCTGTTGGCCGTTTATCACCATCTGCGGTGTGTAAATCATCGACCGCCCGCCCTGACGGGCATAGGCGCGTTGACGCGTGGTATGATCGGGATCGGCAAATTCGTCCTTCCAGCCGATGTAGTCCCAGTAGTCGACGTGTAGCGCCAGCCCGATGACGTCGTCGCGCTTAACCAGATCATGCAGGATTCGATCCGCAGGCGGGCAGGATGAACAGCCCTGAGAGGTGAAAAGTTCCACAACGACAGGATCGTTTTCAGCCAGAACCGGTGCCGCCAATAGCAATGACGTAAGCGTTGAAAAGATAGTCATTCTGAACATGGCGGCCTCGGTTTGGTCAGTTGCCAGACAGGTTTAGACCGTTCAAAGATCAACCGCCAATCAAGGTTTCTTGAGACCTGTGACACCCAAAATGTAAAAAATGTGTGCAATGGTATACAAAAATTGCCGCACTTGTCGTGTTGGACCTTGAACCAAGGCTAAACGTGATGCAGATACCCCTCAGCGAATCCCATAATCCACGTCATTTTGAGAG
This sequence comes from Ruegeria sp. K7, assembly GCF_056531785.1. Lineage (NCBI taxonomy): Bacteria > Pseudomonadati > Pseudomonadota > Alphaproteobacteria > Rhodobacterales > Roseobacteraceae > Ruegeria > Ruegeria sp. K7. The sequence goes on from NZ_JBQFMJ010000001.1 coordinate 746,483, forward strand.
GGAGGCCATTAGATGCCCATCAAAGTCGGACAGGATACCGCCAAGACACGCCGCAGCCTGAGCGTGAATGGCAAGTCCATTTCCTATTACTCGATCCCCGCCGCGCAAGAGGCCGGTCTGGGCGATTTTTCCAAGCTTCCCGCCGCGCTGAAAGTCGTGCTGGAAAACATGTTGCGGTTCGAAGATGACGGCTTTTCGGTCTCGGTCGACGACATCAAGGCTTTTGCCGAATGGGGCGCCAAGGGCGGCAAGAACCCGCGCGAGATCGCCTATCGTCCGGCGCGCGTCCTGATGCAGGACTTCACCGGCGTTCCTGCCGTAGTCGACCTTGCCGCGATGCGCGACGGAATCAAGGGTCTGGGCGGCGATGCTCAGAAGATCAATCCGCTGAACCCGGTTGATCTGGTCATCGACCACTCGGTGATGATTGACGAATTCGGCAATCCGCGCGCGTTCCAGATGAATGTCGACCGCGAATATGAGCGGAACATGGAGCGTTACCAGTTCTTGAAGTGGGGACAGTCGGCCTTCAACAACTTCCGCGTTGTGCCCCCCGGAACCGGTATCTGCCACCAGGTGAACCTGGAGTATCTGGCGCAGACCGTCTGGACCGACACCGACCAGAATGGGGATGAAGTCGCCTACCCCGACACGCTTGTCGGAACTGACAGCCACACCACAATGGTCAACGGCATGGCCGTTCTGGGTTGGGGCGTCGGCGGGATCGAGGCCGAGGCCGCGATGCTGGGTCAGCCGATCTCGATGCTGATCCCCGAAGTCATCGGCTTTGAACTGACCGGCGATCTGGTCGAAGGCACCACCGGGACCGACCTTGTTCTGAAGGTCGTGGAAATGCTGCGTGAAAAAGGCGTCGTGGGCAAATTCGTCGAGTTCTACGGCGAGGGTCTGGACCGTCTGCCGCTGGCCGACCGTGCGACCATCGCCAACATGGCGCCGGAATACGGCGCGACCTGTGGTTTCTTCCCGATTGACGGTGAAACGCTGCGCTACCTGCGCAACACCGGCCGTGACGAAGATCGCATCGCATTGGTCGAAGCCTACGCCAAAGAAAACGGTTTCTGGCGCGATGAGAACTATGCGCCGATCTACACCGACACCCTGTCGCTGGACATGGGCACCATCGTTCCCGCGATCTCGGGCCCGAAACGCCCGCAGGACTATGTCGCACTGACCAACGCCAAGGCCGCTTTCACCAAGGAAATGGCCGAGACGTTCAAGCGTCCAATGGGCAAGGAAGTCGCCGTCAAAGGCGAAGACTACACCATGGAATCGGGCAAGGTCGTAATCGCCTCGATCACCTCGTGCACCAACACCTCGAACCCATACGTGATGATTGGCGCGGGTCTGGTGGCGCGCAAGGCGGCTGCGCTGGGTCTGGACCGCAAGCCGTGGGTCAAAACCTCGCTGGCACCGGGTTCGCAGGTTGTGTCGGCCTATCTTGAAGCCGCCGGCTTGCAGGAAGATCTGGACCAGATCGGCTTCAACCTTGTCGGTTACGGCTGTACCACCTGTATCGGCAACTCGGGTCCCATACAGAAAGAGCTGTCCGATGCGATTGCCGAGGGCGATTTGGTTGCCACGTCGGTCCTGTCGGGCAACCGCAACTTCGAAGGCCGTATCTCGCCTGACGTACGTGCCAACTATCTGGCCTCACCGCCGCTGGTTGTCGTTTACGCACTGGCCGGCACGATGGATATCGACCTGACGTCGGAACCGATTGGTCAGGACAAGGACGGCAATGACGTCTTCATGAAAGACATCTGGCCGACCCAGCAGGAAGTTGCGGAACTGGTCGAACAGACCGTGACCCGCGAGGCGTTCCAGTCGAAATACGCCGACGTCTTCAAGGGCGACGAGAAGTGGCAGTCGGTCGAGACCACCGATGCGGAGACCTATGACTGGCCCCCGACCTCGACCTACATTCAGAACCCGCCCTACTTCCAGGGCATGGGGTCCGAGCCTGGCACGATCTCGAATATCGATGGCGCCAAGGTTCTACTGATCCTGGGTGACATGATCACCACCGACCACATCTCGCCTGCAGGTTCCTTTGCGACGACAACTCCGGCCGGCAAGTATCTTACGGACCGTCAGGTTCAGCCGCGCGAGTTCAACTCGTACGGGTCGCGCCGCGGCAACCACGAGGTCATGATGCGCGGCACTTTTGCCAACATCCGCGTCAAAAACGAGATGCTGGACGGCGTCGAAGGCGGCTATACCAAAGGCCCTGATGGCGAACAGACCTCGGTCTACGAGGCGTCGATGGCTTATCAGGAACAGGGCGTTCCGCTTGTCGTCTTTGGCGGCGAGCAGTACGGCGCGGGGTCTTCGCGTGACTGGGCGGCTAAAGGCACGGCCCTGTTGGGCGTCAAGGCCGTGATCGCTGAAAGCTTCGAGCGTATTCACCGTTCGAACCTGGTTGGCATGGGCGTTATCCCGTTCGAGTTTACCGGTGGCGATACTCGTAAATCGCTAGGTCTGAAGGGGGATGAAACGGTTTCGATCCACGGTCTGGATACCATCCAGCCGCTGCAAGAGGTTCCCTGTACCATCATCTATGGTGACGGTTCCGAGAAGACCATCACCCTCAAGTGCCGCATCGATACCGCGCCCGAGATTGAATACATCGAGAACGGCGGCGTGCTGCACTATGTGTTGCGGAACCTGGCCAAAGCAGGCTGAGCCGGGACAGATAAAGCTTTTTGAAGGGCGCCCTTTGCGGGCGCCTTTTTCTTGCGCGGCATTGCCTCGCTCTACAGGGTATTTTCAAACAGAAGAAGTTGCCTTTTGCCCCTAACCCCGTTCTGGTGTGAGCAGGAGAAGCAGATGAAAAAAGTGGCATTGGTTACGGGCGGCGCACGGGGAATTGGGCGGGCGATTGTCGAGGAACTGGAAAAAGATCACCGGGTCGCATTCACATGGCGCTCCACTGAGCCGACGCAGTTGAAAGCGAACCACAACCTGCTGTCAATACGGTCTGACCTGACGCAAAAGGAGCAGCCAGAAGCTGTCATAGCACAAGTTCTGGATCATTTTGGCCAGTTGGATGTGATCGTGAACAACGCCGGTCTGGTTGCCTCAACTCCGAAAGAGCATTTTGAAGCGGAAGACCATCGGGCGATCCTGGATCTGAACCTTCTGGTTCCGGCCGCATTGCTGGCAGCGGCCCTGCCGCACCTTCATCCGGGGGCGGCCGTCGTCAGCATATCTTCGGTCAATTCGGTACTACCACCACGTGACGCGGTCACCTATGGGGCCAGCAAAGCGGCGCTGAACCTCTGGACCCGCGCCATGGCGAAAGAGCTTGGGCCGGCCGGAGTTCGCGTCAATGCGGTCGCGCCGGGTGCGATCAACATCCCCGAGGCACCACGTCCGGATGACCTGACCGAGTTATTCGTCAAGGACACCGCGCTGGGACGCGCCGGAACCCCAAGCGATATTGCCGGGGCCGTGCGATTTCTGTGTTCCGACGCGGCATCCTTCATAACCGGAGAGGTTCTGACGGTCTCAGGCGGGTATCGCCTTTGAATGCAGTCGGCCCAAGCTTACCAGCCTATTGCACTGCCGCCTTCTCCAGTGCAGGGCGGATCGTGCTTGCGATGACACGCTGGGTGATTGGCCCGGCATGGCGCAGAATGATGGTGCCCTCGCCGTCAATCACATAGGTCTCAGGTACGCCGTAGACGCCCCAGTCCAACCCCATACGCCCCTGCTCATCCCGTCCGATCCCAGCGTAGGGATCGCCCAGTTCGGTCAGAAAAGCTTCGGCATTACCCAACGGGTCTTTGTAATTGATGCCGTAGATCGGAATGCCTTCCTGCGCCAGAGCCTCCAGATTCGGGTGTTCGGCCCGGCACGGGGCGCACCAGCTGGCCCAGTAGTTGACCAGCTTGACCTCTCCGTCGCGCAGGGTGGCATCGTCGAAGCCGGATTTGCCGGGGAACTCGGTCATGACGACGGGCGGCGCGGTCTGGCCTTCCCGGGCCGAGGGCAATGCATTGGGGTCGTCGCGGAACATCCCGATTCCCGCCAAAACGGCAAACGCGCCAAAGATCAGCGGCGGCGCGATCATAAGTGGCGAGATCTTAGCCATTGCGCGTCATCCTCTGTTCGATTTTTTCCATTTCGGCGCGCACCTTGCGTCCGCGCAGCACGCTGAACACGACCAGCGCAACCAAAAGGACAATCGAGGCCGCATAGGCCGACAAAACCGTATCCGCATATTTACCAAGATCGGGGATCATCCGCCCACCCTTTCCCGTGCCAGCAGCGCCTTGATCCGGCGCGCCCGGATTTCCGTGCCGGCGCGATACAGCACCAGCGCGATGAACAGAAGGACAAAGCCAACGATGCACAAAAGCAGCGGGTAGAAATAGATGTTGCTGACCTTCTCTTCGGTATCCGCCCCGGTCACAGCTGCAGCGCGCATCACCGATGCACCCTGATGCAGACCCTGATTCCAGAAATTCACCGCATAGCGGCTGAGGATCGCAAAGACCGACCCCACCAGACACAACACCGATGTCAGGTCGGCCGCTGTATCAGGGTCCTCAATCGCCTCCCACAGCGCGACATAGCCCAGATAGAACAGGAACAGGATCAGGAACGAGGTCAGGCGCGGATCCCAGGCCCACCATGTTCCCCACATCGGCTGCCCCCAGATCGCGCCGGTTGCCAGTGCGATCAGTGTCATGACTATTCCGACCGGTGCCGCAGCCCGCGCAGCCAGCGCGCTGACATGATGGCGCCGCACCAGCCAGACCAGCGATGTCGCCAGCATCATCAGCCAGCAATTGATCGCCATCAAAGCGGCGGGCACATGCAGATAGATGATCTTGACGGTCGAGCCCTGTTTGTAGTCGTCAGGGGTAAAGAAAAACCCCCAGATCAGGCCGACGACAATGCAAACCGTCGAGGTGAACCAGAAGAACGGCAGCACACGTTCACTGGTGGCAAGAAACTTGCGCGGGTTGGCATATTCCCAGAGGGCGTTGGCTTTGGCTGCAATCGACATGGGCTCTATCTAGTCCGACTCGGGTCTGTTCTCAATTGACATCAGTCAAAGTTGTGGCGGTTCACCGCAGATTGATCCGCAGCACGGCAGCACTGGCAAAGGGCAGCAGGGCTATGGTTGCCGCCGTGATCCCGGCCAGCATCAACAGGGGCGTTTGTGTTTCCATCCCCGTCGCGCCGCGTCGGGCGACTTCGGCACCGAAAATCAGCGTCGGCACATAAAGCGGAAGAACCAGCAGTGACAGCAGCAGTCCGCCACGTTTGAGCCCCACGGTCAGCGCCGCGCCAAACGTGCCGATGACGCTCATCGCCGGGGTGCCGATCAGAAGCGAGATGACCAACCAGAAAAACCCCGGCGCAGGCAGGTTCAGCAACACGCCCAGAAACGGCGCGGCCAGGACCAACGGCAAGCCGGTGGTCAGCCAATGGGCCAGCGCCTTGATCGTCACGACAGCCTCGAGCGGCAGTGGCGCGGTGGCCAGAAGGTCCAGTGATCCGTCCTCCCAATCCAGTGCCAGAAGACGATCCAGCGACAAGAGGCACGCCAACAGCGCCCCTAGCCACAGGACGCCTGGCGCGATCGTCGACAGCAGCGAGGATTGCGGCCCTACGGAAAACGGCACCAGAACGGTGACTATCAGAAAAAAGGCCAGACCCAGACCAAAGCCCCCGCCCGCACGGAAGGCCAGCTTCAAGTCGCGCAATAACAGGGCGATCACAGGAAACCTCCGTCAAAATCGTCGATGGGTTTTGGTTTGGCCTTGTTGGGACCGACATCCAGAACCTCTCCGTCAAGCCCTAGGTCGATATGGGTGGCGATCAGGGCCGAACCACCCTGCCCCAGATGTGCCCGCACCGCATCGGCGAACATCTGCACGGCATTGCGATCCAGAGACACGGTGGGTTCGTCCAACATCCAGATCGGGCGTCCGGTGACCAGCATTCGGGCCAGACCCAGACGACGTTTCTGACCTGCGGACAGGTTGCCTGCGTGGCGGTCTGCCAGATCATTCAGGTCAAAGGCGTCCAGCGCGGGCTGAATGTCCGGTGTGCCAAAAACCGAAGCCCAGAAAGTCAGGTTTTCTGTCACTGACAGGGTGGGTTTCAACCCATCCGAATGCGCGGCATAGGCGATCCGGTCTTCAGCCCCTTCGATCCGGCCAGCCAAGGGCGGCTGCAACCCGGCCAGCGTTCGCAGCAGGGTTGTTTTTCCAATCCCGTTGGGGCCGCGCAGGATCAGTGCGCGGCCGGGTTCCAGCACAAAGCTCAGTCCTTCGAGAACAGGGATACCGCCCCGGGTGACGGCAAGATCGCTAACGGTCAGTGTCATGAGTTCCGCTTATCTTATTGCTGCCAGACGCAAAAGGCGGGATTTGCCGCAGGAGAACAGTCTTTGCGTTTCTGGAAAGAGGCGGAGCGAGGGGCCGGCCCCTCGCGCTCCCCGGGATATTTTTGGCCAGATGAAGAGCGGATCCGGTCAAACGGGGATCAGGGCCAGCGCCACGCGCCGGCCTTCGGACAGCAGCACGTTATAGGTACGGCAGGCCGCTGGTGAGTTCATGATCTCGACCCCAAGCCCTGCGTCCTCCAATGCGACACGCAAGCCAGCCGGGATGTGAGACAGTTCAGCGCCGGTGCCGATGAAGACCACATCGACATCGTCGGACAACTCCAGCAAAGCGTCCTGATCATCGTAGCCGCCCCAACCGGCGGTGCCGGTCGGACCGGTTAGAACAGACCCTTCGTAGACCTGCCCGCCGATGCGGAAGAAGCCGGGACCGTAGCCGTCAACCGGTGCAGAGCTGTTGTATGTTATCTCGTTCAAGCGCATGGCCCGTGTTTATCCCCAAAGCGGCAAGCCCGACAAGGCCGCAATGGCAATCGCCAGATAGGCGCTTGCACGGTAGATCCTCTCGCGCTCGGGCCGGAAAAGCCACCCTCCCAGCCAGTTTCCAGCCAGGTTCGGAACGGCCAGCGCCAGACCCAGCCCGATCGACGCCAGGGTGACCCGGCCCATTCCAGTCAATATGCCAAGCAACAGGAAATCAAAGGCAAAGAGGAACAACAGAATTGTGGCCCGAACAACTTCAATCGGCAGCGGACGCGACATGTAGAACAGAATGACGGCGGGACCCGGCAACCCTGCGACACCACCAAGGAAACCAGCGGCTGCTCCGATCCCCGCAACCATGGCGCGGCGCACGCGCCCCCGATAGCGCAGCCCCGAGACAAGGACGGCGAGCATGAACAGTGAGATCAGGCTGACCACGTACCGGAACACCACGGGTTCCACCTGCGTCAGTAGCCACAACCCGATCGGCAACGTCACCGCACATCCAAGGACCAGCCGCAGAAGATCCGACCGATCGACGGCGACCCAGGCCCGGCGTAGATTCGGAACCGGACCGAAAATATCCATGACTGTCAGGGCAATCAGCGCACCGAACGGGCCCAGAATTGGCGCGGACAGAGGAAGAAAGATCAGAGCGGTGCCGAACCCGGAAAAACCGCGCACGACACCGCCCAGAAAAGCCGCGAACAAAACGATGGCCAGCCCCGCCGGGGACTGGCCCGAAAGCTCAGGCATCGATGTTTGCGAACTGGTTACCTGCGGTGTTTGACGGCTTGGACCAGTCGCGCTTGACCCCCAGCCACAGCAGGATGGTCGATGCCACGAAGACCGAGGAATAGGTGCCCACGATCACGCCCCAGATCATCGCAAAGACAAAGCCGCGGATCACGTCCCCGCCCAGTACATACAACGAAATCAGCGCCAGCAGAGTGGTGACCGAGGTCATCACCGTCCGGCTGAGTGTTTCGTTGATCGAAAGATTCAGAACCTCTTTGAGGTCCTTCTTCTTGTACTTGCGCAGGTTCTCGCGCACCCGGTCGAACACAACCACTGTGTCGTTCAGAGAGTAGCCGACAATGGTCAGCAGCGCCGCGATGATGGCCAGATCGAAGCGGATCTGCAGCTCTGAAAAGATACCGATGGTCAGGATCACGTCATGTACCAGCGCGGCCACTGCACCCAGGGCAAACTGCCATTCGAACCGCAGCCAGATGTAGACAAGCACCGCAGCGATGGCCAAAGCCACAGCGATAACCGCAGTCTGGATCAGCTCGCCGGACACTTTTGGACCAACGGATTCGACCGAGACGAACTGAATATCCGGCACCGCAGCTTGCAACGCCCCTTCCACTGCTGTCACGGTTGCAGCGGAAACGGCTTCGGCATCGGCTTGCGCCTGAATGCGGATCATTGCGACGTTTTCGTCTTCGCCGAAAGTCGGATCGAAAATCTCGGTGATGGTCACGTCACCCAGTTCGAGCGGCGCGATGGCATCGCGATAGGTGCCCACATCAATTTCCTGCGCGCTTTGCGTCCGAATCGTGGTGCCGCCGCGAAAGTCGATACCAAAGTTCAGACCCTGGATCAGGAACGAGGCGAAGCCCACGATCATCAGCAAAGCCGAAATGCCCAGCCAGACTTTCCAGCGGCTGAAGAAGTCGAACGAGGTTTCCTTGGGAACAAGTCTAAGTCGCATATCAAACCTCGATCGTTTTGGGACGGCGGCGTTCGAACCAGATGACGATCATCAGGCGCGTCACGAAGATCGCGGTGAAGACCGAGGTCAGAATGCCCAGACCCAGAGTGATGGCAAAGCCGCGCACCGGACCGCTGCCCATGGCGAACAGGATCGTCGCAGTGATAAATGTAGTGACGTTGGCGTCCAGAATGGCCGACAGCGCCTTTTCGTAGCCCAGTTCAATGGCACGTGAGGGCCCTCTGGCGGATTTCAGTTCCTCGCGTATGCGCTCAAAAATCAGCACGTTGGCGTCGACTGCCATGCCAACCGTCAGCACGATGCCCGCAATACCCGGCAGGGTCAGCGTTGCACCGATCACCGAAAGAAGGCCGAACAGCAGTCCAACGTTTATGATCAGCGCGATATTGGCGAACACTCCGAACAGGCCATAGCTGAGCGCCATGAAGACCAGCACTGCGGCAAAGGCCACCGTGGTGGCCACCTTCCCCGCATCGATGCTGTCCTGCCCCAGTTCGGGACCGATGGTACGTTCTTCAAGGAACTCAAGCCCCGCAGGCAGGGCACCGGCGCGCAGCAGCACAGCCAGGTTGGTGCTTTCTTCTACTGTGAAATTGCCGGTGATTATACCGGACCCGCCCGGAATGTGGGATTGGATCACGGGGGCCGAAATCACCTCATCATCCAGCACAATCGCGAACGGTGCGCCGATGTTATCGAGGGTATAATCGCCGAACTTGCGCGCGCCCGAAGTGTTGAACCGGAAGTTGACTGCGGGGCGGCCGTTCTGGTCGAAGGACGGTTGCGCATCCACCAGTTCTTCACCGGTCACGACCGGAGCGGATTCGATGGTGTAGAAAACTTCGCTTTCGTCCAGCGAGGGCACGACTTTTTCACCGATACCCGGTACGGCATCCGGGTCGGTCCCACGGCCCACAACCGGATTAAAGGTCAGTTGCGCGGTCGTTCCGATGATCTCTTTCAACTCACCTGCGCTGCCGACGCCCGGGACCTGAATCAGAATACGGTCCGTACCCTGACGCTGAATGGTGGGTTCGCGTGTTCCGACCTCATCGATACGGCGACGGATGATTTCCAGCGCCTGACGCACGGTCCGGTCATCCGAAGCCAGTTTCTCGGCTTCGGACAATTGCACGACGATCATGTCACCGTCGGCGCGCGCTTCGATGTCGTTCGCCCCAACACCGGTCAGCGTCTGCACCTGACGCGCAAGACCACGTACAACTTCCAGCCCGCGAGACATGCCTTCGGGTTGGCTGATCCGTACGCGAATCTCATCCGGTGCCGATGGCTGCTTGCGGATGGTCCCAACCGTCCCGCGTTCATCGCGCAGGGCGTCGCGAATTTCCGGCCACATCGCCTCCATTCGGGCTTCGTATACATCGCTGGTCTGGACTTCGGCCAAGAGATGCGCGCCACCGCGCAAATCGAGGCCCAGGTTGACCAGAGAAGACGGCAGCCAGTTTGGCCACTGGGCGGCCTCGGCCTGCATTTCCGGAGTATCAATGCCAAGTTCAATGGCGGTTTTGGCGTCGTTCGATTGCTCGACACGCGTATAGAACGCATTCGGCAGGGCCATGAGCAGACCGATCACACAGACCGACCAAATCAGAACCCGCTTCCAGGTATCAATGTGCAGCATTACCCTGCCTTTTCAAGGGATTGTCGCGCGAAGTTATTTCGCAGGCTCGGTCTTGTTCAGAACCTGTGCAATGGTCGATTTGACCACACGCACCTTGACGCCTTCAGCGATTTCAACCTCGATCTCGTTTTCGCCTTCCTTGACCTTGGATACTTTGCCGATCATCCCGCCCTGGGTGACGACCTGATCGCCCCGGCGCACGGCGTCGACCATCGCCTGATGTTCCTTCATCTTCTTCTGCTGCGGACGGATCAGCAGGAAATACATGATCGCGAAAATCAGGATCAGCGGGAGAAACTGGGCGATTGCGCCACCTTCCATGGGACATTCCTTTTACTTTGGATCGCGGACAAGCTCCGCAAATTTGGCGGGAACCTATGCTTTGAGGTGTCCGTTTGCAAGCAAAGGCGGCGGTGTAACCCGTCCTGATTGTGTCACCGTGTCGAAAGATGTTTCCAAGCGTTGCAGATATACCCTAGGAACGACGGTCGGGCGGGGTATAGTCAGGCCGTGGGGGTCACAATGAATCAGCTATATAAACACCTGCAAGCATTAAAAGTTTTGCTGATCGCAGCCCTGCTGGCTTTTGCCATGTGCACTGCCGGACACACACAGGAAGCACCCCCCGAAATTCTGGCCCCAGAGACCGATGAAACGGATGTTTTCAAGGCCCCGGTGGTCGTCGATGGCGAAACACTGTTCTTCCTGCGCGGCTCCAGCGCATTGCCGGCATCGGAACGGGCCGAGCAGGTCCAGAAGATTATTGTCGAAGTCGCCGAATCTTCGGAAGACCCCGATGTCGACATTACTTTCGAAAAAACCGATCTCGGTACACGCATTTTCGCTGATGGCGTCAGAGTTTCGATCGTTACCGTCGCCGATGCGGAACTGGACCAGATGGAACTGGACGTTCTCAGCCTTCTGCATGGCGACGCGATAGAAGAGGCGATTGTCGACTACCGTGCGAACCGGACGGACCAGGCGCGCGTGTCAGGCGCGATCGAGGCATTAGCCTGGACTGTCGGCTTTGCATTGTTTGTCATCATTATCATGTGGCTTCACCGGCGCATCCGGCGACGCACCCTGAAGCTGGTCAAGCGCTATCTCAAGGACGTCGAAACAGCGACCGCCAAAAGCGTTCAAGCCGAAGCGATTGCAGCCCTGATCCGATACGGCCTGAATTTCATCCTGCTGGTCATCTTCTTTCTGGGCTTTTACTACTACCTGTCCTTTGTCCTTCTGGCTTTTGCCGAAACCCGGTATTTCGCGCAACTGCTGCTGACTTATCTGACGGAACCTGTCCTGCTGATCTTCAAGGGCATCCTCAGCTATATCCCGAACCTGATCATGCTGGGCCTGATCGCCTGGATCACCGTCTACGTAATCCGCGGCATGAGGGTGTTCTTTGATGCGGTCGAGGCCGGGTCCTTCGAAATGGGCGATTTCGAAAAGCACTGGGTGAATCCGACATTCAATATTGCCCGTGTCATCGTGATCCTGATCGCGCTGGTCTTTGCCGTGCCCTACATTCCGGGCTCGGATTCGGCCGCGTTTCAGGGGCTGACCATTCTGGTCGGCGCCATGCTGTCGCTGGGTGCGAACTCGGTCGTGTCGAACATGCTTGCTGGCCTGTTTGTGATTTATCGCCGTTCAACTTCGATCGGGGATCGCATTCAGATTGGTGACCATATCGGTGACGTGGTGCAGATCAAGTTGATGGAGACGCATCTGAAGTCCATCAAGAACGAGCTGATCTCGATCCCAAACGCGCAGCTGATGAACTCGGATGTGGTGAACTTTTCCAAGCAAACAGATGGCAGCGGCCTGTTGTTGCACACCACTGTCGGCATCGGTTATGAAGAGCCGCCCGAAAAGGTCGAGGCGATGCTGATCGAGGCGGCCAACCGTACCAAAGGGATCAAGTCCAAGCCCGTCCCCTTTGTGCTGTGGACCGCGCTGGCCGATTACGCGATCAACTACCAGATCAACGGGTACACCACACGCGGCAGCATAATCCCGAAAATCCGCTCGGATCTGCATCGCAATATCGTGGCCGTTTTCAACGAAAACAGTGTTCAGATCATGACGCCCTCTTATATGGCCGATCCACCCGAACCCAAGATCCCTGCCGAGGCTTGGGACGGCCATCTGGCGCATGAAGTCACCGAAGAGGAAGAGAAATAGTCCGGGCGTCTTGTCCCGGCTACACCCTCCCCGCGAGATAGTGCATAAGCGGTTCCAGTGATTCACGTATTCAAGGATCTGAACAATGCACGACATCCGCGCCATTCGCGAAAACCCAGCCGCCTTCGACGCCGCCCTTGCGCGCCGTGGGGACGCGCCGGTGTCGTCGGACCTGCTCAGGCTGGATGAAAGCCGCCGCGCCAAGATACTTGCCGCCGAGACCGCTCAGGCCGAGCAGAACAAGGCCAGCAAAGAAGTCGGCGCCGCCAAGGCGCGCGGCGACGAAACCGAGTTCGAGCGTCTGCGCGCACTGGTGGCCGAGAAAAAAGCCGAGATCGCCCGGATGCAGACCGAAGCCAAGGATCTGGACGCCCTGCTGACCGACCAGTTGGCGCGCATTGCCAACGTCCCTGCCGACGACGTGCCGCAAGGCGCGGATGAAAACGAAAATGTCGAGGTCAATCGCTGGGGTGCTCCGCGTAATTTCGCATTCGAACCCAATGAGCACTACGAAATCCCTTCCGTTGCCGCGGCGATGGACTTTGAAACCGCCGCCAAAACCAGCGGCAGCCGGTTCGTGAACCTGTCGAAAGGCGTCGCCCGCATTCATCGCGCACTGGCGCAGTTCATGCTGGACACGCATATCGACAAGAATGGCCTGACGGAAATGCAGACGCCCGTTTTGGTGCGGGACGAGGCGATGTATGGCACCGACAAACTGCCTAAATTCGGCGAGGACAGCTATCAGACCACCAATGGCTGGTGGCTTATTCCGACATCCGAGGTTACGCTGACCTATTCCGTCGCCGGTGACATTCTGGAAGAAAGCGCCCTGCCCATCCGCATGACCGCGCACACCGCCTGTTTCCGGTCCGAAGCCGGAAGCGCGGGAAAGGACACGGCAGGCATGCTGCGGCAGCACCAGTTCGAAAAAGTCGAGATGGTCTCGATCACCCATCCCGACAACTCGGATGACGAGCAAAAGCGCATGCTGCGCTGCGCCGAGGATTTGCTGGAGCAATTGGGCATCCCCTATCGCACTGTGGTTCTGTGCACGGGTGACATGGGCTTCGGCGCGCGCCGGACCTACGACATCGAGGCATGGCTGCCCGGGCAGGATGCATACCGCGAGATCAGTTCGGTTTCGACAACAGGGGCCTTTCAGGCCCGCCGCATGAACGCGCGTTTCCGCCCCGAAGGCGGCGGCAAGCCGGAATATGTTCACACCCTGAACGGCTCGGGTCTTGCGGTTGGGCGCTGCCTGATTGCCGTCCTGGAAAACGGTCAGAATGAAGACGGAACCGTCACCATTCCGGATGTCCTGGCCCCCTATCTGGGCGGCAAGCTGACTTTGCAGACGGACGGCACGCTGGCCTGAAACAAAGAACCGGCAACCGTCTGAAACGGTGCCGGTTTTCGAAACAAGTCGAGGCGGAGAGGGACTACTTCTTCGCCTTTTTTTTGTCCTTCTTCTTTTTTCCCTCTTTTTTGCCGGACTTCTTGGCGGCGTCTTTGCCTGACTTCTTGGCAACGTCTTTCTTCGCCTTGTCCTTTTTGGACTTGGCCTTCTGTTTGGCCTTTTTGGACTTGGCCTTCACTTTATCTTTCGCCTCGGAAAAGGCCGCCTCCATCTCGCGCCGCTTCTTGGCGGCTTTTTCGGCTTTGGCCTTGGCTTTGGCCTTTTTCTGGGCTTTGGCTGCTGCCTGTTCCTTCGCAGCTTTTTCTTCGGCCGCCTTGCGCGCCTCTTCTTTTGCCCGCTTTTCAGCGGCAGCCGCAGCTACGGTTTTGCGGGCCGCAGGTTTTCGGGCCGGTGCGCGCCGGGACGTCGGCTTGGTCCCAGTTGGCTTGGCAACAGCTTCCTTGGCGGCTGCGATCAGTGTTTGCGCACGTGATGCACCAATGCGCGGGATTTTGACCAGATCAGCGGCGTTTGCCTTGGCGATGGCTTCCGCAGTTTTGAATCCATTGTCGCTCAACGATTTTGCAAGCGCTTGGCCCACACCTTTTATGTTGGTCACTGCGGTCATTACTGGTCCTTTCCAATTCGTCGCTCGAATACATATATACGTCGGATGTACATCCCCCCAACCCCCTGATAGCTTGGCTCACCGCATGATGTTAGCCGCTATGAGCCAGATTGCCTGTCGAGGCCTTCCTGGGGAACGGAACAAGGCGTTTGGCTTCCTCATCCCAGAGCTTCAGGTTCAGTGCTGCCACCGCCTCGCGAAACTTGATCCGCCGCGGGGTGAATTCAGGCGGCAGGTTATAGTGGCAGGCGCGCAGCCGATAGGACGGGATGCGCGCGTTGAAATGGTGGATATCATGCAGCGTGATGCAGGCGACCGCATTGTCGAACCACCAGCCGAAGTCCAGCGCTGAAGAACCCTGCAAAGCGGCAACCTGTGGGTCCAGATCCGGTCGGCGATCCCAGTATGTGTCTTCAAAGTTATGCTGAAGATACACAAGAAACACCCCCAGCATTCCGCCCAACAACGAAAAAACCAACCAGACCAGAATCCCCGATGTCCCGGCCACATAATAAAGCAAACCCAGAAACACGATGATCGACAGATTGTGCAACAGCACCCCACCTGCCCCAAATCGCACGGTGTTCTTGGGCCAGCGATAGCGAATGAAGTAGGTGAACAGCGCACCAACCGGCACGAGGATGAGCGGATTGCGATAAAGCCTGTAGAACAGACGGGATTTCCAGTCTGCGCGCTGCCATTCGCGCAGCGTCATGGTGTGAATTTCACCGGTCTCACGATGTTCCAGATTGCCGATACCGGCGTGGTGCAGATTGTGGTTCTGCTTCATCACCTCGAAAGGTGCAAAGGTGAAGGGTGACAAGCCATGCCCCGCCCATTCGTTCTGTTGACGCGTCTCAAACAGGGAATGATGACCGCAATCGTGCTGCAACACGTAAAGGCGCACTGCCGAAAATGCGAAAACAATGCCGGCCGGGACCATGACATACCACCGGTCCACGAAGATGATCGCCAAAGCCAGCGATGTGAAATACACCGCAAAAGTCCCAAAATAGCTCAGGCTGGCAAGCCGATTGTCCTGAACCGCATATCGGCGGGTATATTCCCTGAGATCCATAACCGCCCCACTTTCCTCTTTTGGTCGGCGTGAACGTTCATCGTCAGATTATACACGAATAGTCTCAAAGCAAGACCGGCGCGGGTAATTGTTATGCTCCAACAAGGGCATAGATAGCATTTTCTTTCAGACATTGTCCAAGTGATCGGGGAAATCCGCTCAAGTCTTTGCCAAGCTGTTCCGTCACCGGCGCCGAGATTGACCCCACGGCACCTTTGTCTCGCATTCTCAAGATCAAAACTGACGGCGCCAGTACGAACAAATATCGCGATGTTTTTATCTTTTTTGACTCATGTTCGCGATTGACCGAAAATCGGGGCCGCGTGCTTCGCAATTTTCATGAACCGGCCGAAGCGTACCGAGTCTTTGGAATCGAGCACATATCAAAATCCATGATCGGGTCCGGCTGCGTCAGCCGGACCTGCCCCAAAGATCAGCCCCGCCCCTTCAGGTGCTTTGCCAGGGCCCCGGCGTTTTTCTTGCGCCGCCCCTTGTACGGGTTCTTGTCCCCTTGCCCTCGCAGGGTCAGCCGGATCGGTGTGCCGGGCATGTCGAAATCCTCACGCAACCCGTTCACCAGATACCGCGAATAACTGTCCGGCATCTTGTCCGGGTGCGAGCACATGACCACGAACCCAGGCGGGCGGGTCTTGGCCTGGGTCATATAGCGCAGCTTGATCCGACGTCCCTGCGGTGCCGGCGGCGGGTGCTGTTCCAGCATGGCTGCCAGCCAGCGGTTCAGGGCTGCGGTCGGCACACGGCGGTTCCAGACGTCATGAGCGCGCAGGATGGCGGCACGAAGACGCTCAAGCCCCCTGCCCGTTTTCGCTGAAACGGTGATCAGCGGGGCACCGCGCAACTGGGGTAACAGCCGTTCAAAGGATTCTTTCAGATCGCGCAGTTTTTCTTGCTTTTCCTCTTCGATGTCCCATTTATTGACCGCGACGACCACGGCACGGCCTTCGCGTTCGGCCAGATCGGCGATGCGCAGGTCTTGTTGTTCAAACGGTATGGCCGCGTCCAGCAGAACCACCACGACCTCGGCAAACTTGACCGCGCGCAGCCCGTCCGAAACGGACAGCTTTTCCAGCTTCTCCTGCACCTTGGCCTTTTTGCGCATGCCGGCGGTGTCGAAAATCCGCATCGGCGTGCTGTTGCCATCGGGATCGGCCCAGTCGATCCGCAAGCTGATGGCATCGCGGGTAATCCCGGCTTCGGGACCTGTCAACAGACGATCTTCGCCCATAATCTTGTTGATCAGGGTGGATTTTCCGGCGTTTGGACGACCGACAACAGCGACCTGAAGCGGTTTCGCATCGGTGATCAGGCGCGCTTCGCCTTCGCCCTCTTCGTCCAGTTCCACATCTGTCACAGGCGTCTCATCGGCCTGTTGTTCTGCCATCGCGTCCGCCAGAGGCATGAGGTGGGCGTAAAGGTCGGTCATTCCTTCGCCATGCTCGCCCGACAGGCGCACGGGCTCTCCCAAACCCAGATTATAAGCCTCAAGCACGCCGGCATCCGCCGCGTTTCCTTCGGCCTTGTTGGCCGCAAGGATCACATGTTTGGATCGTTTGCGCAGGATTTCCGCGAACATCTCGTCCGTGGGGGTCAGCCCCACACGAGCATCGATCATGAACAGGCAGACATCGGCCATGTCCACCGCGCGCTCGGTCAAGCGGCGCATCCGCCCCTGCAGACTGTCATCCGTTGCATCCTCAAGACCCGCCGTATCGATCACGGTGAATCGCAGATCGCCAAGCCGCCCTTCGCCTTCGCGCAGGTCACGTGTCACGCCGGGTTGATCGTCGACCAGGGCCAAGCGCTTGCCCACAAGGCGGTTGAACAGTGTGGATTTGCCCACATTCGGGCGCCCCACGATAGCGAGGGTCAGCGACATGATACTCAACTTTCAAGACTCAAGGTGCGCCCTTTAGCGCATCTTGCCGTCAACGGAAAGCGTGCAGTGCACCTTTGGTGGACACGATATACAAAGTGCGCCCCGCAACAACGGGCGACGCGGTCGCCCCGCCGGGGACTTCGATCCGGTGAACCAGGGTTCCGTCAACCGGGCTGTAAAAGCGCACGTACCCGTCATTTGAGGCCACAACGATGCGCCCGCCAGCAAGGATCGGACCATAATGCGCAAAGATCGCCCCGCGCCGTCCGGGCTTGTCCTTGACAAATCCGGGCAGGTCCTGCGCCCAGATCACCGATCCGTCTGTTGCGTTCAGTCGCACCAACTGGCTGCGGTCGCTGATCAGGAAGACGCTGTTTCCGACCGGCCAGACCGTATCAACCGCACCTTCGTTGGCGGTCCATTTACGTTCTCCGGACCCGCCTTCCAGTGCCACGGTCCGGCCCGAGTGGTTGCCAATGTAGATCGTGTCCCCGGTTACCATTGGCCCCCCGGTGACATCAACGATCCGGGCCGCCGCGCGACCACGACGTCCGCCCGCGACCGAAGCGTTCCAACGGCGGATGCCGCCCCTGCGGAACGTCGCGGCAATATCACCGGATCCGAAAGCAAAGACCGCGAGGTCCGAGGTCAGCGCAGGCGACGGTGCCCCAAGCACGTTCCCAACGCTGGGTGTTCCTTCGACCTGCCAGGCAATACGGCCATCCTTGGTATTCACAGCCCAGCCGGTCTCATCCCCGGCGACGACGTAAAGCAACCCGTCTTTGACCAGCGGCGCACCGCTGCCGGTTGCGTTCAGCCGCTTCTGCCAGCGTTGCGCGCCGGTCTTGGCATCCAGCGCCGTGAGACGACCAAACCCGGATGAGACGTACAAAACCCCGTCGGCATAGGCCATTCCGCCGCCTGTCGCGTCGGAATCACCGTCGCTTGGGGGGATAAGGTTGGTGCTCCAGGCGACCTGCCCCTGAGGCGTAACGGCCGACACTGTGGCTCCGGAATCGAGGGTATAAATCAGCCCGCCTGCAACAACCGGTTCCGCTGTAATCCTTTTCTTGCGGGAATCGCCTTCGCCAATCGAAGTGGACCAGATACGTTGCGGCGCTGAGCTGAGCGCAGCGTTTGTGGTTCGAAAAGCGGCTGTGCCCGGGCTCTGCGCCCAATTGGCGTTCGATGTCTGCCCCGGAAGGCTGATCGGTTTGGACCCACGGGTTTCAACGGTTTCGGTATCGGACGCGGGACGGATGTCTTCGCGCTCACCGGGCAGAATGACTTCGGGTTCCTGACAGGCCGCAAGCGTCGTCAGGGCAATCGCCGCCAATGGCAGTCCAATGCGGGGGAATAGTCTCGTTACCATGATGTTCCGAACTCGCCTGTCGTCATTCTTGTTTCGCTGTCTCAATCAGCCTTGCTGGGCGACCAGTTGTTCCGGTTCGCCCCCCAGCGCCACGATCAGCTGGGTCGCACGCTGCTGCAGATCGACACCAACTTCGGCATCCTGCCGCAGCGCTTGCAGACGATCAATCGCGGCGGCGGTGTTGCCCTCGGCGACATCAATCAGCGCAAGCTGTTCTTCTGCCAACAGACGCAGCGGCGCACCGGGCGCGGCCAGTGCCTCGAATTGTAGGCGACGCTCGTCTGCCGAAAGGGTTTCACTTTGCAACAGCAACGCCTTGAAGTTCGCGATGGCGCGATAGATTTCGGGCAGATCAGCTTGCGTCGCAACCGCGTTCAGGCTGGTCACGGCATCCTGCGCCGAACCGGCCTCGTTCTGCGATGCGGACAGCAGCATTTTCAGAACTGCGTCCCCACCCGGCGATTGCGTTTGTATCCCGCTTAGACCGGCGGCACGTTCGGCGGAATCATCTTGCGACAACGCCGCAAGAATTTCATCGCCCAGCGCCTGAGCCTGACTTGTAATGCTGGCTTTGCGATATTCGTTGAAAGCGGCCCCGCCTACGATAAGTACCACCGCTGCAATGCCCACCCAGCCCCAACGGCGCAAAAGCAGATACAGCCGGTCGCGGCGCACCTCTTCTGTCACCTCATCAATGAAACTGTCGACGTCGCTCATCCCTGCCCCCAGGCTTAGTGTCCTGTCATATTAGCGCCATGTCATACCCCGGCACCACGTCCAAGCCAAGGGTCCGATTTCGCACATTTTCACCGGCTTAGTGCGCCCTTGCGAAAAAAACTAAACCGAACTATTCAGTTCAGTATGGAAATGGCCTATGCCGGACCCCATTTTGAGGCATAAGCGCCAGTGAAAATCTGGCAATGAATCCTAGGAGAATTTCTGCATGCGATTGATTTCATTCGCAAACGCGCTTTTGGTAATTGTTGCATTATACTTTTTGGTGTTCGAAAGGGACGCGCTGTTCGCCTTTGCTGGAAAAGATGACGTAGCGGAAGCACAAGCCTCTGAAGGTGGTGAGGGCGCGGAAGCTGCCCAAAATCCGGATGCAATCAAGGTCGTCGCCTTGCGGTCATCGGCGCGCGAGATCGACAGCGCAGTGTTGTTGCGTGGCCAGACCAAGGCGAACCGTCAGGTCGAAGTGCTGGCCGAAACGATATCGACCGTTGTGTCAGAACCCAAGCGCAAGGGCACTTTTGTCGAGGCCGGAGATCTTTTGTGCGAACTCGACCCTGGCACCCGCCCGGCCAGCCTGGCCGAAGCGATGGCGGGCAAGCTTGAGGCCGAAAGCCGCATCCCCGAAGCCGAGGCCCGGCTTGCCGAAGCACATGCGCGCGTGGCCGAGGCCGAGATCAACCTGAAAGCGGCGCGCAAGCTGTCTGAAACGGGTTTTGGGTCGGAAACACGCCGGATTTCCAGCGAAGCGGCCATGAGCACCGCTGAAGCAGGTGTGAAATCGGCCGAAGCAGGTCTGGAGGCCACTCGCGCCGGCATCGAAGCTGCTGCAGCCGAGGTGAAAGCGGCCCAGCGCGAGATTGACCGCCTCACCATCGAAGCGCCGTTCCGTGGCCTGCTGGAAAGCGACACGGCGGAATTGGGCAGCCTGATGCAGCCGGGATCGCTGTGCGCAACCGTCATTCAGCTGGATCCGATCAAGCTGGTGGGTTTTGTTCCCGAGACCGAAGTGAACCGGATCATTGTGGGGTCCGAGGCTTCGGCCAAACTGGTGACCGGTCTTGAGGTTACGGGCCGTGTGACATTCCTCAGCCGTTCCGCCGATGAAACCACCCGGACCTTCGAGGTTGAGATCACCGTTCCGAACTCGGAACTGGCCATCCGCGACGGCCAGACCGCTGACATTCGCATCGCAGCCGAAGGCGCCAAGGCGCACCTGCTGCCGCAATCCGCATTGACGCTGAACAATGAAGGCCAATTGGGGGTTCGCACAATTGCAGCGGGCAATGTAGTCGACTTCATGCCTGTTCATCTGCTGCGTGACACCGCAAGCGGTGTCTGGATCGACGGATTGCCTGAAACGGTGGATATCATTGTCGTTGGGCAGGAATTCGTGACCAAAGGCGTCAGTGTCGCGCCGACCTACCGGGAATTGTCGCAATGACGGGTATTGTCAGTTGGGCCGCCGACAGGGCCCGAATGGTCCTGGCCTTCATCGCGATCTCGTTGATGGTCGGCGGGTTTGCTTATGTCAGCCTGCCAAAAGAAGGCGAGCCGGACATCGAAATCCCGGCTCTGTTCGTCTCGGTTTCGTTCCCCGGCATTTCGGCCGAGGATTCCGAGAACCTGCTGATCAAGCCCATGGAAACCGAACTGGCGGATCTGGACGGTCTGAAGGAAATGACCGCCACCGCCGCAGAAGGCTATGCCGGGATTGCACTTGAGTTCGACTTCGGTTGGGACAAGACCGCGATCACTGCCGATGTCCGCGACGCGATGAACAGCGCGCAGGCTGATTTCCCCGACGGGGCCGAGCAGTACTCGCTGAACGAGATCAACTTCTCCGAATTTCCAATCGTCATCGTCAACCTGACCGGCGCGGTTCCCGAACGCACAATGGCCCGTGTTGCCAAAGACCTGCAGGACGATCTTGAAGCACTGGATTCCGTTCTGGAAGCCGGGATTGCCGGCAATCGGGACGAACTTCTTGAAGTGGTGATCGACCCGCTACGTCTTGAGGCCTATAACGTCACCGCCGCAGAACTGATCAACGTTGTGCAGAACAACAACCAGCTGATCGCTGCTGGTGAGGTCGAGACGGCGCAAGGCACATTCTCGGTCAAAATCCCTTCGTCCTTCAAGACGGCGCAGGATGTTTACGGGCTGCCGGTCAAGGTCAATGGCGACCGCGTTGTCACGTTGGGCGAACTGGCGCAGATCAATTACACCTTTGAAGACCGTGAAGGCACTGCCCGGTTCGATGGTGAGGCCACCGTTGCCCTGCAAGTGGTAAAGCGCAAAGGCTTTAACGTCATCGACACGGTCAACGAGGTCAAAAAGGTCGTTGCCGAGGCTCAGAAGATCTGGCCACCGGAACTGGCGGCAGCAGTCGATGTCGGCACGTCGAATGACCAGAGCCGTATCGTCGGCTCGATGGTAAGCCAGCTTGAAGGTTCCGTCCTGACGGCCGTTGCGCTGGTGATGATCGTTGTGCTGGCGTCGCTGGGTACACGTGCCGCGCTGTTGGTGGGTTTTGCGATTCCGACCTCGTTCCTGTTGTGCTTTGCTTTCCTGGCCATGATGGGCGTCAGCATTTCGAACATGGTGATGTTCGGCCTGATCCTTGCGGTCGGGATGCTGGTCGACGGGGCCATCGTGGTGGTCGAATACGCTGACAAGCGCATCAAGGAAGGCGTCGGCCCGATGCACGCCTATGTCGAGGCGGCACAGCGGATGTTCTGGCCCATCGTATCATCGACGGCGACCACGCTTTGTGCGTTTCTGCCCATGCTGTTCTGGCCTGGCGTTCCGGGCGAGTTCATGAAGATGCTGCCGATCACGCTGATCTTCGTTCTGTCATCCTCGCTGATTGTAGCGCTGATCTATCTGCCCGTGATGGGCGGTGTTTCGGGCCGTTTGAGCCGGACTTTTGACCGCACGTCGAACTGGCTGCGCGCGCGAACCCGCTGGTGGGTACGCGCCCTATTGGTTCCGCCATCGCTTTACCTGATTTTCCTGGGTGCGATGCAGGTTCTGAACCCGACCTATCTGCTTCCAATCGGTGGTACAGCAGGCAGTTTGTTCGGCGCGTTTCTGTTTCTGACGGGCGCCTTTGCAGGGTCGGTCACGCTGAGCGCGGCAAAGATCAAACGCCGCGAAGACGACCATGTGCACACGGCCAAGGAACACACGGTCTTTGGCTATATGGTGAAATTCCTCGTTGGAAATCCGATCATGCCGATCGTCTCGATCGCGGTGATCGGCTTTGCCGTTGTATCTGTGATGACGGCCTTTTCGAACAACAACCGCGGCGTCGAGTTTTTTGTTGAGACTGAGCCCGAACAGGCCACCGCCTATGTCCGCGCCCGTGGCAACCTGTCTCTGGCGGAAAAAGACGCAATTGTTCTGGCCGCTGAACAGACCATCAGCGCGCACCCGGCTGTTATCAACGTCTTCGCCTTTGCCGGTGAAGGTGGGCTGAACCAGAACACCGGTGGCGCGCAGGCCCCCGGCGACACCGTTGGCCGTGTGCAATTCGAAATCATCCCGTGGGAAGACCGCCCGAACGTGTCAGAGCCGATCCTTGGCGGGCTGTTTGACCGTCATTTCATCGACCCCAAATACGACGGCGATAGGGTGCTTGAGGAACTGACCGCAAATCTGGCCAAACTGCCCGGCATCATCGTCGAGCTTCAGCCGCTGGATCAGGGTCCGGCCTCGGCCAAACCGGTGCATCTGCGCATCAAGGGCAACAATTGGGAGGAGTTGACCTCAGCAACCCTGTCCGCGCGCGAGGCGTTCGACACCACCCCCGGTCTGGTCAGGATCGAAGACACCCTGCCCCTGCCCGGCATTGACTGGCAGATCGACGTAGACGTGGCCAAGGCGGGCCGCTTCGGGGCCGATGTGGCGACTGTGGGCGCTATGGTGCAACTGGTGACACGCGGTATCCTGCTGGGTGAGATGCGCCCGGACAATACCGATGAAGAGGTCGAGATTCGTGTGCGCTTGCCCGAAGAAGACCGCGTTCTTTCCACGCTGGATTCGCTGAAGGTCCGCACTTCGGATGGTCTGGTGCCACTATCGAATTTCGTAACCCGCAAGCCGGTTGAAAAACTGGCCGAGATCAACCGCATCAATCAGGAGCGGTATTACGACATCAAAGCGGACGTAGAACCGGGGCTGAGCAAGGTCGTTATCACCGACGCGGACGGCACAGAACAAAGGCTGGCCGTTGTCCGGGCGGTTGCGGAAGGCGCGGAGCCTAAGGGCGCGACCCTGACCAGCCCCGATGGTGAGGCGTATGAGATTGTCGAGCTGACCGGTAGCCAGAGCGCCGAGGATATCCGGTCTGCGATTAAGGATGGCGACGCGCAGTTCTCGCTGATCAACCCCAATGAACGGATTGCCGTCCTGACGGAGTGGTTGGATACTGGACCTTTCTCGAAAGCGGTCAGCTGGGAATGGACCGGCGACCAGGAGGAACAGGAAGAGTCCGGCGCCTTCCTTGTGAATGCATTCATGGGTGCGCTGGGATTGATGTTCGTGATCCTGCTGGCGCAGTTCAACTCGTTCTACAACTCCGTGCTGGTGCTGCTGGCGGTTGTTCTGTCCACAACCGGGGTGCTGATCGGAATGATGATCATGCAACAGCCGTTCTCGATCATCATGACTGGGACGGGCATCGTGGCGCTGGCCGGGATCGTGGTGAACAACAACATCGTTCTGATCGACACTTATCAGGAATACAGCCGCTACATGCCCCGGATCGAGGCCATCGTCCGCACCGCCGAGGCGCGCATTCGTCCGGTTCTGCTGACCACTTTGACCACGATGGCGGGTCTGACACCGATGATGTTCGGTCTGTCGCTGGACTTCATCAACGGCGGTTATTCCATCGACAGCCCCACCGCCCTGTGGTGGAAACAGCTTGCCACTGCGGTTGTCTTTGGCCTGGGTATCGCGACCGTACTGACACTGATCGTGACACCATCGCTGTTGGCGCTGCGAGTCTGGGTGGCGACCTACACAATCTGGCTGGGCAAGGCACTGGCCCGCGCCTCGGCAGGCCGCGCCAGCCGGCTGGCACAGGATATGGCCATTGGACGGGCGGCGCGAAAAGCGCAGGCGACCGAGGTTATCTGGGAGGACGATGAGGTCACAGACGCTCTGTCCGTGGCCAAACCGGACCAGGCGTCGGATCAACCACCCAATCCGCCTCTGAAAGCAGCAGAATAAAGATCATGGGCCGGCCAACACCGGCCCTTTTCAATTCTGCAATCGTGTCCAGGTCTGATGGCCACAAAGGTGATGTTCACATCCTTTGACCTTGAGCGTGTCGCCCTGCAACGTCATCTGAGGCACCGCCTCGACATCCAGTAGTGGCACCCAGAACTCTCCGCCGCCATATGTGCCCGAACCTTCGCTGGACACATCCCAGAACAGTTTCTTCCCGATATTGGGCGTCTGCACCTCTTTTCCGGATTTGTCATAGGCCGACAAAATCTGACCGCAAAACTTGCCGCCACACGCCGTAATCTTGATGTGCGAGATCAAGTCCTTTCGATCCGGCTCGGTCTTCCAGACGCCTTCGATCGGATCAGCTGCGGCCAGTGTGGGAAGGTTGATTGCCACGGCAAGTATGCCCGCAATTGTACCTTTTCGAACAAATCGACGCATCGGAAATCTCCTGTAAGAACAGGCTTATTTTATCACAAAATCATCCTGCCGGACACAACGCGCGTCAGGCAGCCTGCGTGTCCGATTGCTGCCGGTTCCATAGCTGCGCATAGCGCCCGGCTCGAGAGAGCAACTCGTCATGCGTGCCCTGTTCCAGGATCTCGCCCCGTTCCAGCACAACGATGCGATCCGCTTCGGCAATCGTGCTCAGGCGGTGAGCGATGGTCAGCACAGTCCGCCCCTCTCCCGCCCGCGCTAGGGCGTCCTTGATGTCCTGTTCAGTGTCGGTATCCAGCGCCGAGGTCGCCTCATCCAACAACAAAATCGGCGGATTCTTCAGCAAGGTGCGCGCTATACCAACGCGCTGCTTCTCACCGCCTGACAGTTTCAGCCCCCGCTCGCCAACCTTTGTGTCATAGCCGTCAGGCAGGCTGGCGATGAAGTCGTGTATCTGAGCAGCTTTCGCGGCCTCTTCCACGTCGGACTGGCTGGCCCCTTCGCGGCCATAAGCAATATTGTAGCGGATCGTGTCATTGAACAGCACCGTGTCTTGCGGCACGACACCGATGGCCGCGTGCAGACTGGTCTGACTGACATCGCGGACATCCTGTCCGTCGATTTTCAGCGCGCCACCGGTGACATCGTAGAACCGGAACAAAAGCCGCCCGATGGTCGACTTGCCGGACCCAGTCGCCCCGACGATTGCAACGGTTTGCCCTGCCGGTACGGTCAGGGATACCCCTTTGAGGATTTCCCGGTCGGCCTCATACCCGAACCGCACATCTTCCAACGTCACCTCGCCGCCATTCACCTTCAAATTGGGTGCACAAGGCTTGTCGGTTACCTCGGCGGGCTGTTCGAGCAGATCGAACATCTGCCCCATATCCACCAGAGACTGGCGGATTTCGCGATAGACCGTGCCCAGGAAATTCAGCGGCACGGTGATCTGGATCATGTAGGCGTTCACCATCACGAAATCGCCCACCGTCAGGCCTCCGTTCTGCACGCCGATGGCCGCAAGAACCATGACACCGATCAGCCCGCAGGTGATCAGGAAGGACTGTCCAAAATTCAGAAAGGCCAGCGAATAAGCGGTCTTGAGCGCGGCCTTTGCATAAGCCTTCATCGAAACGTCATACCGTTCGGATTCGCGCATCTCCGCATTGAAATACTTGACGGTTTCGAAGTTCAGCAGGCTGTCGATAGCGCGCTGATTGGCTTCGGTGTCCTGATCATTCATCTCGCGGCGCAGCTTGACCCGCCATTCCGTCACCGCGAACGTGAACCAAATGTAAAGTGTGATGGTGACGGCGACGACAACCAGGTACCACACGTCGAACAGCCACATCAGGATGATCGCAACCAGCAGCAGTTCCAGGATCAGCGGCCCAATCGAAAACAACAGGAACCGCAGCAGGAACTCTACCCCTTTGACGCCCCGCTCGATAATCCGGCTCAGACCGCCTGTTCGGCGTGTCACGTGATAGCGCATGGACAATTGGTGGATGTGCTGGAAGGTTTCCAGCGCAAGCGCACGCAAAGCACGCTGTCCAACCGGCGCAAAAGCCGCATCGCGCAATTGCTGGAACCCAACGGTCATCATCCGCGCGACGCCATAGGCCACTGTCAGCCCGACAGCACCAAGCGCTATGGGCGGCACACCTTCGCCCGCCAACGCATCGACCGCGCCCTTGTACAGAATCGGCGTATATACCGCGATCAGCTTGGCCACGACCAGCATCGTCAGCGCCAGAACAACGCGGCGCTTAACCCACGGCTCGTCATCGGGCCACAGGTAAGGTGAAACCTTTCGGATCGTGCGCCAGCCAGAGCGCCGTTCGTCAGGTTCTGACCCGTTATCAGATTGCATTGGGGCTGTCCGTCGCTTCACGTGTCTGTCCTGAGATCAGAAATAGGCCCCCGCCCCCAAAAGGGCCAGAGCCGGGTGTTCATTCGGGGATGGTAAAGATTTGACCAGGATAAATCAGGTCCGGATCGCGGATCGAGTCGCGGTTGGCCTCGAAAAGTTTGACGTAGAGAATACCGTCACCAAAACGTTCCCGCGAAATCGCCCAGAGTGTGTCGCCTTTCTGAACCGTGACTGACCGGATTGCGGCGGTTTGGCTCTCGGCATCCGCTTCATCCAACTGATCAGCGGCCTGCAACGTCTCGATTGGCTCTCGCTTGAATGGGGTTTCCAGTCGACTGACGACGGTTCCGTCCAGGGCCACTTCATCCACCCGCAATGTATAGATACCTGGGTCGATACCCTCGATCTCGCCCCGCCATTTTCCGTCTTCCGCAGACGGAAGATCGCCGACAAGGCGGTTGTCCAGATAAAGACGCACAGCCGATCCGCCCTGCGCACGCCCCGTCAGCTCGACTTCGCCGGTTTCCGAATAGCCAATCGTATCCAAAGCAATCTGATCCGGCTGCTGAGTTTGCGTCGCAGGAGGCTGCACCAGTTCGACACCTTCTTCACCAGACCGCAATACGGCGACCTGCTGATCCTGAGAAGCCTCGGCTGCCGGTTCAGATACGGTGGGTTCAGTTTCTGCGGTGTCGGTTTCGGCGGTTTCAGTATCTGCCGTTTCGGATTCGGGCTGGGGCTGATCCTCAGAAGATGCCTCTGCCGTCTGCTCCTCTTGCGAAATCACAGGCTGTTGGTCTGTTCCCGTGTCTTCCGCTGCTGCGGTCTCGGTCGGTTCGGGTTCCGTGACTTCCACTTCGGATGCACCGGGCTCAACCGTTTGCGCTCCGGCATTCTCTGGCGGTTCGGCCGAAGCCACCTCGGTCTGTTGCGGCTCGGGTGCGGGCAGCGCCGCTATCAGGTAATCATCCGAACGCGACGCCGTGGCTCCGTCGGATGTCTCCAGCACCAAGCCCCTTGCGATATCGGAAAACGGGATTACGACAAACTCGGCAAATTGCCCGCTGGCATCGACCGTGAAGCTGTGCACAGGCTCACCATCCAGCAAGACGCGGACTTCGGAACCCGGTTCGGCGGTGCCGGACAACAGGGCGTTCCCGTCCGTTTCGATAAAAACCTGATCCAGAGCAGGCGCGATGACCGGCGTGGGCGCAGGTTCAACTGCCTCCCCGGTCTCAGCCTTTTCCTCGCCCGCCGGTTCCGGTTGGCCCTCGCCTTGCCCGGCCTGATCTACAGACTGCTCAGGCTCCGCCGTTTCCTCAGGCTGCGCAGGCTTTTCAGCGGTTTCTTCTGCTTCGGTGGTGACATCTTCCTGTGGCGCTTCGGCAGCGAGTTCGGTCTGCTGAGGCACCGGAGTGTCCTGTTCATCGCCAAAAATGCCGGACAGATACAAACCTCCCGCTCCGATCAGAGCTGCAATTCCAGCGATCAATCCCCAGAGGAAGTTTCCAGAGCTTCCGCTTCCCGACTTGGCGTCCATTCTTTTCCTTTCACTCCGCAGCGCAAATGCTTTGACTTTCACACATTCTGCCTGACGGTTGAGGCAACCTATCAATCCCGCTATCAGGGGTCAAAACCTCAGACACAAGCCCGGAGAACCCATCTGATGTCTCAGAAATCAGTCTGTGTGTATTGCGGGTCACGCAATGGCACAAATCCCGCCTATGCCGCAGCCGCCGAAGCGTTCGGCACATTGCTGGCAAATGAAGGCTGGCGTCTGGTTTATGGTGCCGGAGATGTCGGGCTGATGGGCGAGGTCGCGCGCGCGGCGCAGTCCGCCGGAGGCGAAACGTTCGGTGTCATCCCGGTGCATCTGGTCCGGCGCGAGGTCGGCAAGACCGACCTGACCCATTTCGTGATCACCGAGACAATGCACGAGCGCAAGAAGGTCATGATCATGAATGCAGACGCGGTTGTCGTTCTGCCGGGTGGCCCCGGGTCGCTGGACGAACTGTTCGAAGCCCTGACATGGCGGCAGCTAGGCCTGCACGACAAACCCATCCTGATCCTGAATGTTGATGGATACTGGGACAAGCTGCGCGAACTGGTCGCGCAGGTCATGGATCAGGAATTTGCCGATCCATCGCTAGGCGAGTTCCTGACCTGGGTGGACTCCCCAACAGGGGCCATTGAGGGCCTGCGTTCGCTTCTGACTTAACTTAGTATGTTCGGAACCCCGGGGGACCGTTTGGCCTCCCGGGGAAAAAATAGTCAGGAAACCGCAGGCTTTGCCAATCGCTGACGCAAAACCTGTTCGACCTTGTGCAACGGGTGGTTTGTCAGGGTTTTGTCGACCTCGGCGACCACTTTGGCCAGCACTTCGCTGTGCAGGCGGCGGCGCAACAGGCCCAGAACATGAGGGCTGGCGACAAGAACAAGCCGCTTGAACGCACCATTCAGCCCCTTTCGATTCAGCAAATCCGCCACATCCTGAACGAACAAGGATTTGGCGTGGGCTTTCCAGTTCGTCTCTTCCATGGCCGACTTCTGGTTCGGCCCGGAATCGAACCGGCGTCCTGCACGGTCCTTGCGTTTGTTGTCCGCTGTGTCCTGCTCTTCAACCGAGACGACGACAAGATTGGGATCTTCGGCGTCTGTGATGTTTTCCATCACCAGCGCCTTTTCCCCGTCTGCGATGATAACCCATGTTCCCTGTTCAATTGCGACCATAGTGATCTCCTGTATCGGCCGTTGAGGTCGCCCCCCGCCCCTTGGGCACAAGTCTTTTGTGGCGTGCCAACACTGGATTGGCGCGCTTACTGTCGCTTGTCTATTTGATTTGCAGCTCTCTCCTGCCGCCTACTTTACGTAGGGTCTGCGGGGCACGATACAATCCCGGCGAAGGCAAAAGTCGACGTATCGGCAGGTTTTCACCAGCGCTAAGAAAAGGATCAGGCCGACATTTCGATCACTGTAATCTCAGGCGTGACCCCCAGCCGAACGGGCAGGATTGAACAGCCAATACCGCCTGAAACCACCAGATCCCGCCCATCTTCCTGCACGTGCCCATAGGCGTACCGATTGCCATAGCGGGATGGCACCACGGGCGACCAGCCAAACAGGCGCACCTGTCCGCCATGAGTATGCCCGGACAGGGTAAGCGCAACTTTCTTTGGTACTTTTGGAAAAACATCCGGTTCATGCGCCATCATCACGACCGGCGCATCGTCCGTTACCTGACTCAAGGTGCCCGGCAGATCATCCAGCCCCTGATACCCGCCGCCTTTGCGCCGGATAGCCCATTGATCCTCAAGCCCGGCCAGCCAGAAACCCAACGCCTCAAGCTTGATCGCGGTGTTCGACAGAACCGTGATGCCTTTGCGTCCCAGCGCCTCGGCGTAGATATTCGGCCCACCACCCCGCTGCTGAGCCTGCCGGTCATCCCACCAGTCGTGGTTGCCCAACACCGAAAACACCCCGTGCGGCGCATCAAGATCAGAAAGAACGTCGGCCAGATCGTCCGGCCTGACCGGCTGCATGAAGGTTTTCAGGTCTGCCGAGTAATCCCCAAGCAGCAATATGAGATCCGGCGCCAGTGCGTTGGTGCGCCGCACGATCTGGCGAATGCGGTCAAGCCCGATCATCGGCTCTCCGACATGCAGATCAGCCAGAACCGCAATACGAACCGGGGGCGCAGTCCAGTCGGTTCGTTTCAGGCGCCATTTACGTACGCGCAGCCGCAGGGCCGGCTCGATGAAAAAGCCATAAGCCGCAGTAAAAAGGCCTGCCAGCGTAACCGCCAGCAGACCCCGTATGAACCCTCGTCGGGTCAATGATTACATCCGCGATGCAACGTTTTCCCAGTTCACCAGATTGTCGAGGAAGTTCGAAAGGTAAGCCGGACGCTTGTTGCGGAAGTCGATGTAGTAGCTGTGCTCCCACACATCGCAACCCAGCAGTGCGGTTTGGTTAAAGCACAGCGGGTTCACGCCGTTTTCGGTCTTGGTCACGGCCAGCGATCCGTCCGCGTTCTTGACCAGCCACGCCCAGCCCGAGCCGAACTGACCGGCACCAGCAGCGCTGAACTGCGACTTGAATTCGTCAACCGAGCCGAAGCTTTCGGTCAGCGCCTTCTCCAGTTCGCCGGGCATGGCGTTGCCACCGGGGCCCATCATTTCCCAGAACTGGTTGTGGTTCCACAGCTGGCTGATGTTGTTGAAGATGCCATTCTGGGCGACAGCGTTTGCGTCATAGGTGCCAACGATGATCTCTTCCAGCGACTTTCCGTCCCACTCTGTCCCGGCGATCAGCTTGTTGCCGTTGTCGACATAGGCCTTGTGGTGCAGGTCGTGGTGATATTCCAGTGTTTCCGCGGACATACCCTTGGCTGCCAGCGCGTCATGTGCATAAGGAAGATCAGGAAGTTCAAAAGCCATATCGGCCCCCTGTTTAAAATGTAAGTTGCGGTTCCCAAGGTTAAATGCTTTGGCAGCCGCCGCAGGTCAAGAGCCGAGACAAGAAAACCCGGAGGCAGACGATGCTGACACAGGCGCGCAAGATGTTCTACCGCGCCCGCGGATACTATGCGGGCAACCTGAACGGCGAGCCGTTCCGTCTGGACCCCTATCATTCGAAATTCTGGCGCAAGGCGACTGCGGGTGACTGGGAACCCGAGACCTTCGCCGTCCTTGATGAGTACCTGACGCCGGGCAGCGATTACCTTGACATCGGTGCGTGGATTGGCCCCACCGTCCTTTATGGCGCACGCAAGGCGCGGCATGTCTGGTGTTTCGAGCCGGACCCGACGGCCTACCGACATCTGGCGTGGAATCTGGACCTGAACGACATCCACAACGTGTCGGCCTTTGGTGTGGCGCTGTCAGACCAGTTCGGTGTGGCCCGCATGGCATCCCTGCGCGGAGAGCCCGGCGATTCCACCAGTTCATTGCTTCATGACGGCGCACATGGCAGCGATGCGCTGACCATTGCCTGGGATCAGTTCGAGGCGGTGAATGATCTGTCTGGCGTGTCACTGGTCAAAATGGATATCGAAGGGGCCGAGTTCTTCGTACTGCCAACCCTGTTGTCATGGTTGGAAAAGGTACGGCCTGCACTGTATCTCTCTCTCCACTCCCCCCTGTTGGCCGACGAAGATCGCCTGACCCGCACATCCGAGCTGCTGGAAAGCCTTTCCTTTTACTCCAATGTTTGTGACGAAAGCGGGCAACCGGCAGACGTTCAAACAATGCTCAAACCCGAAGAATTGACACGCTATCGCGCGATTGTTCTGCACGGGTAGAATGCAACAATCCACCTTCTCATTTTACGTGCGGTTCTGCTTGTTTTTTCCCGAGCTAAACCTGTTTCCTTCCGCCAGTAACTCATTGATGAATAAGATAAGAAATGAAACGACTATTTGGAATTATCATTGCGGCATTTGCTGCTCAGACGGCAGCGGCAGAAGATTTGACACATCATTGCAAGGTCAAGGGTCGGGAAGGCTGGATTGCACCGGAATACTACTTTCGCATTGATCCAGAAGCCAACAAAGCGAAGGTCGTCAGTAACTACCACGACTGGATGGACGCAAACCTGAATACCCGCAGAAACGACATTTACCAGATGAGCTGGAAGGTCACATTACCGAGTTCGGACGGTCAGGCGGTGCGCATGCGGTATCAGGCAAACCTCGATCAAGCCAAAAACAAGATCAAAGTCCGCGGTAGCTTTGGCAACGTAAGTGCATCAAACAAACCATACGGGACCGGAAACTGCGCGTTGGTCAAATAAAAAAGCCCCGGATGACCCGGGGCTTCTATTTCAACTGCACTTAGGCAGAGGTCAGTAAACCCCAACTTCACTGCCCGGCTGCGCCGCGACTTTCAGCAGTTTGAACACATAATCTGCGGCGGACCGGAAACAAACCACCCGGAAGGTTTCGGTGTCATCCATCCAGAACGCACCTGCCACCTGTGCCAGACGCGAGCGCCGAATTTGGCCGGGCTGGAATGCCTCTTCCGAGAACTCGACCGGAGCCAGCTTGCCCAGTACCTCGCGAGCGCTGCCGCCCGAGATGCGGAACACTGCGCGGGCATCCGAGACGTTGACGGCCAGGGCGTGTGTGCCGCTCAGGGCATTGGTCATCGCGGCCAGCTTGGCTTCGACCTCGGCGTAGGGCACCAGCACCAGCAATTCGTCGGTCGACATCCAGCAAACGCCGGTATCGCCGTTCACCAAAGCCTCGCGCTGGCCAGGAACCTTTTGGCCCGTGGCGTCTTTGACCGCCTTGGCAAGCACCTTGTCGGACAGGTCGCCGCGCAGAGTGATCATACCCTGCAGACCGCATTCCTCGACCTTGGCAATGCCGTCGAAGCTTGCGTGATTCAGTGCGCTGATGGGTTCAGACATTCTGCTTCTCCCCGTCCTTGTCGTAGAAGATCGGATCCACGATCTTGGCTTTGTAGACTTTGTCATCCGTTCCCGGGAACTCGACAATCTCACCCATCCGGTCAGGCCCGTGTTTGATCAGACCCATGGCGATGCCCTTGTCCAGGTTGGCCGAGTAATAGGTCGAGGTCACGCGTCCGATCATATTGCGCTGACCGTTGGCGTTGACGCCCTCACCCACTGCGTAGGCACCATCCGGCAGAACCGATCCATCCACAGTCTCAAGCCCGACCAGTTTCCAACGTTCAGGATCGGCCATGTGGCTTCGCGAATGGGCGCGTTTGCCCAGATAGTCCTCTTTCTTTTTCGACAGCGCCCAGTGCAGCCCCAGATCCTGCGGGATCACGGTGCCGTCGGTCTCGTCGCCGATCATGATAAAGCCTTTCTCGGCCCGCAGGATGTGCAGACATTCGGTGCCGTAAGGCATCACGCCGAACTCTTTACCTGCCTCCATCAGCGCGTCCCAGAATGCCTGACCCTGAGAGGCCGGAACCGCGATTTCATAGGACAGCTCACCCGAGAACGAAATGCGGTAGGCGCGGCAATCGAAGTCACCGATCTCGCCATCACGCCATTCCATGAAAGGCAGCGCTTCTTTGCTGACGTCCATGCCGCCCAGCTTCTCAAGCACCTTGCGGGCGTTGGGGCCGACCACGGCGACCTGCGCGTATTGCTCGGTCACGTTGGCCACGAAGACTTTCCGGTCCCACCATTCGGTCTGCAGCCACTCTTCCATGTGCCCATGGATACGCTCGGCCCCGCCGGTGGTGGTGTGGCACAGCCATGTGTCCTCGTCGACGCGGGCAACAACGCCGTCGTCGATCAGGAAACCGTTTTCCGAGCACATCAGGCCATAGCGGCATTTGCCGACCTTCAGCGTGGACATCATGTTGGTGTACATCATGTCGAGGAACTTGCCGGCATCCGGGCCTTTGACAATCAGTTTGCCCAGCGTCGATGCATCAAGCAGGCCAAGGTTTTCGCGGGTGTTCTTGACCTCGCGATTGACCGCGTCATGCACGGACTCTCCGGGACGCACGTAGGCGTAGGTCCGGCGCCAGTGGCCGACCGGCTCCCAGTCGGCGCCGTTCTTGTCATGCCAGTTGTGCATCGGTGTTTGGCGGATCGGCTGGAACACTTCACCACGCGCTTCGCCGCCGATCGCGCCCATCGAAATGGGGGTATAGGGCGGGCGGAAGGTTGTGGTGCCCACCTTCGGAATCTCGGATTCCAGCGCATCAGCCAGGATTGCCAAGCCGTTGATATTGCTCAGCTTTCCTTGATCGGTCGCCATGCCCAGCGTGGTGTAACGCTTGGTGTGTTCAACGCTTTCGTACCCTTCACGCGCAGCCAGCTGGACGTCGGAAACTTTGACGTCATTCTGGAAGTCGAGCCAGGATTTCATGCGTAGCTGGATTTCGGCATTGGCAGGCATCAGCCAGACAGCTTCCATCGCCGCTTCGCCGGTAGCTTCCCCAGCCGGGGCCTTAGTGTTCTTCGGTTTGAACCCGGCCGCCTTGGCCGCCGCTTTGCCAGCGGCATGGGCATCGGACAGCACCTCGCCCAGCGCCAGCGGACCGTTCGAGGAACCCGCGGCAAGAACGAAACCTTCACCATTTGCACCCAAAGGCGGGCGCGCCGGATCGGGACGGAAATGGGCTTGCGCCTCATCCCAGATCAGCTTGCCCCCACAATGCGACCACATGTGAACCACCGGAGACCAGCCCCCCGACATGGCGACCGCATCGCATTCAACTTCTTCGCGAGCGCCCCCGATGCCTTCCTGATTGCAGATCGCAACTTTCTTGACACGTTTGCCGCCTTTGACTTTGGCGATGGCCTTGCCCGGATCGACACGGATGCCAAGCTGACGCGCCTCTTCGGCCAACGGCCCGGCAGATGTACGTGCATCGACAACGCGCAGGACATCAACGCCCGCCTGTTTCATCAGGATCGCCGTGCGATAAGCGTCGTCGTTGTTGGTGGCGACGATGACACGTTCCCCGGGGGTCACGCCCCAGTTGATCACATAGTCGCGCATGGCCGAAGCCAGCATCACACCCGGCACATCATTACCGGCAAAGGACAGCGGACGCTCGATCGCGCCTGTTGCAGTCACGATCTGTTTGGCCCGGATCCGCCACAAGCGATGGCGCGGGCCTTGCGTGCCCGGTTTGTGATCGTTCAGACGCTCGTAACCCAATGCGTAACCATGGTCATAAACCCCTGCGCCCATGCAACGGGACCGCATGGTAACGTTGCTCATTGTTTCGAGTTCGGAAACCAATTGTTCCACGAACTTATCCACAGGCTCACCATTGACGGTTCCGCCGTCAACCGGAGCGCGACCGCCCCAATGTGCAGTCTGCTCGATCAGCAGAACCTTGGCACCGGATTGCGCCGCTGCTTTGGCCGCCTGAAGACCGGCCACGCCGCCGCCGATCACCAGAACATCGTTGAAGGCGTAGAAGTGTTCATAGGTGTCCGCGTCCTTGGTTTCCTTGTCCGGCGCTTTGCCCAGACCGGCGGACTGGCGGATGAACGGTTCGTAGACATGCTTCCAGAACGGCTTGGGATGGATGAACATCTTGTAGTAGAAGCCGGCCGGCAGGAACCGCGACAGGTGAGTGTTGACGGCACCGATGTCGAATTCCAGGTTCGGCCAGTGGTTTTGCGAGATCGCGGTCAGGCCGTTGAACAGCTCGGTCGTGGTGGCACGCTGGTTCGGCTCGAAGCGGCCGCCCTGCCCGAGACCGACCAGAGCGTTCGGTTCCTCGGCCCCGCTGGCGACAACGCCACGCGGACGGTGATACTTGAACGACCGGCCCATCATCATCTGATCATTGGCCAGAAGGGCCGAGGCAAGCGTATCGCCCTCGTAGCCCTGCATCGCGGTGCCGTTGAAAGTAAAGGTGACCTGTTTCGACCGGTTAATCAGTCGGCCGAGTTTTGCGAGACGGGTGCTCATTTTGCGGACCTTTCGCAGGTGGAGGTGTCGGAGCCTCCGGCGGGAGTATTTTTGAAAAGGTGAAGCATCAGGAGAACTCTCTCCACGTCCAGCCGGGCCGTTTGACGGTGATGGCATCCTTGATGTCTTGCGGCGGTTCGGAGGTCTGAGCGGTGTAAGTGCCAAAGACCTCGAGCGTTTGGGTACAACGCGCGGCGTGGAACCACTTGCCACAGCCATTGGCGTGCCGCCAGCGTTCGAAATGCACGCCTTTGGGGTTTTCACGCATGAACAGGTAGTCGTGGAATTCGTCATCCGACGAGCCAGGGCCAAAGCGCTTCAGATGCGCCTCGCCACCAGCGGCCAGTTCGGTTTCTTCGGCGTCAACGCCGCAATAGGGGCAATTCAGGATCAGCATTTTGTCATCCTTTCAGCAGCAAGCCGTCGTTTGACGTCCGCGCAATTCGTAGTCAGGGGCAGAGACGATTTTTCGGTGAAAAATCTCCATCAGTGCGCCACCCCTGCGGCGACGCTTTCGTCGATGAAGCGGCCCTCTTTGAAGCGGTCCAGCGAGAAGGCTTCGGTCAGTGGCGAATGACCGGTGGCCATCAGCTGTGCCATGCCCCAGCCCGAACCCGGGATCGCTTTGAAGCCGCCCGTGCCCCAGCCGCCGTTGATAAAGCAGCCCTGCAGCGGTGTTTTCGACAGGATCGGCGAGCGATCACCGGTCATGTCTACAATGCCGCCCCATTGACGCAGCATTTTCAGGCGCGAGATCATAGGGAAGGTCTCGACCAGCGCGCGCACCGTTTCCTCGATATGGTGGAACGATCCACGCTGGGTGAAGTTGTTGAACCCGTCCGTGCCGCCGCCGATCACCATCTCGCCCTTGTCGGACTGAGACATGTAGCCGTGCACGGTGTTGGCCATTACGACAACGTCCATGCAGGGTTTGATCGGCTCGGATACCAGCGCTTGCAGCGCGATGGCTTCCAGCGGCAGGCGGAAGCCTGCCATCTCGGCCAGTTGCCCCGAATGCCCGGCAACAACGATGCCCAGCTTGTCACAGTCAATGGCGCCCTTGGTGGTATCGACACCAACCACGCGGCCATTGTCCGAACGGACGCCGGTGACTTCGCACTGCTGAATGATGTCCATGCCCATCGCGGAACAGGCGCGGGCATAGCCCCACGCCACCGCGTCATGGCGTGCGGTACCGCCGCGTTCCTGCCAAAGCGCGCCCAGAACCGGATAGCGCGGGCCGTCCAGATTGATGATCGGCACCAATTCCTTGACACGTTCAGGCGTAATCCACTCGGTCTTGACGCCCTGCAAGGCGTTGGCGTGTGCTGTGCGCTGATAGCCGCGGATCTCGTGCTGTGTCTGCGCCAGCATCATCACGCCGCGCGGGCTGAACATGATGTTATAGTTTAGGTCCTGGCTCAAATCCTCATAGAGGCTGCGCGCCTTTTCGTAGATCGCCGCCGACGGGTCCTGCAGATAGTTCGAGCGGATGATCGTCGTGTTCCGGCCGGTGTTGCCACCGCCCAGCCAGCCTTTCTCAATCACGGCCACGTTCTGGATGCCGTAATTCTTACCCAGGTAGTATGCAGTGGCCAGGCCATGTCCCCCCGCACCAACGATGATTACGTCGTAGCGTTTCTTGGGTTCGGGCGACCGCCAGGCGCGTTCCCATCCTGTGTGGTAACGAAGCGCTTCGCGCGCAACGGCAAAGGCTGAATAGTGTTTCATAAGCGAATCCATCCGGTTCGGTGATTGGGCGCAGATATGACCTGTGGCGACAGTTTACCCCTGCCGCACAACGCCGCAATATCGCACTATTGCGACATGTACGCCATTCGCGGCCATTTGTCCCTTTTGTCGGGCGGCCAGCGGGTCTAAGTCAGGGCAAGCGTTTCGGAGATACTATGACGTTCTGGGTCCTGATCTTACTGACTGCACTGCTGATTGCCGTGTTTTTGGGATATTCCATGCTGCGCAACAGGAAAAACCGCGAACCTGCCGCGGCCTATGACCTGCGCGTCTACCGTGAACAGTTGGCGGGCGTGGACCGGGACCTGGCCCGAGGCGTAATCCCAGCAGCGGATGCCGACAGGGTACGCACCGAGATCTCTCGTCGCATTCTCGCTGCGGATGCGCAGATGCAGCAGTCTGCAGCGGGCAACGGCCCGTCGCGTGCCGTTACGGTCGGATCACTTGTTGTCGTGGCGCTTGTGCTGGTGGGTGGTGCAATGGGGCTTTATCGTCAACTCGGTGCCAACGGGTTGCCGGATCAACCACTGGAAATGCGACTGGAAATGGCCAAGAGCCTGCGCGCCGATCGTCCGGCTCAGGCCGAATTTGAAG
This sequence comes from Ruegeria sp. K7, assembly GCF_056531785.1. Classification (NCBI taxonomy): domain Bacteria; kingdom Pseudomonadati; phylum Pseudomonadota; class Alphaproteobacteria; order Rhodobacterales; family Roseobacteraceae; genus Ruegeria; species Ruegeria sp. K7. The sequence continues at coordinate 785,328 of NZ_JBQFMJ010000001.1, forward strand.
CGTCGACACCGCACGCGCCGACGCCTCAGCTGAAAGAAAGCTATGTCGAATTGCTGGGCCAGTTGCGCGAAACCGTGGCAAGCAGGCCCGATGACTTGCAGGGTCACATACTGCTGGCCCAACATGAGGCCAACGCAGGCAATTTTCAGGCTGCTTACAAGGCGCAGCAACGCGTGATCGAACTGTCGGGTGATGCAGCGCCAGCGGATGCTTATTCCCACCTGGCCGAGATGATGATTCTGGCGGCGGGCGGATATGTTTCGCCCGAGGCTGAGGACGCGCTGAAACAGGCGCTGGATCGCGACCCGCATCATGGACCTGCTCGGTACTATTGGGGGCAGATGCTTGTGCAGACCGGACGACCCGACCTGGCCTACCGGCTTTGGGCCGATGCACTGGCCCAAGCGCCCGCCGGCGCACCCTGGGCAGATGCGATCCGCGCCCAAATTGACGAACTGGCCTTCAGGGCGGGCGTTTTCAATGCTCCGGAAATCCCGGCACCTTCCACCGCGCCAGGCCCTGATCAGGCCGCTGTCGACGCAGCAGCGGAACTGACGCCGGAAGAACGTCAGGACATGATCCGCGGAATGGTCAACCAGTTGTCGGACCGGCTGGCAACCGAAGGCGGATCGCCCGAAGAATGGGCCCGCCTGATTGCAGCACTGGGCGTTCTTGGCGAAGCGGAACGGGCAAGCGGAATATACGACGAAGCGCAATCTGTTTTCGCCGGCAATGCCGATGCGCTGGACATGCTGGCCGCGGCCGCCCGAAGGGCAGGTCTGGAACCATGATCCACGATCAGTTCGAAGATTTCGCCGCCGCGCTGGCCCCGATGACGGCGCTCATGGGGTTGGACCTTGGCGAGAAGACGATCGGCGTGGCGGTTTCGGACCGGATGCGCGGGGTGGCCAGCCCGCTCGAGACGGTCCGGCGCAAGAAATTCACGCTCGATTCCGCGCGGCTTCTGGAAATTGTTGCTGACCGCGAAATCGGAGGAATACTTCTGGGCCTGCCCAAAAACATGGACGGAACTGAAGGCCCCCGATGCCAGTCAACCCGCGCTTTTGCCCGGAATCTGTCGCGCCTGACGGACCTCCCCATCGGTTTTTGGGACGAGAGATTAAGCACAGTTGCGGCAGAAAAGGCACTGCTTGAGGCGGATACGACACGAAAACGTCGCGGACAGGTTATTGATCACGTCGCTGCTGGTTATATTTTGCAAGGAGCGCTCGACAGGTTGCGCTTTCTTTAAAAAGGCGGGTTGGCGCGATGACAAACATGGTTTGGAAAAGGAATGAGGTGGAAAGCCCCTGCGTCCAGATCTGTGTTGTGCACCCGACGGAACGTATCTGCACAGGATGCTACCGCACCCTTGACGAGATTTCGCGCTGGTCCAAGATGGAAAGCAGCGAGCGGGCGGAAATCATGACAGACCTGCCGGCTCGTAAACCGCGTCTCGCGAAACGGCGTGGTGGCCGCGCTGCCCGCCTGAACAAAGGCTGACACTTCAATTCCAGAATAGACCTGTCTGAAGCTGCGCCGCTGCGGGCCGAGTGAACTCCGAGGGGGTTGAGTTCGCGGATCGTGAGTGAGTGGCCAGCACAGCGGCGCGATCAGTTCAGTTGTCTCTCCGCGAAGGGATCAGCCAGCCGTAAGCCAGGATTTTGCGTTTTCGATTTCGTCCGATGGGAAATACTGCGTTCGCGCTCCCAACACGTGGCTTGCCACTTTTTGCGCAATCCTCTGCCAGCCCTTGTCGCCAACAATTGCTGCGCGATCAAGCATCCCGATATGCCCCTGCGCCAGACGGAAATGTGCAGCCAGTGCCGTCAGCCCCTGCCAGCCATCAAATTCCCGCAGATCAATCAGTAACCTGAACCCGTCCCGCTCGCTAAGCAAGCTGTCCAGATCGGTCTCGGCCTGCTTGTATTCATCGGGGTCCAACTTGCCCATCAAGGAAATCTGAATACACGGGCCGCCCAGATCTGTGACATGAATGGCCCCGAGGGATTCGCGCATCCAGCGCCGGGCGGCTTCCAACTCGGTCATCTCGAATACCTGCACCGGGCACGGCAGGATCGGAGCTGCCAGCCGGATGCTAGTCTGAACCCAGCCCTGATCGGCCACCACTGCGATCCGGTCGAAGCCGCGCCAATGGCTCAGACCAAGTTTGGTGTCAGACCACGCGGCTCCAAGGTCGTAACCTTTGAACTCCGGATGCACGATCGCCAGAAGGCGAACCGCGTCATGCTCGGTCAAAGCAGCTTCGATGGCCGGAACAAGGGTCGAAGCATAGTCGTCGGCAGTGATCTGGCCAGACAGTTCAACTTCAATCTGTGCACCATCAGAATTCGTGTGGACGGTCATCATACCGAAAATCCTCCAAAGCTAAACAATGGCAGGACGTTACGGAGTTTCGAGCCACTCGGCTACACCCCCGGCACATTCAGGGCGGAAATAGGCGATCATCCGTCCGTCGGGCCCACAACTTGCGGTCTCAGCCCACGGGGCGACCCCATGCAGACAGTGTCGATGCAAAAGATAAGCCTCGCCCGGCGCGGCCGGCAGTTCGATTCGAGGACACGTGTCGAAGACCTCTCGTCGTGCCGTCTGGTAGATTTCGGTTACGTCGATCTGATGCAGTGCCTCATCCGGGTGTCCGGCCATGGCGTTCCGAAAGGCAGCCCCCATGATCTTGTGGCTCCCCTCCCACAGAACCATCGGCGAAGCATCGGCGCTGGCTTTGTTCAGGGGAATTCCCAAAATCCACGCGTGCGGCTCATCCACATGTCGGCGGCGGCCAGTGCCAGAGGGGCGCAGTCCGTCCACATGGGCGGCATCCTTGTTTCGCCTGTACCGTGCGGCCGCCTCGCTTTCGCCACGTCGGGGGCGCGGGTAGCCGGGGTAGATGACCGAGACCTGCCCTTTGTGCAGCGGCAGAACACCGTACTGCCCAGTGATGAAGTCCATCGCATGCCCGGCCAGCGGCAGCGAACGCCCCACCCGGCCCTGGCGATCATTGGTCAGAGCATCGACACCGATGAACCACGTCCCCTCGCAATCGAGCCACGGAGCGTGCGCCGGGTCCGAGACCGAGCTTCGGGCGGCAGGCAAAGCCTTTTCAACCCATTCGGCCAGAACCGGATCATAAGGAAACGAGATCCAGCCCTTATCTTGAAAATGGTCTACCATCCCACCGCCTTGCGAAGCATGTTGAGGGCGACCAGTGTCAGAAACACGGCAAAAACCCGTTTTAGGGGTTTCGGATCCATCGCGTGGGCCAGTTTCACCCCCCAGGGCGCCGTAATCATCGTCATTGCGACCACCACGCCAAACGCAACCAGATTAACCGCCCCGATTGTCAGCGGCGGACGATGCTCGACCGGGATTTCCACAAACAGAAAGCCCAGGACCGATGGCACTGCGATAATCACGCCGAACCCGGCGGCAGTGGCCACGGCGCGGTGAATGGGGGTGTTGAAAAGGCTCATCAAAGGCACACCGAAACTGCCACCGCCAATCCCCATCAGCACGGAAAAAAAGCCGACCGATGGCGAAAGAACCGCACGGCGCACCCCTTTCGGCATGGCGTCACCCAGCCGCCATTCTGACCGGCCCAGCCCCAGATAAGCCCCGATGACTATGCCGAGTATCCCAAACAGGGCCTGCAGCGCCTCTGTTCGCAAGGCCGAAGCCACCAGCACACCCAGAACGGCACCAATAGCAATACCAACGCCCCATCCGCGCAGGATATCCCAGTCCACCGCGCCTTTCTTGTTGTGCGCAAGCACGGACCGGACAGACGTGACGATGATCGTGGCCAGAGACGTCGCCAGACACAGCTGCATCAGTTGCGGCCCGCCATATCCAAGCGTCTGAAACGCATAGAAAAACGCAGGTACCAGAACAATTCCGCCCCCGACTCCCAGCAACCCGGCCAGCACTCCGGCCAGGGCCCCGATCACAAGCAAAAGGCCCAGCATTTGGGCCAGCAACATCGTCTCGGGCATTGTCCCCCCAAACCGGTGTCAAACCGGATATTGTCTAAACCTCAGCCAGTGGCGCAACCTGTTCCAGCGCCTGCAGCATCACCTCGGGCCCGGCCCCGGAATGTACTGCCCCCTCGGACAGTGCGCGTCGCCATGCCCGCGCACCGGGTCGTCCGGCGAACAGGCCCAGCATGTGACGCGTGATCTGGTGCAGTCGCCCACCGTCGGCAAGGTGTATTTCGACATAAGGCACCATTTCATGGACAACTTCAAACGGGTCAGTGGCAAGTCCTGTTTGAAAGATCAGCGGGTCAGCATCGCAAAGAATGTCGGCGGGCTGATGATAGGCCGAACGTCCGATCATCACACCATCCAGCCCGGCGTCCAGATGCTCCCTCGCTTGTTTCAGCGAGGTGATACCGCCGTTGATCGAGACATGCAGATCAGGAAAAGCCGCTTTCATCCGATGCACCAGACCGTAGTCCAGCGGCGGAATATCGCGGTTTTCCTTTGGGCTGAGCCCTTGAAGCCAGGCCTTGCGCGCGTGGATCGTAACGCGACCGCAGCCTGCCGCGCGGATTGCCTCCAGAAATGCAGGCAGCACTTCTTCGGCTTCCTGATCATCGACGCCAAGGCGGCATTTGACGGTAACTTCGATATCGACAGCATCAATCATCGCCGCCACGCATTCGGCGACGCGAGAGGGGTCCTTCATCAACACCGCCCCAAACGTGCCCGACTGAACCCGATCGGAAGGGCAGCCGCAATTCAGGTTAACCTCATCATACCCGGCTTCTGCGCCCAAGCGCACTGCTTGTGCCAATTCTTCAGGATCCGACCCGCCCAGTTGCAGGGCAACTGGGTGCTCCTGCGGGCTGTAGTCCAGCAAATGAAGTGCCCCACCCCGGACCAATGCCGGGGCGGTCACCATTTCCGTATAAAGCAGGGTTTGACGACTGAGCAACCGATGAAAAAACCGACAATGCCGGTCTGTCCAGTCCATCATGGGGGCCACGCTCAGACGCGCTGCTTTCTGTGCGTTTTTCGTCAATGCGCTGGCTCCGTGTTCGTGCAAGCAAAGCGCCCCGAGATTTGGCCAGCCTGTCTTGCCGGTTCCGGAGCACTGGGGTTTCTGATTCGAGCGTGCCACGGTGTAGCATATTCGGTGAGAGCGAACAGCGACTTGAACGCGATGTGATCCGGCACCCATCACGCTCAAGGTTTTACTCAAATTTGCCCGAAGGCCGGCGATCAAACCACGGAAGGAAGATGCCCAGTTAGCGTACTGGGCTTTTTGTTGAGAGGGCTCGAAGTTGTCCGGCCCTCGACCTTCAGTCGCTATTTGCCGCGAATACGACGTTCCGGTCAGCACCCTTAGAGCTTGGATTGCACTCCGATACCTGGCGTTCACCTTTTGCCGAGCGACGTGTCCGAAAGCTTAGTAAATATAGCGGATCTGATCGGTCCAGTATCGCTCGACCCGGCGCAGTGAGGTGGTGATATGTTCGATCCCGTCAAATTCCAGAACACCACGGCTCTGCAAGCCTTCGGCATGGCGCGAGAACAGCTCGGCCACGATGTCGCGAACCTCTCGGCCGCGTGGGGTCAGGCGCACCCGGACGGACCGCCGGTCAATCTCGCATCTCTGGTGATGCATGTAACCCATTTCGACCAGTTTCGTGAGGTTGTAGCTGACATTGCTGCCCTGATAATAACCCCGGCTTTTTAGTTCGCCCGCCGTCACCTCGTGATCGCCAATATTGAACAGAAGAAGTGCCTGCACCGCATTGATTTCCAGCACACCGACACGTTCGAATTCGTCCTTGATGACATCCAGCAGCAACCGGTGCAGCCGTTCGACAAGGGCCAGCGCCTCAAGATAGCTGGTCATGAACCCTTTGGTTCCCGGCGCGGAAACCTGCAATTCCATACTCATCCGACCCTCCGATTCAGTCGCGCAGTTTCTGACACGATGAACCGAATTTCCGAAAAATCGGTTAAGTGGGATTTTCCGTTACTTTTGAAAGGTCTGCGCGATATCCGCGATCAGGTCCGCAAAGTTTTCAGGAGGCCTGGCCTGCCCAGTCACCCATTGATAAAGGTCCTGATCGTTTTCGTGCAGCAGCGCATCGTAGGCATCCAGACCGACCGTATCCATGCCCGCAAGGTTGCGGTCGGCATAGGCCGAAAGGATCAAATCCATCTCTTTGATCCCGCGCCGCATCGAGCGCATTTTCATACGCTTGATCCGAACATCGCGTGTTTCCGTCACTGTTGAGGCTCCAACATCAGGCGGATCTTTTTCTCAAGACGCGCCGCGCGTTCGGCGCTGGCGCGCATTTCGCCACGAATTGCGCGCAACTCGGCGGCGACGCCTGCCAACTCCAGACTTTCGGCATCCTCCTCCAAGGGGGCGCCCATCCCCTCACCTTCTCCGGTCAGCAACCACATGATCGAGACATTCACCATGCCCGCCATAATCGACAGACGGTTCGCGCGCGGCTCGGACAGATCGTTCTCCCACGCGACAATGGTCGCCTTTTTTACACCCAGCCTGCGGGCCATCTCAGACTGTGACATCCCGGCCGCTTCTCGCGCGCCAGCCAGACGATCCCCAAATGTTGCTGCATCCGGTCCGAACCAGTCGTATTCATCAGTCATCTGGGGCTCCAAATCTATTTTTCATAGCGCTTGATCGTCATTCGGGCGCACCCTATGACAGACAGACAAAACATACAAACCGAGGCCACTCATGAGTTTCCTGTCTGCGACACTGTCACGCGTAAAACCTTCGCCCACAATCGCGATGACGGCAAAGGCGGCTGAAATGAAGGCCGCCGGACGCGACGTCATTGGCCTCAGCGCGGGCGAACCGGATTTCGACACCCCGCAGAACATCAAGGACGCGGCGGTCGCTGCCATTGCCGCCGGCAAGACCAAGTATACCGCCCCCGACGGTATCCCCGAACTCAAGCAGGCGGCCTGCGCCAAGATGAAGCGCGATCACGGGCTGGATTACACGCCGGCCCAGATTTCGGTCGGAACGGGCGGAAAGCAGACGCTGTACAACGCGCTGATGGCGACGATGAATCCGGGCGACGAAGTTGTCATCCCCGCGCCATACTGGGTCAGCTACCCGGACATGGTGCTTTTGGCCGGGGGCACGCCGGTTGTGGTCGAAGCCAAACTCGAAAACAATTTCAAGCTGACCGCCGAACAGCTTGAGGCCGCGATCACGCCGAAGACAAAGTGGTTCATCTTCAACTCTCCATCGAACCCAACCGGGGCCGGATATAGCCGGGAAGAACTGAAGGCGTTGACCGATGTGCTGATGCGCCACCCGCATGTCTGGATCATGTCCGACGATATGTATGAGCACCTGGCTTATGACGGGTTCGAGTTCTGCACCCCTGCTGAGGTTGAGCCGGGACTGTATGACCGTACGCTCACCTGCAACGGCGTATCCAAAGCCTATGCCATGACCGGCTGGCGGATCGGTTACGCCGCGGGCCCGGTCGAGATCATTGCGGCCATGCGTAAAATCCAGTCGCAATCCACCTCTAACCCGTGTTCAGTCAGCCAATGGGCCGCGGTTGAGGCACTGAACGGCACCCAGGCGTTTCTGGCCCCCAACAACGAGACCTTCAAACGGCGCCGCGATCTGGTTGTCGAGATGCTGAATGAAATCGACGGCATTTCCTGCCCCACGCCCGAAGGCGCGTTCTATGTGTACCCGTCCATCGCAGGTCTGATCGGAAAGACCAGCCCTGCAGGCACCCTTATTGACAGTGACGAAGCCTTTGCCACCGCATTGCTGGAGGAAGCGGACGTTGCCGTTGTCTTTGGTGCGGCCTTTGGGCTGTCGCCGAATTTCCGGATCAGCTACGCGACTTCGGACGCGGCCCTGAAAGAGGCGTGTACCCGCATTCAACGGTTTTGCGCCGCACTGATCTGATCGGAGAAAAATCTTGTCGACAGACCTGCCGGAATACTATTTCCGTGTCCGCGAAAACGGAGCGGTCGTGTTCAAAATCGATACGGCAAATCGACATCGCCGGATCGAAATGGATCAGATCGCCGTTATCAACATTCGAAATGACGACGTCAAAGCTCATGGGCAGCACACGCTTTCCGATGCTGACAAGGCCGAGATCCAACGCTGGATGACAGAACGTAAAGCCCTGTTGGCGAAACGTGACATTGACGACATTCACCGCGCGGTCGACTACCTGAACCTGACGACACAGTGGGCCCAGTCCAAGGCCACGGAAGAACAGCTTGAAGATGTCAGCGACCGGTTGCTGATGGCGATGCACGACCTCCGGACTGTGCTTGTACGCAAGAAGGCCGATCGCCTGAACAAAAACTGATCAGGCCGCCGGTCTTTCGACAGGCAACCCGACCTCTCGCACGGACCTGTACCAGAAACGGGCCATCAGCATCACCGCAGCGCAGGCCAGCCCAATGACAAGGCCAAGCCAAACTCCGATACCCTCCATACCCCGCATGAAGCCAAAGTAGTAAGACGCCGGAATACCGATCACCCAATAGCTGAGCGCGGCCATCACCATTGGGATCTTGGCGTCCTGCACACCGCGCAACAAGCCCAGCGCGATGACCTGAGCGCCATCAACCAGCTGGAACAGGGCTGCCATGGCCAGAAGCCCGGTGCCGATCGCCAGAATCTCCGGACGCTCGGGGTTGTCCGCTTCCATAAACAGGGAAATCAACGGTTCGGCGCAAGTCAGAAACAGGATGATCGTCAGCACTGACACAACCAGCGACATCCCGGTTACGGCAATCGCGCCTTTTTCCAGGTGCGCTCGATCCTTCCGGCCCAGCGCGTTGCCTGCCCTTATGGTGGCGGCGTTTGAAAGGCCCAGGTGAACCATGAACGTTGCCGAGGCGAGGTTCAGCGCAATACCGTGCGCGGCCAACGGTACCTGCCCGATCCATCCCATCATCAGGGCCGAAGTGGCAAACAGGGAAACCTCGGCCAGCATGGTCAGGCCGATAGGAACGCCCAACCGCAGAACACTGCCGAACATTTCCCAATCCGGCCGCCAGAAACGCTGAAACAGGCTGTGTTCAGGCAAAACGCGCACGGCATAGTAGATGACGCAAATCAACGAAACGATCTGCGTCACAACCGATGCGATGGCGGCCCCCATGACACCAAGTTCCGGAGCCCCCCAATTGCCAAAGATCAGCGCGTAGTTCGTCACCGCGTTCACCAGGGCAGCGGCAACGGTAATCCACAAGACGATCTGTGTACGCTCCAACGCAGCCAGATAAGACTTCAGCACCATGACCAATAGCGCCGGGATGATCCCCCACCCTGCGACACGCAAGTACTCCGACGCTGTTTGAGCAACCTCCGGCTCCTGCTTCAGGGCGATCAGTATGGGATAGGACCACCAAAGCAGCGGCATGATCAGGGCCGAGTAAATCAGCGACAGCCACAACCCCATGCGGGTTGATCTTCGGATGCTGGTTTCGTTCTCCTCCGCCGCGGCCGTTGCGACCATGGGCATGACCGCCAAGCCGAATCCTGCGCCGAAAAGGAACAGAACAAAGTAGTAACTGCTGGCCAGCGTCACCGCAGCCAGCGCTTCGACCCCGTACCATCCCAACATGATGGTATCGGTCAGGCCAATCGCATACTGCGCAAGATGCCCGCCAATCAGGGGCAGACCGAGAACGGCAATCGCGCGAAAATGGCCGGGATATGACATGACTTTGCTCATCGCAACAGCCATAGGCCCGGCCATCGTCAGGGACAAGAGCCGATCAGCGAATTTTCAAACTGAGACTCCGAATTCCCCAAAGGCCAGATTGTTCATAAACGCGCTTCGGGATGCAGCGACGTACCCAGCACGTGATCCGAACGATGTATGACGTGATGCGCCTGCCCGACGATCAGCGGATCAGGCTCGTCAACCAATTCGTGATCCTTGTCCGGGTAATCCAGCGTCGACAAGAAATGCCGCATACAGTTCAGCCGTGCGCGTTTCTTGTCATTCGATTTGACAATGGTCCAGGGCGCATCGGCGGTGTCGGTGTAAAAGAACATCGCCTCCTTCGCCTCGGTATAATCATCCCATTTGTCCAGACTGGCCTTGTCGATTGGCGACAGCTTCCACTGCTTCAGCGGATCGGTTTCGCGGCTCTTGAACCTGCGTTGCTGTTCGGGCTGCGTGACCGAGAACCAGTACTTGTACAACTGGATACCCGATCGCACCAGCATCCGTTCCAGTTCGGGCGTCTGCCGCATGAACTCAAGGTATTCGTTTGGCGAACAGAACCCCATCACGCGCTCGACACCTGCCCGGTTGTACCAGGACCGGTCGTAGAACACCATTTCACCCACCGTCGGCAGTTCCTGCACATACCGCTGATAGTACCACTGCCCCTTCTCTTCCCACGTCGGCTTGTTCAGGGCCACCACGCGGGCCTGACGGGGGTTCAGGTGCTCCATGAACCGCTTGATCGTGCCGCCTTTGCCCGCCGCGTCGCGCCCTTCAAACAGCAGAACAAACCGCTGGCCCGTCTCCTGCGCCCAAAGCTGCACCTTGAGCAATTCAGCCTGAAGCTTCGCCTTTTCCGCCTCGTAGGTTTTGCGCGCCATCTTGTGGCCGTAAGGGTACTTGCCGCTCTCGAAAGCGTGCCGGATTTTCTCGGCGCATGGCTGCGCGGCATCCTGAACTTCAGCCTGTACAGTATTGATCTCAGTGGGTTTCAAGTCGGTCTGGACGATTGCCGCCATGCATATGCTCCTGGGTTTCAATGTTTCCCGGAACGCCTAGCAGAAACTCATAAAATTCGCTTTGATCGGCATCAAACTCCGACAGGCGCAACAGCCTGCCCACGCCCGCTTGCGCCCTTACCGATGGCCCCAATCGTCGGGGTTGTCGGAGTTGTTTGGCGCCAGTCCCAAAACATCCCCCTTGGTCGAACACCCCAATCCCAAAACTGTCCGGTTGGCATAGGAAAAATAGGAACAGACCTGATTGATCTCGAGGATCTCTCCGTCGTCCCACCCCGCACCTCGCAAAGCGATCACATCGGCCTCGGTCAGTTCGGCCGGCGCTTCGGTCAGCTTGCGGGCATATCCCATCGCTGCCACCTGTGCTGCATCCAGCGGCGCCGTTTCCGGCTGTCGCGCCTCAATCGCTGCGCGTATGGCATCACCTCGCAAAGTATCACCCAGCAACCGCTGCAACCCGTTGAAGTGATGTTCCACACAATAGCCGCACCGATTCAGCGAGCTGACCCAGACACCCAGGACTTCGAGAAACCATTTGGGAATCTGGTTGCCTGAATGGTGCAGCACGTTCTTGTAGATCGCCATGTGGCCTTCCATCGAATGCGGGCGCAGGCTGTGCGCCATCATGATGTTGTCCACGTTGTTGTCCGGGCCGGTCACTCGCTCATACAGCTTTCGCAACTTACCTTTCGCCTCGTCAAACGGAATGGTTTTGATCCAGCTCATTCGCAATCCTCTCTATGGGCCAAACGCCCTTGGCCGTGAACCCTCAGCGCTCTGTCGGGATATTGATGCCAAAGGAATAGGCGGAACAAAAGTCCTGAAAACAGCAGACTAAGAAAAGCCCGGATCTGTCACGCTTGGGTCTTGCGGCAAACAAATGTCGTAGCCGACAACGGCATCGTCATTTCGCTTGGGCCAAAAGTGCGGTGCAGAGCAGACGCCATTTCCCTGGCAACGTCATCCGAAGAAACTCCGCCTCGGGATCTGATTTCATCAATCAATGGATTCCCGAAAACCAAAGCTTTCGCAAATGTCTCGGGCGCCTCAATGCGTTTGCTCAGTCGAATGGTCTCGTACCTGATGTCACCCCATCCTGCCTCGGCAAGGTCCGCCTTGACCAACTGTGGATCACCGTAGTGAAAGGGAACCTTATAAAACCCGGGCGGATCATCCGGAAAAAACTGTCGGGCCACTTCGTGAGCCATCTGCGAAAACGGGTTCTCGGACATTGCGCTCCACACGTTGAAAACGTAACGGCCGCCGGGCTTGATAACTCGGGCTGCCTCGCGGAATGAGGCAACTTTGTCGGGAAAGAACATCACTCCAAACTGGCAAACCATAAGATCGAAACGGGCTTCCTCAAATGGTAGATCCATTGCATCCGCGACTGAGAACCGGAGATTATCGCCCTCTTCGAGTTTCTTTTTTGCCACCTCCAGCATCGGCCCGTTCAGATCCGTCACCAGCAAACTGGCGTCCTTCGGTAATCTGTCGCGCAGCTTGCCACTGACAATTCCGGTGCCAGCCGCCAGTTCGATTACATTTGCCACGGCCTCTGCACAGCATTCGTCGACAAGCCGGTCTGCATAGTCGACAAAAATATTGGGCCCTAGCCCCTTGTCGTAATGCTCAGGAATCTCTCCAACAAAACCGGACGCGCTCGTGTTCATCAACCCACTCCTTTGCAATAAGGCCGTTGCTCGAACCCAGACTAGCAAATTACCGTCGATCAGGCGAAAACTCAGCCGCCAGCACATCTATCCACAACACCTCGCGCCCCTCTTCCCCCCGCACACATCACCTGCCATAATGGAGTAAACCCAAAAACAAGAGCAGCACCCATGCCCGACGATCTGTTGACGCCCAGCGCCACCGCCGCCTATGACGCCTCCTCGATTGAGGTGCTTGAAGGGCTGGAACCGGTCCGCAAACGCCCCGGCATGTATATCGGCGGCACGGACGAACGCGCTTTGCACCACATGGTTGCCGAAATCCTCGACAACTCGATGGACGAGGCCGTGGCCGGACATGCGAACCGGATCGAGGTCGAACTGCACTCGGATTACGCTTTGACGGTGCGCGACAATGGGCGCGGTATACCGATCGATCCGCACCCAAAGTTCCCGGACAAATCGGCGCTGGAGGTCATTCTTTGCACCCTGCACGCGGGCGGTAAATTCTCGGGCAAGGCCTACCAGACCTCGGGCGGTTTGCACGGCGTGGGTGCGTCCGTTGTCAACGCTTTGTCGGATTCGATGGTCGTGCAGGTGGCGCGCGACAAACAACTGTTCGAACAGCGGTTCTCGCGCGGTATCCCGCTGGGCCCAGTCGAGAAAATCGGTGCGGCCCCCAACCGGCGCGGCACCACCGTCACCTTCCACGCGGATGCGGAAATATTCGGCCATCACCGGTTCAAGCCCGCCCGCCTGTTCAAGTCGATCCGATCCAAAGCCTACCTTTTCTCGGGCGTCGAAATCCGCTGGAAATCCGCCATCGATGATGGTGAAACCCCGACCGAGGCGAGTTTTCACTTTCCCGGCGGTCTGTCGGACTATCTGAAAGAGACCATGAACGGCTCGTCCACCTATGCCGAGCAGCCCTTTGCCGGCACCGTTGACTTTAACGAGAAATTCGGCGCCCCCGGCAAGGTCGAATGGGCGATCAACTGGACGCCCTCGCGCGACGGTTTCATCCAATCCTACTGTAACACCGTTCCCACGCCCGAAGGCGGCACTCATGTGGCCGGGTTCTGGGCCGCAGTTCTCAAAGGGATCAAGGCCTACGGGGAACTGATCAACAACAAAAAGGCCGGTCAGATCACCCGCGACGACCTGATCACAGGCGGCTGCGCCCTGGTGTCGTGTTTCATCAGTGAGCCGGAATTCGTCGGCCAGACCAAGGACCGTCTGGCCACGGTCGAGGCACAACGGCTGGTCGAAAACTCGGTCCGCGACCATTTCGATAACTGGCTGGCCGCAGACACGAAATCCGCCGGGGCGATCCTCGACTTCCTCATCCTGAGGGCCGAAGAACGCCTGCGCCGACGGGCCGAGAAGGAAACACAACGCAAGTCCGCCACTAAGAAACTTCGTCTTCCCGGCAAGTTGGTGGACTGTTCCAGTTCAACACGCGACGGTACGGAATTATTCATCGTCGAGGGGGACTCGGCGGGCGGGTCCGCCAAAATGGGCCGCGACCGCAAAACACAGGCCCTGCTGCCCCTGCGCGGCAAGATCCTGAACGTGCTGGGCGCCGCCAGTTCGAAACTGGGTACCAATGCCGAAATCAACGACCTGACGCAGGCGCTGGGTGTCGGCCTTGGCACCAGGTTCAACGTCGACGACCTGCGCTATGACAAGGTCATCATCATGACCGACGCGGATGTGGACGGGGCGCATATCGCATCGCTGCTGATGACGTTCTTCTTCACCCAGATGCGCCCGATGATCGACGCGGGCCACCTGTATCTGGCCTGCCCGCCCCTTTATCGCCTGACCCAGGGCGCCAAGCGCGTCTATTGCCTGGACGAGGCTGAGCGCGACGAGTGGCTTGAGAAAGGTCTGGGCGGCAAAGGCAAGATCGACGTGTCCCGCTTCAAGGGTCTGGGTGAGATGGACGCCAAGGATCTGAAAGAGACCACGATGGACCCGGCATCCCGCAAACTGATCCGCGTCACGATTGATGAGGACGAACCCGGCGAGACCGGCGACCTGGTCGAGCGCCTGATGGGCAAAAAACCCGAACTGCGGTTCCAATACATTCAAGAGAACGCACGGTTTGTGGAGGAGTTGGATGTTTGAAGTCAAATAATAGAAACGACCTCGAAGTCGCCTATGAGCGTGTCATAGATCGTTATCATCGCCTTAACGACATTGTCGAAGACCTAATACTCCACAAGTTAGACGAGAATAAACTGAAGTACTCAGGAGTTAAAAGCCGCGTAAAATGCATTGATAGCTTTCTCGAAAAATGCCAGAAAAAGGAATATGAACAACCCCTAGATGAATGCACAGACATCCTTGGAATTCGAGTTATTTCCTATCTTGAAAGCGATATCGAAAAGATAGAGTCTATAGTTCGCGATCTCTTTAGCGTTAACGAAAAAGATTCGATAGACAAGAGAAGACCAGAAAGCACTCGCGAATTTGGCTACAGATCCTTACACCTAATTTGTAAGCTTGGGGATGCGAGAAGTAGTTTACCTGAGTACTCCGACTTGCACGCATTAGAGTTTGAAGTTCAAATTCGTACAGCCCTACAAGACACCTGGGCTGAGATTGAGCACGCTTTCAATTACAAATCCAAAGCCGCTCTTCCTGCTGCTTTAGAGCGTAAGTTGTTTGGCGCTTCTGCCGTATTAGAAACCGTAGACGCGACCCTCGCAACTGTAACGAAAGAAGCAAACGAATATTTTGAGCTAGTAGCCAGCGGCGCTACTGGCCACGGTTCAGACCCTTTAACAAGCGTTGGAATTGAAGCGTTTGTTAAGAGCTACGTGGAAAAAAACAGTATTCCAAACATTGATGATAACCCCAAATATAAGAACTGGAGTGAAACCGCCATTGTTGAGTTAGAGAAATTTGGAATCGAAACTCTCGCTGACCTCGATAAGCTCATGAATTCCATTCCACAAAGAAACTATCTTAGCTTTGTTAATAGCAATAACAAATTCAATCCGATTCAGATTGTTCGAATTCCAATGATTTTTTCAGACCCGAAGAAATTTTTCGAAAAAATCGATACTTCAACTCTTCCAAATGTTGGTTCAAGAGTTGCTGGTCTGGTACAGGAAGAGCATCCTGACCTAGACATACGCGACTTGCTTGAGAAGAATGGGTTTCCAGCGATCGGAGATGATTAGCAAGCGTAGGATGGGTTTCTAACCCATCAATTTTTCCACATCTAGATGGATGAAAAACCCATCCTAATTCACCACAGTTCTCGTGCAAGACGCGAGCGTGAATGTGCAACACCTCAACGCGCCGGTAGGCCGGACTTCAGCCCGGCACACCGCAACCCCCTTGCCTAACCCGTTGACCCCGTTCACACTTGCGCACAATCCGTCATAGAAGAACGACATTTGAGGTTCCGAGCGTCCAAGACCCAATTTCAACGAACACGAGATTTCGAACGGGAGGACGACATGAAATCATTAACCCTCGGGCTGGCCTTTGCCGTGCTGGCCAGCCAGGCAAACGCGCAGCAGGCTCTGCTCACCGCGTCACCAATTCCGGTCGGGGCAGAGTTACGGTTCTGCTACTATCAGGGCATGGCCTATTCACTGGATTCCTTCGTGGTGATCTCGGGCGACAACACCGTCACCACTACCTCAACATCGCGAGAGGAACATCTGCTCCGCTGTGTCAAACGGGATGATGGCACGATGAGCTGGCGGCCACAAAGCAGCTTTCAGACCAGCCGGTGATGCAATGGCGGGCCTGCTAGCCCACCTTTCCATCCAACCAATCGGCAATCTGCCCGGCGGGTTTTTCCCAGCCGGGTTCCATGAACAGAAAATGCGCGTGATCCTTTACGGGCATAAAGGTCGCGCGGTCTCCGTACAATTCCGCCAAAGCGCGGCAGGTGTCAGGGTTCACCGCCCGATCCTCGGTGCCTGAAACGATCAGCACGGGGCAGTCGACCTTGTCGATGTCGACCTTCATTGCGTGGTGGTCGTCGAACATCCAGAAGAACATCTCGAACATCACCCGGCCGCTTTCGGCGCCCAACTGGTCAAACACCGCGTGTTGTTGCGCCTCGGGCATCTTGTTCAGCGCAAAGGGCGCCATCAGGTCGAACTCGACTCGCATGGGTTGCTTCCAGAACGCCCCGCCCTCCATCAGCGCGCGGGGGATGGCCCGTTCGTCGTCGGTTTCGGGCAAGGTGCCCCACGCTGCATTCGGGTTGATCAGCACGATGGCGCTGGCCAACCCGCGCGCCGCCACCTGCTGGGCCACCACGCCCGCAATCGCATGGCCAAGGAGAACCGGCTTGCTGTCCAGTCCCTTCACAAGTTCCGCGATGTCGTCCGCATAATCCGTCACACTGGTATCGGTCAGGCCCGGATCAGGCTCGGCCTTCGGATCTCCGCCATGATGTCGCAATGCGGGGGTGTGCACGGTCCAACCCCTGTCGCGGAAGAAACCCGCGTAATCCTGCATGCACCAAGGCCCGGCAAAGGCCCCGTGGATCAGAACAATCTCTTTGGTCATGAAAACGCTCCCTCATCACTCCGACTCAATATGAGAGATCGGGGGCGCACTCAGCAAGATGGTCTTGGGGGGATTAAACGGCCAGCCCGATCAGCGCCACGCCAACGGCCATCAGAACCGCGGCCCCCAGCCGCCGCATCCAGTTGCCTTCTTTCAGGAAAATGAACCCGATCAGCGCCGCGAAGATGACCGAGGTTTCGCGCAGCGCCGAAACCGCGCCCAGTGGGGCAAAGTTCTTGGCGTAAAGCACCAACCCATAGGCCGCCATCGACACCAGGCCGCCCAACAGGCCAACAACCCACACGTTAATAGGATAATCCGCCAGTTTCTTTCGCCTGCGGATGCCGACGAATCCGGCAATAAACAGGTGCAGAAAAGCCCCCCAGGCCCAGTAGCTGAGCGTGTTTCCCGACAAGCGCACCCCGATCCCGTCGAACACCGAATAGATCGAGATACACACCCCTGTGCCTATCGCGAACAACAGCGTCGAGCGCCCGAGCCCCGAACGCAATGCCCTCCAGTTGCTGAGCTGGATACCAACCGCGATCAGAGCAATCCCGGCCCAAGCCTGCAGGGGCAGCATTTCGCCCACCAACAGCATCGCCCAGAGGGACACCAGCGCCGGTACGATCCCGCGGGCGATGGGATAGACGACGCTCAGGTCACCGTGCTGATACGCCTTGCCCAGCATGAAATAGTACCCAAAATGCACGAAGGTCGAGATCAGGATGTAGGGGAAGCTCTCGGCGCTGGGCATGGGCAGCATGACAACCATGATCGCACCGGGAATAGCCTGCCCAAGAGCCACCAAGCCCATCGTCGTGGTTCGGTCGGCCGCAGATTTGACTATTGCGTTCCAAACTGCATGCAGCATTGCAGCCGCCAAAGTGATGGCGATGACAAACGGGGTCACGTCCGAACCTTTCGTGAAACAAAACCGGCCCGCAAAACGGGCCGGTGTCCTATTGTCACAAAGAGAGGTGGATCACAACGCGGTGTTAAAGAGGTTTGTGAGGTTCTCTTGGGTAAGTTCGACCGGGTTTCCGCCACAGGAGGGGTCGATGAGTGCGCCCTGGACGAGGTCCGGGATTGCGGATTCGGTGACGCCCAGTTCGGAGAGCTTGCGCGGGATGCAGAGGCTGTCGTTGAAGTCCTGCGCAAAGGCGCGGAAGCCGTCAAATCCGCCATCGATGCCCAGATAGGCCGCGGCCTGCGCGAACCGGTCGGCGATGGCGGGGGCGTTGAAGTCCAGCACGGCGGGCATACAGACCGCGTTGGTGGTGCCGTGATGGGTGTTGAAGTGCGCGCCGACCGGGTGGCTCATGGCGTGGATCGCGCCCAGGCCCTTCTGGAAGGCGGTGGCGCCCATGGCGGCGGCGCTCATCATCTGGGCGCGGGCCTCGATATCGGTGCCGTCGGCATAGGCGCGCGGCAGGTAATCCTTGACCAGGCGCATCCCTTCCAAAGCGATGCCCTGGCTCATCGGATGGTAGTGCGGGCTGGAATAGGCCTCGACACAATGGGCAAAGGCATCCAGCCCGGTACCTGCGGTGATGAACCTGGGCATGCCCACGGTCAGTTCCGGATCGCAGATCACCACCGTGGGCAGCACTTTCGGGTGGAAGATGATCTTCTTGGCGTGCGTCTCGGAATTGGTGATGACGCTGGCGCGACCTACCTCCGACCCGGTGCCTGCCGTTGTTGGCACCGCGATGATCGGGGCGATGGCATCGGCATCGGCGCGGGTCCACCAGTCGCCAATGTCTTCAAAATCCCAGACTGGCCGCGTCTGACCTGCCATGAAGGCCACCATCTTGCCCAGATCCAGACCCGAGCCGCCGCCAAACGCTATCACCCCGTCATGGCCACCCGCGTTGTAAGCCGCGACACCGGCCTCAAGGTTCTTCTCATTCGGGTTCGGGTCCACGTCGCTGAACAGGCCGCGCCCCAGACCGGCGGCCTCCATGATATCCAGCGTTGCCGTGGTGATCGGCAGGTCGGCCAGCCCCTTGTCGGTGACCAGCAGCGGGCGTTTCATCCCGGCGGCCGCGCAGGCCTCGGGCAGTTCCCGGATTCGGCCTGCGCCGAATTTGATCGCAGTCGGATAAGACCAGTTTCCTTGAAGGCTCATGTCCTGTTTTCTCTCAATGTTCGGGCCCGTCCCGCAGAGGGGGAGAACGGGACGGGCGGGTATCCTCAGCCAGTCACCTTTTTCAGGTGATACGACTTTGGACGGGTCAGGTTGTGATAGCCGATCACGGACAGCCCGCCGCCACGACCGGTATTCTTGCAGCCGGTCCAGCACAGGCCCGGGTCCAGATAGTCGGCCCGGTTCATGAACACGGTGCCGGTCTCGATCCGGTCCCCGACCCGCGCGGCGCGGTCCACATCGCGCGTCCAGAGCGACGCGGTCAGGCCAAATTCGCTGTCATTCATCAGCGCGATGGCTTCTTCGTCCGAGGACACTTTCATGATGCCAACGACGGGGCCAAAGCTTTCGTCCCGCATCACCCGCATGTCATGGGTGACGCCTGTAAGAATCTGGGGTGTCAGATAGGCGCCGCCATCATCCTCGGGGAAAGTGTCGATATGCGCCACCGCGCCAGCCGCAACCGCCTCGGCAATCTGCGCCCGCACCTCGTCGGCAAAGCGCACATTCGCCATCGGGCCGAGGGTCGTCCCGGTATCCAGCGGGTTGCCCAGCTTATAACCTTTCACAACCTCAACCGCCTTGGCAACGAAGTCATCATACAGGCTATCATGGACGTAAATCCGCTCAATCCCGCAGCAGCACTGGCCCGAATTGAACATCGCCCCGTCGATCAGCGTATCCACGGCGGCGTCCAGATCGGCATCCTCCATGACATAGCCCGGATCCTTGCCGCCCAGTTCCGTGCCGACACCGGTGAATGTCCCTGCCGCCGCGCGTTCCATCGCCCGACCGCCCCCGACCGAGCCGGTGAAGTTCACGAAGTCGAACGCATTGCCAGCGATCAGATCATTGGTCACGTCATGGCTCAGAAAAACATTCTGGAACACATCCTCGGGCACACTTGCCGAATGGAAGGCCTGCGCCATACGCTCCCCCACCAGCAGGGTCTGCGTGGCATGTTTCAGGATCACAGTGTTGCCCGCGATCAGCGCCGGTGCCACCGTGTTGATTGCGGTCATGTAGGGGTAGTTCCACGGCGCCACCACAAACACGACCCCGTGCGGGATGCGCTTGATATAGCGCCTGAACGTCTCATCCTCGCCCACCGCGATATCGGCCAGAGAGGTTGCGGCAATCTCGGCCATGTAACTGGCGCGCTCATTGAAGCCGCCGAACTCACCGCCATAGCGCACCGGGCGACCCATCATATGGGCCAATTCCGGCACGATCTCGTCATTCATCGCGCCAACGGCGGCTACGCCCGCCATTACAAGATCAATCCGCTCCTGCAACGGCCGCGCCGCCCAGCCCGCCTGCGCCGCGCGGGCCTTTGCGGCCAGCTCAAACGCAGCTTCGCGCGACAGCACTTCCCGCTCGGCAAAAACCGATCCATCGACCGGAGAGATACACTTCAGTGTCTGGGCCATCCCAACCTCTTGACTGTTCGCAGGGCGCGCCCTGCTTCATCTTTTTCCAAATACTCTCGCCGAAGGCACCCGGGCGTGCAGCGCCCGCTCTCCCCTAGCCTACGCCCGCTCGAAGCCCCGGGCCACTTCCCAATCCGTCACCACGCGCTCGAATTCCTCAATCTCGACCTCGGCCGCGCGGGTATAGTGATCCACCACATCATCCCCCATAGCCCCGCGCAACATCGCCGAGCCATGCAGCGCGTTGCGCGCATCCTTCAACGTGCCGGGGATCATGCCCGTGTCGCCCTGATAGACATCGCCCCTTGCAGGCGGTTGTAGCTCCAGCCCCTCTTCGATACCCGCAATCCCGGCCGCCAACATTCCGGCCATCGCCAGATAGGGGTTCATGTCCGACCCAGGGATCCGGCACTCGACCCGAACTGACTTGGTGCCATCCCCGCACAGACGGAACCCGGCGGTGCGGTTGTCCACCGACCAGATGATCCGCGTCGGCGCAAAGGTGCCCTTCATGAACCGCTTATAGCTGTTGATGTAAGGCGCCATGAAGTATGTGTAATCGGCAGCGTATTTCAGCAGGCCCGCCATATAGCTTTTCATCAGCACCGACATGCCCAGTTCGTCCTCCGCGTCATAAAACGCAGGCTTGCCATCGGCCCAAAGCGACTGGTGCACGTGGGACGAACTGCCCACCTTGTCGTGATGCCATTTCGGCAGGAACGTCGCCGCATGGCCGTGCTGCCAGGCGATCTCTTTCACCGCGTTCTTGGCAATCGAGTGATATTCAGCCGTATCCATCGCCGGCGCGTATTTGATGTTCAGCTCTTCCTGCCCGGTCTCGGCCTCACCCTTCGAGTTTTCGACCGGAATGCCCGCATTCCACAGATGGTTGCGGATCGGCCGCATCACATGCTCTTCCTTGGTGGTCTGCAGGATGTGATAATCCTCGTTATAGCCCGAGATCGGTTGCAGATCGCGGAACCCCTCCTTGCGGATCGCATCAAAGCTCTTTTCGAACAGGAAGAACTCCAGCTCGGTGGCGCACATCGCCTCATAACCCATCGCCTTCAGGCGGTTCACCTGCTTCTTCAGGATCGAACGCGGCGCATGCGGCACCTCTTGATGCGTGTGATGATCCAGCACATCACACATCACCATCACGGTCCCCTCAAGCCACGGCACCGGCCGCAGCGTGTCCAGATCCGGCTTCATGACGTAGTCGCCGTATCCCCGCTCCCAGCTGGTCGAGGCATACCCGTCCGGCGTCCCCATCTCGAGGTCCGTTGCCAGCAGATAGTTACAGCAATGCGTCTCCTCCCACGCACCCGCAACAAAATGACCCCCATGAAACCGCTTCCCCATCAAACGGCCCTGCATGTCAACAAAACAAACCAAGACTGTATCAATGTCACCGGATGCGACCTGGGATTTCAGGGTTTCGAATGTCAAAGTTGCGGTCATGAAACAAACCTCTAGCTGCTGACGGGGGCACCAAACGCGGTGCCCCCGAGTTTGGTATCAATCGAAGGTATAGGGAGCACCGGCCTGGTTGATGACCGAGTTGTACTCGCGGAAGATGCCAACAATCTTCTGGTGAATCTCGCCTTCCTGCGCGACCTCATCCCAGAATTCAATGGCTGCGTTTTCAACCTCTTTCCATTCCGAGGCCGGAACTTGCCGCAGTTCCAGCTTGTCGCCGTTGGCACGCAACGCCGCTTCGCCACCCCAGTACCACTGGTTGCGATAGGTGTGGCCCGCCTCGATCCCGGCCATGACAACCGATTTCAGGTGATCGGGCAGTTCCGCCCAGCGTTCCTGATTTGCGAACCACGAACCGATCCAGGCACCCGAGATGTTGTTGGTCAGGAAATAGTCGGTCACATCGGCCCAGCCAACGGTGTAGTCTTCCGTGATGCCCGACCATGCCATACCGTCCAACTCTCCGGTCTGAACCGCAACTTCGGCATCCTCGTAAGGAATGTTCACCGGCACGACGCCAAACTTGGCCAGGAAGCGACCCGCCGTCGGGAAGGTGTACAGCTTCAGCCCGTCCAGATCGCCGAGCGTTTTGATTTCCTTCTTGGTGTTGAAGTTGCACGGGTCCTGACCCGCAGCAGACAACCACGCCACACCGACCTTTTCGTATTCCGACCGCCAGATATCGGCCAGACCGTACTGATTGAACAGCACGGGCACATCAAGGATATGTTTGGTCGCAAAGGGGAAGTAGCCGCCGAACTGGCGCAGCGGGGTCGGCGACGCCATCGAGTCGTCGTCTGAATGCACCCCGTCGATGGTACCGCGCTGCAGCGCCTGGAACAGTTCGCCGGTGGGAACGATCTGATCGGCAAAATACAGCTCGATCTCAAGTTCGCCATTTGCGTTGGCGTTGATATAGTCGATGGCGGGCTTGGTCACGTGCTCGCCCAATGCGCTGCCAGCGTAGGTCTGGAACCGCCACTTGATGGCCGACTGTGCTTTGACGATTGCAGGGCTTGCCAGAGTGGCCGCCCCGGCCAGCCCCGCCGACCTTAGAAATCCGCGTCTTGTTGTCATTATCCTTCTCCTCTGTTTAGTCGAACTGAGTTTCGCCCCTTTGCGGGGTCTTCTGACTTATTTTCCATAGACATAATTCGGCAGCCAAAGCGCGATTTCGGGGAAGATGATGATCGTGGCCAAGGCGCAGGCCATCACCAGAACAAAAGGAATGATCGAGCCGTAGATGTCGCGCAGCGTAATTTCCGGCGGTGCCATCGCCCGCATCAGGAACAGGTTGTAGCCAAACGGCGGCGTCATATACGCGATCTGCGTTGTGATAGTATACAGAACGCCGTACCAGATCAGATCAAAGCCCAGCTCTCCGACCAGCGGCACATATAGCGGGGCCACGATCACCAGCATCGCGGTGTCGTCCAGGAACGTGCCCATCAGGATAAAGCTGAGCTGCATCAGGACAAGGATCATCCAAGGGGACAGTCCCAGCTTTTCGGTGAACAGGCTTTCGATGGCCTTGACCGCGCCCAGCCCGTCGAACACGGCACCAAATGCCAATGCCGCCAGAATGATCCACATGAACATGCAGGATATTCCCAACGTATGCCGCATCGAGTTTTCAAACACTTCACGGGTCAGGCGCCCTTTCAGCGCTGCTGCCAGCAGCGCCGTGATCGCACCAATGGCCGAAGATTCAACCAGCGAAGTCCAGCCGTTCACGAAGGGGACCATCATCACCATGAAAATCCCGACCGGCAGTAATCCGGCCTGCAGAAGGCGCAGCTTCTCTCTCAGTGGGATATCGCGTTCTTCGGCTGGCAGAACCGGGCCCAGCGACGGGGTGATCCGGCACCGGATGATGATATAGATGATGAACATGGCGGCCATCATCAGGCCAGGAAGAACCCCGGCCAGCCAAAGCTGACCAACCGGCTGACGGGCGATCATGGCATAGAGAACCAGAACCACAGATGGCGGCACCAGAATTCCTAATGATGACCCTGCCTGGATCACCCCGGTGACCATGCGTTTGTCGTAGTTCCGCCGCAGCAGTTCCGGCAGAGCAATCGTGGCCCCGATGGCCATGCCCGCTACGGACAGCCCGTTCATCGCCGAAATCAGCACCATCAGCCCGATGGTTCCGACCGCCAGCCCGCCCGACAGTCCGCCCATCCAGACATGGAACATCTTGTACAGATCATCCGCGATCCGGCTTTCGGACAGGATGTATCCCATAAAAATGAACATCGGCAGCGTCAGCAGCGGATACCACTTCATAACCTTGATCGCAGCCGCGAATCCAAGATCATAGCCGCCGCGATCCCCCCACAGGAACAAGGCCGACACCACCGCGACAAAGCCGATCGCACCAAACACCCGCTGACCTGTCAGCAGCATCAACATCATTGATGCGAACATCAGCAAGGCAATCATCTCGTAGGACATCAGATTACCTCTCGGGGGATGTCGTGGCCGCAAAGGCGCAGGATGTCTTTGAAGAACTCAGAAATGGCCTGCAAAAGCATCAGGAAGATGCCGACAACCATGATCAGTTTGACCGGCCACAGATACGGCCGCCAGATGGTTGCGCTGCGCTCTCCTCCGTATTGGAACGAGTACATCAGGCTGTCCCAGCCGCCCCACAACAGGATGATCAGATAGACAATAAGGAACATGACGGTAAACGCGTCAGTCCACGCCTTGCGCCTATGGGACCATTCTCCGTACAGCAGATCCATTCGCACATTCGACCCCATCTGGATCGAGTACGGCCCGCCAAGCATGTAGTAGGCAACCATCGCGAACTGTGCCATTTCCAGGGTCCAGAGCGACGGAACAAAAAAGGTTTTCGAGATTGAAGACCACAGCAGGATCGCCATCATGGCGAACAGCCCCCACATCATCACGCGGCCAACCCTGTGATTGACCGCGTCGATGACCCGCACATATATCTCCATCGCCCGGATCACATTTCTGTCCTTTCCCCGAAATCGTTCAACGTGCGGCTGATCCATGGCACAAGACACGCCGCCATCGCCTTTTGCTGATCCTCCGTTCGGATCAGATCATTCCGGATCTCGATCATCACATTCAAAAGCCCATTGGGCTTCGCCTGCGCATCCAGCGTATGCGCTACGCCGTCCGCGGCCGAGTACGGCTCGTTCAGGCGGGTTTCAAACTTCAGATCAACAGGTGCAGACGCCATCATGGCCTGCGCAAACCGATCATCTTCGCCATGCAGTAACCCCAGCTCTACCGATCGGGGCTTGCCGTGATAGACCGGCGTGAAACTGTGGACTGTCACCATCAGCCGCAATGTCTTTCGATGCGATTGAATCTGATTGGATAAGCCGGTGCAAAAGGGCCTGTAAACATGGTCTATTCTGTCCTGCCGCTGCTGCGGGGTTAGATCGGCGTTGGCGGGGATTCGGATATCTTCGCTTTTCACCACCATTGCCCCGATCGCTTCGGGCGGGCGGTTGCAATCATAGACAAGCCGAGACACTCCGCCATGAACCAATACCGCAGACATGTCCGCCGCGATCAGCCGGGCTACCGCCAACGCACCAGGATCCCACGCGATGTGGCTTTCCAGCGCCGCAGCGGGCAACCCCAGATCGCCAAGCGCTTCGGGAACACGGTTCGACGCATGCTCGCACACCACAACCACGGCGGGAGCATCGTTTTTCGCTTCGATATGAACGACCGGTCCGTAGTCCAATGTGCAATCCCGTGATTCCAGAAAGCGCCCCAGATTGGGCGTGTGGAAAAAATTCCACATCGGACATTCACCTGTCAATATTTTTCCTGTACAAATTTCCCCAACCTTGATTGCAGTGAAAAAATATTCACATCACAGTCGACGTCATCAAACAGGAGGGTCCAACCGTGCGGGTAACGGACAGGCTGCTGACACACCGGGACAAGCTGACCCCATCCGAAAGGCAACTGGTCAGCGTGTTGCTGGATGACTATCCGATGGCCGGTTTGGGCAGCATAACAGAACTGGCCAGCACGGCGGGGGTTTCCACCACGACAGTCGCGCGCATGTTGCAGAAAACCGGGTTTGACGGTTACCCGCAGTTTCAGGCAGCGCTGCGCCACGAGGTTAAAGAGATGATCTCGGGGCCCGAAGCCAAGCGCGATCTCTGGCAGAACGATCTGCCCGAGGAACACATCCTGAATCGCTACTCCGGGCGAACGCTGGAAAACCAGAAACGCACGATCGATGAAGTGGATCCGGCGGAATTTGACAGTTTCTGCCGGTTGCTGTGCGACCCGGACCGGCGCATTTTCCTAACCGGAGGAAGAATAACCGGCACTCTGGCGCAGTATCTCTACCTGCACCTGCAAATGATCCGGCCGGATGTCAGAATGCTGCCTGTTGCCGCCTCGTGGACACATGACTTGCTGGACGTGCGTAAAGGGGATGTCCTGATCGCGCTGGATGTCCGGCGGTATGAAAACTCGACCTTGCTGATCGGGCAGCTCTGCCATGAGCGTGAGGCGGAAATTGTGCTGTTCACTGACCAATGGCGCTCACCCATTCACAGGCTGGCCAAGCACACGTTCAGCGCACGCATCTCGGTACCGTCAGCGTGGGACTCGATGGCCGCCATTCTGGTTTTGATGGAGTGCGCCATTGCCGAAGTACAGGAACGTCTGTGGGATTCGGTGAAAGCGCGGACCGACGAGCTGGAACAGGCCTTCGACCGCACGAAACTCTTTCGGAAATTCGGGCAGAGTTCAGGGTCTTAACATCTGCCGAATGGCGACCCATCCCAATCGGTACAACTGCCCGTGAACACTGTTGCCAGCCGGACGGCAGTCCGTACACTTTGAACCCATGACGTTCATTACAGAAAACCAGCTGCCACTGCTGATCCTCTTCTTTCTGGTGGGTTCGGTCGGAACGGCATTTTTGTTTCGCAAGCCGGCCGGGCACCGGGCCTGGAAACTTGCCGACTTGGTCTGGGTCGTGCTGGGCGGCATCGGCGCGCTGGTGGCGGTGCTGGCGGGCCTTTATACCTCGGACAGTTCGCGGCTGGACCGGCAGATCGACGTGGCCTATGCAGCAACGCTGGCATTTGATCGCGATGCGGCGCGGTTCCGGTTGCGGTTCTGCGACCCGGCCTATGACCCGGATACAGCAGTTTTGTGCGACAAGGTCGAGTTCCTGTCGGCTTCAACCGCCAGCAATGCCGACCTGCCGCTGTTCATAGCCGTTACGAACGAGGTTGCGCCGCTACAAGGTCTGCATTTTCTGTTCGGAACCGGGGCCAAGGACGACATGGACGAAATGCGCCACATGGCCGCCACGGCCGACGCTTTCAACATCGACCAGTTTCTTGTCTTCACCTCGTTGGATGAAAAAACCCAGACCGCAATCGACAACATGCGTCGCAAAGTGCCTGCAATCGCCGGGGACTATCTTATTCTGGCGCAAAGCTATGATGACCTGATCGAACAGGTCGGCAAGCTGAAGGATGAATGGGAATACCTGCAGGCCAACGCGCATATTCTGGGTCTGCAGATCGTCGCTTTGTGCCTGGTCAGTTTCGCCGCTCCGTTCCGGCTGGGCAAATCGCTGGTCGAACTGCGCACCGCATTCAACGCCGATACTGCTGTGCCAGTTGTTCCGGATCGGCCCCCAGAAAATAGCGAAACACCAGCCACAGGTTCCGCCCTCCCCGACGCAGCCAGCCCAAACGCTCATAGCGCTCCGCGCTCGTAACGGCACGCACGGGCAGGATGCGCACGCGCGGCAGCGCCCGGACCAACGCGACATCCTCCATCAAAGGCTGCTCCTTATAGCCGCCAGCAGCAAGATAGGTTTTGCGCGGCACCAGCAACCCCTGATCGCCATAGGGTAAGCCAAACAGGCGGCTGCGCAGATTGGCCCAGCCGGCGACCCATCGGGGCGCAAATCCCCAGGCCTGAAACTGCAACAGAAACGCAGCCGGTGCACCGGTTTCCAGATGTGAGGCCACCGCGTCGCTCCACCCATTTTGCAGGACCGTATCCGCGTGCAAAATCATCAACCACTCAGCCGAAGCCGTTTGGCATCCGCGCCGCAATTGTCCACCGCGCGAAGGCGCGCCTTCAACGATCCTGGCTCCGGCCTCGTCCGCCATGGCCAACGTCTCATCCGTTGACCCTCCATCGGTAATCACTAACTCGCGGATAAGACCCGCCTGCACCCCCTCCATCAGCGACTGCAAGGTTCCGGGCAGCGAGCCAGCAGCGTTCAGGGTCGGGATCACGATGCTGATTGGCGCGGGCACGTCCGTTAACCTCTGGTCATGGTCACGGAAACTCCTATATCACGGAGCCCAAGGAAATGACGAGGACCACCCCATGCCCAATCGCCGCATTTTGCGCCTTTCCGGTAAGGACACTGACAGCTTTTTGCAGGGGCTGGTCACGAATGACGTCAACAAGCTGGCCCATGGCCTCGTCTACGCTGCATTGCTGACGCCGCAGGGCAAATATCTGGCCGATTTCTTTCTGAAACGGGACGGGGATGCCATTTTGCTGGACGTTGCCGAAGAATTGGCGGACGGGGTGGCCAAACGGCTGGGCATGTACAAACTGCGCGCCGATGTGACCATCGAAAACAGTGATTTGAACGTACAACGCGGAACCGGGCCTGCACCCGAAGGCGCCCTGCCCGACCCGCGCCATCCCGAACTGGGCTGGCGTGCCTATACATCGGCGGCGGACGGCGATGATGGCACCGACTGGGACGCGATAAGGGTACGGCGCTGCATTCCGGAAACCGGGGTCGAACTGACACCCGACACCTTTATCCTTGAAGCCGGGTTCGAAGCGCTGAACGGCGTGGATTTCAAGAAAGGCTGCTATGTTGGGCAGGAAGTCACGGCCCGCATGAAGCACAAGACCGAACTGCGCAAGGGTCTGCGCGGGGTGAGCGTTGATGGCATTGCGGCGGTCGGAACCCCGATTACCTCAGGCGGAAAACCTGCCGGGACCCTTTTCACCCAGTCCAATGGCCTAGGGATCGCCTACCTGCGCCTGGACCGCGTCGGGGACGACATGACAGCCGAAGACGCGAAGGTTACATTGGCCCCTTAACATGTTGCCAAAGCGGCACGACTGCGCCCAGGAACTCTGCCCTGCCCTTTGAACATGGCCACCCGCGCTGTCACACTGGTTTGAGTTCAGCAAACCGGATGCTTCAATGTTTCAGCTATACAGAGCGATCTGGCGTGCCAGCGCCGGGCGGCAGATCTTCCTAATCGTTTTGTCCATTGCAATCGCAGGTCTGGCGGCCGTTCCGCTGGAATTTCAGCGCGATATCATCAACCACCTCACCTCGGACGAGGTCACGACGGAAAAGCTGATTTATCTGGGCACGGGAATGATGTCCGTCATTCTGCTCAGCCTCGCGCTGAAATGGCTTTTGGGGTTTCGCGCCGGAACACTGGGCGAGGACATGATCCGCATGATCCGCCAGCGATTGCTGGTGCGGGCCTCGGATGTAAAGGCGTCAGGCGAGGCTGTTCGCAAGGGAACCATGACCACCGCCATTTCGGCCGAAGCCGAAGAATTGGGTAAGTTTGCGGGCGGCGCATTTTCAGACCCCGTGGTTCAGATCGGAACCCTGATCAGCGTGATCGGCTATATCTCTTCGACCCAACCAGGTCTGGGCATGATCGCCTTTTCGATGATCGTCCCGCAAATCGTCATCGTGCTGATCTCGCAGCGTAAGGTGAACGTCTTTGTCGCCGAGCGTGTTCATATCCTGCGGGGCGCAACCGACAAGCTGACCATCGAGGAGATCGACGCAGTCTCGAAAGAGGTCGACGCCTTGTTCGATGATATTTATGAGACCCGGCGAAAAATGTTCCTTTGGAAGCTGTCCGCCAAGTTTCTGCTTAGCGTAATCAATGGGGCCGGAACTGTCGGCGTGCTGATGCTGGGCGGCTATCTGGTGCTGAACGGCAAAACGGATGTCGGGACGGTCGTCGCAGCCACGAGCGGGCTTGGCCGAATTCAGGGCCCCACCGCGTTCCTGATCGCGTTCTACCGGCAGGTCAGCGCAAACCGCATCAAATACGAACTCATGCTCGAGCTTTTCGGCCCCCACCCCGAGCGCTATCGGCAGATCGAAAGAAGTAGGTAAGAAAAACCGCGCGGCACGGAACCGCGCGGTTTTTCACTTTTCAAACAAGGGGCGCGTTATGCGCGCTCGGAATATTCCATGGTTTCGGTGTTCACGACGATCATTTCGTCCTGCCCGATGAAGGGCGGCACCATGACCTTGACACCGTTGTCCAGAATGGCCGGCTTGAACGAATTCGCGGCGGTCTGGCCTTTGACGACCGGCTCGGTCTCGACAATTTTGCAGGTCACTTTTTGCGGCAGCGTGGCGTTCAATGCTTCGCTTTCATAAAATTCGACAACAATTGTCATGCCGTCCTGCAGAAACGGGCGGCGCTCGCCCAGCAGATCGGCAGGCAGTTCGATCTGCTCATAGGTTTCGGAATCCATGAACACCAGCATGCCATCGGATTCGTACAGGAACTGCTGATCTTTCTGCTCAAGGCGGACGCGTTCGACCTTGTCCGCCGAGCGGAATCGCTCGTTCAACTTCGAGCCGTTGCGCAGGTTACGCAGTTCGACTTGGGCAAAAGCACCACCTTTACCGGGCTTTACGTGGTCAACTTTGACCGCGGCCCAAAGCCCGTCGTTATGCTCAAGCACATTGCCGGGGCGAATTTCGTTCCCATTTATCTTGGGCATTACATAAATCCTTCACAAACGGTTGATGCGTCAGTTCCCGTCCCTATATCTGGCGTGACCACACCTGACAAGACAACGACACCTAGTGCTGCACTTGCAGCAAGCCATGCACATGACGCAACGCAACTATGCATTTTAAGTGTATCCGAATCGCACCTAATAGGTCATAAGAGCCGCCACGCCGAAAATGCAAGAGCAAGAACAACAAGGATTGACGAGATGAGAGATTTCGTTGACGGCACTGCCTTTAACAACGAGCAAGGCAATCGTGCTCGCAAACTTTTTGCAGCCGTTGTTTTGGCTGCTTTGGACGATGCCATTGCCGATGACAAGAAATACGGCAACGGCCCGGAACAAATCGCCCGCTGGGCCCGTTCGCGCGATGGTCGCGAGGTGCTGTCCTGCGCGGGTATCGACCCCAACGAGCGGGTCGTCAGCGGACTGATGGAGTTCGTTGGCCGTGGCGTGCGCACTTCGGTCGCGCTGTCGCGTGAAGAAAGCGAGCGTCGCAACGCCGCACAGCAAGCTGAAGCCGCCTGATCAACGGCGTCTTCCGGTGAAAAAACGCGCCCCCAACTACGGGCGCGTTTTTCTTTTGAACGCTTCAGAAGAACAAAAGCCACTGGCGCGCGTCCCAGATCTCGGCTGCCAGCATTGCCGCAAAGAACAGCTTGGCTGAAACCGACAACCCTCTTTGCCACAACAGCAGGTATGAACCTGCACAGACCGCGACGGACACAGGCGCGACCCATAGGGCGTGATGTGTGCTGTCCCAATAGCTGACCGGGCTATCAAACACCCAGTCCGTCAGGGGCCAGAGGTGCGGGCGACCATCCCCTGCGTGCAGCAGGAAATCCATTGTCACATGCAATAGCGCGGCCAGGGTGGCGACGATCAGTAAGGGCCAGCCGCGCCAGATACCGATCAGCAACATCGCCCCCCACAGAAAGAAGGAATTGTCGATGGCAAAGACCGTTTGCCATGATTTCGAATAGTAGAGCTGGCCGAAAACCACCTGTTCAGGAATGCCCAGAACTAACAGCGACACGCCAGCCATAAGATAGAGCGACAAATCCGGCAGCAGAGACCCCAGCAACGCCGCCGACAAGGTTCGGCCCCGGGCTGGTCGCGCAAATGCGGCCGCACCGATCAAAAGATGCGCGGGCGTGTTCATCCGGGCTTTCCCTTTGGCCTCAAATCAGGTCATCTGCGCCTCAACGTATAGGAGACGCCCATGGTTCGCGCCATCATGATTCAGGGAACCGGCAGCAATGTTGGCAAGTCGGTTCTGGTCGCCGGTCTGGCGCGGGCCTTTACAAAGCGCGGGCTGAAGGTTGCTCCGTTCAAGCCGCAGAACATGTCAAACAATGCGGCCGTGACCGAGAACGGTGGCGAGATCGGGCGCGCTCAGGCGTTGCAGGCCATGGCTGCGAAACGACCGACGCATACCGATATGAACCCGATCCTGCTGAAGCCGGAAACGGATACCGGGGCGCAAATTATCGTGCAGGGCAAACGCGCGGGAACGATGAAGGCTGGCGACTATCGCAAGGATAAATCCAAACTACTGGGCGCCGCGCTGCAAAGCTTTGACCGGTTATGCAGCGACGCCGATCTGGTGCTTATCGAAGGTGCGGGCAGCCCGGCTGAAACCAATCTGAGAAAGGGCGACATTGCCAACATGGGGTTTGCCTGCGCAACAGGGGTGCCGGTGGTGCTGGTCGGCGACATCCATCGCGGTGGCGTGATCGCGCAGATCGTCGGAACACAGGCTGTTCTGGAAGATCGCGATCTTGCAATGATCAAGGGTTTCGCCGTCAACCGGTTCAAGGGCGATGCTTCACTGTTCGATGAAGGGCGCGATGACATTGCCGTGCGGACCGGCTGGCCCTGTCTGGGCGTGGTTCCGTGGTTTCACGATGCCTGGAAACTTCCCGCCGAAGACATGATGGACATCCGCTCTCATGGTGGCGGGGCGTGCAAGGTAGTTGTCCCGCAACTGGAGCGCATGGCGAATTTTGACGATCTCGATCCTTTGTCGGCCGAACCCGGCGTGACGGTCGAGATTGTCCCCGCCGGGCGGGCCCTGCCCGGTGATGCCAATCTTGTGTTGCTGCCCGGCAGCAAGTCCACCATCGGCGACCTGGCCTATTTCCGGGCACAGGGTTGGGATGTGGACCTTATGGCGCATGTCCGTCGCGGCGGCCATGTTCTGGGCCTGTGCGGCGGCTATCAGATGCTGGGCAAAACCATTTCTGACCCGGACGGCGTCGATGGTCGTCCGGGCAAAGTCGACGGTTTGGGCCTGCTGGACGTCGCAACCGTCATGGCCGGGGACAAGCACGTCAGACTGCGCACTGCAAAGGCACTGACAGGCGGAGAAACCGTCACCGGCTATGAGATACATATGGGACGCACCGACGGAGCCGATTGCGACCATGCCTGGCTGGAGATTGACGGCCGCCCGGAAGGCGCTGCCAGTCGAAATGGCCGTATCCGTGGCAGCTATCTGCACGGCATCTTTTCGTCAGACACGTTCCGCGCCAGTTATCTGGCGCAGTTCGGTGTGAATTCAGACCTCAGCTACGATGACGGTGTGGAACAGACGCTGGATGATCTGGCGGATCATCTGGAACAGCACATGGATCTGGACCTGTTGCTGTCCCTGGCCGCGCCGCCGAACCGCCAGTAACAGTTTATTCGAGGTTCTGAGCAGACAATGCGCGGTGGATCTCCCGCCGCACCAGTTTGCGCAGATTTCGCGTGATGCGTTCACCAAGAACACCCTGCAATTCCTGCCGGACCACATCGGCCACCAGTTCCCGCAATGCATCCTCGTCCAATGTGGGAACATTCAAATCGTCTGGATCATCTGCTTCAGGCTCTGCCCGTT
Source organism: Ruegeria sp. K7 (assembly GCF_056531785.1). Taxonomy (NCBI): domain Bacteria; kingdom Pseudomonadati; phylum Pseudomonadota; class Alphaproteobacteria; order Rhodobacterales; family Roseobacteraceae; genus Ruegeria; species Ruegeria sp. K7. The sequence goes on from NZ_JBQFMJ010000001.1 coordinate 819,030, forward strand.
CAGAATATGACGCCTGCGAAGATCGTACAAATGTCGCCGAGAAGTTTTCGTCTTCAGTTTCGTCAATCTGGTCGTCAAGTTGCTCGGATCCAGCCACGAACCCGCCTGCCCCATCCCAGCTCAGTGGGTTGACCTGCGTCCCCGAATAAGCGTCATCGCTGTTCCCGTCAGGCTCCCACTGGTCCTCGGTCCGGGCTATGGCGGCCTCAAGCGCCTCGATCTTTGCGCTCAGACTGCCCGCGAGATCGTCTGCAGCCCCTGCTTTGGGCTCGTCTTCCAACACTGATGTATTGGCAGGCTCACGCTCACCGTTTTTGATGATGTCACTGGCGCTCAGCACCAGAGGTTTTGCGGTGCGTTCTGCTTCGCACCCGGGAACACCTTCCGGCGCTTCCTGCTTTCTTTCAACCCTGACGGGATCATCGACCCGTAGGGAATCGGTCAGAACCAGCCGGCTTGGCTTGCGTTTGGACGCCAAATCGGGAACCTTGCGGCTTTCTTCGCTGACCAGACGTTTGACCGAGGACAGGACGTCCTCGATCCCTGCTTTTACGACATTATCCGTCATTGTTCTCTACCGCTCTATCCTTACGGATAAGTGTAGCCAAACAATTCGAACCTCACAACCGATAGTATTGCCCGTCAGTCACGACGCAACGCTTTGAGGACGCGATCCAAGTCACGGCTTTGCTTGCTGACCTGTGCCGGGGCCTTTTTGACGAGGTTATAGTACAGCGTCGGATCATAAATCTGCACAGCAAGACCAAGGCGTTCTGCGGTCAGAAGGCCCTGGGCCCGCAACAAATCATAGGCTGCGCGGGTTCGCTCTACGCGCGATCTGACTTCGACGAGTTGCGCATCCAACAGATCCTGCTGAGCGTTCAGCACATCCAAAGTTGTCCGGGCCCCCAACGTCGCTTCTTCACGGATACCATCAAAAGCAACCTGCGACGCACGAACCCGTTCGGTCGATGCTCTCAAGCTTGCACTGGCCGCCTGAAAAGCCGCGTACTGGTTTGTTACGCCTTGCGTAATGTTCTTTTGAACATTCAGCAGGTTGGCGCGCGACGCATCGCGTTGCGCCATGGCCCGACGGACGTTAGCTGCCAGTCGGCCACCGGCATAAATCGGCTGCCTGAAAGTTAGCGAGACACTGGCATCGTTGATGTAATCGCTGTTGTCATAGCGTTCTGTAACACCCGCGTCAGCATCCAGGGAAACGTTCGGGCCCAAGTTTGCCCGCTGTTGCTGCACGATGAGATCCAGCGCTCGCACCTGATGCTGCGCCGACAGAATCGCTGGATGGTTACGTTGCGCCAGGCTGATCGCTTCCGCTTCGGAGCGAGGCAGACTGGGCAAACTTGGCTGACCGGCTGTTCGTCCGGGAGCATTACCGACCGCATTTACATATTCAGCTTGCGCGATATCCAGATCGCCACGTGCCACGGCCAAATCAGCCTGTGAGCCTGCCAATTGAGCCTCGGACAGTGCCACGTCTGTCCGGGTGACTTCACCAACCTCGAAGCGATCATTTGATGCGCGAAGTTCCTCTGCCGAAACCTCGACGTTGTTCTGGGTAATGGCCACAGTCTCTTCCTGCTCCAACACATCCAGATAGGCACTTGCCGCCCGGCCCAGAACTTCCTGCTCGATATCAATCAGGCTCTGTCGGGTCGCCAGCACAGTTTCTTGAGCCGATTGTTTCCCCAAGATCGATGCACCGCCATCATACACGAGTTGGTTAAGCGTCAGACCCGTGAAAAACCGAGAAGGTTCGTTGGTCGTGACCACATTATTGGTCCGTGCACGGGTGTAGTCCTGGCTTACCTGGACGGCCCAGTTGATGATCGGCCGCAGCGCTGACAGCGCAATGGCGACATCTTCGTCCGCCGCACGCAACAACGCCCTGTTCTGCTCAAGCAAACCGCTTGTATTGTACGCGCCGATGAACGCATCGGTCAGATTATCGGCCCAGACCGCGCGGCCGGGTATTGCGCTCAAGGCAATGGCGGTGGTCAAGGCCGCTGCCCTGACCAGTCTACCAGTTGGCGTACCACGCATAACCAAGTCCTCTCAAATCAAAATAACACTGCTCGTTGGGCAGTTTGCGCCTTTGTTTTCAACTAATCAAGGCAGCGAAATAATCTGCTTTCGGACTATAGCGAAAATGCACTTTCGGCCGAAAATGCCTTCAGAACCGGCGCGCTGGCATTGAACGCATGGCGCCAGGTGACACGCCCGCCGGATTTATAACCGATGCGCACCGCCCCCAGTTCACCCTCCATGAACAGGCAGGCAATCCGACCGTGATCCTTGAGTTGCGCCAGCAAGTCCTGCGGAACCTGTTCGACACCCCCCTGCACCATGATCACGTCATACGGCCCATGTTCAGCAGCCCCCTGTTCCAGAGGGCCGACATGCACGATGGCATTGTCGGCGTCAGCTTCCATCAAAAGCGTCTGCGCTTCGCCGGCCAGGCTTTCCTCTTCCTCGACAGCGACGACCAGTTGCGCCATGCGCGCGGCAACCGCAGTCGAGTACCCAAACGCCGGAGCGATGTCCATCACCACCTCGTTGTTGGAAATGTTGAGCACATCCAGCATCTTGGCCAGCGTCCGCGGTTCGGTCATGTACCGCCCGTCGCCCAGATCGATCAGATCTTCGACATAGGCGGCTTCGCGCTGTGCGTGCGGCACAAAATTCTCGCGTTTGACGCTGAGCATCGCATCGATGATGGGGAACTTGGTGACATCGGAAGGCCGGACCTGAGTATCGACCATCGTTTGGCGACGTTTTGCGAAGTCTGTCATTGGATCGCTCACTTGCTCTCTTGATTGTTTGGCTTGTGCCACATCCCTTGCCAGCCAGCAACGGCTCATGCACTGAATCTTGCCGATGATGCCCGGTTTGCACATTATGCGGGACGGCAATTCCAAAGCCGGATGCCAAAATTGCAATCAATCCTCTGGACGCCCCAGACGAAAGCTGTTAAAACGCCTCTCACACCACGGCAAGTAATTGATTTTACTTAAAAAGGCGAGTTGGCGGAGTGGTGACGCAGCGGATTGCAAATCCGTGTACACCGGTTCGATTCCGGTACTCGCCTCCATATCTCCCTGTCAACAACCGATAATTCTGACTGAGGGCGTTTTCACGAAGGTTCACTGCCCTTGCAGCAAGAATGGCTGGCTCAGGCCGCTGTCGCGCGTTGGGCCGTTACCCGATTGAACCAGCTGACGATCTCTTGCAGGTCAGGTGTGATTTCCTCAGCGGCGCCTCCTGTGAACTCCTGAAATTTCTCGTTGTTCAGGCCGTTGACACCGACCAGAACGGGAATATCCCGCGCCAGGGCTTCAGCGATGACAGGGCGGAAGCCGCGGCCGTCCGCCTCGTGTTTGCCGAACTTATTGATAATCAGAAGCTGCGGATTGTCGTCCAGAGAAGCAGTTACATATCCGACGGCCTGCTCCAGCGCGGCCGGGTCAAGACGGCAACCACGCGACTGGGTGCCCAGAGACTGGGAAATCCGAATGGTCTCACCCTCGGGCAACACCCGGACGTCCATGTCGCATTTGCTGCTGTCCGCGCATTCGGTGTTGGTCTGAACCACACCAACCAGCCGCGCGTCAGCGTTCAGAAGATGCTCGGCCACAGCGCTCAGCAGGCGGTCGGTTGCGCCGCGATCGGTGGTGGTGACATAGGCCAGGTACATTCAGAGACCCTCTTCTTACAAATACATGACATTCCAGATAGCACGCATGTCTGTGCTCGGCCACACCTCGCGTCAAGGCAGGGGGGAAAGGCCAATCACAGGTGTGTGCAGGTGAAGCAGAACCGCAAATACGGCAAGCGCGACAAGACCGGACCATTTGCCCGGCCATGGGCGCGGTGCGCGTAGCGAGAAGCGCGCGGTATTGCGCGACAGACGCGTCCATTCGATACCCATCGCCCGCGCCTTGCGGCGGTCGATCAGCGCCATACCCATTACAGCGAAACCCGCGAATAGCCCGAAAAGGATGACATGGGACAGGCTGCCATTGGCCAGTAGGTGCGCGCCGGCCCACAACATCAGCGCTGCCAAAACCGGATGGCGCGTGGTGCGCAGGATGCCCGGGTTCTCGGGGTCAAAGGCGCGGTATCCCAGCCCTCCGAACGAAAACGGGTTCTGGATCGACAGCCCCACTATGGCCAGCCAGCAGGCAATCGGCATGATCAGCAGCGGTATCCAGCGAAAAAGCGCAAAAGGCGGTATGACTTCGACATAAGGCGCCTGTGCGGCCGCGACGACAAGCCAGCCCAGCACCAGCAGGGACAGGGCGGAATAGGCAGCGAAATACCGCCTGCGCCCCATCGTTTCGATCAGCCTGCCACGCACGGCGGGACGAGCCGGGACAACGTGGGTCAGAAGGAAGGTGATCAGCGCTGCAAGGAAGAGGGCCCAACCGGTCATGATAAACTCCGAACATATTGCGCCCGGTTTAGGCTGCGGCGCGGGGGTGGTCCTTGTCCGAAATCAAGTCGGGCGCAGGGGCAGATACGCTGCCCCTGCCCTTGTTCACAAGCCCAGTGCCTTGCGCCGTTCTTCGGCAAAGCCCTGCACCATGCGGTCGGCAATCAGCGCCAGGATGGCCATCGCGGCACCAGCCGAGATACCAAGCCCCACATCGGCCTGCCCAAGCGCCAGATAGATCGACTGGCCCAGGCCGGTCGTCCCGATCAGCGCCGCAATCACCAGCATGGCAAAGGCATAAAGGATGGTTTGGTTCAGCCCCAGCAGGATGGTCGGCGCCGCGTAAGGCGCACGCACGTCACGCATGATCTGCCACTCGGTCGCGCCGCTTGAAATGGCGGCCTCCATCATCTCTTCCGGTGTATTGACCAGTCCGTGCCGCGTGTAACGGATCATCGGGACGATGGCATAGGCGCAGATCGCCAGAAAGGCAGAGAACTCGCCAATCTGAAACACCATCAGCACCGGGATCAGGAACACGAACAGCGGAATCGTCTGCAGCATGTCACAGATCGGGCGGACGATTTTCCACACCGGCTCCCATACCGCGCTGGCCAGACCGATCAGCCCGCCAACTACGGCGCAGGAAAACACCGCAGCACCGCTGAGGTAGAGCGACAGCAGCGCCCTTTCCCACAGGCCCGAGACGAGGATGGTGCAGAGCAGCCCCACCGACAGCGCTGCCAGACGCCAGCCGCCCGCAACCCAGCCAAGGGCGGCGGTTCCGGTCAGGACAAACGGCCAAGGCAGGTTGGCAATTCCGGTTTCCAGCATGCCAATCAGGATCAACACGACCAGTCCACCGGTCAGGTGCCCGCGCCACGCCATCAGCAGGGTGATACCGGCACCGGCGGCGAACAGGCCGTAACTCATCCCGGGTGTCCACTGGAACCCCCAGGTAAACGGCAGAACCGCCTGATCAAGACCGATCCGCAACGGCAACAGAACATAGAACAGCGAGTTGTTCTTGAGCGCATCCAGCCACGGTCCGTTCGCCTGCGTGAACGCCGTCAGACCACTGTCGACCGCTTCGGCCATGGGGTCCAGAAGCGTCAGTTCGGACGGATCCGGAAGCCATGCCCAAAAGGCGGCCGTGAACAGCACGGTAAAGCCCAGGACAGCCCAAACGACGCGTTGGTCATAACGCTTGCGCTCGGTCGCCAGAATGCCGCTCATCCGGTCGATCACCACGGCGAAAACCACAATCACCAGACCGGCCAGCAGGGATTCACCGAACTGCGCCTTGCGCATGGTCAGCAGAACCTCCCAGCCGATGTCGTTGAATCCGCCGATAACAGCCGCAATGATCACCATCGACAGCGCCGCCATCAGACATTGGTTCACACCAACCATGATCTGCGTCGCGGCGGCGGGGATTTCCACCTGAAACAGTTGCTGAAACCGGGTGCCGCCGGACATGATGGCAGCCTCTTTGATTTCGGGCTCGACCCTTTCGAGGCCCAGCATCACGTTTCGCGCCATCGGCGGCGCGGCGTAGATGGCCGAGGCGATCAGACCAACAACGGGGCCGAAACCAAAGAGCAGCAGCAGCGGCGTCAGATAGGCAAAAGTCGGCACAGTCTGCATCACGTCCAGCACCGCCTGCACAAAGGATTTCACCTTTGGCACCTCATTCGCGAGGATACCGATCGCTCCGCCAACGATCAGCGCGACCGGCACCGAGACGGCGACCAGCGCCAGGGTGTTCATGCTCTCGGCCCAGTAGCCTGAGGCCAGGACAAAGCTGAGGCCGAAGAACCCCAACGCCGCCATCGGCAAGCCGCCGAGATACCAGCCCAATGCCGTGACAAGACCGATGAGGATCGGCCACGGGGTATTGGCAAGCACATAGTTGGCCGCATTCATCGGATAGGTCATCAGATCGGAAAACAACCGCATGGCGGGTTTGATCCCGTTGAGGAACCAGTCCAGGAACGCGCCCACCCATTGGGTCGCAGGCAGTTCCCACGCGGTGGGCCATTTCACCAGCCACGGGGCGACGCCTTCCAGTGCAAGACACACGGCACCGACGATCACGGTGATCAGGGCCGCCCGCGCGCCTGCAGTCAGCCGCGCCCGATGCGCAGAAATATCCGTAGCTGCGGTCATGTGTCATCCACCTGAAGCGCGGCAGCCAGATCCGACGGGTGGACACTACCGACGATGTTGCCTGCCTCGTCACGCACAGGCACCGGTTCGTACAGTTCCATGCAATGTGCAAGGGCGGCGTCCAGCGTCATCGCCGTGGTCAGTCCCGGATCATCCGGCCCACACTCACTTTCGCCTCCGCGCATGACCGAGGCGACCTTGGCGTGCTGGCCCTTGGCCACATCTTTCGAGAATTCGCGCACGTAGTCGTCGACCGGGCGCAGCACGATATCCGTGGGCGTTCCGATCTGAACGATCTTGCCGTCGCGCATGATCGCTATCCGGTCGGCCAGCTTCAGCGCCTCTTGAATGTCGTGCGTGATGAAGACGATGGATTTCTTCAGCGTCGCCTGAATGCGCAGGAACTCATCCTGCAACTGGCGGCGGATAAGGGGGTCGAGGGCCGAAAACGGCTCGTCCAGAAACCAGATATCGGGATTCACGGCCAATGACCGTGCGATGCCAACACGCTGGCGCTGACCGCCCGAAAGCTGGCGTGGGAAACTGTCTTCGCGGCCTTCCAATCCGACCAGCGATATTACTTCCTGCGCGCGGGCCAGACGTTCCTTTTTGCCAACGCCCTGAACACGCAGCGGGTAGGCCACATTTTCGGCAACAGTCATGTGCGGGAACAGACCAAAATGCTGGAACACCATGCCCAGCTTCTTGCGGCGCAACTCGGTCAGCGTCTTCTTTGATGCGCCAATGACATTTTCGCCGTCCACATGGATTTCTCCGCCCGTTCCGGGCAGCAACTGCGAGATACACCGGATCAACGTGGACTTGCCCGACCCCGAGAGCCCCATGATAACGAAAAGCTCGCCCTCCTGGACTTCGAAATTCGCGTCCTGAACGGCCGGAATTAACCCGTTTTCGCGCAGATCGGCGGCGGCTTTTTCAGAGTCGTTCCCTGACCGAGACAGCGCGTCGGTCAGGGCTTTGTCAGCACCAGGGCCAAAGACCTGCCAGAGATTCCGGCAGGCGATGGCTGGCGTGTTTGCGTCAGTCACTTATGCGGCTCACTTGGTTGCCGCGTCGACGACCGGACGCCATTTGCCTTCATTCTCGGCCATCCAAGCGGCGACAACTTCTTCGACCGAGCCGCCATCAACGTCGATCGCACCCATCATCGGCTGCTGGTCTTCGACCGCCAGTTGATAGTTGGTCAGGATCTCGTACGCGGCCGGCCATTTCTCCTCCATGCCGCTCCAACCGGCTTTGAAGATGCGCGAGGGCGAGAAGTCGCAGTCATTCACCGCGTTCGGGTTCGGACCCCAGGCAGGATCGTTAAAGCAAGCCTCTTCGCCAGCAGGCAGGTCAACGAATTGCACGTCATAGGCCGACATCGCCCAGTGCGGCTGCCAGAAGGTGATCAGCAGCGGCGACTTGCGTTCAGTCGAAGCGCGCAATTCCGCGATGAGAGCACCTTCCGAGCCCGCAGGAACCGCTTTGAAAGGCAACTCAAGACCCGTCATACGATCGGCGCCGGGTGTACCCCAGTCTGCAGGATAGTCGACCAGACGCCCGCCGGGCAGCGTCTCGGCCGTAGCAAAGACCTGCGCGCAGTCTTTCAGCGCTTCCCAAGCAGGCAGGCCGGGGCACAGATCGGCCACATGGGCCGGGTATGCGATACCTTCTTTGGCATCCAGCCCAAGATCGCCGATTTCGACTACGGTGCCTTCGTCGATTTTCTTGGCATATTCGTCCGACACGTTAGACGACCAGATTTCCAGCGTTGCGTCGATGTCGCCATCGGCCAGCGCCTGGAACTGGTTCATCATGCCCGCTGTGACGTATTCAACGTTATATCCTGCGGCCTTCAGCATCTCGCCCGCGACATGCGTTGTAACGTGCTGACCGGTCCATTCGTTGATTGCCAGCTTGATCGGCTCGTCCACGGCGCCCATATCCGCCGCCTGTGCCGATCCCGCGACCGCAAGGGCCAAAAGGCTTACACTCAGTTTTTTCATGATTTTTCTCCCTGTCTTCTTTGTTTTGCCCACCCCGACGCGTTTTTACGCCGGCTGACTTGTCTGGTGACAATACCATGTCGCAACATGCACAAATTTAGCCGGAAAAGGAAAGTGAACACTGACACCAGAGCTAAGCTAATTTCACTTTTTTGGCGCGATTTCCCCCACCCGCTTTGCAACGCAACTGCACCGTCCTGGCTTGTTGCTGAGGTTTGCCAGGGCACCGGACATTGATTGACGAGTCAATCACAAACCCGAATCCCCTGTTTTGTCGAGCATTTCTTTGCAAAACCGTCTAAATTTCTGCATTTCGCAATAGTCGCGATCTATTGAATCCGGCCAACCGGGCGCAACTTGCCCCCTTGCCAGAAAGGAACAAAAAGGAAACACTAGCGCCGGAGGAACCGAATGATGCGCCATTTTGACGAAATCTACAGCATTGCCGCCGGCCGGCATGGCGGCCCTGACAGGCTGGAGGAAAAGCTGAGCAAACCCAAAAGCACCGCTGAGCTGGCCGCCATGCCGGACGACCGCTGGTTGTCGACAATAACAAAAACCATTTTTCAGGCGGGATTCAGCTGGAAAGTCATCGAATCCAAGTGGGATGGGTTCGAAACGGCATTTGACGGATTTGATGTCGGGCGGTGCGCCTTCATGGACGACGAAAAGTTCGACAGCCTGCTGCAAGACACTCGTATCGTGCGCAACGGAACAAAGATCGCCGCCGTTCGGGACAACGCCGCGTTTCTGCTGGGACTGCGTGAAGAAGGCGGAGCGGGTCAGGTTCTGGGCGGCTGGCCTTCGCACGACTACATTGGCCTGCTGGCCATGCTGGCCAAACGCGGGGCGCGCCTTGGAGGGGCTTCGGCTCAATATGCAATGCGGTTTGCCGGGCGTGACAGTTTTATATTGTCACAGGACGTCACCGCGCGGCTGATCGCCGAGGGCATCATTGATAGGCCCGCTACGTCGAAAAAGGCAATGGCCGCAGTACAGCAAGCTTTCAACACATGGATGGAGCAATCCGGCCGATCGTTGACAGAAATCAGCCGTGTTCTGGCGACGAGCCTCTAAAATCACCTTGCAGGCGGAATGCGTCGTACTAGGCTGCTAGGCATGATCACTCGCGTTATGCTAGTCGCCCTGTTTCTGCTTGCGTCCTGCAGCCGCCCGCTGACAGAGACCGAACGCGCGTTTACCGATACCATTCAGGGCAAAAGCCTGGACATTGATCGCGTCCGACTTGTCGATGGCGCGCCCGTGCTGCCCATTACATACTATCGCGAGGCGCGACCGCGTCTGGCCTGCCGGGATCGCATTCTGCCACCGGCCGAAGAGGGGCTTGTCACCAGCACCCCTGCCGCAGTGGCCCTGTTCAACCGGGTCTATTTCTCGCGTGACTGGTATCTTGAGAATTACATGTCCGGATTTCCGGACGAAATGAACCTGATAGCCGCAATGCTGCTGGCGCATGAACTGACCCACGTCTGGCAGTGGCAGAACCGCGAAACCACCGGGTATCATCCATTACGCGCAGCGGCAGAACATGGCGGACGCAAGGATCCCTATTTGTTCGACCTCGCAACTTCGCCTGACTTTCTTTCTTACGGATTCGAACAACAGGGCGCGATCGTCGAGGAATATGTGTGCTGCCGGGCGCTGGATCCCCAGGCGGCCCGCACGCAGCGTCTGCACGACATGCTGGGTGTGCACTTCGACCTGTCACCGCTGCCCGAGAAGGGGCGCGAGCGTGACGTCGCCCTGCCGTGGCGGGGCGCGGAAATCAACGGCATTTGCAGCTGATCACCGTCAATTTTGCAGCGTTTCCAGATAGGCGACCAGATCGACAATCGGCTGGCTCGTCAGAATCGGCTGACCGTCATGCGTTTTGATCGCCGTGTCCTGCCCTTCGAAGAACGGCCCATACACAGGCATCGGGCTGCCGTGCGAGACCAGAGGATCGCGCCCGTCGATCCGTGCCACAACTCTTGCCCGTGGAAACACACCATTGGCATCCGCCAATTGGGTCAGGTCAGTGGGCTGAATGACCAAGACACCAGCCATCGGACCCTGACCCGTTGCTTCGATCCCGTGACAGGTGGCGCAGTGGCGCAGGTACAAATGGCTACCATTTTCGGCATCCTGCGCTGGCGCTTGGGACGCCAGAAAGACGGCTGTCAGAAATGTGACCCGGGCGGCGGACATTCTCATCGTAGTCTCCTGTCAGGATTGGCAATTGCAGGCTTGCCCGTTCTGCGGCTAGGGGCAATGATCCAGATCAACGCAACAAGGGCAAAGGATCGGGCAATGACACAATACGCAGCCATCATGCTGGCAGCCGGGGTCGGCGTGCCTCTGCTGGCGGGTCTGAATGCGGCCTTGGGTAAACTGATCGGGTCGCCGACCACGGCGGCAGTGGTTCTGTTCGCCGTTGCCCTGACCGCTTCGGCGCTGGTCATGTTGGTGTTTCCCGGCTTCGACGCGCTTTCAAAAATTTCAGAAGCCCCGAAACACCTGTTCCTCGGCGGCGTTCTGGTCGCCTTTTATGTGTTGTCCATCACCCACGTGGCCCCGCATTTTGGCGTTGGGAACGCAGTGTTCTTTGTCCTGCTGGGCCAGTTGATCAGTGCAGCCGCCATTGACCATTTTGGTCTGTTTGGCGCCCAGATCACACCCCTAACCTGGATGCGGGCGGGCGGGATTGCTGTTATGGCAGTTGGCGTCGCCATCACTCAACTGGCTTGAGAACACCGCCGTCCAACCGCACGATCCGGTCCATCCGCGCGGCCAGATCCGGGTTGTGAGTGGCGATCAACGCCGAAAGCCCCTCACCCCGCACAAGTGACATCAGCGCATCGAAAACCTGATCCGAGGTCTCAGGGTCCAGATTGCCGGTCGGTTCATCCGCCAGCAAAACGCGCGGCGCATTGGCCAGCGCCCGGCAGAATGCAACGCGCTGTTGCTCTCCTCCTGACAGGGCCGCCGGGCGATGATCGGCGCGGGACGCAACCCCAACCCGCCCCAGCAGTGACATAGCCCGTTCACGGGCAGCTTTTTCGGATACGCCATTGGCCAGTTGCGGAAGGGTTATATTCTCAAGCGCCGTGAATTCCGGCAGCAGATGGTGGAACTGATAGACAAATCCCACATCGCGCCGCCGCAATGCTGTGCGGGTACGGTCGCCTTTGCCCGAGGCATCCTGACCCGCAATTTCAACCGATCCGGCATCGGGGGCATCAAGAAGCCCGGCAATGTGCAGAAGCGTCGACTTTCCGGCACCCGACGGTGCCACCAGCGCCACAGCCTCACCCGCGCGAAGTTCCAGATCTGCACCGCGCAGAACCTGAACCTCGCCCGGAGTGCCCCTCAGATAGGTCTTGGTCAGACCGTTCAGCCGCATCGTCACATCATTCATAGCGCAGCGCCTCAACCGGGTTCAGCCGCGCCGCACGACGAGCAGGGAAATAGGTGACAAGAAAGGACAGACCCAACGAAAGCGCGACTGCCTTGAGCACATCGGTCAGGTGCAATTCGGCGGGCAAAGCGTAGATGCCGCGAATGGACGGATCCCAGACACCGCCTCCCATGACGTAGTTCACGAAGGAAAAGATCGGATCGATATAGATGGCGAACAGGCACCCAAGGACCACGCCCATCACCGTTCCGATGATGCCGGTAAATGCGCCGCAAATGAAAAACACCCGCAGAACGGACCCTTCACTCAGACCGATGGTGCGCAGGATGCCGATGTCCCGCCCCTTGTTCTTGACCAGCATGATCAGGCCGGAGACGATATTCATCGCCGCGATCAGCACCAGGATCGACAGGATGATGAACATCACGTTGTCCTCTACCTCGAGCGCGCGCAAGAACCCGCCCGAAGCGTCCTGCCATGTCCAGATCTGGCTGCGTTCGCCTGCGGCTTCGAGTATCGGTATCAGGATCGGGTTGAGAGTCTCGGGCTGCGTTACCATTACCTCGATCTCGTCCGCGACACCTTCGCGGTTGAAAAAGCTCTGCGCCCTGTCAAACGGCATGTAGACCCTGGTCCGGTCAATATCGTAGCGGCCGGCCGAAAAGACATAGACCACGCGGTAAGCATTCACCCGCGGCGACGTGCCAAAGGCGGTTTTGACCCCGTTGGGCGAGGTCAGCTTGATCGTATCGCCGACTGTCGCCCCGATGCTGCGGGCAACACCCGAACCCAGGGCAACTACTTCTTCACCGTCCTGAAACCCGGACAGATCACCAATGGCTTGTTCACTTTCAGCAATACCCGGCAAATCCCGCAGGTCGTCGGGGCGAATGCCAAAGACCTCGACCCCGCTGCTGCGGTCGCGGTTGGTGATCAGCACTTGTCCCTTGACCAACGGCGCGGCCCGCTCGACCCCGTCAACCTGCGCGATACGCGCGGCCATGCGGTCAAAGTCCGCAATCGTCCTGTCCACGCTGCCCTGCTGACCCACCTGGCCAGCCGAATAGACGGTGACATGCGCGTTGGCTCCCAAAATGGTACCGACAAACTCGGACCGGAACCCGGACCGCACCGCCAGGGTCGCGATCAGGGCAAACACGGCCAGGGTGATCCCGATCAGGGAAATCCAGGTCATCACGCTGACGCCGCCTTCGGCGCGACGAGCGCGCAGATAACGCCAGGCGATTTTCCATTCAAAAGGGGCAAAGGGCGGGGGTGTGGTGGCCATGCCTGCTCCGGTTTTTCTGTTTGCGGCGACCCTTTCGGCATTTGCCCGGATGGTCAAGCGACTTGTCACCGCCAGTGTCTTTGCTAGCCGGAAAGGGCCGAAGTTTGATCCAATACAGCCTTTGTTCTGGCCGGGTCGCTGATGCCGCGGCTTTCCAATGCCTTGAATACCCGTTCGCGCAGATCTTCGGGCAGTTTCGAAACCGCCCGATTGTGCAATCCAAGGCTAAGTGACTGCGGATAGTCCAGTCGTGACACCTGCGCGCTCAGAACGTCCTGCGAATAGGTGGGCCACATACCGACGCTGTTGTTTTCAATCGGCTGAAACCAAGGTCCGTAACCTTCAGGTGAGCCCATACAAAACGCGTTAAGTAGCATGAACTCGGAAGGCCGCCGCCGCGACGCAAAGAGAGCCTGCACCGAACCGTAATGCGCATTGATTTCGTCCAGCAGCGCCAAAACAAGCGATCGTCGGACCGGGAACGGTGTCGCAAAGTTCGTTGTTTCAAGATCGGCGGTATCGGGCTTGTTAACCCCAAGTGCCTCCAAACTCTCAGACAACCAATTGCGGTGAAAATCGCTTTGAACCGGAATGAACGGGATTTGGGCAGCGCCATCCTGTGAAAAGAACTCAGATTGTTCAAAGGAGCGCAAAAACACGTTCTTGGTATCCAGGATAACGATATTCTCAGCATCTGCCACGCGTGCGGCACCCAGTTTCAGCACCTGCTGAGCGCGATACCCGTTGTTGCCCCGCCACCCGCCTTTTCGGGCGAACGGAATCCGGAAACGGTTCTCGATCAGGACCCGGTCACGCCAGGGCCGTTCTGAACAATGCCCGGTGCCCAGCAATACGTCGTCGCCGCTTAGCACCTTAACCTTGGGCAGCAACGGACCATAAGACGGCAGGATTGGATCGATCTTCTGTCTGAGCGACGCCTCGTCAATGTCGTTCATGATGACATGGATCGATGCGACGCTTCGGGGGTCAACGAACCGGGCAAATGACAACGCCTGCAATTCCAGCAAGGGATAGTCCTTGGAATACACAACCGTTGCAAAACTCAGCACGTCCGTATCCCCCGTCTGAACCAGACCGATTTACCACTCTGATATCTTGTGTCCAGCCCGGCAATTGCAATGCCGGAACGAATCAAACGCGGTCGGTCCGTCTGGAAGGGCTCGGGCTTAAGGCGACAGAGCAACAAGCGGGCTATACCAATAGTTGTGACATCCTTCACAGACAGCGCTGAATTGTTTCACCTATGATATCAATGCGGGTATTGCGTGAATTATTGAACTCAAAATGCAACATTTTCAGAGTAATTTTATTTCAAATTTTGATTATTCTGAGAAATTTTGACACCCTGTAATGGGGGAACACATTTCAGAGCGGGGGTCGCTCATGTTAATTAAGCGGAAGACTGAGGTGTCGGGATCTATTGTGGCCCGAACGGCATCCACAGAACTCGATTGCGAAACAGCGGCTCTGCTGCGCGCAGCAATCCGCCCGTTATTCGCCAGCGCGGCAAGCTGGGGTAGCCTGGCAGACATCCTGAAAGACAAAGGATACAGGCTGGCATTCCGAAAGGGCCGCCTGTGCATCACCGACAGAACATCCGGCGAGAGGGTTTGCGGACTGCGTTTTCTTGGGTTCGAATTCAAGGATCTGGTGCGTAAGCTTGGGCGTCCGATTGTCGTCGCCCATGGCGGGCAGGCAGATGGAGAAGTTCTTACGGCACGCCCATCCCGGAACGGCACTTGAATTAAGAAACTAGAACTTTCGCCAAAACTGCACCGAACGGCGCAGGGTCTTTAACAGGCAATGGCGCGCGGCCCGTTTGATCGCCTCGGGCGTATCGGGTCGACGCAGAACTTCAAGCATCAGGTTGGCCGGCATGTGTCCGCGCCGATAGTATCCAAAGAAATCCTGCTGCGTCAGCCCATGGGCCGTTCTGAAATCCGCGTAATATTGCATCCAGACACGGGCATAGTCCTGCCCTGTTGCGTCATCGTCGCTGGTCACACCTCTTTCCCAGAACAATGAGACCGGATCATCCATCCGCTCACCCTGATAGCCACCACCGACCAGGCGCAGCATCAGGTCGTAATCGGCAGCAACGCGAAACTGCGTGTCATGTCCGCCCAGTGCAAGAAAGACACCCCGTTTTATGAAAACCGAGTTATGGCAGAACGGCATCCGCTGCAGGACCGCCGTAAGTGACATCCGTTTCTCCCGGCTTTCCGATCCGTCCGCGTGCTTGCGCAGTGTCGACCCGAACAGGAAATCGGGCGCGGTTGCCTCAAGCCGATCCGCCGCCATGTTAAGCACATCATCTGACGCCAGAGCGTCGTCCGAGTTCAGGAACAGCAGATACGTTCCGCGCGCGGCCTGTGCCCCCTTGTTCATCGCATCGTACAGACCGGCATCCGGTGCGCTGATCACGCGTGTACGCAGGGCGTCTGCCGTCGCCTCATTCAGAAACGCAGTTGTTCCATCCGACGAAGCGCCATCCTGAATGACGTGCTCGGCCCGAACGCAGTTCTGCCGCGCCATGCATTCGATGACGCCCAGAAAACTGTCCTGCCGCCCTTGGGACAGCAGGTTGTAAGTCGCCGTGATCACCGAGATCAGCGGCGTGTCGGTCTGCTCAGGCGATCTGCTCATAAATCCCGGCGATCTTGGTGACCGCGGCCTCGGGGCTCAGTTCCTCACTTTCGCCGGTGCGTCGGCTGGTCAGTTCGACCACGCCGTTCTTCAGGCCGCGCGGACCAACAGTGATGCGCCACGGCAGGCCGATCAGGTCCATGGTTGCGAATTTGCCCCCTGCCCGCTCGTTGCGGTCATCATAAAGCGGCTCAAGCCCCAGCGCGGTCAGCGCCTTGTAGATCTTGTCGCAAGCCGCATCCGCTTCTTCATCACCCTGTTTCAGGTTGACGATACCGCAATGGAACGGGGTCACGCCCTCGGGCCAGATGATGCCCTTGTCGTCATGGCTGGCTTCGATGATCGCGCCGATCAGGCGGCTGACACCGATGCCGTGGCTGCCCATGTGAACCGGAACCGGCTTACCGTCGGGGCCTTGCACGGTTGCACCCAGCGGTTCGGAATACTTGGTGCCGAAATAGAAGATCTGGCCGACCTCGATTCCGCGCGCGACGCGGCGGCGCTCTTCCGGGATCTGGTTGAACAGCGCCTCGTCATGGGTTTCGTCGGTGCGCGCGTATTTCGAGGTGAACTCCTCGAGGATCGCCTGACACTGCTCGCGGTTGTCATAATCGATCTCGCGGTCGCCAAAGGTCAGATCGGTAACGGCGCTGTCATAGAAAACTTCGGACTCGCCGGTATCAGCCAAAACCAGGAACTCATGCGTGTCGTCACCACCGATGGGGCCGGAATCGGCACGCATTGGGATGGCTTGCAGCCCCATACGCTCGTAAGTGCGCAGGTAGCTGACCAGATGGCGGTTATATGCGTGCAGCGCGTCTTCCTTGTTCAGGTCGAAATTGTAGCCGTCCTTCATATAGAATTCACGACCACGCATCACGCCGAAACGGGGGCGGATTTCATCGCGGAATTTCCACTGAATCTGATAGAGGGTCAGCGGCAGATCCTTGTAGCTGCTGACATGGCCACGGAAGATGTCGGTCACCAGTTCCTCAGCCGTCGGCGTATACAACATGTCGCGCCCGTGACGGTCCTGCATTCGCAGCATTTCCTGACCGTAATCGTCGTAACGTCCGGATTCGCGCCACAGGTCCGCGGATTGCAAAATAGGCATCTGGATGGCGATGTGACCCGCCCGCGCCTGTTCCTCGTGCACGATGTTTTCCAACTTGCGCAGAACTTTGAAACCCAACGGCAGCCACGAATAAATCCCGGCCGCGGCTTGCTTGATCATCCCGGCACGCAGCATCAGCCGGTGGCTGACGATCTGGGCCTCCGAGGGGGTTTCCTTGAGAACGGGCAGAAAGTAACGGCTGAGGCGCATTGTATGACCTTCAAAGGTGAGAATTCGACTTCAAAGCTGCTTATTGCAAAGCCCCGCCGGGGGCAATCGGCCATTGGCGATTTTGCGACCTCGGAGCAGTCGGTTTTTTGATTGACCCGCCAGTCAGCATTCAAGATGGTAGCGGGAACATTTCCTCAGGAGGTCCCCGTGCAAACCATTCAGGAACCCGCCCGCCAGATCCCCGTAGTTCATCAGACCGACGTTCTAGTTGTAGGTTCCGGCCCCGCCGGCCTTGCCGCCGCACTGGCAGCGGCACGGGCGGGGGCGAAAGTGTCCTTGGTCGACCGCTTCGGTTGCATGGGGGGGAACATCACCGCTGTCGGGGTCGAAGGTTTCGCCTGGTATCGCCACGAACAGACGGTCGAAGCTGGCGGCATCGGCATGGAGTTCGAAACCCGTGCCAAGGAGATGGGCGCTGCGGTGCCGGAAAGCCAGTCGCTGAGCTATGAGCTCGACAGCGAGGGCTTCAAACTGGTGGCAGACAAGCTGGTCGAAGAGGCTGGTGTGCATCCGATGCTGCACCGTCAGTTTGTCGCTCCGATCATGGAAGGCAACCGGATCACCGGGATCATCACCGAATCCAAGGCAGGGCGCGAGGCGATACTGGCCAAGGTGGTGATTGATGCCACCGGGGACGCTGATGTGGCTCACCGTGCAGGCGCACCGACCCACAAGACCCCACGCGAAGACATGATGGCGGCCTCGGTCATGTTCCATCTGGCCGGTGTCGACAAACGGGCGTTTATGGAAGGTGTCAAATCCGACCCGCAGACCTATAAGGACTGGGGCGGCGGCGGTGAGTGGAACATCGAGACGAGCGGCAAAGAAGACGATATGTTCTCGCCCTTCGTGCACAAACCGTTCCAACAGGCCATTGATGAAGGGCTGATCCCGTCGCACCTGAACACCATCGCCGGTACATGGGGCGCAATGCATGACACGGGTGAGCTGACCTACATGAACCTCATCCATCTGGCCGAGATAGACGGCACCGACCCCGACAGCCTGACGCGCGGCGAGATCGAAGGCCGACGTCAGTCGATGCTGGCCATCGAGGCGCTGCGCCGGTTCATGCCCGGTTGTGAAAACGCCCGTCTGCGAAACTTCGGGATGACGATCGGCATCCGCGACACCCGTAAGATCGACGCGATCTATAACATGACCGAGGATGACGCCCGCCATCAGGGTCGGTTCGAAGACACGATCGGCATCTACCCCGAGTTCATCGACGGCTATGGCATCCTGATCTTGCCGACCACAGGCCGATACATGCAGGTCCCTTACCGATCCATGCTGCCAAAAGGCGTGCGGGGCCTGCTGGTGGCGGGGCGTTCGCACGGCGCAGACCGCGTCGCCCATGCCGCGACCCGAAACATGGCCTGCTGTGCTGTCATGGGTCAGGGCGCCGGAATTGCAGCGGCGTTGTCCCTCAAAAGCAATCAGGACGTGCACGAATTGAACCTGAGCCCGGTTCACGCCGAACTTGAACGCCAGGGGGTGAGGATCAACTGATGAACCATATTCCTACCATCGACATCGCCCCCCTGAACGACAAGGCTCATCCGGGCTTTGACACCACCGTTCAGCAAATCCTGGACGCTTGCACCAGCATCGGCTTCCTATCGATTACAGGCACCGGTGTTCCCCCGAATATGGTCGAGCAGGTTCGGGACTGCGTTTGTGAGATCTTCGGCATCGATGACAGCAGTAAATGGGATCAGGCCATCACCCGTGACAATTATCGCGGCTATATTCCCATGGGATTTTTCACCCCGAACGACGGATCGGGGACCGCCGACAAATACGAAGGCTACAAGTTGCATTTCGAAACCCCATCGGATGCGCGTATCCGTCAGGACTGCGCCCTTTATGGGCCAAATCTCTGGCCACGCGAAGTCTCGGGCGCTCGGGACGTCATCCTGAATTACTGGGCTGAACTGGATCGCGTAACAGACCATTTGCTTGGGGCGCTGGAAGTCGGGTTGAAGCTTGAGCCGGACAGTCTGCGCGACGCGTTCCGCGACCCGATGACCAATATGACTTTGCTGCATTACCCGCCTCAGGCCGCCGAGGAAGCGGGCTATGGCATTCATCCGCACAAAGACACCGACGCACTGACCATCATCGCGCCCGATCCCGTCGGCGGGCTCGAGGTTCAGACGCGGGCCGGAGACTGGATTACTCCGGATTGCCCGCCCGGTGGCTTTGTCGTCAATATCGGCGACATGCTGGAGCTTTGGTCGGGGGGACGGTTGAAATCAACTCCGCACCGGGTCGTCAACCGATCGGGGCGGGAAAGGTATTCCTTTCCGTATTTCGCCGTGCCGCGTCATGATGTTGTCATCCAACCCCAATTGCCACCCCTACCGGGCTTTGACCGGCCCGCAGTCCATTGCGGGCACTGGTCGGCAGAGATCTGGCGCACAAACTGGTCAGATGAAATGGCGGATGAGGAAACCCCCGAACTAGGAACATTGCACAGCTGACACCCCAAAATCTCAGCGGGCATGAACCACTTGCATCGCGGGCGCGCATGGGCCAAGAACACGTGCAAGAGCCAAACTCAGGGGACCGATATGGCCTTGCCCGTTAAGGATCAGCTCAGATACTGGGGCATCGCCGCAGTGGTGATTGCCCTTCTTTTGTGGGCTCTTGGGGACGTGCTTCTGCCCTTCGTCATCGGTGGTGCGATTGCATATTTTCTGGATCCGGTCGCGGATCGGCTTGAAAATCTGGGTCTCTCGCGCATGGCGGCGACGGGCATCATTACCGTAGTCGGTGTGCTGGGTTTCGTCCTGGCGATCCTGATGGTTGTTCCCGCATTGATTACTCAGCTGATCGATCTGGTCGAGATCATGCCCAGCCTGTTCAAGGAACTGCGCGGGTTTATCGAACGACAATTCCCGTCCCTGCTGGACCGTCAGTCCAACTCGCATCAGTTTCTGGTTTCTCTTGGCGAGACCCTGAAATCGAAGACCGGCGATGTCCTGCAAACGGTCGTCGCCTCGTTGGGGTCGGCAATAAACGTGGTCGTTTTGCTGGTCATCGTGCCGGTGGTTACCGTTTACCTGCTGCTGGACTGGGACCGCATGATTGCTCGAATAGCCGAGCTTTTGCCGCGTGACCATGCGCCGACAATCAAGAAACTGGCCGGGGAAATCGATGATGTCCTGGCCTCGTTCGTACGGGGCATGGGAACGGTCTGTCTGATCTTGGGCACGTACTATGCCATCGCGCTGATGCTTGTCGGCCTGCAGTTCGGGCTGATTGTCGGGTTCATTGCCGGACTCGTCACCTTCATCCCGTATCTGGGCGCGCTGATCGGCGGCACGCTGGCGATCGGGTTGGCGCTGTTTCAGTTCTGGGGTGACTGGGCCCATATCGGGTTGGTCGCAGGTGTATTCGCACTTGGGCAAGTGACCGAAGGCAATTTCCTGACACCCAAACTTGTCGGCAATTCGGTCGGCCTGCATCCGGTCTGGCTGCTGCTGGCGCTGTCCGTGTTTGGGGCACTGTTCGGTTTTGTGGGCATGTTGGTGGCTGTTCCGGTCGCCGCAGCGCTCGGCGTACTGGCCCGGTTTGCCACTTCGAAATATCTGGAAAGCCGCCTGTATACCGGGCTGGAAGGGCTGGATCAGGAAGACAAGTAAATGGCACGCCAGCTCAGCTTTGACCTTCCGGCGAAAACCGCGCTGGGACGCGAGGATTTTTTTGTTTCCCCCGCCAACGCTCTGGCGGTGGCAATGATTTCCGCCTCGTCCTGGCCAGGCAACAAACTGGTGCTCAGCGGACCGGCAGGTTCGGGGAAAACACATCTGTCGCATGTATGGGCGGCGGAAACCGGCGGACGGATCATTTCGGCCACCGATCTGAAGCACGGCGAGGTGCCCGAGTTGGCCCAGACTTCGGTCGCGGTCGAAGATGTACCCATGATCGCAGCCGACGCTGAAAAACAGAAAACGCTGTTTCATCTGCACAATCTTGTTCTGGCCGAAGGCCACGCGCTGTTGATGACCGGACGGCTGGCGCCGAAGCTTTGGCAGCTGCCTCTGGCCGATTTGCAAAGCCGTATCGAAGGCGCCCATCAGGTCGCCCTGGACCCGCCCGATGACGCCCTTCTGGGGGCCGTGCTGGCCAAGCTGTTCGTGGACCGGCAGCTCAACCCCGGACCCGAGGTGATTTCCTATCTGGTCAAGCACATGGACCGGCGTTTCGAAACGGCGGCAGAGGTCGTGGCCCAACTGGACAAGCTCGCACTGTCGGAAAGGCGCGACATCACTCGGGCGCTGGCGATCCGGATTCTGAAACACCATGCCGGCGACGGCCATTGAAGAGATTGACCCGAATCCGGTGATTTCGCATCCTGAGACAGGAATATCTGGGAAAGACATGGATCAGACTATCGATACCACCATCCCCGACTGGGGACCTTTCGGAAGACCGCTATTTTCTGATCCCCGCGTCAGGGACTTGTCCCGGGTCGGTGTTGTCGATGTCGGGTCGAACTCGGTCCGTATGGTCATATTTGACGGGGCGGCCCGCTCACCCGCGTATTTCTACAACGAAAAGGTGATGTGCGAACTGGGCGCGGGTCTGTCGGAGACCGGGCACCTGAACCCCAGAGGGCGTGTTCGCGCCTTGGATGCCCTGCGCCGGTTCCAGCATCTGGCCGACAACCTTGATCTGCCCGGTCTGCACGTTGTCGCAACCGCCGCAGTACGCGAAGCCAAGGACGGGCAGGAGTTTTGCGACGAGGTCAAAGCCGAAACCGGCCTACACGTTTCGATCATTGATGGTCTGGAAGAGGCCCGTTTCTCCGCTCAAGGCGTGCTTCTGGGATGGCCGGGTGCATACGGTCTGATCTGCGATATTGGCGGTTCATCCATGGAACTGGCCGAGATCGGCGAAGGCCAGACCGGCCGCCGCGTGACATCCGCGCTGGGTCCGTTGAAATTGCGGGACATCAAAGGCGGGCGTCGTGCCCGCAAGGCGCACATCAAATCCACCATGGAAGAACTGCGCGATCAGTTGGGCCCCCAGCGGGATCGCCTGTTCCTGGTGGGCGGCAGCTGGCGCGCCTTTGCACGGCTGGACATGCTGCGGCGGGGTTATCCGCTGAACGTTCTGCATGAATACAGGATGACCCACAAGCAGGTGCACGAAACCATCCGGTTCATCGAAAAGGGCGACCCCGAGAAACTGCGCAGCCGGGCTGGTGTTTCCAGCTCACGCATGGCGCTTATCCCTTATGCGATGGATGTGCTGTCCCGACTGATCCGCACTTTCAAACCCAAGGACATCGCCATTTCAAGCTATGGAATCCGCGAAGGGCTTCTGTACGAACAGATGCCGCAAAGCCTGCGCGATTGCGACCCGCTGATCGAGGCCAGCCGCTTTTCGGAAGCCAAGGACGCCCGTCTGCCCGGTTTTGGAAAACACCTGTTCGATTTCGTCATGCCGCTGTTCAAATCGGCCCCGTCAACCCGCGTCCGGCTGGTCAAGGCCGCTTGCCTTCTGCACGATGTCAGTTGGCGCGCTCATCCCGATTATCGGGCAGAGGTCTGTTTCGACTACGTGACCCGCGCCAATCTGGGTGGGCTGAAGCATTCGGAAAGGGTGTTCATTGGTCTGGCCTTGCAGCACCGCTACCGCAACAAACGCGAAGGTAACCGGTTCGCGCCGCAATATGAACTGCTGGATGAAAAGAGTCAGAAGCAGGCCGAGATTCTGGGCAAGGCAATGCGCTTTGGCGCAATGCTGTGGATGAAGAATGACGCCACGATGGGCAAACTTCGTTATTTCCCAAAGAAACGCCAGTTGGATCTGATTTTGCCGAAAGCCGCCGAACCGCTGTTCAACGAAACCGCCGAAGCACGCTTCGGCTCTCTGGCTCAGGCATTGAAGTCCGAGACCAAGGTTATCATCAAGGGGTAATCCCCTGTAAACGCTCAGATATCCGTTACACCTTCGTCCGGCTCTGGTTTTTCCTCAGGAGTTTGCGGGGTGTCGTCCTGCGGTTTCCGGCGGATGATGATATCGCCATTGGGCAGGATCTCCGGTGCCTCATAAACGCTCCAGTCCTGTATCTCCTTGGTCATTTCTGCCAGTGCCGGTCCCATTTCCTCAAAAAAGGACAGCATGGCAGGACCAAACTGTTCAGCCAGGTCGCGCAAATCATCGAGCGTGGGCTCCATTTCCTTGCGCAGGCCTTCGAAGAAAAGCTCGGCGCCGCGCTCCATCAGGGACTTGCCGGTATCTTCCTGCGCGCTGGCTGGGAACGCAGTGGACGTCACGATCAGACTTATCAAAAGCACTCGTTTCATGGGGCCAAACATAAGCACTGCGGGAAGGCGTTGAAAGATCACAGGTCAATATCCAGAGTTACGGGAAAATGGTCCGAGGCCGTCAGCAGTGCGTCCCGCAATTCCGCGTTCGAACGGATCGCGTCGTCCCGCAACGGATGCCAGATTCGCCAGACCGGATTTCGCTGGCGCAGCGGATCGCTGATCATGATGTAATCCAGCAATGCCTCAAGAAAATCTCCCTTGTCCCGGCGCACAAACCGGGCCGTCGAAGGTGTTTCCCCACCGACAGAGCCGTAAGCGGTTGCGGCATTGGGATCAAACAAACCGGACTGCAACAAAATCTCGACGGATGAGCGCCCGAATAGGTTCTCGAACTCGTCCAGGCCCGGGCCGTCGTTAAGATCACCCAGCAAAATCACCGGTTCGTCCTCGGCAATGTGCTGTTCGACGCGCCGGGCCAGCCAGATCGCCTGAGCCAGTTGTTTGCGCCGGTTGGAAATTGAAATCCGGATCGCCTCGTCCCGGCTTTCCGCGCCGCGCGGCGCTTTGGATTTCAGATGTGCCCCAATCAGGCGAAATTTCGCACCCGACTTTGTTTCCACCGCCAATTCCATCGGTGGCTTTGAAAAAAGCACAACATCCTCGGTTGCGTCGATATCCAGATCAATCCGAAATTCGGTGTCAAACCGGGGTGCTGTCTGATGGTCGAATGGCTGCGCAGACCGCGTCTTTGGATCATGGCGCACCATCAGCAACTGAGGATCAAACAAAAGTGCCAGTTCCTGATGGGTTTCATTAGCGAAGCCCATGACCGCATGAGTGGTGCGCAAATCGAAGGCTTCCGCAAAACCCTGCAACGCGCGGACGGTGTTCTGCGTTTTGCCGGTGTTTGGGGCCTCAACGATCAGAATGGCATCTGCGTCGATAGCCGTCAGAACCTTGGCGATCGCCTCGACCTGCTGGGCCCGGGTGACATCAAAGCGGCCGGACCAGCCGTCATCGACGATCAGACGATCCTGGCGATCAAACAAGTTGGCGAACCATTCGATATTGTAGGTCGCCAAACGCATCCGTTCAGACCTTTGCACCGTTTATTTCGTCCCAGGCGCGGTTGATGTCGATCATCTTTTTCTCGGCCAGCCGGATTGCCTCCTCGGGCACGCCGCGCGCCATCATGGCGTCAGGATGGGTTTCGCGCACTAGCTTGCGCCAGATGTTGCGAATTTCGGTCAACGGCATGTCCCTTGTCACGCCCAGAACGGTATACGGATCGTTTGGGGCATCCGGCACGAAACGGGCGCGCAGCGCCAGAAACTGAGCGTCGGTTTGCCCGAATATCCGGCTGACTTCTTCCAGAAACTCGTTTTCGTTCGGGTGATAAAACCCGTCGGCCATGGCAATGTGAAACAGGCCTTCCATCAGGTCGCACAACGTCGTGCTGTCTTCGTCGAACATCCTGGCGATCTTGCGGGCATAGTCCTGATAGCCGGCCACGTCGGTTCGGGCCATGTTGAACACCCGCGCCGCGCCTTCTTCGTCTTCGCGGGCAATCTGGAACACATCGCGAAAGGCCGTAACCTCGTCCCGCGTCACCTGCCCGTCTGCCTTGGCCATCTTGGCGCCCAGCGCGATCACAGCGATTGTAAAGGCCACCGACCTTTCGGGCGGTGAGCGCAGTTTCTCAAAAACGGCAGTCAGGCTTTCACCTTGTGCCAGTGCGCTCAGCGCATCGGATATACGGGTCCAGATCGACATGGCCGCACCCTAGCGCCACAAATCGCGCGTGTCAGGTGCGACAGATCAGTCCTGACCAATAATTTTCTGCATCAGTACCAGATCCAACCTGCGGCCCCATTTGCAGCCCACTTGGGGCATTCGTCCGACTTCGGTGAAACCGATGCGAGCGTGAAAGGCGATGGCAGCCGGATTTTCCGAGGATATTCCCGCCACAAGCACGTGGACGCTCTCGGCCCGGGCCACCTCTTCCAACCGGCTCATCAACGCGCGGCCGATCCCCTTGCCACGTGCTGATGGAGCTAGTTGAATCGAGTGCTCGCGGCATTCGGCATACCCCGGCCCGGATCGGAACCGAGTATACGAAGCGAAACCGACAACCTCGCTATCCAGTTCAGCCACCAAAAACCCCGCACCGCGGGCTTCGATGTCGGCTGCAATTCCCGCGGCAGTCCGCTCCTCGGATGTGAACGTAACCAGGGTATCCCTGATGATCGCGTTGGTAATTTTAGCAATCGCCGGTGCATCCGCAATCTGTGCCTGCCGAACCCTCATTCCAGAACGCGACGTCCGTTTGGTGTCTCGAATTCAGCGCGCAGGCCCGGCGAGCCCTGGTGAAACTCAACACCCTCAACCGGCCCGGTGCTTTGGGCAAGCTTCGTTGCTTCGGGATGGGACACCAGCAATCTCAGCAACCGGCAACCACTGGCCTGCAACATTTCGGCGGGGTGCAGATCGCCCTGCCACTGTATGAATGCGGGATAGAGGTTGTCATAAGGCAGGCGCTCGGACGATGGCACGATCATGCGCCAGCGCAGCGCCCCGCGCTCCAGATCTGTCGGGTCTAACGGGCCACCCGGCACGGTGGCCGCCTCGATATCCTTCACACGGCAGATCCAGTTGGTCAGGCGCGGTGCACCCTGGAACCGGTCCAGATCGAACCACCGGGTGCGCTCAGGTTGCGCCGCATTCGGGTCAACTGCAATCGCTTCCAGATACAAGCCATCTTCAAGTCCGAGCAGCTTGTTATAAGTACCGAATTTCTCATGCTTGCCGCCTGTCTCAAGCCTGACCCCCAAGGCGTCCTCGACATGCGCGGCAGCAGCCTCCAGCGTTTCCCCTGCGACGGCCAGATGATCCAGTTCCATTTCCACCCCATCATAAAAGGCAGCGCAGAAAACGCGCTGCCTTTCCCAATAAAGCTGTCCTCGGACATCTGCGCCACAAGATTCTTCGTTGAAAAATCTTGTCTGGGCCTTACCCCTTGGCTTCGCCGATCAGGCGCAGAATATCCTGTGCCGCTTCGGGGATATTGGTGCCCGGACCAAAGATCGCTTTGACGCCGTGGTCGTAGAGGAACTGATAATCCTGCTGTGGGATCACCCCGCCGCAGATCACGATGATATCCTCGGCACCGGCTTTCTTGAGTTCCTCGACCAGTTGCGGGGCCAGTGTCTTGTGGCCTGCCGCCTGTGAAGAAATGCCGACCACGTGGACGTCATTGTCGACGGCATCCTGAGCCGCCTCGGCCGGTGTCTGGAACAGAGGACCAACGTCGACGTCAAACCCGATATCCGCAAAAGCAGTCGCGATCACCTTGGCACCCCGGTCATGACCATCCTGCCCCATCTTGACGACCAGCAACCGCGGGCGGCGGCCTTCGGCCTCGGCGAAATCTTCGATGGATTTCTGGATCGCGGCAAAACCTTCGTCACCCTCATAGGCCGCTCCATAGACACCGGCCAGCGTTTTCACTTCGGCGCGGTGGCGGCCGAATTCCTTCTCCATTGCCATGCTGATCTCTCCTACGGATGCGCGGGCGCGGGCGGCCTCGACCGCAGCAGCCAGCAGGTTTCCGCCCTCTTGGGCAGTCTTCGTCAACGCGTCCAGTGCCTGTTGGCAGGCGGCCTCATCGCGGGTAGCACGGATGCGCTCCAGACGTGCAACCTGTGCCTCGCGCACGGCGACGTTGTCGACGTCGAGAATGTCGATCGGGTCTTCCTGTTCCTTGCGGTATTTGTTGACGCCGACGATCACCTCGTCACCCCGATCGATCATGGCCTGACGACGCGCAGCACTTTCTTCGATCCGAAGCTTGGGCATGCCGCTGGCCACGGCCTTGGTCATGCCGCCCATCTCCTCGACCTCATCCATCAGGGTCCAGGCTTTTTCGATCAGCTCGTTGGTCAGGCTTTCGACGTAGTAGGAACCCGCCAGCGGATCGACCACATCCGTCACGCCGGTTTCCTCCTGCAGGATCAATTGCGTGTTCCGCGCGATGCGGGCCGAGAAATCGGTCGGCAACGCAATCGCTTCGTCCAAAGCATTTGTGTGCAGCGACTGGGTGCCGCCCAAAACCGCGCTCATCGCCTCATAGGCGGTACGGATCACATTGTTATAGGGGTCCTGTTCCTGCAGCGACACGCCGGAAGTCTGGCAATGGGTGCGCAGCATCTTGGATCGTTCGGACTTTGCCCCGAACTCGGTCATCACGCGATGCCACAGGGTCCGCGCGGCACGCAGTTTGGCAGCCTCCATAAAGAAATTCATGCCGATCGCAAAGAAGAACGACAGGCGACCTGCGAACTTGTCCACGTCCATCCCGGCTTGCGTCGCGGCACGAACATATTCGCGCCCGTCAGCCAGCGTATAGGCCAGTTCCTGCACCAGGTTCGCTCCGGCCTCTTGCATGTGATAGCCCGAGATTGAGATCGAGTTGAACTTGGGCATCTCGTTCGACGTGTAATCGATAATATCCGAGATGATTTTCATCGAAGGCTCAGGCGGATAGATATAGGTGTTGCGCACCATGAACTCTTTCAGAATGTCGTTCTGAATGGTGCCGGACAGGACGGATTTGTCGTGGCCCTGTTCTTCGCCTGCAACAATGAAGCTTGCCAGAATCGGAATCACCGCGCCATTCATCGTCATCGAGACCGAGACTTTGTCCAGCGGGATGCCGTCGAACAGACTCTTCATGTCCTCGACGCTATCAATGGCCACACCAGCCTTACCCACGTCTCCGACAACGCGCGGGTGGTCACTGTCATAGCCCCGGTGCGTGGCCAGATCGAAGGCCACCGAAACGCCTTGCTGACCGGCCGCCAGGTTGCGGCGATAGAATGCGTTCGATTCCTCGGCGGTGGAAAAACCGGCATATTGGCGGATGGTCCACGGACGGCCTGCATACATTGTCGCCTTCACACCGCGTGTAAACGGTCCAAAACCCGGCAAAGACCCCATATGCGGCAGTTCCGCCGTGTCCTCAGACGTATACAGCGGTTTGACGTCGATGCCTTCCAGCGTTTCTTTGGTCAGATCATCCAACGGACGACCGCGCAGCTCTTTCTCGGCAAGCGCTTTCCAGTCCTTCGTGTCGGTCATTTCGATTTCCTCTTATCAATTCGGGGCGCGGCCGGTTTGCGACAGCACGCGTATGTTCAATCCCGCCCTTCAATCCGGCCCGGGCGCGGAAAATTGAGCGTTGAGTGCAAATCGCTGGTCGCAATCGCCTGCACAGTGGCTATATTCAGTGGAACAGGAGGCCATATGACACGCACGCTTGCCCTTGTTTTCTCGGCACTATTCCCGCTGGCCGCGCTGGCCGCTGATGGCACAGCACCAGCAGATGACAGTTTTGTCCGACCCGCTGGCGACAGCGAACTGGACGAGTTCCTATGGGTCAGCCGACCCATCGTTGTCTTTGCCGATACACCTGCCGATCCACGGTTCCAGCAACAGATCGACATGCTGCTGGAAGGTGAAGACGCCATGCGCGACCGCGACGTTATCGTGCTGACGGATACCGATCCCAAGGCGCGGTCGCCCATTCGGTCACAACTGCGCCCGCGTGGATTCCAGATGGTGTTTGTCGACAAGGACGGGGTGGTGAAACTGCGCAAGCCCAGCCCGTGGAGCGTGCGCGAGATTGGCCGGTCCATCGACAAGACCCCCTTGCGCGAACGCGAGATTCGCGAGCGGCGCGAGGGCGGCTGAGCACTTTCGCCAAGCCCATTGGCCCCGGCGATGATCGCCGGTGGCCCTTGGAGATATGACAAAAGCGCAGCCATGTTCACTCGAATTCCATGATCACGTCGTCCACGGCGAGACTGTCGCCGGGACCTGCGTTGATCTTCGAGACCACGCCTTTTTTCTCGGCGCGAAGGATGTTCTCCATCTTCATCGCCTCGACGGTGCACAGCGCCTGACCTTCCTGAACTTCCTGCCCCACTTCGACGTCGATCTTCACGATCAGGCCGGGCATCGGGCACAGCAGCATTTTCGAAGTATCCGGCGGCAGTTTTTCCGGCATCAGCCTGGCCAGCTTGGCCTGACGCGGGGTGCGCACGTGCACCTTGATATCCGCGCCCCGGTTTCGGATGCGGAACCCGCCCGAAACCTTGCCCACCTTCAGCACCAATGGATTGCCATCCACATCCAGTACTGCCAGTTGATCACCTGGCGTCCAGTCTGAGGACACACGGTGCACGGTGCCATCTGCGAAGCTCACCGTTGAACCTTCAGGGTCGGCGGCAATTGTTGTGTCAAACTCCTGCCCCTGCAACGTCACCGTCCATTTGGTGCCAACCTTGCGTTCGTGGTTGTCCATCCGGCCCGATACGCGGGTACGGCGAATTTCGGCAACCCGGTGCATGGCAGAACACGAGGCCGCGATCCGCCGCAACTCGACCTCGGGCAGTTGAACCCCATCGAAGCCGTCTGGATATTCTTCAGCAATAAACGCTGTGGTCATGTCGCCGCTGACGAATTTCGGGTGATCCATGACAGCAGACAGGAACGGCAGGTTGTGGCCGATGCCTTCAACCTCGAAACTGTCCAGCGCCACGCGCATCGCCTCAATCGCCTGCTCACGGGTTGGTGCCCAGGTGCAGAGCTTTGCGATCATCGGGTCGTAATACATGCTGATCTCGCCGCCCTCATAGACGCCGGTATCATTGCGCACTGCAGCCTCGCCCGAGGGGGCCTCACCCTGCCATTTGTCATTGACCAGCAACGGACCGGCTGCGACTTCCTGCGGCGGACGATAGCGAGTCAGACGGCCAATCGACGGCAGGAAGTTGCGATACGGATCCTCGGCATAAAGACGGTTTTCGATCGCCCAGCCTGTCAGGGTCACGTCATCCTGCGTAATCGATAGCGTCTCACCTGCGGCCACGCGGATCATCTGTTCCACCAGATCGACGCCGGTAATCAGTTCCGTCACCGGGTGTTCCACCTGCAAACGGGTGTTCATTTCGAGGAAGTAGAAATTCTTTTCCCCATCGACGATGAATTCCACAGTGCCTGCACTGGCGTAGTTCACGGCCTTTGCCAGCGCGACCGCCTGTTCCCCCATCGCCTTGCGTGTTTCGGGATCAAGGAACGGCGACGGTGCCTCTTCCACCACTTTCTGGTTCCGGCGCTGGATCGAACATTCGCGTTCGCCCAGATAGATGCCGTTACCATGGCTGTCGCAAAGAACCTGAATTTCGATGTGCCGCGGCTGGGTCACGAATTTCTCGATGAAAATTCGGTCGTCGCCGAAGGAATTGGCCGCTTCGTTCTTGGACGACTGGAAACCCTCGCGCGCTTCTTCGTCATTCCATGCAATCCGCATCCCCTTGCCGCCACCACCGGCACTGGCTTTGATCATGACGGGATAGCCGATGTCGTTCGAGATCTTGACCGCCTCGTCGGCATCTTCGATCAGCCCCATGTAACCGGGAACCGTCGAAACACCGGCGTCCTGCGCGATCTTCTTCGAGGTGATCTTGTCACCCATGCTTTCGATGGCACCCACCGGGGGGCCGACAAAAGCGACGCCTTCGGCCTCAAGCGCTTCGGCGAATTTCGAGTTCTCGGACAAGAAGCCATAACCGGGATGGACCGCCTGTGCACCGCTTTGACGGATGGCATCCATCACCTTGTCGATCACGATGTAGGACTGGTTCGCCGGTGGCGGTCCGATATACACCGCCTCATCCGCCATCGAAACGTGCAACGCGTTCTTGTCGGCGTCAGAATAAATGGCGACCGTACCGATACCCATCTTGCGAGCGGTCTTGATGACCCGGCAGGCGATCTCGCCCCGGTTGGCGATCAGGATCTTGTTGAACATGAGACGTCCTTTGGCTTGGTGTTCTGAAAATGCAAAACGCCGCCGCAGGGGACTCCCCCCGCGACGGCGTTCTGCATGATGGCGGACGGGGCGGAACGCGCCCCGAAAAGCTTTGAGTTAGTCGCAGGTACCCTGCGACTTGCAATACAGTACGTTGCCCGCGGCACCGACCGCAGCGCCGACGACCGGGTTTGCGTCCAGAACGACCGCGCCCAGGGCGCCCGCTCCGCCGCCGATGACCGCTTGTTCGCCGGTGGTTTCGCCACAGGCCGCAAGGCCTGCGCAGGCCGCGACCACAAGGAAGATGCGTGAGGTTTGCATGGTTTCTGCCCCTTCAGATTTCTTGGTTTCCTTGCGGCCAGATGCCGGAAGCCCGCATTGTTATGCAATAACAACGGCGGCAACCAAACTTTTTGCGCAGTTTTTTGCCGCTTGTTGCCTACTGTCTGAGAAAAGAAAAACGCGGGCAGGATATTGTGGGGAACACAAGCCTGCCCGCGATAGGAAGGGGTACGGAATAGTAGGTGCTTGTGCGACGCAGGCAAAGTAGAGCCGCACGGCCCTTCCACCATGCACGGCACAATCCCGGCGGCAAACAAAGTATTGTTTCCACCCCGAATACCGGCTGGATTTTGCCCATCCTGCGTAATGCCGCGCAATTTCGCGCCGACAAGACCTTTGCCGTATCCATATTCCAGCACACCAGAAGGTGTCACATTCCTGTGACAGACCTGGCTTCCAAGTGCGATTTGGGCAAAAGGCAAATCACGAACGCCTTGGAATTCGAAAGCCAAATTTTCTCTCGATTTCCGTGCGTTACGACCCTCTTTCACCCACACGTGAAGGTGCTTGGGATTTCCCGCACGATTGCTTGAGAAATCGGGCCCATTTTGTCCCGTTGTCGTGATTTCCATCGGATTTTGGGACGTGGAACTGTGCTTGTGCACACTCGCATACAAGGAAATACCCAAATGATAATAAAGAGAAAAACGGCCCTTCTGCTCGCCGTCTCGGCGCTCGGATTCAGCGGATTGAAGGCCAACGCCCAGGATGCTCAGACCCAGGCCGAACTGGATGCCCTGCGCGCCCGTGTCGAAGCGCTGGAGGCCGCCAAATCCGGTGCCGGGACCGGCGATCTGAGGATCGGCAACACCACTCTGGACGTCTACGGATATATCAAGGCCGATTTCTTCTACGACTTCGACTACGACCAGGGTGACACCGCCTTCGTAAACAACATCGGTGAGCCTGCAAACGAGACCAGTGGCACATTCGGAGCGACTGTTCGTCAGTCCCGAATCGGGCTGCGTACCAGCACGCCTTCCGGTATCGGCGAAATCGGAGGTCAGCTGGAACTGGATCTGTTCGCCTCGGGCGGAGCGGCTGAACTGCGCCTGCGCCATGCCAATATCACGATCGGAGATAGCTAGCTGATCGGTCAGTACTGGACCAATTTCCAGCCGCTGGACACCTATCCGACCTCGGTTGAATTCAACGGTCCTGTCGGTATCCCATTCGCTCGTGTGCCACAGGTGCGCTACTCCAATACCCTTGGGTCCAACACCACATTCTCGGCTTCGATAGAAGAGAACGTCAGCGCGTCCAATTCGAGAAATCCTGTTTTCACCGGTGCCATCGAGTACGACGACGGCACATATATTGCCCGCGCATCCGCCCTCTATGGCAAGGCCGAATCCGGCACGGTCGAAGTCGATCAGACAGGCTTTACCCTCTCGGGCTCGGTCCGGCCGTGGCAGGGGGGGCTGTTTCAGGTCAACTACGTAGACGGTGAGGCGCTTGGCCCCTACCTGATCGGCCTGGGTGATGCCATCGTCAACGGCCGGGCAAATGACGTCGACGGCTATACCATCGAGTTCCGCCAGGACATTGGTACGAAATGGAATGTCGGTATCGCCTACGGTCGCGAAGATTACGATCTGCCCACCTCGACCGGCACGTTGTCCTTCACCGAGCTTGAGACGATCCATGTGAACGCCTTTTACCAGGCAACCGACAACCTGACATTCAGCGCCGAATACTTCTTTGGCGAACGGAACGATGCCCCCACTGGCCGGACGTTTGACGGCGACCGGGTCCAACTGGCGGCGCAGTTGAACTTCTGACATCCCATACCGGCCCTGCCCGGCTTCGGGCAGGGTTTTCCCTCGGCGGATATGGGACATGGCGGCAAACACGATCAGCGCACCCCGTCGAAGATTTCAGGAAAGGAATGGCGCGCGACGTCCAGATCAATCACCAGCAACGCGTCGTAGCTGGCAGGGTCGAACGGGTCTTCTGCCGCAATTACTTCGCGCCCGAACAGCCAGCTCAGCCGCCCTGCGTCCAAATTGCCACGCTCAAACGGCTGGTCACCGAAATGTTCCCACAACGCTTCCATGAACGCCGCGTCCGCGCGCCGGTCCGCTGGTTTGCGATCCCGGAAACGCTCGCGCCGGGTCAGAGGCGTTACACCTTTGGGGTTGGCGCGCCGGATGACGAACTGGAAATCGGTGCCGGACAGACGGCCGGGGAAACCACGATGTTTCAGCATACCTGAACCTCGGCCATCAACATGTTGAAAAAGACACAGGACTTACATCCAACCAGAGCTGGTTTCATTGCGCGCACCTCCACGGTCGCCGGTTTTTTCTGAAACGCACTGATGTCATGAAAATCACCGATCACGATCAGAGCCCTTCCCAGATACACCGGGAATCCTCCAACCGGTAGGCCTCGAAAAACTGCGTTGCGTCGGGCGCGGCATTACCGAATTCGGTGGCGCGGTCGGAAAAGGAAATCACGACGAGGGCCGGCTCAAGTTCATGCTTCGCCACATAGGGAACCGCCAGGATTTCACAAAGATGCGCCATATCGGCCGACGCCACATCATAACCGATCCGCCCAACTGTCGAACCGATCTTGGGCGCGATGAAGCGAAACCTCAGCCACAATTCACCTGGGTTATTGTCCAGCAGAACATCGCTCAGCTCGACCGGCTGACCTGACGGGACAGGCAGAAGGCTTTGGGCCAAAACTTCCGCAGGGGATGCAAGCAATGCGCCAGCTAAAACAAATGCGCGACCCCAGCCCTGCCAGTGGCAGGCTCCTCTCTCCGGGGTCGCGGGCGCAGCGTTGACACGCCGCGCTAATCTGTTTTTGGCTGGTTGTTCCATAAACCTGTTTCGGCCTCAAAGTCGGATTTTCAGCTTCGCAATCGTTCCGCCATCAAATTCGGCAGACCGGCGCCAATTCGAGGTGGGCCGCCCCACCCCGGCCATCAAAGCGGGATATTGTCGTGCTTTTTCCACGGGTTCTTCAGCTTCTTGTTCCGCAAACTCGCAAATGCCCGCGAGACACGGCGACGCGTAGAGTGTGGCATGATGACTTCGTCAATAAATCCGCGCTCGGCCGCGACGAACGGATTGGCAAAGCGATCCTCGTAATCCTGCGTATGCTGCGCGATCTTGTCCGCGTCGCCCAGATCGGCGCGGTGAATGATTTCGGTCGCGCCCTTGGCGCCCATCACTGCGATCTCGGCTGTCGGCCAGGCGTAATTGAAATCGCCACGCAAATGCTTCGACGCCATCACGTCATAGGCTCCGCCGTAAGCCTTGCGCGTGATGACGGTTACTTTCGGAACCGTTGCCTCGCCATAGGCGAACAGAAGCTTTGCACCGTGTTTGATCACGCCGCCATATTCCTGGCTGGTGCCGGGCAGGAAACCCGGAACGTCGACAAGTGTCAGGATCGGAATCTCAAAACAGTCACAGAAGCGCACGAACCGTGCTGCCTTGCGCGAGCTGTCGATGTCCAGACATCCGGCCAGAACCATCGGCTGGTTGGCCACGACGCCAACGGTCTGCCCCTCAAGCCGGATGAATCCGGTGATGATATTCTTCGCGAAATCCTCCTGGATTTCGTAGAAATCACCCTCATCCGCGACCTTCGCGATCAGTTCCTTCATGTCGTAGGGCGTGTTTGGGTTGTCCGGAACCAGCGTATCCAGCGAAGATTCAATGCGATCGGGTTCGTCAAAGAACGGACGCACGGGCGGCTTTTCGCGGTTGTTGAGCGGCAGGAAATCAACCAGACGGCGCACTTCGGCCAGCGCCTCGACATCGTTTTCAAATGCACCGTCGGCAACCGAAGACTTCTTTGTATGAGTAGACGCACCACCCAACTCTTCCGCCGTCACGACCTCGTTCGTTACGGTTTTAACAACATCGGGACCGGTCACGAACATGTAGGATGTGTCTTTGACCATGAAGATAAAGTCGGTCATCGCCGGGCTATAGACCGCGCCGCCCGCACAGGGCCCCATGATTACGCTGATCTGCGGCACAACGCCCGAGGCCATGATGTTACGCTGGAACACTTCGGCGTAACCCGCCAGTGACGCAACACCTTCTTGAATACGCGCTCCACCCGAGTCGTTGATACCGATCACCGGGGCTCCGTTCTGCACTGCCATATCCATGATCTTGCAGATCTTCTGTGCGTGGGTTTCAGACAGCGAGCCGCCAAAAACCGTGAAGTCCTGACTGAACACATAGACCATGCGGCCATTGATCGTGCCCCATCCGGTCACAACACCGTCACCGGCAGGTTTCTGATTTTCCATTCCGAAGTCAGTACAGCGATGGCTGACGAACATATCGAATTCTTCAAAGCTGTCTTCGTCCAGTAGCAATTCGATCCGCTCGCGCGCCGTCAGTTTGCCCCGCGCATGCTGCGCATCGATCCGCTTTTGCCCACCGCCCAGCCGCGCATCGTTACGGCGATCTTCAAGCTCGGAAAGGATGTCTTTCATGACGATAACCCCTGTAAAATTTGGCCGGACCTTATACGGAGTCATGCAAGGACCAAAGCAACTTTCGGCAAATTTGCAAACTATTGGCAATCAAGTCATTGAATAGTGTAAATTTGCTAATTTTTCGATTGGCGCTGCGAGGCCGATGGTAATCTCATCTGCGCCCCCTATACATGCACATCATGCAATTCAGCTCGACCTCGGTGCGCAGATCGCCGCCTTCAATCACAACACTGGTCATCCTATCGGGGCTTTCGGCCCTGAGCATGAATCTGTTTCTGCCCAGCCTGCCCAACATGGCAGAGTATTTTGAGACGGAATACCGGGTGATGCAGTTGTCGATTGCCCTGTATTTGCTGATAAATGCGGTGCTGCAGATACTGATTGGCCCAATAGCGGACAAGGCCGGGCGCAGGCCCGTTATGCTGTGGGGGCTCGGGCTTTTTTTGCTGGCGACTTTAGGCTGCATCTATGCCCCGAATGTCGAGATTTTCCTGGCGTTTCGAATGTCTCAGGCCGTTGTCGTGGTCGGGATGGTCCTCAGCCGAGCCGCCGTTCGCGACCTTTACGAACAGGACAAAGCCGCCTCGATGATTGGATATGTCACCATGGGCATGGCGGTCGTTCCGATGATCGGTCCAGCAATTGGCGGCATCCTGGAAGAGGTCTTTGGCTGGAAAGCCAACTTCTGGTTTCCTTTTCTGGTGGGCGCTCTTGCGATCTGGCTGACCTATTCGGATTTCGGTGAAACCAGCATCAAAAGCGGCAAGACACTGTTGCAGCAGTTTCGGGAATACCCGGAACTTCTCACGTCTCCGCGGTTCTGGGGATACTCTCTGTCCTCCGCGTTTTCGTCTGGCGCGTTCTTTGCTTATCTCGGCGGCGCCCCCTTCATCGGAACCGAGGTCTTTGGCATGACCGCGGCAGAAATCGGCATCTATTTCGGCGCGCCAGCACTTGGCTATTTCTTCGGCAACTTCCTGAGCGGGCGCTACTCGGTTCGCTTTGGCATCAACAAGATGGTTTTGTGGGGAAGCTGGCTGAACGCGCTTGGTGTATTCCTGTCTGCTCTACTGTTCCTGGCCGGCTTGGGAACCGCCATCAGTTTCTTCGGGTTTATGACATTTGTTGGCGTCGGCAACGGCATGGCGATCCCCAATGCAACATCCGGCTCGCTGTCCGTTCGCCCCCATCTGGCCGCAACAGCATCCGGTCTGAGCGGAGCGATCATGCTTGGCGGCGGCGCAGCGCTGAGCGCACTTGCGGGCGCGCTTCTGACACAGGAAACCGGCGCAATGCCGTTGCTTTGGCTAATGCTCACAACCGCGGTTCTGGCCATCGCAGCCATCAGCCTTGTCATTTGGCGGGAACGACAGCTGGGTCTTTGAACTTTCTTGCACGCAGCGGTTTGCAAAGTTAGCCTGCGCTGAAAGAAAAGTTGCAAAGACACGCCATGGCCACTCAAAAGCTCTATGCCGGCGCAAAGCTGCGCGAAATGCGCACGCGCCTGACCCTGACGCAAAAGGAATTCGCAACCAAGCTTGGCGTTTCCCTGCCCTATCTAAACCAGATGGAGAACAACAACCGACCGATCTCGACAACGGTTGTTCTGGCTCTGGCGCAAGAATTCGGGATGGATGTCACCGAGCTCAGCACCGGTGACAGCGAACGGCTGGTGTCGGATATGCGCGAAGCGCTCGCCGACCCGGTCTTCGACGACGCAATGCCCCCTCTTGCCGACTTGCGACTGACTGCATCGAACGCGCCGGCGCTGGCACGTGCCTTCATTGCATTGCACCGCACGTATCGCCAGACGCACGAACGGCTGGCCTCGCTGGACGAGGCCCTGGGGCGCGAGGATTCCCGAATTCAGGCCAGCCCCTGGGAAGAGGTGCGCGATTTCTTCCACTATTGCGACAACTATATCGACGCTGTTGACCGGGCCGCCGAACGGTTTTCAACACGCGCGGAAGAAGCCGGAGGCATACGCGCCGCAGCCCTCAACAGCCTGTCCGAGCGGGGCATCCGTGTCGAGTTCACGGACATCTCGGAAACGCGCAAATATGACATAGCAAGCAAAACGCTGTCTCTGTCTTCACGCGCCGCGCCGCAAACGCAGGTCTTTCAGTTGCTGCTGCAGGTTGCGCTGATTTCTCAGGACAAACTACTTGAAGCAACCCTGGATTTCGCCCGCTTCCAAAGTGACGAAGCCCGCGCCATCGCCAAAATCGGGCTTGCGAACTACTTTGCCGGGGCTTCCCTGATGCCCTACGGTGCCTTCTTGGCCGCCGCGCAAGAGGATCGCCACGATCTGGAATTGCTCAGCATCAGATTCGGCGCATCGATCGAACAGGTTGCCCACCGCCTGTCCACTTTGCAACGGCCCGGAGCCAAAGGCATCCCCTTCTTTTTTGTTCGCGTGGATCAGGCCGGAACGATCACCAAACGCCATTCAGCCACACGACTGCAATTTGCGCGCTTCGGCGGCGCCTGCCCGCTGTGGAATGTCCACCGCGCATTCGAAACGCCAGGTCATTTCCTTCTTCAACTTGCCGAAACGCCGGACGGAGTGCGTTATATCTCCCTGGCACGCGACGTATCGAAATCCGGCGGTTCATTCGGGGCCCCGGTGCGCCGCTACGCCATTGCACTGGGGTGCGAAGTGCGTCACGCGCAGGCTCTGGTCTATGCCGACAACCTGGATATCAGCAATGCCAGCGCCTATGAACCGATCGGGATTTCCTGCCGGATTTGCGAACGTCAAACCTGTCACCAAAGGTCCGTTCCCCCGCTGGAACGCAGGCTGACAATCGACGCCCATACCCGAGGAACGCTGCCCTACGAAGTCACCTGAAACTTTCCCCGGGATCTTCATCTGGCAAAAAATATCCCGGGGGAGTCGCGGCCTGCCGCGACGGGGGCAGAGCCCCCGATTGGGTCAGTTTTTCGAAAGGATCGCCCAGATTTCATCCTTCAAGGCCGCGCGCTTCTTGCGCAACTCAACTTCAGCCAGTTCCTCCATCGGCTCGACATTGGTCTCGGCCCGATGCACGGTCCGGTTGATCTCATGATATTCGTCCGACAGCCGGGCAAAATGCGCGTCGGACTGCTTGAGTTGGCTCATCACTTCGACCTTTTCCGGAAACTCTTCGGCCAGTTCATGTGGTGTGTGAGACATTCGTGTAAGCTCCTCGAAATGTTGTTGTCCCCACGGATAAACATGTTCCGGCGATACCGCTTTGACCCGGATCAAATTGGCGACATCAAAAGGCTGGATTCACCGCTTTGCAGGTCGCCAACCCGCCAAACGCGCCGCCCTGGCGTCACAGAACCAACGCTCGCCCTTTGCCTTGTTGATCTTTGTCGCCGTATAGAAAGCCTGCCCGGACACGTGGTAAATCTTTTCTCCACGAGGCGAGATATTTCCCTTGATCTGGCACGTTTCCTGCCGGGGCAAACCTGCGGTCCCGGCGCGGTGCACCCAGGGCACCGGAATCACTGTTGCGTGCAGACCCTTCTTTTCCTTCGCGGCCCTCTGTTCAATCGGCACATATTCTTGGGAGTATTTGCGATACGCAAAGGCCAGCCCATCATCGACCAGCGTAAGAGCTGCAACGCTCCCCGCTACATCACAACGAGCAACCACACGGCCATACCTGTCCCGATCCACCGGTTCGCAGGAGGCCGGTCGCCCATCGAACCTTTGTCTTGCAACCTGCGTTACCCACGCGCCACAGCGCCATTCGACACCTTGCGCGTCCCGACATGTCTGATCCAATTCGGGGGCGTCAATTCCAAACAAACGGATCCTGATTCCGCC
The DNA here is from genome assembly GCF_056531785.1 of Ruegeria sp. K7. Lineage (NCBI taxonomy): Bacteria > Pseudomonadati > Pseudomonadota > Alphaproteobacteria > Rhodobacterales > Roseobacteraceae > Ruegeria > Ruegeria sp. K7. The sequence continues at coordinate 859,163 of NZ_JBQFMJ010000001.1, forward strand.
GACATCCCACGTATCCGCGTCCACGACCCGCACAGTCCCGATTGGCCGGTCAGCGGCCAGAACCATCTGCGGCAGCATCAGAACAAAATACAAACAAAGTCTTAACATACCCCCGATATGCCCCTGACCAGCGACGCATTCAACGGGGGATGTTAAGAAACGTTAACGCTGAGCGGTCTCCCACTCTGGATGGACCCATGGCCGGTCATTCGAACTGGGCAACGCATCTTTGCCCAGCAGGTGATCCGACATTTTTTCGCCCACCATGATCGATGGCGCATTCAGGTTTCCGTTGGTGATTTGCGGGAAAATCGAACTGTCCGCGACCCGCAGACCATCTACACCGATCACACGCCCCTGCGGGTCGACGACAGCGTTCTTGTCGTCTGCCCGCCCCATACGGCATGTCCCGCAAGGGTGATACGCACTTTCGGCATGTTCGGCGATGAATTCGTTCAATTCCTCGTCGGACTGAACGCTGGCTCCGGGCTGGATCTCTTTGCCCGCATAGGGTTTGAAGGCGTCCTGACCGAAGATCTCGCGCGTCAGGCGGATGCAGGTGCGGAAATCCGCCCAATCCTCTTCGTGGCTCATGTAATTGAAACGAATGACCGGCGCGTCCTCGGCCCGGGCCGAGCGCAGCGTTATCGCCCCGCGCGAAGGTGAGCGCATGGGGCCGACATGCGCCTGGAAACCATGCCCCTCGGCCGCGGTCTGCCCGTCGTAGCGCACGGCGATCGGCAGGAAATGATACTGGATATCCGGATACCGCACACCGGGTTTCGAGCGAATGAACGCGGCACTTTCAAACTGGTTCGAAGCACCCAGACCCGTTTTAGTGAACAGCCACTGGGCACCGATCAGCCCTTTGCTGAACAGGTTCCAGTGCTTGTACAGCGTGATCGGCTGCAGCGATGCCTGCTGGATATACAGTTCCAGATGATCCTGCAGGTTAGCCCCAACCCCGGGGCGATCCGCGACAACGCCGATCCCATGTTCAGCCAGATGTGCCGCGGGCCCAATACCGGACAACATCAGCAGCTTGGGCGAGTTTATCGAAGAAGCGGCCAGAACCACCTCACGCCGGGCGCGAATGATCTCCTTTTTGCCGCGCCGGACCAATTCGACGCCCATGGCGCGGCCGTTTTCCATTACGACACGTGTCGCAAGGCCACGCAGGATGTCGCAGTTATCCCGTTTGAGAGCCGGCTTCAGATAGGCATTCGCAGCAGACCAGCGCCGTCCTTTCCAGACGGTTTGCTCCATCGGGCCGAACCCTTCCTGCTTTTCACCGTTATAATCGCCGGTTACCTGGTATCCCGCCTGTTGTCCGGCATCGACAAAGGCCTGGAACAGTGGGTTTTCGCGCGGGCCACGCGACACGTGCACGGGCCCGTCAGTGCCGCGCCACGTCGGATCGCCCCCATGCCCGCCGTCGTGCCAGGATTCCATTCGTTTGAAATACGGCAGGACATCCGCATAGGACCACCCGTCGGCGCCCATTTCCGACCAGGTGTCGTAGTCATGGGCATGACCGCGTACATAGACCATACCGTTGATCGACGACGATCCGCCGATCACCTTGCCGCGCGGACAGGCCAGCCGGCGGTTGTTCAGATGCGGCTCGGGTTCGGAACTGTAGCCCCAGTCATAGCGCGACATGTTCATCGGATAGCTGAGTGCGGCGGGCATCTGGATGAACGGTCCCGCATCGGTGCCACCATGCTCGATCACCAGGACCGAAGCCCCGGCCTCGCTGAGGCGATAGGCCATCGCGCACCCTGCGGATCCTGCACCCACAATGACAAAATCTGCTTCCATTTTCAGGTCTCCTGTTCCCGCCGGGCCAAGGTTTTTCGTTGAAAAACCCAATTGCCTCCGGCGGGAGTATTTTCAAAAAGATGAAGAGGTTATTCGCCGCGCGGGAAGCGGGCGTTTTCCTCGACGATATTCAGATCCATGTGATTGCGCATGTAACGCTCCGATGCTTTTTGCAGCGGCTGGTAATCCCACGGATAATATCCCCCCTGCCGCAACGCCTCGTACACGACCCAGCGGCGCGCCTGACTGGCTCGCACGTCTGCGTCGAAACGATCCAGATCCCAGCGCGCCTCGGATTTCGCGCGCAGGGTTTGCAGTGTGCCAGCGTGTTCGGGGTTCAAGGCAAGGTTGGTCAGTTCGTGCGGATCGGCCTCAAGGTCGAACAGTTGATCCGGGTCCAGTGTGCAGCGGTTGTATTTCCACTTGCCGTAGCGCAATGAGACAAGCGGCGCATATGATGCTTCGGCCGCGTATTCCATGGCCACGGGCGCGGTGCGCTCGCCGCCCTGAGCCAAGGGAACAAGGTTCTCGCCATCGGTCCAGGGCGCGATCTCCTCCATGTCGACGCCAGCCAGAGCGCCCAGCGTCGGTGTCACGTCGATGGTCGATACCGGGGTGTCGATACGCCCTGTTGGAAGATCAGGGGCCGAGATCATCAGCGGCACCCGTGCCGAGCCTTCGTAGAAGTTCATTTTGAACCACAGGCCCCGCTCGCCCAGCATGTCGCCGTGGTCTGAAACGAACATGATGATCGCCTCTTGCCGCGTCGTTTCCAGCACCTCGATGATCTCGCCGATCTTGTCGTCAAGATAGGTGATGTTGGCGAAATAGGCGCGCCGGGATTTGCGGATGTCTTCTTCGGTGATGTCGAAACTGCGCCAGTCATTGGCATCGAAGATCCGTTTTGCATGCGGATCCTGATTGTCGTAGCCGATATCGGCGATCTCGGGCAGAAGATGCTCGCAATCCTCGTAGAGATCCCAGTACTTGCGCCGGGCGACATAGGGGTCGTGCGGGTGGGTGAAGCTGACGGTCACGCACCAGGGGCGGTCGCCTTTGCCGCGCGCCAGATCGTAAAGCTTGGCCTTGGCGTTATAGGCAACCTCATCATCATATTCCATCTGGTTCGATATTTCGGCCACGCCCGCGCCTGTCACCGAACCCATGTTGTGATACCACCAGTCAATTCGCTCGCCGGGTTTGCGATAGTCCGGTGTCCAGCCGAAATCGGCCGGGTAAATGTCAGTGGTCAGGCGATCCTCAAACCCGTGCATCTGGTCGGGACCGACGAAGTGCATCTTGCCGGACAGGCAGGTGTAATAGCCTGCGCGACGAAGGTGATGCGCGTAGGTGGGAATATCGCTACGGAACTCGGCCGCGTTATCGTAAACACCGGTGCGCGAAGGCAACTGGCCGGACATGAAACTGGCCCGACCGGGCGCACAAAGGGGCGACGCGGTATAGGCATTTGCAAAACGGGTCGAACGCGCGGCCAGTTTCTTGAGGTTGGGCGCATGCAGCCAGTCCGCGGGACCATCGGGAAAGAGGGTTCCGTTCAGCTGATCCACCATCAGGATCAGAATGTTCGGCTTTGTCATTTTTCAGCCTCGAGCAAAGTGTTGAGGACACGCATTGCGTGGTTAACGGCCAGTTGCGGCTCTTCCGGTGCGCTCAGCGCCGCGCGGATATACAGCCCGTCGATCAGGGCAATCATGTTCTCGGCAGCTTCAACCGGGTCACTCATCAGCGGTCGCAGGCTGTCGATCAGGTTGGATCTGATCCGCGACTGGTAGATTTGCCAGAGACGCAACGCATCGTCATTGGTTTGCGCCAGAACATAAAAGGTCATCCAGGCAGTGATCACATCAGGTGTGAAACACGAGGGTGCAAAGCATGCCCGGATAATGGCCTGCGGTCTTTCCCTTGCTTCCGCGCCTTTCAGTTGCTCGCGGGCTTCGGCACCGAAATCGGATAGAATGCGGCGCATGGCGGCCAGAAATATCTGATCCTTGCCGCCAAAATAGTGATGCGCCAACGCGCTGGACATGCCCGCCCGTTTGGCGATCTGGCTAACGGTCACGTCGAGGGACTTTTTCAGACCAAGCTCGGCAATCGTCGCGCGGACGATTGCATCCCGACGGATCGGTTCCATTCCGAGTTTTGGCATGCCTACCTCTCAGCAGCTGGGTTTACCAAACGCTAAGGGGGTTTTATTGACTCGTCAATCAATAACGTTCAGGCCGAGCGGCCACTTCAGTATTTCGGGCCGACTCCCGGCGGCGTTACGGCACTGCGGTTCAGGACCGCTTCGCGCCATGAGATGAAACTGACGGCAGCGAGGATCAGCGTTCCACCAGCAACCACCCAGACATCCACCCGTTCATGAAATACCAGTGCACCCATCAAAGTTGCCCAGATCAGTTGCAGGAACGTGACCGGCTGGGTTACCGCAACAGGTGCCGCCTGAAGGGCCAGCGTCATGAAGTAATGACCAGCTGTCGCGAAACAGGCGATCAGAAACAATACACCCAAATCGTGCAGGCTGGGCGGGATCCAGACGGCATAGGCAAACGGGAACAGGGCGATTGTAACCCAGATTGACAGGTGCGCGACCACGACCGAAGGCGGGATATCCCGGACCAGAAGCTTGGCCAACAGGTAAGACCCGCCAAGGGTCAGCGCCGTTCCCAACATGGCGACATGGCCTGGCGAAACCTCTCGAAACCCGGGGCGCAGAATGATCAGAACCCCGATCAGGGCAACCAAAATTGCGGCAATCCTGCGAAAGGCCAGCTTTTCCCCCAGAAACAGCGCGGCGCCCAGCGTGACGTAAATCGGTGTCATGTAGTTCATTGCCGTCACTTCGGCCAAGGGGATCTGTGTCATGGCAAAGAACCACAGCACGACCGCCACAGCGTGGATAATCCCCCGCAGCCCGAACAAAGTCAGGTCTCTTTTGGTCAGATGCGTTGCCATGATCGTTCGCAAGGCAGGCAGCAGAAACACCAAACCAAGCGCATACCTCAGAAAGGCCGCCTGTATAGGATCCATGGACGAGCCAAGGGTCTTCACCAAAGCCGTCATCATGACAAAGGACAGCCCGGCGGAGAACATCCAGAACATACCTGCGATCGGACGGATGGATACTGCTGCTGTTGTCATGTCAGTGGTTGAACACCGAAACCGGCGGCGGGACAACCCTTCACATCGCAACAAGTTTCAGTGCAATGGCCAACATGATGATCCCGATCACCACATCAAGAATTTGCCATGCCCGGGGGCGGGTGAAAATGGGCGACAAGATCCGCGCGCCATATCCCAGTGAAAAGAAAAAAACAAAACTGGAAAGCATGGCTCCGACCGCAAATCCCAGTCGGTCGTCATACTGCGCCGATATCGACCCGATCAGAACAACCGTATCCAGATAGACATGCGGGTTGAGCCATGTGAAGGCCAGAACGGCCAGCAAAGCCGCCCGCAGGCTGGTACGGTGTCCATTTTCCACCTCCATCACTGCGCCGCCACGCCAGGCCGACAGCAGGCTGCGCAGGCCGTACCATGTCAGGAAGGTGGCTCCACCATACCGCATTATCGGCTCGAACCAGGGAGCGGCCTGCGCCAGCGAGCCAAACCCGGCGACACCGGCGGCGATCAGTACGGCGTCCGAGACGGCGCAGGTCAGACAAAGGGTGAAGACATGTTCGCGACGCAAACCCTGCCGCAGGACAAAGGCGTTTTGGGCGCCAATGGCCAGGATCAGGCTAAAGCCCAAGGCAAAACCGGCGATCAGAGATGTGGACATGGAGCCTCCTGCGTTCCGACCGTTGACTAAAACCAACAAGGCGATCTATCAAATTAAAGATGTTGATCCAGATTAAGCGCAGCTAATGCTGCTGGACCCCAACCACCTGTCCGCCCTGTCGGCAATTCTGCGTCACGGCAGTTTCGAAGCGGCTGCTTCCGAGCTGGCCGTTACGCCCTCGGCCATTTCACAACGGATCAAAGCGCTGGAAGACCGCGTCGGTGCCGCTTTGATCAACCGCGGCACGCCCTGCTCGGGTACGCCTGCAGGTATTCGCATCGCCCGGCACGCTGAGGACATCAGCCTTCTTGAGGCGCAGTTGTCCCGCGAACTGACCCTTCAACAGGGTCCGGAACCAGCAAGAGTACGCATCGCCATTCCGGCGGACACTCTTGCGACATGGTTCATTGATGCGATGGCGCAGACGCGGGGTATTTTGTTTGATCTGGTCGTGGATGATCAGGACCATTCGGCAGAATGGCTCAGGCGCGGCGAGGTCAGTGCGGCGATCACCGTGGGCGGACAGCCCGTGACCGGATGCGATACCACACCGCTAGGCGTCCTGCGCTATCTGCCGACAGCCAGTCCCGCTTTCATGGCGAAGTGGTTTCCGAATGGTGTCGACGCCACGTCACTGGCGCGGGCCACGTGTCTGACGTTCAACAGAAAGGACAATTTGCAGAAGATGTGGATTGCCCGCCAATTCAGCGGTCGGATTTCACCGCCGTCGCACTATCTGCCGTCCTCACACGGGTTTGTCGACGCAGCCCTGGCCGGATTGGGTTGGGGCATGAACCCTGAGACGCTGGTCCGTCCGGCGATTGCCGTAGGGCGCTTGCAGGAAGTCATTCCAGACACGCCTTTGGACATCCCGCTCAGCTGGCAGGTGGGCCGTGTACTGGCGCCAGCCTTGAAACCCTTAACCAAAGCGGTCAGACAAGCCGCCGCCCAGTGGTTGATCCCAGAATAACCACACCAAACAAAGATTAAATACCCCGAGGAATACTATGTTTTCACGTGATAAAATCAACTACACCCCACTACCGCTGCCGGACCGCAGCGATATGACAGACGCTGAGATGGCAACGGCAGCCGAAAGCTTTTATGACGTCATGCGCAAGCGCCACACGGTCCGCGACTATTGCGATCGAACGGTTCCGCGCGCGGTGATTGAAAGTTGCATCCGCACGGCGGGAACGGCCCCGTCCGGCGCCAACCATCAGCCATGGCATTTCGTGGCCGTATCTGACCTGGGGCTAAAACAGCGCATCCGGGAGGAGGCCGAGGAGGAGGAACGCCGGTTCTATGCAGGCGGCGCTGGTGATGAGTGGATCAAGGCGCTGGAGCCGATCGGGACAAACGATGTCAAGGAAAACCTGACCGTCGCACCCTGGCTGATTGTCGTCTTCGCCCAGCGTTGGGGGCATTTCGATGACGGTACCCGGTACAAGAATTACTACGTCCCAGAAAGCGTCAACATCGCCACCGGGTTTCTGCTGGCGGCGCTGCACCACGCCGGGCTCAGCACTTTAACACACACCCCTAACCCCATGCGTTTTCTCAATGATGCACTGAACCGACCTGCTTCCGAAAAACCGACAATGATCATCGCAGTGGGCCATCCCGCTGCAGACGCGACCGTCCCGTCCGTTGCAAAACTAAAGAAACCGCTGGAAGACATCTCGTCTTTCTTCTGACAACCCGTCAGACCGAGGGCACAAAAAAACCCGGCCTGACGGGCCGGGTTTTTCAATCAGTCATGCGGCGCCTTACAGTTGCGCCATAACCTCGTCCGAGGCCTCGAAATTGGTGGTGACGCGTTGTACGTCATCGTCATCTTCCAGCGCATCAACCAGTTTCATCAGCTTTTGCATGTCCTCAAGGCCCAACTCGGTCGTTGTTGTGGGCTTCCAGACCAGCTTGGTCGACTCGGTCTCACCCAGCGCGGCCTCAAGCGCGTTGGACACGTCGTTCAGATCGGTATCCGCGCACCAGATGATGTGCCCGTCGTCCGAGCTTTCGACGTCTTCGGCACCCGCCTCGATGGCCGCTTCAAAGATGGTGTCCGCGTCGCCTGCCGAGGCCGGGTAGACCACTTCGCCCTTGCGGTCGAACATGAAGCCGACCGACCCGGTCTCGCCCAGGTTTCCACCGTTCTTCGAAAAGGTCGACCGGACGGTCGATGCGGTCCGGTTGCGGTTGTCGGTCATCGTTTCAACGATGACGGCCACGCCATTCGGGCCGTAGCCCTCGTACCGGATTTCTTCGTAATCGTCGCCCTCGCCCGCCTGCGACTTCTTGATGGCGCGGTCGATCACATCCTTGGGAACCGAGTTCGACTTGGCCTCTTTCACCGCCAGACGCAGGCGCGGGTTCTTGTCGGGGTCGGGATCGCCCATCTTGGCGGCAACGGTGATTTCTTTCGACAGCTTGGAAAACAGTTTGGACCGCGCGGCGTCCTGACGCCCCTTGCGGTGCTGGATGTTGGCCCATTTGGAATGGCCTGCCATGTTGCGTCCTCGTGATAGTGATTGCGTATTCGGCGCTCATATAGACGGTTGCAGGGCCTAGGATCAAGAGAGCGGCTTGTCCAACCCGTAAGCGTGGGTATGGTGGCCTCATGACGACTGACCAGATCATTCTATTCGCACTTTTCATAACCGTATTTGCACTGCTTCTGTGGGGCAGGTTCCGATACGATCTGGTCGCGTTCTCGGCGCTTCTGATCGGTGTTGTGCTGGGCGTTGTGCCCGTTGACAATGCCTTTTCAGGCTTCGGCCATCCGGCCACGATCATCGTTGCGCTGGTCCTTGTGGTCTCAGCCGGGTTGGTGCGGTCTGGCGCGGTGTTCCTGATCACCCGCACCCTGGTCGATGCTTCGCGCGGACTTGGCGCCCATATCGCGCTGATGGGCGGGATCGGGGCCGTGCTGTCTGCCTTTATGAACAACGTCGCGGCGCTGGCGCTGCTGATGCCGGTGGATATTCAGACCGCCCGCAAGGCGGGCCGATCGGTCGGGCTAAGCCTGATGCCGCTAAGTTTTGCCACGATTCTGGGCGGCATGGCCACGCTGATCGGCACCCCGCCCAACATCATCATTGCATCGATCCGGGCTGAAACACTTGGCGAGCCGTTCCACATGTTCGATTTCGCCCCCGTTGGCGGGTTGGCCGCGATTGCCGGGCTGGCCTTTGTTGCGCTGATCGGATGGCGACTGATCCCGGACCGGGGGCCGCAGACGGAAACCTCCGAAGCGTTGGCCGAGTACATCGCCGAACTCACTGTTCCGCCCGAGTCCCCTCATATCGGCAAACGGGTCAGTGAGCTTTACGAGGTGGCGGAAAAATCGGACGTCGTCATCATCGGGCTGATCCGGGGTGGCAAACGCCGTTATGGCCGATCCACCCATGCCACGCTGCACGAGGGCGACGCGCTGGTACTTGAGGCGCGACCCGAGGCGTTGGATGAGTTCCGCACGGCGCTCAACCTGGATTTCTCGGACACGCGGCGACAGGAGTTGCTGACCGCCGAAGGCGACGGGTTGGAAGTGATCGAAGTCGTCGCCCCCGAAAGCGCCCGCATCACGGGCCGCACGGCGCAAGGGCTGGGCCTTGCCTGGCGGCAGAGCACCGTACTGATGGGCATTTCGCGTCAGGGCCGCAACATCACCGAACAGGTCCGGAAGACCCAGGTTGAAGCGGGTGACATCCTGCTGCTGCTTTGCCCTCGGGATCGGGGGGCGGACGTTACTGAATGGCTCGGCTGTCTTCCGCTGGCCACGCGCGGGCTGAATGTCACGGCAAACGACAAAGCGTGGCTTGCCATCGGACTTTTCGCCGCCGCCGTACTGGCTGCCAGCGTCGGTCTGATCTACCTGCCGATTGCCCTGGGACTGGTCGTCGTCGCCTATGTATTGACCAAAATCATGCCGATTGCCGATATCTACAACCATATTGAATGGCCGGTCGTTGTCCTGCTGGGTTCCATGATCCCGTTGGGCAGTGCGTTGGAATCTTCAGGCGGCACCGAATTGATCGCAAACGCACTTATACAACTGACAAACGGCTTGCCGGCCTGGGCCATTCTGACCGTGCTGATGATCGTCACAATGACCCTTTCGGATGTTCTGAACAACACGGCAACAGCCATCGTTGCGGCCCCTGTCGGCATCCAGATGGCCCGAACGCTTGAAGTGTCGCCGGATCCGTTCCTGATGACAGTCGCAGTTGCCGCCTCGGCTGCGTTCCTGACGCCCATCGGGCATAAGAACAACACACTGGTTCTTGGGCCGGGCGGATATCGTTTCGGCGACTATTGGCGCATGGGCCTGCCGCTGGAAATCCTGATTATCGCGGTTTCGGTTCCGGCCATACTTGTGTTCTGGCCGCTTTGACGGGTAAGGGCAGAACATGAAACGCTTTTTGATCCTGCAACTGCGCCCTGAAACTGATGCATCGGACGCCGAGTACGCCTCGATTCTCGACAAAACCGGGCTTCACGCGGACCAGACCCATCGCATCCGGCTGGATTGCGAGACTTTGCCCGAGGGGCTTAGTGTTTCGGACTACGCGGGCATTATCGTGGGGGGAGGTCCTGGCTGCGTCAGTGACGATCCGGCTTCGAAATCGCCGCTGGATGCTCGTATCGAAAACACCATCATGGGATTGATGCCGCAGATCACCGCGTTGGATCATCCCTTTATGGGCTGTTGTTACGGGTTGGGCATTCTGGCCGCACATCTGGGGGGCGACGTCAGCAAGAACCGCTTTGGCGAGCCGGTCGGCCCTTCGATCTGCCGCCTGACCGAGGCCGGCGCGGCCGACCCGCTGACCGCAGGTCTGCAATCAGAATTCGAAGCCTTTGTTGGCCACAAGGAAGCCGTCCAGAACCTGCCGGATGGTTGCGTGCATCTGGTGGCTTCGGACCCCTGCCCGTTCCAGATGATCCGATGGGGGCAGAACGTTTATGCCACGCAGTTCCACCCCGAGGCGGATGCAGAGGGCTTTGAACAGCGCATCAACATCTACAAAGACCACGGTTATTTCCCGCCAGAAGATGCGCAAACGCTGATCGATCTGTGCCACGCCGCCGACGTTACCCAACCCGGCGAAATCCTGCGGCGGTTCGCTCAGCGCTATGGCTGACCCAACGACGTGGTTGCCTGATCCGTCGCCCCTCGCATAGGTTGATCCGAACAGCTTTGGGAGGAGTTGTTCTTGGATCTGCTCATCAATGTCGGCCTGCCCGTTTCGTTGGCCATCATCATGCTGTCTCTTGGTATCGGACTGGAGGCGGCCGATTTCCGTCGCGTGCTAAGCCGACGGTATCCGTTCGCGATCGGTGCCTTGTCTCAGGTAGTTTTGCTGCCCGTCACCGCTTTTGCTGTCGTAAAGCTGTTCGCCTTGCCGCCCGCAATAGCAGTCGGGTTCATGTTGCTGAGCTTTTGTCCCGGCGGCGTGACCAGCAACATCCTGTCCCGGCTTGCCAGGGGCGATGTCGCGCTGTCCGTCAGTCTGACCGCCGTAATCAGCCTGTTGTCCATCGTGACCGTGCCCGTACTGGCCGCATGGTCGATCAGCCATTTCATGGCCGAGGATGCGCCCGAGGTGTCGATCAGCGGACTGGCCATCGCCATGTTTCTGATCACCACCCTGCCCGTGGCCATTGGTGTCGGCCTGCGCCATTTTGCAACCGGGTTTGCCGATCGGGTCGAACCCGCGCTGGCCAAAACCGCTACTATCCTATTCATCCTGATCGTCATCGCCGCCCTGGCCGGAAACTGGCAGTTGTTCATCGACAACCTCGGCATCATGGGTGCCGGGCTGGTCACACTGAACCTGGCGCTGCTGCTGATCGGACTGGGACTGGCGCGCGCAGCCAATCTGTCGTGGAATGAAAGCAAGACGATTTCCATCGAAACCGGCATTCAGAACTCGACACTGGGTATCACGCTGGCGGCCTTGATCACTGGAACAGAAAGCGGGTTCAGCCCGCTGGCCCTGCCCTCGGCCGTTTATGGCATCACAATGTATTTCGTGGCTCTTCCGTTTCTCGTCTGGTTCCGCAACCGCTGAAAGGACATTTCATGACCAACAATACTGCAGATGCAATTGTCGTTGGCGGCGGTCTTGCCGGTCTGGCAGCGGCGGCGGAACTTGGCGACCGCGGCAAGAAAGTGATCATAGTTGATCAGGAACCTGAACACTTTCTGGGCGGTCAGGCGTTCTGGAGCCTTGGCGGATTGTTCATGGTCGACACGCCCGAGCAACGCCGCATGGGCATCCGCGACTGTCAGGATCTTGCCCTGCGCGATTGGATGGGCAGTGCGCAGTTTGACCGCGACGATGACCTCTGGCCCCGCAAATGGGCAGAAGCCTATGTCGAGTTTGCCGCTGGCGAGATGCGCCCGTGGTTGCATCATATGGGCCTGCGCTGGTTTCCGGTGGTGGGCTGGGCCGAACGCGGCGGATCTTTCGCGGATGGACATGGAAATTCGGTCCCGCGCTTTCACATTACATGGGGCACCGGACCGGGCGTGCTGGAACACTTCATCCGCCGGGTGCATGAACATGTCGGCACCGGGTTGATCCGGTTGGAATTCCGCCATCAGGTCAGCCACATCATCATGCAGAACGGCGCGGCCAAAGGCGTTTCGGGCGAAGTTCTGGCCGACGACGACACCCAACGCGGTGGCAAGACCAACCGCGACGAGGTTGGCGAGTTCGAGTTCTATGCGCCGTCAATCATCGTCACGTCCGGCGGCATTGGCGGCAACTTCGAAATGGTGCGCAAAAGCTGGCCGCGCGAGCGTCTGGGCGCCCCGCCGCAGGACATGGTCGCGGGCGTTCCCTATCACGTCGATGGCCGGATGATCCCGATCAGCGAAAAGGCGGGCGGGCATGTCATCAACGGCGACCGGATGTGGCACTACACCGAGGGCGTGCGGAACTGGGATCCGATCTGGCCAGCCCACGGAATCCGCATTCTGCCCGGCCCCAGCTCAATGTGGTTCGATGCCAAGGGCAACCGGATGGAACCGCCCTGCCTGCCGGGTTTCGACACTTTGGGCACGCTGCGTGAAATCCTGAAAACGGGATACGAATACAGCTGGTTTGTCCTGACCCAGAAAGTGATCAAGAAGGAATTTGCCCTTTCGGGGTCCGAGCAGAACCCGGACTTCACCTCGGGCAGTTGGAAAGAGGTGATCCGTCAACGTGTCCTGTCCGGCTCAAAAGCCACCGGGCCGGTCGAGGCGTTCAAGGAAAAGGGCGAGGATTTCGTCGTTGCCAACACCCTGACCGAACTGGTGCGGGGCATGAACCATCTGGGCGATGACCTGATTGACGAAGCTCACTTGCGCGCCCAGATCGAAGCGCGGGATTCGCAGGTCGACAACCCGTTCTCGAAGGATGCACAGATGATGGCGATCCTGGCGGCGCGCAACTATCGCGGCGACCGGCTGATCCGCACGGCCAAGCCGCACAAGTTCCTTGATCCTTCAAACGGGCCACTGATCGCCGTCAAACTGCATGTTCTGACACGCAAGACGCTGGGCGGTCTGCAAACCAATCTGGACAGCCAGATGATCGGCGCAGACGGGCAGACCGTGCCCGGCCTTTTCGCCGCCGGCGAGGTCGCGGGATTTGGCGGCGGCGGCTATCACGGATACAACGCGCTGGAAGGCACGTTTCTGGGTGGTTGCATTTTCTCAGGCCGCAACGCAGGACGGTCCCGGGCCGTGGCCTGAGGATCTATTTTGCGCGGTTTAGCTGCACGACCGGTTCGCCGGCACTGTTCAGAAAATTCAGCGTGTCGCTTTTGAACGCAAAGGTGGTCACGTCCTGCAGTGCCTGGAAGAACTCCCGCTCGACCTCATCCTGTGGCGGTGGGCAAGCCCGCAGTGTGGCCGCCATGTTGTCAGGAAAAGCGATATCGGTGCCGGCTATCTCTGCCTGACCGGAAAAGCGATTGCATCCGCCGCTGCCAGAAAAACTGCCATCTTCAGCAAATGTTATTTCGGGGAATTTGTCCGTTTCCAGAACCGCACCGTTCAGACCCATCGCCACCCAGGTCGACCCTTGCAAAGCTTCCGCGCCCTGTGGGCGGGCCTGCACCAGCAAAAGGTCTGCGGTGTTACCAGCGTCTCCGGTCAGCACGGGATAAGCGGTATCGGTGGTGAACAACAACTTGTCGCCCAGAAAAATCGATCCCCGGACGACATAGCGCATTTCATCACGGATCAGCGCGTCATCGTAAGCCAGTTCATATGTCGCCGGTACGCCATCAAGGGCAAAACGCTGAGAGGCGAGCGTAAGCGCCGGGGCATCCACACGCGAAACATCCTGCAATTGCACATAGAGGGTCGCATCGGGCGGAACCGCTATCCGTTCGCGATATGTGGCGGTTCCGGTCAGAGTTCCGGCGGAACTCTGACTGCCAAGCAGGGTCAAAAATACTGCGCAGGCGACGATGGCCTGCCCGATCCTGGGAAAAGGCATTGTTCTGTCCTTGCTTTGATACTCTAAGCAGAAAAGATTGTGCCCGGATCGGCATTTACAAGAGCAGCCCGCCAAATTCGGCGGTTCCACGCCGGTCCTACAATGGCCAGATCAGCGGGATCAGAAGCGAAGCCAGCAAACCAACTGTCAGATTCAGCGGAACGCCGACCTTCAGGAAGTCGGTAAACCGATACCCGCCGGGGCCATAGACCATCATATTGGTCTGATACCCGATCGGGGTAGCAAAAGACGCGGACGCCGCCACCATGACCGCCACCACCAACGGGCGCGGATCGATGCCGACCGCTTGTGCAAGTCCGATAGCGATAGGCGTCACCACAACTGCCACCGCATTGTTCGAAACCAGCTCGGTCAGAACGGATGTCAGCAGATAGACTGCCCATATAATCAGGAACGGCGGAAGGGCACTCAAGCCCGGCGCGATCGCCTCGACAATCAGGGATACGGCGCCGGATTTGTCTAGGGCCGCTCCGATTGCCAGCATCGAAAAGATGAGGGCCAGCAGCCGGCCTTCGATAAAGGAAAACGCCTCATCCGCGTCGATGCATCGGGTGATCAGAACGACGGCAACCGCAAGGATCGACAACAACAATATCGGTGCCACACCAAGGGCAGCCAGAGCGACGATGCCCACCAGAGCGCCGATGGCAATTGGCGCGTGACTGCGCCGGAACGCCCGCGCCGAAGGTTGGGAAACATCGACCATATCCATATCCGCCGCCAATCTCTGAATGTCCGCGGGCGCGCCCTCCAGCAGCAGGGTATCGCCCACGCGCACGATCAGATCATCCAGCTGACGTCCGATATTCTGGTTCCGGCGGTGCACGGCCAGCACGTAAACGCCATAGCGGCGGCGCAGGCGCAGCGCGCCAAGGGTTCGGCCAACCATGCGGCAGCCCGGTGTGATCAGAACCTCGACCGTCTTGGTTTCGACAGCGGAAACCTGATCGACCCGCTTGAGTTCCTTGTTGCGCTGAAGGCTGAGCAGCTCGGTCATCTCGGTCCGCAGAACAACGCGATCCCCGACTTTCAGGTTCACGTCCTTCAGATTTCGCCGCAGCGACTCGTCCCCCCGGATCACGTCGATCAGGCGGACTCCGGGGCGTTTGAACAGTTGCACGCCCATCACTTCTCGGTCGATCAGGTTGCTGTCAGGCGGCACCACCGCTTCGGTGAAGAACTTCATCTTCGAACGGTCGCTGAGCATTGTGGCCATACTGTCGCGTGCAGGCAGCAGGCGCGGCGCGATGAAGCGCAGGTAGACCATGCCGTAAATCACCAGAGCGATCCCCAACGGGGTCACTTCGAAGATGGTAAAGGGGGTCATTCCCTGCGCCCGGGCAACGCCGTCGACCAAAAGATTGGTCGAGGTGCCGATCAGCGTCAAGGTTCCGCCCAGAATGGCAGCATAGCTCAGCGGAATCAGCAACTTCGAAGCGGGCATGTTCAGCGTTCGTGCGATCTGTACGAACACCGGGATCATCACAACAACCACCGGTGTGTTGGACACGACGGCCGAGGCCAGAATGACGAACCCCATCAGCAGGCCAATTGCTATTCGTGGATTGACCTGCGCCTGTTTCTGCGCCGTCGATGTAAAGGCGTCCAACGCCCCGGTCCGGACCAGAGCGCCCATGATGATAAACATCGCGGCGATGGTCCACGGGGCCGGGTTGGACAAGACCGCAAGCGCGCTTTGGTAGGGCAGAATGCCGGTTACCAGCATCAGTGCGACCCCACCGATGGCAACGACCTCGGTCGGATAGATTTCGCGCAGGAACATGACGAACATGCCCGCGACAATCGCAAGCGCCAGTATCGCGCTGCCGGTGTCTGTCAATTGAAGGAATTGCATTCGTGGTATTCTGTCCGAACCCTAACCCGGCCTGAGCGCCTGACATGCAGTTTCACGCATTGCTCGGGGTTGAGCAAGCCTGTCATGCACCCGGCGGGCCTGCTTGTTGCAGCCGGCCGCCCACCCGCACCATGTGAATCGACTTGGCCTGACCGTCGCGATCATCGGTTTCGACAAAAACTCCGCTTAGCGTGGCTTCGCCATTCGCAGGTGTGAACCGGGCCTTGGGCATTCCGGTGATAAACCGCCTCATCGGCTCCTGCTTGTCCATGCCGATGACCGAATCGTAGTCTCCGCACATCCCGGCATCCGTCAGATAAGCCGTGCCGCCCGGCAATATCTGCGCATCTGCCGTCGGCACGTGAGTGTGCGTGCCGACCACAAGGCTGGCACGCCTGTCGCAATAGTGACCCATGGCCATTTTTTCGGACGTTGCCTCGCAATGCATGTCGACAATGATGGCCTGCGCCTGCCCGCCACGCGGATGCGACTTGAGGATCGGCTCAATGGCCGAGAACGGATCGTCAAAGGGCCGCTTCATGAACACCTGCCCCAAAACCTGCACAACCAGCACCTTGCGCCCACCCGGCGCGTTGAACAGACGATGCCCCCGACCGGGCGCACCCTTGGCGAAATTCACCGGTCGCACGATGCGCGATTCTTTCTCGATGAATTGCAGCATGTCTTTCTGGTCGAACGCATGATCGCCCAGTGTCAGGCAATCGGCCCCCGCATCCAGCAACAGCTTTGCGTGATCACCCGTAAGCCCCAT
The DNA here is from genome assembly GCF_056531785.1 of Ruegeria sp. K7. Taxonomy (NCBI): domain Bacteria; kingdom Pseudomonadati; phylum Pseudomonadota; class Alphaproteobacteria; order Rhodobacterales; family Roseobacteraceae; genus Ruegeria; species Ruegeria sp. K7. The sequence goes on from NZ_JBQFMJ010000001.1 coordinate 875,932, forward strand.
CCCGTTCGAGGAGTTTTCACCGTTGACCACAACGAAATCCAGCCGCCATTCGTCGCGCAGACGCGGCAGATGCTGTTGTATGGCCGCGCGTCCCGCGCGGCCCATGACGTCACCCAGAAAAAGTATCCTCATTCAAACCGTCCTAAGTGTGGCATCAGGCAAGCACAAGCGGTTAAACTGTCTGCATAATCCGTCAATACACCCAACACAGGAGAATTTATATGTTCCGCATCTTTGTGGCGATGTTTGGTCTGGCTCCGCTGGCAGCATGTGATCAGCCTTCTTCCGGCGAGTCTTCCACTCAGCTGGCCAACCCGGCCGCGACCTTTTGCGTGGAAAGCGGCGCACGGTATGAGATCCGGGACGGTGCTGACGGCCAGTCCGGCGTCTGCATTCTGGAAGACGGGCGCGAAGTCGACGCTTGGGAATATTTCCGCGAAAACAACCCGGCCTGACGTTCAATCGGAAAAGGTCAGAACGCGGCTTTCAGTGATCACCATATCCAGCGGCTGATCTGTCGGCTCCAGAGGCAACCCCTCGGCCTGCTGTGCATCAAATGCAAACCCGATGGCCAACGTCGGGCGTTTGGCGCGCAGCCCCTCCAGCGTGCGATCATAGAACCCGCCGCCATAGCCCAGCCTGCCGCCCTGCGCGTCATAGGCAACCAGTGGCACGATCAGGATCTCGGGGTCGAAGTAGTCGTCGACCTCGGGCACTTTGGCGCCAAACGGCCCATCTTTCAAAACACCATCGGGGGTCCAACGGGAAAACCTCAGTGGTTGCCCCGCGGCCTGAATCACCGGAACGCCGACCGGCCCGTAGGCCGACGCCTCGGCCATTGCCGCCAGCGGGTCGATCTCGGTGCGGATCGGCATGTAGCCCGACAGCGGCACCCCGCGGTACCCGGCCAGCACCTCGGACAACCGCCCTGCCGCGCCGGGCATGCGCGTGTCAAACGCCGCCTTGCGGCGGGCGAAAGCGGCCTTTCGGGCGGCGGCCTTGATTTCTGTCAGATCGGTCGTTTCGGTCACAATAGCACCACGCTGGCAAGCCCCAGAAAGATGAAGAACCCCATGACATCCGTGGTTGTCGTCACAAAGGTTCCAGATGCCAGCGCCGGGTCAACACCCATACGGTCCAGCAAGACCGGTACTACCGTACCTGCAAAGCCCGCGATGATCATGTTCACGACCAGCGCGGACCCGATCACGACACCCAATAGCGGCGAATCGAACCACAACATGCCAACCGTGCCGAGAACGACCGCAAAACACAGACCGTTGAGCATCCCAACCAGCAACTCCCGCCGGATCACGCGCCTAACGTTCGAACCCGTCAGGTCGCGTGTTGCCAATGCACGCACGGCAACCGTCAGCGACTGAGTGCCCGCATTGCCGCCCATCGATGCAACGATCGGCATCAGAATCGCCAGAGCTACCAGTTGGTCGATGGCCGCTTCGAACTGCGAAATCACCAGCGAGGCACAGATGGCGGTACACAGGTTCACCGCCAGCCACGGCAGTCGGCGCCTGCTGGTCGCAGCCACGCTGTCGGACAGCGAGCTTTCGTCGCTAACCCCGGCCAGACGCAGGATGTCTTCCTCGTGTTCTTCGTCCAGAACAACCATCGCATCGTCGATGGTGATTACACCCACCAACCGCCCATCGTCATCCATGACCGGAGCCGAGATCAGGTGGTACTGGTTGAAGGCATAGGCCACATCCTCTTCGTCCTGATCGACGGGGATGGTATAGAATTCCTCTTCTGCGATGTCGCGCAGCGGAACTTCGCGCCGGGTTGCCATCAGTTTTCCCAGGGCGACCTGGGCCACCGGTTTCAGGCGGGGATCGATAAGAATGACGTGATAGAATTGCTCGGGCAGGTCGTCATTGGCGCGCATGAAATCAATGGCCTGACCCACCGTCCAATGCTCGGGCGCCATGACCACTTCGCGCTGCATGAGGCGACCGGCGGAATTTTCCGGGTAAGACAGCGCCTGCAGGGCAGCGATCCGCTCGGCACGCTCCAACGCGCCCAGGATGGCTTCCTGCTGAGGTTCCTCAAGGTCTTCCAGCAGGTCGACGACATCGTCGCTTTCCATATCGCGGACAGCATCGGCCAGAACATCCGGGCGCAAAACGCCAATCACTTCTTCCCGAACCACTTCATCCAGTTCGGAAAGAATGTCGCCGTCGAACTCCTTGTCATACAGCCGGATCAGCCGGGCACGATCGAACGGATTGATCTGCTCCAGAAGGTCGGCGATGTCAGCCGCGTGCAGCGGCTCCATCAATTCGACGAGTTTGTCGCGATCTTCTAAATCGACAGCGTAAAGGATGGCTGCCACAGTCCTGCGGTCCAGCGCGTAGACATCTTCGTCCTCGGCGGACTCGGTTACGGGTTCATCAAAGCCTGTTGTCATATGCTGCCCCCGCGAATTTCCATTTGCCCCTAATTAGAAGAAGCAGCTACCGGAAAACAATGACAATGCGCCAATTTACCGGCATCTTCCGCGCGCTTATGGTGTTTCGCGGTCTCAGCCGGGCGGAGGAAAGCGGAAATGGCGCAAAAAACACTGTTGAAGGGACGTGTCCTGAGCTTTTCGGGCTCACCTTTCGAAGGTGAACCGAAAGATGCCGTCACCATCAGCGAGGCGGTCGTCATCGATGAAGGCCATATCGCGGCCGTTGGTGACACCCGGAGCCTGACAGAAGCGCATCCGGATGCCGCAATCGTCGATCACGGACAGCACCTGATCATGGCAGGGTTCGTTGACGCGCATGTGCACTATCCGCAGACAGCCATGATTGCCAGCTGGGGCAAGCGGCTGATCGATTGGCTACACTCCTATACATTCCCCGAAGAGATGAAGTTTGGTGAAATCACCTATGCCAGCGAGATCGCCAACCGGTATCTGGACCTGACGGCTGCGCATGGGACAACAACGATGTGCAGTTTCTGCACCATCCACCCGGAAAGCGTCGACGCCTTTTTCACTGCGGCGCAGCAGCGTGGACAGCGGGTCGTGGCCGGCAAGACCTGTATGGATCGCAATGCACCCGAGGGTCTGCGCGACACGGCACAGACGGCCTATGATCAGTCCGAAGCACTGCTGGAGAAATGGCACGGCATCGACCGGCTGTCCTATGCCATTACGCCCCGTTTTTCACCAACTTCGACCCCGGAACAGCTTGAAGCCATGGGGGCATTGTGGGCCGAGCACCCACATTGCCTGATGCAGACGCACCTGAGCGAACAGACAGATGAGATCGAATGGGTCCGGTCGCTGTTTCCCGACGCGCGCGACTACCTGGACACCTACGAAAAGTTCGGCCTGCTGGCCAGCCATGGCCTGTATGGTCACGCCATTCATCTTGAGCCACGGGAACGCGACCGGTTGCGCGAACTGGATGCGGCCCTGATTCACTGCCCGACCTCGAACACGTTCATAGGCTCGGGCCTGTTCGACATGGCCGGGCTGATGAAAGACGGTCACCGGGTCGGGCTGGCGACGGATACCGGCGGAGGATCGAGTTTCTCGATGTTGCGGACAATGGCCGCAGCTTACGAGATCGGCCAGTTGCGCGGATCGCCGTTGCATGCGGCACAATTGTTGTGGCTGGCCACCGTCGGATCGGCCCGGTCGCTGCGAATGGACAATTGCATCGGCAATATCGCCCCGGGGATGGAGGCGGATCTGGTGGTTCTCGACCTGGCCTCGACCCCGGCCATTGCCCAGCGCGAAGCCTGCGCAGAAGACCTGTGGGAAGCCGTTTTCCCAACCATCATGATGGGGGATGACCGGGCCATTGCCGAGGTCCGGATTGCCGGCAAACCAGTCACGGTTTGAAGGAATACGCCTGACGGCGCATTCCTCCGGCAACGGAATTTCTGAACAGACGACGAGATCGACGCTTATCTGGCAAGCGCCCGCGCAAGTTCATTCTGGCGTTCGATCACGCGGGGCATGTCCAGCGTGGTTATGTGCCCATCTCGCACGATTTGTCTGCCTTCGACGAACAGATGTTTGACCCGAAACGGCCCCGCAAGCAGCAAGGCGGCCGGATCCCAGCTTCCCGCGCTTTCTATGCCGGATACATCCCAGATCGCGATATCGGCGCGTTTGCCCGGCATAAGCCGCCCGCAATCGGGGCGATTGAGCACGTCTGCACCGCCACGGGTTGCTATCTCGAGCGCTTCGCGGGCCGACATGGCATCCGCGCCATTCGCGACCCGCTGCAACAGCATCGCCTGCCGGGCCTCGGCCACCAGATTGCCGCCGTCATTGCTGGCCGACCCGTCAACGCCCAACGCAACCGGAACGCCCGCGTCGCGCATTGCGCGGACCGGCGCTATGCCTGACCCCAACCGGCAGTTTGAACACGGGCAATGCGCAACACCGGTGCGGGTTCGGGCAAACAGATCGATCTCGGCACTGTCCAGCTTGACGCAATGGGCGTGCCAGACGTCCGAACCGGTCCACCCCAACTCCTGCGCATATTGGCCCGGACGGCATCCGAATTGTGACTGGGAATATGCAATGTCTTCGTCATTTTCGGCCAGATGCGTGTGCAGCATCACGCGCTTGTCCCGTGCCAGCACCGCCGTGTCGCGCATAAGTTCACGACTGACCGAGAATGGTGAGCACGGGGCCAGACCGACGCGGCACATCGACCCTTCGGATGGATCGTGGAATTTGTCCACAACGCGGATCATGTCAGACAGAATATCCTGCTCTGCCTCGACCAACATGTCCGGCGGCAGACCACCATCGCTCTCACCGATACTCATCGCACCGCGTGTCGGATGAAAGCGCAGGCCCAGTTCGGCGGCGGCGGCGATGGTATCGTCCAGCCGCGCGCCATTGGGATAAAGATACAGATGATCGGAACTGAGCGTGCATCCCGAAAGCGCCAGTTCGGCCAATCCGATCTGAGCAGAGACGAACATCTCTTCCGGGCCAAAGCGGGACCAGATCGGGTAGAGTGTTTGCAGCCAGCCAAACAACAGCGCATCCTGACCTCCGGGAACCGCCCGGGTCAGAGTTTGGTAAAGGTGGTGGTGCGTATTCACCAGGCCGGGGGTCACGACGCAGCCCATAGCGTCGTGCACGTCACCGGTTGTGGTAAGCCCCTGCCCCAATTCAGCAATAACGCCGTCCCGGATCAGGATGTCCGCGCCATTCAGTTCCTGCCGATCGTCATTCATCGTCAGAATGAAATCGGCATTCTTTATTAGAGTATCAGTCAATTTGTGCCCTCCTGCATCAGTCCGTCTCGTGCAAGAAGTGCATGGGCTGGCGGAAAACGGACACAAGAACCAGCCATCGGCACTGTACCGGCTGCTGCGGGTGCCATCAACAGGTTTCAGAAATTGCGAAGAATCTCTAGCGCAGAGGCGTGGATGTCCGGGTTGGCAGCCGCCAGTGCGCGGCCTCCATTGTGGGCCGGTCTGCCCTGCCAATCTGTCACGATACCACCCGCCGCCTGAATGACGGCGATCGGCGCCTGAATGTCATAAGCGTTCAGTCCGGCCTCGATCACCAGATCAACCTGCCCTGCCGCCAGAAGGGCGTAGGCGTAACAGTCCATTCCATAACGGGTCAGTCTGGCTTGCTGAGACACCGCCTCAAACCCGGCCCGGTCTTCAGGCGTTCCAACTTCGGGAAAGGTTGTGAACACCATCGCCTGATCCAGCGATTGCGTAGACCGGGTCCTGAGCTGTCGGGTGCCTGTCGGGCCTGTGACCTGTGCCGCGTGTGCGGACCCCACGAACCGCTCACCAATATAAGGCTGGTCAATCACACCCAGGATCGGCCCGTCCTGCGTGCTCAAAGCAATCAAAACGCCCCATGTCGGGGTACCGCTGATGAACCCTCGCGTACCATCGATCGGATCAAGAACCCAGGTCCGCCCGCTGGTGCCGTCGGCATGGCCGAATTCCTCGCCGAAAATACCATCCTGCGGGCAGCGCCGCGCCAGAACGGCCCGCATCGCCTTTTCCGCCTCGCGGTCAGCGACGGTTACGGGGTCAAACCCATCAGCCAGTTTGTTGGACGTTTCAAGATCGGACTGCCGGAAGTAAGGAAGTATGGCCGCGCGCGCCGCATCGGCCATTTCCCCGGCGATTTCCAGATCGGTTGCTGAACTTTGATACATGCGCAACCCGTGCGGTCAGCGCGTTCCGAAGTCAAGCCTGCTGATCAGGCGACGTCACTGAGAACACGCGCCAGTTCGAACAGACGCCGGCGCTGGTTTTCCGGGATCGCGTAGTACGAGCGAACCAGATCCAAAGCTTCCTTATCTCCCATCAGATCGGCAGGCACCGATTTCTTCCCGGCATCTTCTTTCTGGGTTTCTTCCAGACCCTCAAAGAAAAAGCTGACCGGCACATCCAATGCTTCGGCGATGTCCCAAAGGCGCGAAGCGCTGATCCGGTTGGCCCCCGTTTCGTATTTCTGGATTTGCTGAAACTTGATACCAACCTGCTCGGCCAGCTGCTGCTGGGTCATGCCAATCAGCCAGCGGCGATGCCTTACGCGTTTGCCCACATGGACATCGACGTGATGAGTCATTGGTATTCTCCTCTACTACACACACAACTGCCGGGGGTTACGCAAAAAAACAAACGTGTTCGCCAACCTAGCGAGCCGCTGTTAACTATTCCCTAATTCAGGAATGTGCTCCCCCCGAAACAGCACCAGATTTCAATATCACCTCTTTTGTCTTTTTTTTCAAGAAGGTTGAATCAGTAACATCGTATAATGGTTTGTGGTTGTACAACCGCCGGTTTTGAGCGTTCTGTTTCCCGAACAGACACAATCCACGAAGCCCTATTATACATCATTCACGCGCCCTCTGGTAATTGATTGACATTCCCCCCGCATCGCTGACCTATGCGAAAAACAAGGAGCGCGACGATGCTGGCCTTTCGCCTTCAATCCGGAGAATCAACAGCCCGGCTCTGCAACATCGACGTCCCAAAGCCGGGGCGGGATCAGGTTCGGGTCGCTATTAAAGCGTGCGGATTGAATTTTGCGGATCTGCTTATGCAGAACGGCACCTATCAGGACACCCCGGATACTCCGTTTACGTTGGGCATGGAGATCGCGGGTATTGTTGATGAAATTGGAAACAATGTCTCTCATCTGAAGCCCGGGGACCGTGTTGCGGTCTATTCAGGTCAGGGTGGATTGGCCGAGTTTGGCGTATTCGATGCCGAAAGGGCGATTCTCCTGCCCGATCAGATCAACTTCGAGGACGCTGCCGCCATTCAGATTGCATACGGCACCAGCCATATCGCGTTGGATCATCGTGCGCGCCTGCAACCCGGCGAAACCCTTTTGGTCACCGGCGCGGCGGGCGGCGTCGGCCTGACTGCCGTCGAAATCGGCAAACTGATGGGCGCGACAGTGATTGCGCAGGCCCGTGGTTCTGAAAAGCTTGCGGTGGCCCGCGCGGCAGGTGCGGATCATCTCGTGGATGCCTCCGAAGACCTGCGCGCCCGCGTCAGGGAACTGGGTGGGGCGGACGTGGTTTATGATGCGATTGGCGGCGACGTGTTCAAAGCCGCCTTTCGTGCCACAAACCCCGAAGGCCGACTGCTACCGATCGGCTTTGCGGGTGGAGAGGTTCCACAAATTCCGGCCAACCATCTTCTGGTCAAGAACCTGACCGTGATCGGGCTTTATATCGGTGGGTATCTGAAATTCAGGCCGCAGATCGTGCGCGACAGCTTTGACACGCTGTTCCGTTGGCGCGCAGAAAGCCGGATCAAACCGCATATCAGCCACACCCTGCCACTGGAGGACGTGGAACAGGGCATGCGTTTGCTGAAAGAACGGAAATCAACCGGCAAGATCGTCATCACGATCTGAGGCCTGTCACCCGACCACGGCCTTCAATGGTGTGCCGCCCACCATGCGGAAATTCTGACGAACCAGCGACGCCAGCTCCTCGATCACCGCGCCGCGACCGGGATCCCCTCCGTAAAGGTTGATCATGTGGGCAGGCAGCTCTGGCAATGCCCCACCCGAGTCGATTTGCTGCAGATGCGCGGCCTCCGTTCCATCCAGCATTGCGTGAACGGCAAGATCGGCGCTGACGGTCGCTTCGATTGTACGGTCGTTTTCTGTTTCGACAGACAATTCCCAGGGGATACCCGCCGCGTCCAGCGCCGCAATGACCTGAGGCCGGAACAAACAGCGCCGACCAAGCGCCAAAGGCAATGGGCGCTTGCGCCACGCCGACCCGCCAGAAGCTCCAATCCAGCGCAACGGCAACTCGGCCACGGTTTCCGCACCTTCGGCCGCCGAGGCCTCGGTCGTCAGTATCAGATCACATTCGCCGCGCTTGTACATGTCCTTGAGTTGCAGCGAATAGGACGAAACCAGCTGGACGCGGACACGCGGAAAATCTGCGTTGAAACGCTGTAGCACGCGCGGGATCGCCGGATAAACAATGTCATGCGGCACGCCCAGCACGACTTCGCCTTCGAAAGCCTGATCGGTGAGTTTCGAGATCACTTCGTCGTTCAGGGCGATCATGCGGCGCGCGTAGGCCAGCAATTGTTCGCCCGACGCCGTCAACGCGATGGTTCTGCCGCTGCGATCCAGTAGCTCAAGGCCCAGAAGCTCCTCCAAACGCTTGAGCTGCATCGAAACCGCAGATTGCGTCAGGTGCAGAAAACCGGCGGCGCGTGTGACGCCGCCCTGATCGGCCACGGCAACGAAGGACCGCAAAGTGGTGATGTCCAAATTTCTCATTTCAATAATCCTGATGGTTCACGTCAAAAACATTCATTTTTAAAATGTGCCACAGTGATCCATATAAATCAAGGAAGTTGATGCAAACCGCATTAATCATCACCGAGCAAGGAAAGGACAATCGTTATGACCCAAATTGCAGCATCACACGAGCACGTATGCAAACAGCCATCGAAAGGCTTCAAATTGCGGGATCTTCTTGGCCTTGCCCGGCAGCGTCGTGACCTTGCCAAGCTGGATGGCAACGCACTGAAAGACATCGGCGTGACACACACCGAGGCCAGTCGCGAAGCAGCCCGCCCGTTCTGGGATGCTCCCGAAAACTGGCACAAACGTCTGTATTGACCGGCCAAGCATCGCGATCTGGCGGCAACTGAAACAATGCCGTCAGATTTGTCGAGTGTTTTAGCAGGTTTTGGGCGTAAAACTCTTGAAACATGTGCCTCACTCTCCGATATTTGCAGGGAAATCGGTCTGCAACTGCGGGCTGAACCAGAATTGCGAAGGGAGACCCTTAATGGCACAATTTGACACGATCCGGACGGCGACCGGTGCGCGCGCCGCCCAGATTGACGAGGGCCTGCGGGCCCACATGAACAAAGTCTACGGCACCATGTCCGTGGGCATGCTGATCACTTTCCTGGCTGCATGGGCCATCGCCGGCCTTGCGACCACAACTGATCCGTCTGCCGCGGCAGCTCAGCTGAGCGAGACCAAGTATCTGACGTCGCTCGGATACGCACTGTTCGCTTCGCCGCTTAAATGGGTGATCATGTTCGCTCCGCTGGCCTTCATCTTTGGCTTCAGCGCCGGGATCAATCGCCTGTCCGCAGCCGGCGCACAGACGGTGTTCTACCTGTTTGCCGCTGTCATGGGTGTATCGATCAGCTGGATCTTCCTGGTCTTCACCGGCCAGTCGATCATTCAGGTGTTCCTGATCACCGCGATCGCCTTCGCGGGCCTGTCGCTGTATGGTTACACCACCAAAAAAGACCTTTCGGCGATGGGTACGTTCCTGATCATGGGCGTGATCGGCCTGATCGTGGCGTCGATCGTCAACATCTTCATCGCCTCGTCTGCCATGGCTTTCGCCATTTCGGTCATCGGCGTTCTGATCTTTGCCGGTCTGACCGCGTATGACACGCAGAACATCAAGGCCACATACCTGCAAATGGCCCACTCGGGTGATCAGGAATGGCTGGGCAAAGCCGCCATCATGGGCGCGCTGAGCCTGTATCTGGACTTCATCAACATGTTCATGTTCCTGCTCCAGCTGTTTGGCAACCGCGAATAACGCGGCGCACAATCCAATACGAAAGGGCGGGTCCGAAAGACCCGCCCTTTTCTTTTGCGGAAAGAAAACCAATGACGATCCAGGATATCCGGCCAGATCAGGCCCATCTGATTTTACCCCTGCTGCACCAGGTTCATGACCTGCATCTGGAACATCAGCCTGAAAGATACGCAGCGCTGCCGGCGGATGCCGAGCTGGCCGACTACCTGCAATCCCAGCTCATGCAACCCAACCTGTTCGCTGTCGGCTTTTTCGAAAGCGACAAGCTGCTGGGTTACGCCATTTTCGAGATTTCCCGGCGTCCCGCGTCACCCTTTCACCCGGTTGATACCCGCGCTGTTCTCCACCAGATCAGCGTCGACAGGGCCGCGCGCCGCCGTGGCATCGGCACCGCGCTGCTGGAAACCGTCAAATCGCGGCTGAGGCAGGTGGGCGGAAGCGTTCTCACGGCCTCGGTCGCCAGTTTCAACGCCCCGTCCCAGGCCCTTATGGCCCATTCCGGGCTGAACCATTCTCTGACCACGATGGAATGGCGCGATCCGATCCCTCAATGAAAAAGCTCCACCGAAAAGGTGGGGCCCAATCAAATTCGTTGTCAGCCCGGGTATCAGCTACAGTTCAGAGGCACCGCAAAACCGGAGCTGCGACTGTCAGACCCTTTCCGGTAAACTTCGCCAGCTGGCAGGCACCCGGTGAACCGTTCCGTGTTGGCGCCAAACGCCGCTCCGGTGGAACTGTCCACTTTTCCACCGTTGCTGGCGGTGCGCAGAACCCCGAAAAGCGTGCCGTTTACGCTGACAGTGCTCAGGTACAGGTTGTTGCCCTGGGTAGACAATTGAACCGCGCTGACATCGGATTGCCCGCCATTGGCAATCGCCACACCGGCGATTTTTGACAATTCAGTCTCATCCGAGACGACCGAAACGGTCGGAATTTTCGCAAGTTCCGCAGGTACATTGGTCGCTGGCGGTGCAAATGCAACTGCGCCTTCGACTTCCGAGACCGTGCGCGGTTCACCATCAATGCCGGTAAAACCAACGCCCTGGCGGTTGAACGGGTCCTCACAGGCCGACAGGCTCAGAACGAGGGTCGAAGATAACAAGATTTTTTTCATGGCGCTCAACGTTTTGTGGCGGTTTGCTCAACCGTAGCGGCAGGTCGCCACGAAAAGCAAGACGCCGGCGATGCGATTGGGCCATATGCTGATGCTCTGCTGCAACGGCCATGGACGTGCATAGGAAAGCACAAACGCGCTTGTGAAACGTTGAAAAACGAAAAAGGGTCCTGCTTCGCAGAACCCTTTAACTGTGTCCGGCAGGACAGGCAGATTACTTGATCTTGCCTTCCTTGTACTCGACATGCTTGCGAGCGACCGGGTCGTATTTACGAATGGTCATCTTCTCGGTCATGGTGCGAGCGTTTTTCTTGGTCACGTAGAAGTGGCCCGTGCCCGCGGTCGAGTTCAGACGGATCTTGATTGTCGTCGGCTTCGCCATGGTTATCTCCTGCGTCCGAAAAGGCAGGGGCCTTTCGGTTGAATTCCTATGAGCGTGCGCTTTTACGCGCTGCACAGCCCATGTCAAGGGCTATCGCGCGCATCGAGGCAGCAGAAGTTGGGATGGCCTTATGCAGGAAGTGTCGGTGCCCCCATATAGGTATGAATCTGATTACATTCCGCGTCCGACAGCCCCAATGCGGTTGCCAGCTGACGCAGGTATGACGCCTCACGCGCGTTATCCAGACGAATCGCAGCCAGAGACGTGGCGTATATCTGTGTTTTCAAAGGTCCGCCCGCAGCGGCCGCCAAGCCCATGACATCAATCGGCGCGTTCAGTTGTTCTTGAACGAAGGCCCGCTCCTCATCGCTGATGTCGTCGCCCAACTCTCCCAGAATTGTTTCTTTCTCATGGGTGTCCAGTTCACCATCCGCCTTGGCCGCCTGAATCATCGCCCGCAGCATCAGCTTGGCCTGCTCCTCCATGACGGCGCCACCGGGTGTTCCCCGGAACACGGTATCCATCATGTCCGCCGTTTGCTGGCTGCCCGACCTTGCCGCGCCTTGCATGGCGTTCATCAGACCGCCCAGCCCAGCGGCACCTGCCGGGTTGACCATACCCAGCTTGCCGATCATCTCCTGAAGTCCGGCGGCCCCGCCGGGCATGCCGAACTGCTCGGCCATCTTGCCAAGCTGGTCCATGCCAAATCCGCCCCCCGCACCCTGCATTGCATCCTGCAGGCCGGCCATACCACCCATCTGCTTGTATTTCTCCAGTCCTTTCGCGGCAGCAAACCCTACGGCCACCGAGGCAAGTGCTTTCATGAAACTCATAATCGTCCTCCCGATTCAAAAATTACTCCTTACCGCACCTACTCAGACGCCCTTGAACCCTGCCTTCGAAATTCGTCGGACAACGGCTGGACTGTTGCGGACTGAAAACTCAGCAGACACAAGACTATACGAAAACGAAAAACCATGTTCGCGCTTGTGCATTTCCATCATTAAATTGGCGCTTTCCCGCACATGCGGAGCTTCAATTGCCCGGATCACGAATTCGTGATACCGTGCCGCCAGTTCAAAGACCCAAGAAGCCATCTAAGCGCTTAACGCTTGAGGCACCAAAAACAGGCGAAACCTCTGTCAGCAGAGTTTTAAGGCATGTTTTTCTGGGGGGCTATCATGACAGAATGGACTATTCAGGGGGAAGAGCTGGCCAATTGTAACTGCAATTTCGGTTGTCCTTGCCAGTTCAGCGTACTTCCCACACATGGGAATTGCGAAGCGGTTGTCGTCTTTGACATTGAAGCTGGCAAATATGGCGATACCGATCTGGCGGGCTTACGCGCTGCCGGCGTCTATTACTGGCCCGGACCGATCCACGAAGGCGGCGGTCAGATGCAGCTTATCATCGACGAAAGCGCCAGTCCCGATCAGCGGGCGGCCCTGCAAGCGATCATGACCGGCGAGGACACCGATGAAATGGCCACCATGTGGTACGTCTACAGTGCCATGGCCCCGCAGAAACACGAAACTCTGTACCTTCCGATCGAGCTGGACTGGGATCGCGAGGAACGCAAGGGGTTCGCGAAAGTCCACGGTATCTTCGACGTTGAGGTCAACCCGATCCCGCATATCGTATCCGGAGCGCCGCACCGCGCATCCATCCAGCTGCCGAACGGGTTCGAGTACCGCCACGCGGAATCCGCCGCAGGTACGACGAGAACATCAGGGGGTGCCATAAGCCTGACATTTGATGCCACCCACGCGCACTTGGCGCATCTCAACATTTCCGGCCACGGTGTTTTGGGCGCTTAACAGGGGCGTCGCATGACACGAAACTCTGACGCACCGCCCGTGGCGGTCGCTGAGCGGTTGCTGCGACAGGACAGGCTGATCGTTCTGGTCAGTGTCTTGGTCATCGTTCTCGGGGCCTCATGGTACACGATTGCCGGGATCGGCATGAACATGTCTGCCGTCGAAATGACAAGGATGGCCCGGCCAATCGGTGAGCCCATGCAGATGCCGGTCGACCGGCCATGGAGCCTGCCCTACGCGCTGCTCATCTTTTTGATGTGGTGGGTCATGATGATCGCCATGATGACCCCCAGCGCGGCCCCTGTTGTCCTGTTGTTCCTGGCCCTCAAACGTGTCGGCGCTGACAAGGCTGATGCGGCCCGCCTCAGCTTGCTGTTCCTCGCAGGATACCTAATCGCCTGGGCAGGCTTCAGCCTGCTTGCGACACTGGCGCAATGGGGTCTTGAGCATGTCGGCCTGTCTGATGGCCCCATGATGACCGTCCGGTCAAAGGCATTTGCAGGCTGTGTCCTGATTGCGGCTGGCCTCTATCAGCTTTCATCGCTCAAATCCGCTTGTCTGCGACATTGCCAAAGCCCCGCCCGGTTTCTAGCCGAACACAATCGGCCCGGCGCATCGGGTGCGTTCAGCATGGGCGTCATTCACGGGACATTTTGTCTGGGCTGCTGCTGGGCCCTGATGCTCTTGCTGTTCGTCGGCGGCATCATGAACCTCTACTGGATTGTCGCCATCGCAATTTACGTTGCGCTGGAAAAACTTCTGCCCCGAGCCCGCTGGCTGATCCCGGCGACGGGCATCGGGTTGATTGCAACAGGTGCCTGGGTGCTGGCAAGCGCGATAACTTCCGGCACCTAGGCTCTCAAACGGCCAGGGAACCGGCCGAATTCAGGGTTCCGTCACATTGATCCCAGGAGGAGAAAATGCCTTTATTCATAACTTACGCCACCTATTCCCAATCCGGCATCAAGGGAATGCTGCAAAAGCCATCAGACCGCACCGCGCCGGTCAAAGCCCTGCTTGACAAGGTGGGCGGCAAGCTGCTGGCATTCTATATGACCACCGGATCGAACGATGTGGTTGTGATCAGTGAGGCACCTGACGGCACCGACGCAGTTGCGGTCGGAATGGCCGTCGGCGCATCGGGCGCCGTCGACAAGATAGAGACGGTCCGCGCGTGGACGGCAGAGGATTTTGTTGCCATCACGGAAAAAGCGGCGGCCCTCACCGGTGCCTACACACCACCCGGAGGATAGGAGGATACGCGCGGAGGGCCTGTAAGCCGGATCTTGTTCCGGGGTTGCCCCCTTCGATGACCATTCCTCTAGGCCGCACATTGCTGAGCGGCTCAAGCTGCCAACCCGGTCCCTCTCGGCCAAGACGCGCTTAGCGGCGGTATCGGCTTGCGCCGACCGGCCCGCGCGGGGACCCTATTTGGCATTGCTCCCGGTGGGGCTTGCCGTGCCGCCGCTGTTGCCAGCGGCGCGGTGGGCTCTTACCCCACCGTTTCATCCTTACCCTGCAAGCAAGGCGGTTTGTTTTCTGTGGCGCTTTCCGTCGGGTTGCCCCGCCCGGGCGTTACCCGGCACCGTTGCCTTGTGGAGTCCGGACTTTCCTCTCGGGCTTGCACCCCAGCGGCCATCCGGCCCTCCGCGCTGACGTTGGGTATGCCTTGGGGGCGGTGGCGTCAAGAGTGGTCAGGGTGCGAAGGGGCCAGCCCCTTCTTGGCCTGCGGCCAATTCAACCCCGGGATATTTTTGGCCAGATGAAGCCCGGACTTGTTCTGGGGAGACTCAGCTGATCGGCGCAAGGTCAGCGGGTGTGAGTGGACCTTTGGCCCAGGGGCGGTATCTGAGCCGAACGGCGGTGAGGAGTGTTTCGTCATCCGTGTCAGCGGTATAGCCCGCTAGGCGGGCCTTGGTGCGGAACTCTTGTGTCAACGCGTTCAGAGGGCATCTTCCCTGCCCTCGCCGCGCCGCAAGCCCCTGACGTTCAAGCCGAGGCCAGTCAAAGCGGGGGCCGGGGTCTGATTTGCGGCCCGGTGCCATGTCTGAATGCCCGATCACGCCTTGCGGTGGGATCGACCAGCGCGTCATGATTTGGGGTAACAGGTGTTCCAGCACATTCATCTGAAGGTGCGAAAAGGGATGAAAGCCTGTGTTGTCCAGCTCGATCCCAATCGAGCGTGAGTTGATATCGCTTTGACCGAGCCACTCCCCTGTCCCGGCATGCCATGCGCGGTTTTCCTCGGGCACCATTTGCCAGAGGGTGCCATCATTTCCGATCAGGTAATGTGCGGAGACTTCGGCCTGCGGATCGCACAGACGTTCCAAGGCCGCCTGTGCGCTGTCCATCGCCGTGTAGTGGAGTACAACCAAAGACGGCTTCAACCTGTCGCGGCGCGGTCCGAAATTTGGCGACGGGTGCCAGATCGGCGTCAGGGGATCAGTTGCTGACGGCACTGCGGAACGGGCTTGGGTCCCAGTTGCAAGCATAGCCGTCACCGTCCGGGTCAAGCCCCTGACGATCCCGCTGCGGGCCGCCATTTGACAGAAAATCGATCTGTGCCTGATCCGGGGAAGGGTATTTCGCGCAGTTGCGTTGCGCCTTGGCCTGCAGATTGAACCCGGCACGGCTGTAGAGCTGGGTCCCCACGGGGTTCGACGTGTTCAGAGCATATTGAACGATGTTGGGCTGTCCGTCCGACCCCCGCTGCGGTACGGCGGTTGGTGCGACGACCTCGTAAGTCTGGCGGTTCTGTTCGATCAGGGCGGCGTCGGATTCGATGCTGCGGCGGTTGGATACGGCCGCAAAATCCTGTTCGTCGGAAATTCCCTGTGCATTGGACACCGGGACCGGAGTGGATGCGCCCTGCGGAGAAGTGCTGGCCAAGGCGGCGGCTGTCTGAGAAGCGATGTCCGCATTGGCCCCGGTCGCCACGGGTGTCACCGCACCCGGAGCGCCAAGCGGTTGTGCGGACACGTCCACCGGGCGAAGCAACGGATTACCGCCCAGACCCTGCCCGGCCAGTTCAGCCTCGCGTTGCGCCTGGTAATCAGGCGTGTTGAATCCCGTGTTGGCCACTGGTGCCACGTCGGTGCAAGCCGCCACCACGCCGATGGCGGGGATCAGAAGCAAAAAGCGCATGTGACTGCTCCGTGTCTGCTGCTCTGGTTGCCAGAGGCTTACCACCATTTCCCCGGCTTGGCCACGAAACCGGCCGCGTTTTCCAGCGCGTAGGCGGTGTTGAGCAGATCGCCTTCGTCCCATGGGCGGCCGATCAGTTGCAGGCCAAGGGGCAGACCTTGTGAATCGAGGCCCGCAGGCACCGAAATACCGGGCAGACCGGCCAGGTTCACCGTCACAGTGAAGACATCGTTCAAATACATTTGAACAGGGTCGGCTTCGGTCATCTCGCCCAGACCAAAGGCGGCCGACGGTGTCGCCGGTGTCAGAATCGCATCGACTCCGGCGGCAAACGCGTCCTCGAAATCTTTCTTGATCAGGGTCCGAACGCGGCGGGCGCGGTTGTAGTAGGCGTCATAGAAACCGGCTGACAGCACATATGTGCCAATCATGACACGGCGCTGCACCTCATGCCCGAAACCCTCGGCGCGGGTCTTTTCGTACATCTCGGTGATGCCGTCACCCTGCGCCAGTTGCGCGCGGCGGCCATAACGCACACCATCATAACGCGCGAGGTTCGAGGACGCCTCGGCCGGGGCGATCACGTAATACGTTGGCAGCGCGTATTTGGTGTGGGGCAGCGAAATATCGACAATCTCGGCACCCGCTGCTTTCAGCATCTCGGCCCCTTCGGCCCAGAGCTTTTCAATCTCAGCAGGCATACCGTCCATGCGGTATTCTTTCGGGATACCGATTTTTTTGCCCTTGATGTCCCCGGTCAGCATCGCCTCGAAATTCGGCACCGCCAGTTCGGCACTGGTCGAGTCCTTGGGGTCGTGGCCGCACATCGCCTCGAGCATGATGGCCGCATCGCGCACGTTCTTGGTCATCGGACCGGCCTGATCCAGCGAAGAGGCAAAGGCGACGATGCCCCAGCGCGAGCAACGACCATAGGTCGGCTTGATGCCGGTGATGCCGGTGAAGGCGGCAGGCTGACGGATCGAACCGCCGGTATCGGTGCCGGTCGCCGCCAGACACAGGTCGGCGGACACGGCCGAAGCCGACCCACCGGATGAACCGCCTGGTGTCAGTTGCGCGTCGTCATTGCCACGGCGCCAGGGGCTGACCGCGTTGCCATATACAGAGGTTTCGTTACTGCTGCCCATGGCGAACTCGTCCATGTTCAGCTTGCCCAGCATAACCGCGCCCGCATCGGCCAGTTGCTGCGAAACGGTGGATTCGTATTCCGGCTTGAAACCTTCCAGAATCTTCGAGGCCGCCTGCGAGGGCACGCCCTTGGTGCAGAACAGATCCTTGATGCCGATTGGCAAGCCACACATCGACGGTGCGTCGCCGCCCTTGATCCGCTCATCAGCCGCCTTGGCGCGCGCCAGTGCAATCTCGGGCGTCTTGTGGACAAAAGCCTTCAAAGCATCTGCTTGATCGATTGCTTTCAGGCAGGCTTCGGTCAGCTCGACTGAGGTCACGTCACCCTTGCGCAGCGCGTCTCGGGCTTCGGACAGGCCCAGTTTGTTCAGATCGCTCATGTCTTACTCCACCACTTTGGGGACTGCGAAAAAGCCTTCGCGGGCGTCGGGGGCATTGGCCAGAACCTTGTCCTGCTGGTTTCCGTCAGTGACCACATCCTCGCGACGTTTCAGGCGCATCGGCTCGACCGAGACCATCGGCTCGACCCCTTCGACATCCACTTCGTTGAGTTGCTCGATGAACCCAAGAATGGTGTTGAACTCGGACGCCAGCGCCGGCAGCGCGTCGTCCTCGACCTTGATCCGGGCCAGTTTGGCCACCTTGGCGGCGGTGCTTTGGTCAATCGACATCGGAAAACCTCATATGCGTTAGGGGGCATTTACCCGTCTGCCGCACCGGTCGCAAGACCAACAGACTCGGCGGATGATCGAAGGTGATCATGGCAGGTCCGAAGCACCCCATTCAATTCTGAATATCTCATATGCAATAAAGTGAACTACGCGGTTCACTTTGCGCCTTGAAAAACTGAACTGCACTGTTCACTTTCTAACATGTGCAACAGCACAAAACCCGGAGAAAGATCATGAAAACCTTCATCACCGCCTTCGTTTTGTCCGCAACTGCCGCCATTGCGCCAGCAATGGCTTCGGGCTTTGATTTCACCCCGTTGACCCGCACCCTGACCTTCCCCGAACCGGTTACCCAGCCGGTCACCAAGGACACCACAATTCGCGGAAACTAAATAGAAGGAAGCGCCGGATCAGATATGACGCGACTGATCCGGCGTTGCTGCAATTGCATGCTGCGGACCCTGCGACAAGCCGCTACCATAGGGCGAAAGGACCCGCCGGGAGATCCGGCAGGCGAAGACTTGCCAGACTATGGAGCCATACATGAGCGCACAAAAACAAGCCGTCCTGGACGCAATCGACGCAGTCAACAGACAAGATCCCAACCAGGATGGCGGAGAGCCGGAGGCCCTGCTTTATGGCAAGCGGATGAGCAAGGAGCTTGCGCGGCTGTTCCCCGACGCCTCTGACGCGCTGCAGATTGCGGTACGCGGTCAGCACGTGGAACGCTGGAAACTGGCACGCAGCGAATACCCCGAAGGGCGGGCTGGTTATCTGGCTTGGCGCAAGGCGCAGGGCGTTCACCATGCCGAAGTCGTCATGAGCCTGATGAAAAAGGAAGGCTACGGCACCGATCAGATCGATGCCGCGGGCCGGATGCTGCGCAAGCAAGGCATCAAACGCGATGCCGAAGTGCAGGCCCTGGAAGACGTGATCTGTTTCGTCTTTCTCAAATGGTACTTCCAGCCCTTTGCTGCAAAACATTCGGCCGAGAAGATTCAAAGCATCGTCGAGAAAACGGCCCGAAAGATGTCTGGCGAAGGGCGCGCGCGGGTGTTACGGGAATTCGGCCTGCCCGATCATCTGGCCGATGCCTTTCGCGCCGATCAGACCTGATTTTCGGCCAGAGCCTTTCTGTAGACTTCGATCATCCAACCCAGCATCGTTGCGTTCAACAGATGCCACATAAAGTGTGTGCCCATCGGGAGTTGGGCACACAGGGCCGGATCAAGCGCGCGGAACGTGATGGACAGGATCAGCAGTACTGCCCCGGCGGTCATGCCGCGCGCCAGAACAGGTTTTTTCGACCGCAACAATGCAGCATAGATCAGGATCAGTAACGGGACCGGCGCATAGGCGGCGGACCCGCCAAGACCTGGAACAAACCGAAACAGCGGGATTGTCGCAGCCGCATAAGGGATGAACAGCGCGGTGCCGACCAGCGCCCATACCGGAGACATCCGCCAGATGTCGCGGTTAACCGCATAGATGTAGACCAGAATGAACAGCAGGATGGGCGTTGTATCGGCAATAGCCGCCCAAACCTGTGCATGAGTATGAAACAGAAAACTGCCCACTCCGATCAGGGCGAGCACTGCGACCAGCACCATCGCCAAGGGCATACCCTGCCCTCGCACCCGGCACCACATTACCCATGCAGCAACCAGGAAGGCCGCATTGGTCAGCGCATTGACCGGTTCAGCCCAATAGGCGGGCGACAGTCGTTCGCAATAGCCATCGATTTCCTGCATCCAGTCCATGGATTTTTACATAGCCGATGCTAGGCTGAGGCCAACAGTCTGAATGGGAGGATTTTCATGAATATCATCTGGTTGGGTCACGGCAGTTTCCGCATCGAAACCGGCGGTCAGGTCTTGCTGATCGATCCCTGGCTGAGCGGTAACCCCGTCCTGCCCGAAACTCAGCATGACGCGGCGGTCGAAGGGGCCACGCATATTCTGCTGACTCATACCCATTTCGACCATGTGGTCGATATCCTTCCCTTGGCGAAGCGCCTGGGCGTGCCGGTTGTCGGCCAATACGACCTGATGGGTTTTTGGGGCGAAACTGAAGGCATTGAAACGGTCGGGTTCAACAAAGGCGGCACGGTCGACCTGAACGGCATCAAGGTTTCGATGGTACCTGCGTCGCACAGTTCAACCTTTTCGACGCCGGAGGGGCTGCGCACCGGCGGCACCGAGGTCGGGTTCATGATCGTCACCGAGGGCAAAACGCTGTATATCTCTGGTGACACCGATATCATGGCCGACATGAACTGGATGGGCGACTATTACAAACCGGATATCGGCATTCTGTCCGCGGGCGGCCATTTCACCATGGACATGAAAGGCGCGGCTTATGCGTCCAAGCGCTATTTCAATTTTCGGACCGTGATACCCTGCCACTACAAAACCTTCCCGATCCTTGAGCAATCTGCGCAGGATCTGAAAGACGGCCTGCCCGGCGTCGATGTGATCGAGCCTGAAGTGATGCAGGCGATTAAACTATAGGTCCGATGTGAGCGGCGAGGTTTCTCCTTCACCGGAATTGATCGCGGTTGTGCGGCGATGGAACAAGGCCGTGCAAGACAGGGACCGCGCGGTTTTGGAGAACATGCTCTCAACTTCGGAACACCTGCGTTATCAGGGATCGGCGGATGAAGAATCCTGGTCCGGGCAGGTGTTCCGACAGGGTTTCGTCGATCATACGAAAGAAATTCCCGACTATGCCTGGCAGGAACATTCGCTGGAAGCCTTCGAGTGCGGAAACGCCGGTTGGGCACATTGTGAAGCGACGATGACCTTTGCCACGAACGGCAAAGCCGCGTTGCACCGATTTACCTTTGTTCTCCATCTGGAAAATGGCGTCTGGAAAATAATGCAGATGCATGTCTCCAATCCGACCTCTAACATGGAAAAGATCGGGATCGAACATGAGGCCCTGAATGCGCTGATCGAAGCGGCACGGCGCGAGTTCACGCAGGAGCAGAGCGAGGGCACCGCCTCGGTCATGTTCACAGACATTGCCGGATCATCCGAAATCACACGGCGACTGGGCGATCAGGAGTGGATCAAAATCATATCGGATCACTTTGATCTGGCAGAGAAAGTGATCCATGCGCATCAGGGGCGTCTGGTCAAATCGCTCGGCGACGGCACCATGTCGATTTTTCCGTCCGTCCATGAAGCAGTTCAGGCGGCCGTCAATTTCCAACGGGAAAACAGGTCGGCCACAGTCGACACGGCGCTTGGCCTTCGGATTGGGATTCATACCGGCGACGTCATCCACAAAGACGAAGATTTCTTTGGGTCCGTCGTCAACAAGGCGGCGCGGGTTACGAATGTCAGCGGGCCATACGAAATCCACGTGACTGACGTGACAAGGCTGCTGGTGGGCAACACCGCCGGATTGAAGTTCAGTGCCCCAAAACCAGTTCAGCTGAAAGGGTTCGGCGGGCACCAGACAGTTTACCTTTTGGACTGGACCTAGACCCTTTCAAACCACGTCAGGGTAAGATCACTTGCCGGCCCGCTTATCGGCAAAGAACTCAAGCAGCAGGGTTTCGCATTCTTTGGCTGCGATACCATCATAAACATCCGGCTTGTGATGCGTCTGCGGGTGGGTAAAGACCCGTGCGCCATGTGCCACACCGCCCGATTTCGGATCGGCAGCCCCGAAATAAACACGCCGGATGCGCGCGGCGGCCAAAGCGGCAGCGCACATCGCGCACGGCTCCAGCGTGACATAAAGGTCATGATCCGGAAGTCGCTCGGACGCGGCATCGGCGCAGGCAGCGCGTAGGGCCAGAATCTCGGCATGGGCGGTCGGATCATTCAACTCGCGCGTCCGGTTGCCTGCGGTCGCAACAATCCGACCGTCGGGCGCGATGATAACCGCACCGACCGGAACCTCTCCGCGTTCGCCTGCCAATCTGGCCTGTTCCAGCGCCGCGCTCATATGCGATCTGAATTCCATATCTCTGACTGCATCAGAAACCTGCCTTTCGCAAGCGGGCAGGATAGGTTATGGCCGGGTCCATGAGCAACACCCCTCCTCCCGGCGACCGGATCGCCAAGGTCCTTGCCCGCGCGGGCGTCGCCTCGCGCCGCGAGGCTGAACGCATGATCGAAGCAGGTCGCGTGGCCGTGAATGGCAAGGTGATCGACAGCCCGGCGCTGAATGTCACCTCGAAAGACAGAATTGTGGTCGATGGCAAACCGGTATCCGAACCCGAGCCCTCGCGCCTTTGGCTGTATCACAAACCTTCTGGGCTGGTGACAACCACACACGACGAAAAGGGCCGCGCGACGATTTTTGACAAACTGCCCGAGGACATGCCCCGGGTCATGAGCGTCGGGCGGCTTGACCTCAATTCCGAGGGGTTGCTGCTGCTGACGAATGACGGTGGCATCAAGCGCAAGCTGGAACTACCTTCGACCGGCTGGCTGCGCAAATACCGCGT
Organism: Ruegeria sp. K7; assembly: GCF_056531785.1. Lineage (NCBI taxonomy): Bacteria > Pseudomonadati > Pseudomonadota > Alphaproteobacteria > Rhodobacterales > Roseobacteraceae > Ruegeria > Ruegeria sp. K7. The sequence continues at coordinate 898,726 of NZ_JBQFMJ010000001.1, forward strand.
CCGGGTGAACGGACGGCCGAAGGATGAAGAATTCGAGCCGCTGCGCAAAGGGCTGGTGATCGACGGGGAACGGTTTCAGCCGATGACCGTTTCCCTGGACCGCCAACAAGGGGCGAACGCCTGGCTGACGATCGGCCTGCGCGAAGGCAAGAACCGCGAGATTCGCCGTGCAATCGAGGATATCGGGTATGCGGTGAACCGCCTGCTCCGGGTCTCGTATGGCCCGTTCCAGTTGGGCGACCTGAAGCCCGGCGAGGTCGAAGAAGTGCGCCGCCGGGTGATGCGGGATCAGCTGGGGCTGGATGGCGGTGAAAAACCCGATGGCACCGCTAAACGGACCACGCGCCCACAACGAAAACGTCCCCCGGTCGGCAAGAAAACTCGCAAGTGACGCCAGTCACACAACCTTCCCCCTAGCGCCAAGCCCGCGCATACACTAAATTTTCTGTGAACGCGGAAGTCCTTGGGGGTGCCATGTCCGGAAGCGGAGTGCAAAAACTGGCCTACGCGGCACTGCTGGTGCTGTTGTTTGGAGTGTGCACCGGCCTGCTGGGAGGGCTATAGGCGCATGGCCAAAAAGTACGGCGGAAAATACAGCCCCCAGGGTGATACGACACCTTCGGATCAGCCCAAGCGCGGACAATTTGACAGTGCGCGGGTCGAACCTGCGGGCGCGCGGGCGAATGTTCTTTTCATTCCGGCAATCCCCCTGGTGTTCCTGTCTCTGAACGACGGTGCCATCGGCATGACCATGGGTCTTGTGGCTGCCGGTTTGCTGACGGCGGCTGCGTTTCTGCTGCGCGAAGGCCTGCGCGCCGAAGGGGCCTACAACGCCCGTCGCACAGCCCGCCGCCCCGCTTTTCCACGCAAGATTTTCGCCAGCATTCTGACCGGGTTGGGTGTGGCGCTTGCCTCGTACCGGACCGAGTATCTGGATGCCGAGGCGGTTTCGCAGGTCAGTCTGTTAGCGCCTGTTCTGTTTGGCGCAGCGGCGGCGGTTCTGCACTCGGTCTCGTTTGGCCTTGATCCGATGAAAGACAAGGGCATGGAAGGTATAGACACCTTTCAACAGGATCGCGTCGCACGTGTAGTGGAGGACGCCGAAGCCCATCTGTCCGAAATGACCGACGCAATCAAGCGCGCCGGGGACCGTACCGTCGAAGCCCGGGTTGAACGCTTTCAGGACACCGCGCGCGATCTGTTTCGCACAGTCGAGGAAGACCCGCGCGATCTGGCCGGTGCCCGCAAATACCTGACGGTTTATCTGCAAGGTGCCCGCGATGCGACGATCAAGTTTGCAGATGTCTATGCGCGCACCCGCGATGCGCAGGCCTTGTCAGATTATTCATCGTTGCTGGATGATCTGGAACAGAATTTCGCCGCGCGCACCCGCAAGATGCTATTGGATGACCGAAGTGATCTGACGGTTGAAATTGAAGTGCTGCGCGAAAGGCTGCAGCGCGAAGGCGTCCGGTTGGACTGACCGGCCATTATTTGAGCGAGGAATATCCCCATGTCCGATGAGATCAAGAAAAAGGCCGTTGAAGCTGAAACGATTGTGCAGGAAGTGACTGCCGTGGCCCTGCCCGAGCCCAAGGCCGATATTGTTCCGCTGGAAGAGGCCGATGAACCTGTCGGCGCCGAAATTCGCAAGCGGATGGAAGAGATCGACATGGGCAATACCAATTCGATCGTGTCCTTTGGTTCGTCGGCACAGGCCGAGTTGCAAGAGATCAGCCAGGCCATGCTTGCGGACGTACGCAACAAGGATGTTGGTCCCGCTGGCGACAGCCTGCGCGATATCGTAACCACGATCCGCGGGTTCTCGGTCAGTGAACTGGACGTACGCCGCGAACGTAGTTGGTGGGAGAAATTGCTGGGTAAGGCCGCGCCCTTTGCCAAATTCACAGCGCAGTTCGAAGATGTGCAAGGCCAGATCGACAAGATCACCGACGATCTTCTGGGGCATGAACACACCCTGCTCAAGGACATCAAGTCGCTGGATTTGCTATACGAAAAGACGCTGGGCTTTTATGACGAACTGGCGCTTTACATCGCGGCGGGCGAGGAAAAGCTGACCGAACTGGACAGCCACTACATCCCGGAAAAAGAGGCCGAGGTTCAGGCCGCCGCTGAGGGCGAACAGGTAATGGAAGCGCAGGAGCTGCGCGATCTGCGCGCCGCGCGCGATGATCTGGAACGCCGCGTTCACGACCTAAAGCTGACCCGGCAGGTGACAATGCAATCGCTGCCATCGATCCGTCTGGTTCAGGAAAATGACAAGTCGCTGGTGACCAAGATCAACTCGACCTTGGTCAACACAGTCCCGCTGTGGGAGACGCAGCTTGCGCAGGCCGTCACGATCCAGCGCAGCGCCGAAGCTGCCTCGGCCGTGCGCGAAGCCAACGACCTGACCAACGAATTGCTGACCTCGAACGCGGCCAATCTGCGCCAATCCAACAAGATGATCCGCGAGGAAATGGAACGCGGTGTCTTTGACATTGAGGCCGTCAAAAAGGCCAATGCAGACCTGATCGGCACGATCAACGAAAGCCTTGCCATCGCCGATGAGGGCAAAGCCAAACGCGCTGCCGCCGAAGAAGAGCTGAAAAAGATGGAGGCTGAACTGCGTGACACTCTAGCGGCGGCCAAAGCCCGAAAGGATGGCATTGGCGACAATGCCGGAACCGCTGTATCGGGCTGAGGCGGGCCGGGGCGTGCGTCCGTTGAAATGTCTCAAGGTCCTGCTGGGACTTGTTTCGCTGTTGGCTCTGGCCAATTGCGACGAAGCGCTGACGACGTCAATTGTTCCCGAGGCTCGCCCGGCCGAACCGGCGCCGCAGCCCAATGCCTATGTTCCCCCGTCTGCGGCAAGTCAGGATCTGGCGCGTTTCTATCAGCGGGTCGAGCGCGATCTGCTGACACGCGGATTGCTTCGTGTGGACGGTGGCGGCCCGGATACGCCCTATGATGCCGACGATCTGGCTCGCAATTTCGAAGCCATCGCGTTTTACAGTGAATACCCTGATCACGCCGTGGCGATTGGTTCAGGACAGACCGATGGGCAGCTCAGTCGCTGGTCGGGGCCGGTGCGCATCCAGACCGAGTTTGGGCCGTCAGTTCTGCCCGAAACACGCAAGCGGGATTCGGAACTTGTCCAAGGCTACACCGAACGTCTGGCGAAACTGACGGGGCACCCTGTGTCGGTCGTCAGTCGCAAGGCCAATTTTCACGTCTTCTTTGCCGGCAAGGACGACAGCGCCTACGTCGTCGCCCGCGTGAAACAGCTGATACCGAATATCAGTCAGGCCTCGCTGGATCTGATCGCCAATCCCCGCGCCAGCTTCGACTGTTTCGTGCTGGCCTCGGCCACAAGAACGTCACCGTATAAATACGTACGTGCTGTCACGCTGATCCGTTCCGAATTGCCTGATCTGGTGCGGCGCAGCTGCATTCACGAGGAAATCGCCCAAGGCCTGGGTCTGTCCAACGACAGCCCCACAGCGCGACCGTCGATTTTCAACGACGATGACGAGTTTGCGCTTCTGACCAGCCATGACGAGAAATTGCTGACTATTCTTTACGATCCACGTCTGCAGCCTGGCGTGTCTGTTGAAGATGCCAGGCCCGTGGTGCGTATCATTTCACGCGAGTTGATGGGTCAGTCGCTCTGACCTCAAGGACAGGAGAACCCAGATGGGAATTTTCGATTTTCTGACCGGCGAATTCATTGACGTCATTCATTGGGTGGATGACACCCGGGATACGATGGTCTGGCGGTTCGAACGCGAAGGACACGAGATCAAGTATGGCGCCAAGCTGACGGTGCGCGAGGGACAGGCGGCGGTGTTTGTGCACGAGGGGCAACTGGCGGATGTGTTCACGCCGGGCCTTTACATGCTTGAGACTAACAACATGCCGATCCTGACGACGCTACAGCATTGGGACCACGGCTTTCAGTCTCCGTTCAAATCCGAGATCTATTTCGTCAACACGACCCGGTTCAATGACCTGAAATGGGGCACCAAGAACCCGATCATGTTGCGCGATCCCGAGTTCGGTCCGACCCGCATCAGGGCCTATGGAACCTACACGATCCGCGTGAAGGACCCCGCTAAATTCCTGGTCGAAATCGTCGGCACTGATGGCGAATTCACCATGGACGAGATCAGTTTTCAGATCCGCAACATCATCGTGCAGGAGTTCAGCCGGGTGATCGCCGGGTCGGGCATTCCGGTTCTGGACATGGCGGCCAATACAGCCGATCTGGGCAAGCTGATCGCGGCAGAGGTGTCGCCGGTGCTGGATGGCTACGGGCTGGAAATGCCTGAGTTCTATATCGAAAACATCTCGCTTCCGCCCGCGGTCGAGGCTGCGCTGGACAAGCGGACATCGATGGGGCTGGCGGGAGATCTTGGCAAGTTCACCCAGTATTCCGCAGCCGAAGCAATGACGGCCGCCGCCAGCAACCCCGGTCAGGGAGGCGGTATGGGCGCGGGTCTTGGCATGGGAATGGGCATGGCGATGGCGCAGCAGATGTCGAACATGGCAGCGGGTCAGCCGAGCGGCCCCTGGGGCGCGTCCGCCCCCGCTGCTCCGCGACCGGCAGCGCGTGTGGCACCGCCGCCCCCGCCGCCCGTGGAACATGTCTGGCACATCGCGGTGGACGGACAGGTTAGTGGGCCGTTTTCCAAAGCCAAAATGGGCCGCATGGCCACGGATGGCGAAATCACCCGCGACACGCATGTCTGGACGGCCGGACAGGACGGCTGGAAAAAGGCCGGTGATGTGCAGGAACTGGCGCAACTTTTCACCATTCTCCCGCCGCCGCCGCCGGGTGCGTGACCCGATGGGAAGGTCTGTTGCGCCGGTCTTCATCGCCGTCGCTTTACTGAGCGGATGTGCGGGACCGGGCCGCGAACCGGCCGCGCCCTCTCTTCCTCCGCTCGCGGTAGACGCCGCGCGGCAGAGTTTTATCAAGGCTCATCCGGGGGCTGCCGCCGATTTGTTCGATGCCAAAGGCGACGGTTTCCGGATATTCCAGAATGGCCGGGCTGAATACCGGTCATTTGGGGCGCTATCCGATCTTCGCACGTCCACCTATGTGTCGGAGATGTCAGGCAACCGGATATGTCTGGCTGCGGCTGATCAGTGGTCAGGCGCGTGCCTTGACCTATTCGGCAATCCCGAAGGCACAATTCTGATTCAGGTCGAGTTCGGCAATGGCGCCAGACGCAGCTACCAAACGCAGGTCGTTCCGGCATCTGATTTCTAAGACCATTTGGAAAGCAACTGAACACGCGCCTGTAAGAGACAGTAAACCCTGGTGAAATGGCAATGACCGATCCTGAGCAACTCACTGTTACACAAACAGACGAACACCGCTTTCCATGCAACCAGTGTGGCGCTGATTACCGGTTCAACCCCGGCGACGGCACGTTGACCTGCGATCACTGTGGGCACTCGGTGTCGATTGGTGCGGGTCCGTGGGGCGGTGCAAGTCTTCGCGAGCTGGATTTTGACGCGGCAGTTGCAGATCGCCTGCCAGACAGCGAGATTGAGGAAACCCGGGTTCTGTCCTGCCCGAACTGTGCCGCTCAAGTCGAATTCGACCCCGCCACGCACGCGGCGGAATGCCCGTTCTGCGCCACGCCAGTAGTCACGGATTCGGGCGTGAACCGTCACATCAAACCCAAAGGGGTATTGCCGTTTGCGCTGGATGAACGTTCGGCCCACAAGGCCATGGGTGATTGGCTCGGCCGGCTGTGGTTCGCCCCGAATGGCCTGAAAGAATACGCCCGCAAGGGGCGGAAGATGCAGGGTATCTACGTGCCCTACTGGACGTTCGACGCCGATACCAAATCCCGATATCGCGGTGAGCGGGGTGTGATCTACTATGAAACCATAACGGTCATGCGCGATGGGAAGCGGGTTCAGCAACAGGTCGCAAAGGTGCGCTGGTCTCCCAAATCGGGCCGCGTGGCGCGGTTTTTCGATGATGTTCTTGTGCTCGCCTCTCGCTCATTGCCGAAACGTTACACCGATGCTCTGGAGCCCTGGGACCTGCCCGCGCTTGCGCCTTATCAGCCGGAGTATCTGGCGGGCTTTCGGGCCGAAGCCTACACGGTCGAGTTGAAGGACGGGTATGCCGAAGCGCGGGCGCATATGGCGCGCGTCATCGAACGGGATGTGCGCTTTGACATCGGGGGCGATCGTCAGCGTGTGCATGCCGTAGAAACCGATGTGCGGGATGTTACCTTCAAACATATCCTGCTGCCGGTCTGGATGGCGGCCTACAAATACCGCGGTCAGACCTATCGATTCGTAGTGAACGGGCGGACCGGCCGGGTTCAGGGGGAACGGCCCTGGTCGGCCATCAAGATCACGATCGCGGTGGTGCTTGGACTTCTGGTCGCGGCCGGGGTTGGCTACCTGGCGGCGGCGGGCCAGCAATAGACTTACAATCCGTCGTCCGGACCCTTGATCTTCGCCCAACCCGCAGCCATCCTGCGCGCCGTTGGGGTGAAGGAGAGATCGGGTGACGCTATCGGCATTGAACGGCTTGCTGGAGGATCGACACTCCTGCCGCGCCTTTTTGTCAGATCCGGTAACGCGGGATGATATCCGGAAGATCCTGACCAGCGCGTCCCGGGTGCCAAGTTGGTGTAATGCACAGCCCTGGCAGGTCGTTATCACCAGCGGCGCGGAAACCGAGCGGTTCCGGCAGGCCATGATGCATGAAGCCGCGACCGGCACCCCTGCCCCGGATCTGCGCTTTCCCAGCTCATATTCAGGTACCTATCAGGAACGCCGCCGTGCCTGTGGATGGGCATTGTACGAATCGGTCGGGATCGAGCGCGGCGACCGCACGGCATCGGCGCGGCAAATGAGCGAGAATTTTGCCCTTTTCGGTGCGCCCCATTGCGCCATTATTTCCAGCCCGGCCGAGCTAGGCCCTTACGGTGCAATGGATTGCGGTGGATTTGTCACGGCGTTTACGCTGGCGGCGCAGGCTCTGGGCGTGGCCACTATTCCCCAGGCGGCGCTGGCCGCTTACAGCCCGTTTCTGCACCGGTTTTTTCAGATCCCGGATGATCGCCTGATCCTGTGTGCGATTTCTTTCGGGTACCCGGACAGGGACCACCCTGCGAACGGTTTTCGAACCAACCGCGCAGACGTGGATGAAATCGTGGACTGGCGGGGCTGACGTCGGTGTTCCCGAAAAGAATGAACTAGGAGAGAAGACATGCGGGCCCTTCTGCAACGCGTGACGCGCGCATCCGTATCGGTCGGCGGAACAGTGATCGGTCAGTCCGGCACCGGTCTGCTGATCCTTGTCTGTGCTATGCGGGGTGACGACGAACAGCAGGCGGACAAGCTGGCGCAGAAGATTGCCAAAATGCGTATCTTTCAGGACGACGCCGGAAAGATGAACCGGTCGCTGCTGGATATCCGCGGATCGGCCCTCGTGGTCAGTCAGTTCACACTGGCCGCCGATACGTCGCGCGGCACCCGGCCAGGATTTTCCGAGGCTGCGCCTCCGGAACAGGGCAAACAGCTTTATGAAACGTTTGCAGACAAACTGGCGGCTCAGGGTGTTGCCGTCGAAACAGGAGAATTCGGCGCGACTATGGCCGTCGAACTGGTCAACGATGGACCGGTCACAATCTGGGTGGAAAACTGATGTCCCAAGCGGAAAAAGCACAACGGATCTGGCAGGCCGGCGTTTCGGCGGTGGATGGGTACACGTCTGTTAGACAGGCGTTGAGCGATATCCCGATGCCCGATCGCATCCTTGCCGTGGGCAAACCGGCAGCGGCCATGGCGCGGGCGGCCCTGGAACATTTTGGTGCATTGCCGACACTTGTCGTAACCAAGGACGATCACGGCCGCGACCTGCCTACGCATGTTGAGGTGATCGAGGCCTCGCACCCTGTTCCAGACCACCGCAGTCTTGCGGGCGGCAAAGCCCTGCGTGAGGCCGTCGAGAACATGGCGGACGGATCACATCTTCTGTTGCTGGTGTCCGGCGGCGCCTCGTCGCTGGCCGAGGATCTAGTGCCGGGCAAAACTCTGTCCGATCTGGAACAGTTGAACAAAAGACTGTTGTCCGAGGGGCTGGATATTACCGCCATGAACGCCGAACGGCGCAAGCTGTCGCGGATCAAGGGAGGCGGTCTGTTGACTGGTTTTTCGGGCGCGCGCGTGACCGTTCTGGCCATATCTGATGTGCCCGGTGATGACCTCAACGTCATCGGGTCGGGCATCGGCGCACTGCCCGATGATCACGCCTACAAGGCAACGGCCCGGATCGTGGCGTCGAACGCTCATGCGCGGGGCGCAGCAGCGGAATTGGCGGTGGAAGCCGGATACACGGTGCTGGCCAACGAGGAGTGTCTGCACGACGACTATCTGGAAATTGCCCGGACGCTGGGGCCGCGGTTGCGGTCCATGTCGACGGGTGCCATGATTTTTGGTGGCGAACCAACGGTTGTACTGCCGCAAAACCCCGGCCGCGGGGGGCGGAATCAGGCGCTCGCGCTGGCTCTGGCACGGGAAATCGCCGGGACCGAGGGGCTGACACTGGTGGTCGGCGGGACCGATGGAACCGATGGTCCCACACTGGCTGCGGGTGCAATTATCGACGGATCAACATGGGGCGAGGGCGCAGAGCAGGCATTGCAACGGGCCGACAGCGGGAGCTTTCTGGACAAAGCAGGCGCATTGCTGATCACCGGTCCAACCGGAACGAACGTTATGGACCTGCTTGTCGTGGTGCGCGCGTGAACGGGAATGATCTGGTCCCGAAGTCGCGCGATGTTGGTCGTTTCGGACAGAGGTCGGTCCGCAAAACCAGAAAAAACTGACGTATTTTGCGCCCGCACATCGACAGTTATCAAACCTTTCGTGAAGAAAGTTTCACTGATGAGATACGCCTGGATCGCGATATAGTATTGAAGGACAAGTAATCTGGTCGCGTTCCCTCTGGATGAGCGACCTTCGAGACACAACATTTTTAGGCTGGGACGGCATTTCTTGAAATTTTAGTTCTTGTCGCCTGCTCTAAAATGCGCGAACTTTGACTCGTGCGTCAATAAAAAGCCCAGAAAGGGCCTGCAACTCTACCAACCGGGAGATTCTTGAATGAACGAACAACTCACTCACATGACCAAACAGGTTACAGCTGGCAAGCTGACCCGTCGCGAATTCATGGGGAAAGCAGCGGCATTGGGTGTAACTGCGGCAATGGCCAGCACCATGTTTGCAGATGCCGCGCGTGCGGCAGGCCCGAAAAAGGGCGGTGATCTGAAGTTCGGCCTGCAGGGCGGCGAATCCACGAACTCGCTTGACCCGGCAACCTATGCAAGTTCGGTTCCGTTCCAGAACGGCAAGCAATTCGGAGACCAGCTGGTCGAAGTCGCGCCGGACGGCACGATCGAACCGCGTCTGGCCGAAAGCGTTGAAGGCAGCGCAGATGCCAAGGTCTGGACTTTCAAGCTGCGTCAGGGTGTCGAATTCCACAACGGCAAGACAATGACCAGCGAAGACGTGCTGAAGACCATGCAGCGTCATTCGAACGAAGATTCGAAGTCGGGTGCTCTGGGCATCATGAAAGGCATCGAGTCGATGAAGGCCGATGGCGACAACTTCCAGGTCACGTTGAGCGAGCCGAATGCGGACCTGCCCTATCTGATGGCCGACTACCATCTGATCATTCAGCCGGATGGCGGCATGGACAACCCTGGTGCGGGTATCGGTACCGGCCCTTACAAGCTGGAAGTGGACGAACCGGGTGTCCGTCACCTGTTCACCAAAAATGAAAACCACTGGAACAGCGATTTCGGCAACTTTGACAGCGTCGAAGTCGTTGTTATCAACGATGCAACCGCACGGACGGCTGCGCTGCAATCCGGTCAGGTCCATGCGGTCAACCGTGTTGAACCCAAAGTTGCCGACCTGCTGGGCCGCGCACCGAACCTGACGGTGCACTCGACTGCTGGTCGCGGACATTATGTCTTCATCATGCATTGCGACACTGCGCCGTTTGACAACAACGAACTGCGCACCGCGCTGAAATACGCCATCAACCGCGAGGAACTGGTGGACAAAGTGCTGCGCGGCTATGGCTCGATCGGAAATGACATGCCGATCAACGCAGCCTACCCCCTGTTTGATGAGACCATCGAACAGCGCGAATTCAGTGTTGAAAAAGCTGCTGAGCACTACAAGAAGTCCGGCCATGACGGCTCGCCGATCGTTCTGCGTGTCGCCGACGGTGCCTTCCCGGGTGCTGTGGACGCCGCTGCGCTGTTCCAGCAAACCGCTTCGCAGGCGGGTATTCCGCTGGAAATCAAGCGTGAACCCAACGATGGATACTGGTCCGAGGTTTGGAACGTTCAGCCGTTCTGTGCGTCGTACTGGGGTGGCCGTCCGGTTCAGGATCAGATGTACTCGACCGCATATCTGTCCAGCGCCGACTGGAACGACACGCGGTTCAAGGTTCAGGCGTTCGACGATCTGCTGTTCGCCGCGCGCGCGGAGTTGGACGCCGAGAAGCGCAAGGGCATCTATAGCCAGATGGGTCAAATGGTCCGCAACGAAGGCGGCCTGATCTGTCCGATGTTCAACGACTTTGTCGAAGGCGTGAGCAACCAGCTGGACGGCTGGGAATCTGACCCGACTCAGGAGATGATGAACGGCAACATGTCCCGCAAAATGTGGTTCGTCTGATACGGGCTACGGATAATGCACCCCATCATCAAACTGGTTTCCCAGCGCCTTGCGCTGGGAATCCTTTTGCTGTTCGGCGCTTCGGCCCTGATTTTCGGCCTAACCGAAGCCCTTCCCGGAGACGCCGCGCAAGCCGTCCTGGGGCAGTCCGCAACGCCTGAAGCCCTGACCAACCTGCGAGAGGAGATGGGCCTGAACCGCCCTGCCCTGACACGCTATTTCGAATGGCTGGGAGGTATCGTTCAGGGTGATCTTGGCCAGTCACTCACCAACAAGCTCGATATTGCCGAGAGCATTGGAAAACGACTTGGGAACACTCTGTTTCTGGCGTGTGTTGCCGCAATCGTGTCCGTCCCGCTTGCGATCTTTCTGGGGCTGCTTGCCGTCCGGTACCGTAACCGCTGGCCGGATAAACTGATTTCCGCGGTGACCCTGACGACAGTTTCCATCCCGGAGTTCCTGATCGGCTACGTTGTCATCTACTATATTTCGGTCAAGCTGGGATGGTTTTCATCACTAGCGATGATCAATGATTCCATGTCCTTCGGGCAAAAGCTGAACGCAATTGCGCTGCCGGCCTTCGTTCTGACGCTAGTGGTATTGGCGCAAATGATGCGCATGACGCGTGCGGCCATTCTGAACCTGATGCAGTCGGCCTATATCGAAACAGCAGAACTGAAGGGGTTGAGCACGTTTCAAGTCATTGCCCGACACGCTTTTCCCAACGCGATTTCGCCGATTGTTAACGTGGTTATGCTGAACCTCGCCTATCTGGTTGTGGGTGTCGTCGTCGTCGAGGTTGTGTTCGTCTATCCCGGTATGGGGCAGTATCTTGTGGACGCCGTGACCAAGCGTGACGTGCCCGTTGTTCTGGCCTGCGGCGTGGTGTTCGCGGCGGTCTATATCGGCCTGAACATGGTTGCGGATATCGTGTCGATCCTTGCCAACCCAAGACTGAGGCATCCGAAATGATAAAGAACATTCCTCTTTCGGCATTGATCGGCCTTATGTTCACCGGCGCGTATTTCTTTGTGGCCATTGCCGCCCCATTGATTGCGCCTTACGGAATGGCTGAAGTCGTCGGCGACGTTTGGGAGCCCGCCAGCGCCGAGCATCTGCTGGGCACAGACAATATTGGACGCGACCTGCTGACCCGGATGATCTATGGCGGTCGGACAACGATCTTCATCGCCGCCGCTGCGACACTGCTCAGCTTCATTACCGGCACGTCTTTGGGACTGTTGGCTGCGGTTCTGGGCGGATGGGCCGATCAGGCGCTCAGCCGGACGGTTGATCTGGTCATGTCTATCCCCACCCTGATCCTGGCGCTGGTCATTCTGGCAATCGTTCCGGTAACCGTCCCGATCCTGATCCTTGTGATGGGCCTGCTGGACGCCACGCGCCCCTATCGCCTGTCACGCTCTGTCGCCGTGGACATCAACGTCATGGACTATGTCGAGGCCGCCAAGCTGCGCGGCGAAGGCCGGGGCTGGATCATCTTTCGGGAAATCCTGCCGAACGCTCTCTCGCCTTTGGTGGCCGAGTTCGGTTTGCGTTTCATCTTTATGGTTCTGTTCATCTCGACCCTTTCGTTCCTGGGTCTTGGCGTCCAGCCGCCGCTGGCGGACTGGGGCGGCATCGTGAAAGAGAACAAGGATGGCATCGTCTATGGCATTGGCGCAGCGCTCTACCCCGCTGTGGCCATCGCAACACTGGCCATCTCGGTCAACCTTGTGGCTGACTGGATTCTGAACCGTACCACATCGCTGAAAGGAGGCCGGGGATGAGTGATACCCTTCTCAAGGTCCGCGACCTCAAAATCGGCGCGACTGTCTACCCGCCGGGCGAAAAGCCTCATGACATCGAAATCGTGCACGGGGTCAGCTTTGACCTCGCGCCCGGCAAGGTGCTGGGCCTGATCGGTGAATCCGGCGCCGGTAAATCCACCATCGGACTGGCGTCGATGGCCTATGGCCGGGGCGGTGTGAAAATCACCGGTGGTGAGGTCTGGGTAAACGGACGAGACATTCTGAAAGCGTCGCATGGCGACATACGCAAGTTGCGGGGGGGTGAGGTCACCTATGTGTCCCAGTCCGCCGCAGCCTCGTTCAACCCGGCCAAGAAGATCATGGATCAGGTGATTGAGGCCGCAGTCGAACAGAAAAAGTTCTCGCGGAAAGTGGCCGAAGGCCGCGCACGGGAGCTGTTTGCCAAGCTGGGTCTGCCTGACCCGGACAATATCGGCGAACGCTACCCGCACCAGGTCTCGGGCGGTCAGTTGCAGCGCTGCATGACAGCCCTGGCGTTGTGTCCCGAGCCTGATCTGGTGGTGTTCGACGAACCCACCACGGCGCTGGACGTTACCACGCAGATCGATGTTCTGATGGCCATCAAGGAAGCCATTGCCGATACCGGCGTTGCCGCGCTCTACATTACGCACGACCTTGCTGTTGTTGCGCAGGTGAGCGACGACATCATGGTTTTGCGAATGGGCAACACTGTCGAATACGGCAATACCGATCAGATCATCAACAACCCGCAAGAGGAATACACCAAGGCGCTGGTCTCGGTCCGCTCCATCGAACACGAAGAAAAGAAGCCCACACCCGAAGCGGTGCTGAGCGTCGACGGCATCACCGCGCGCTACAAGGGTCTGAATTTCGACGTGCTGCACAACGTCAACGTCGAGCTTCATCCGGGGCAGACCTTGGCGGTCGTGGGGGAATCCGGTTCGGGTAAATCGACGCTTGCGCGGGTGATCACTGGCCTGCTGCCGCCGCGCGACGGAGAGATCACCTTCGCCGGTCGCAAGCTGTCGCCCGATTTAAAGGGGCGTTCCCGCGAGGACCTGCGCGAGTTGCAGATGATCTATCAGATGGCCGACGTTGCGATGAACCCCCGTCAAACGGTTGGTACGATCATCGGCCGCCCGTTGGAGTTTTACTTCAACATGCGCGGAGCGGAAAAGCGCAAGCGGATCATCGAATTGCTGGATGAGATCGAACTGGGCGAGAAGTTCATCGACCGCTACCCGGCGGAACTGTCCGGTGGTCAGAAACAGCGTGTGTGTATCGCGCGCTCGCTGGCGGCCAAGCCCAAGATGATCATCTGTGACGAGGTGACCTCGGCACTCGACCCGCTGGTGGCAGACGGGATCCTTAAGCTGCTGCTGGATCTGCAGAAGATCGAGGACGTGGCCTATCTGTTCATCACCCACGATCTGGCGACAGTGCGCGCGATCTCGGATTCGATTGCCGTAATGTACCAGGGCCGCGTGGTCCGGTACGGTCCGAAATCCGAGGTTCTGAGCCCGCCGTTCGACGACTATACCGACCTGCTGCTCAGCTCGGTCCCCGAGATGCATCTGGGCTGGCTGGAAGAGGTCGTCGCCCACCGCAAGATGGAAAGTGCCGGGAACTGATCCCTGCCCTTTCCGTGACTTTTCGGTGAAAACCTGAAATCCCGGCACCTTGTTCAATGACAGGTGTCGGGATTTTGCCATTGGGGGCGCGAACGGGCAGAACCCTGACCGCGAATCCCCTAGGGTCGCCTGAAATATTCAATCAAAAGGCCAATGACATGGACCGCAAACTACTCCTCATCATTCTGGACGGTGTTCCGTGGCGCAATTTCCGGAGACTGTTCGGCAACCTTGAAGGCTGGGTTGACAATGGCGAGGCACGGGTCTGGAAACTGCGCGCGGTTCTGCCATCCACATCGGCCAGTTGCTATGCGTCGATCCATACCGGAGTGACACCGCAAGAGCACGGCTGCACGGGCAACGGAAACGTGTTCCGGCTAAGCCACAAGGACGTCTTCAGCCAGATCCGTGAGGCGAGTGGCGTGACCGGCGCCGTGACCCACAGCTATTGGTCGCAATTCTTCAATCGGCACCCGTTCGATTACGTCCGCGACATCGAATATGATGAGCCGGACAGCAAGACGATCAACCATGGCCGGTTCCACACCATGACCGGCTACGGCAAAGCCAATCAGATGACGCCGTCTGACGTAGACCTATATGCCACTCTGACCAACCTCTGTCTGCGTCATGGGCTGGATTACGGGCTGGTTCATGCCTGTACATTGGACAGCATGGGGCACCGCTTCTACCACGATTGCGAAGAGATGGATCACGCCTGTTTCGTCGCGGACGAAATGCTGGCCCCGTTCATCCCACGTTGGCGGCAACTGGGCTACGAGGTCATCGTGACTGCCGATCACGGTCAGGACGAACGCGGCCACCACGGCGGGCGCAGCCCGCTGCAACAAGAAACGGCGCTGTATTACTTTGGGGACGCAAAGGGGCCTGAAGCCGATCAGGTGATCGACCAGCTACAGCTAGCCCCGACAATCCTTTCCCGTCTGGGCGCCCCTATCGCCGACACAATGAAGGCTAAGGCGTTTCTGAAATAAGGCAGGGGATCAGTCGTACGACCAGATACTTTGTCCCAGCGCCTCGATGGCGACGGAAATTCGCTCAAAGCTGGCTGCTGCGCGTGTGACAGATGTTCGGGCGCGCAGATAGCCGTGAACCAGACCAGGTTCGTTGATCCAACAGGCCTGCCCGCCAGCGGCTATGATCCTTTCACAATATTCTGACCCGTCATCCCGCAAGGGGTCGCAATCAGCGGTTACGACAACGGTTGGTGGGAGCCCGGAAAAGTCAGAATCGTGCAAAGGCGCAAAAGTCGGATCATGATCCGGCACGGAACCGCCGCAGCGGACTTTTTCATAGAACGTCACTTCTTCCTGCGTCAAAAGCGGGGCATGCGCATGTTCGACATAGGACCCCTTTGAGTTGTCCCCACCAAGAGCCGGATAAATCAGGACCTGCCCCAGAACGTCGTCCAGTCGCCCGCGCGCATAGTGTGCAACCGCTGCCGCCAGATTACCCCCGGCGCTGTCGCCAGCCAGTACCACGGGATCGCCGAACTCCTGCGCGGCCCAGGTGACCGCAGTCCAGCTGTCCTGAAACTGCGCCGGGTGCACATGTTCGGGGCAAAGCCGATAGTCGACGGCGACAACGTGGTATCCGGTTTGCGCGCAGATTTCGGCACAGACGTCATCGTGGCTTTCAAGGCCACCAACGACAAATCCGCCGCCGTGAAAATAAACCACGGTGCGGGTGGGATCTCCGGCTGTATAGACCCTGACTGGTACACCGTTGGCGGACCTGTCCTGCGTATTTACGCCCGGCGGCCGGGGTTGGCGAAAGTCCTGACACATCGCGTCATAGACGCGGCGCTGATCGTCAATCGACAACTCGACGGCATCTTCGGGATAGCTTTCAGCCGTTCGTCTTATGAACGCCCAGGTTTCTTCATCGATCAGACGTTCATAATCCATTGTCCCTCCGCGGTCAGGCAGCCCATTCCCATGGCCGGGTGAACGATCCCAGCACTTTGGAAACATCGTCCTCGGATGAGCCGTTCGCGTCAAGCTGTGCGACGAGCCCGCGCTTTTTGTCGTCGATCACGGAAACCACGCGCGCGTCGACGCCCGCCTTCTCGAGCGCACCATTGTAGATTCGGGTAATCGCCTGTTTTCGAAGTTCGGGCTTAAAGACTTTACCCACCGCCGTTTTTGGCAATTCGTCCAGAATTGTCATATGCTTGGGCTGCGCTGCACGCTCGTGAACGTGAACCTTGCAGTATTCCAACAGTTCTTCTTCGGTCACGCTGGCCCCGTCGACCAGTTCCACGAAAGCGCACGGCACCTCGCCCGAATGCGCGTCCGGCTGTCCGATTGCGCCGGCAAAGGCGACCGCCTCGTGCCCCAGCAGTGCTTCTTCGATCTCGGCCGGATCGATGTTGTGGCCGCCGCGAATAATCAGGTCCTTGGCACGACCGGTGATCCACAGATACCCGTCCTCGTCAAACCGCCCCAGGTCACCCGTCCGAAGATACTTGTCGAAATGATAGAGGTTAACGTTCTTGTCCACTTCGGTATAGGTATTGCCCGCGTAGACACCGGGGTTCGAAACACAGATTTCCCCAATCTCGTCTACGTTGCATTCCGTCGGGCCATCCGCCCCGTCGCGCAGAATTTTGACGTCGGTGTATGGGAAGGGAATACCGATCGAGCCGATCTTCTTCTCGCCATCCACCGGATTGCACGAAACAAGGCAGGTTGCTTCGGTCAGGCCATAACCTTCGACAATTGTAACGCCGGTCGCTTCCTCGAACCGGCGGAACAGCTCCACCGGCAAAGGGGCCGAACCCGAAAAGGCGGTTTTCACGCTTGAGATATCAGCATCCACGGGGCGCTGCATCTTGGCGGAAATCGCGGTGGGTACGGTGATGATAAAGGTAACTTTCCAGCGTTCGATCAGTTTCCAGAAATTGTCGAACACTCCGTCGCCCCGATACCCTGCAGGCGTCGGGAAAATCACATGCGCGCCAGAGGACACCGCCGCCATCATGATCACATGCACAGCAAAGACATGGAACATGGGCAACGGGCACATGATGACGTCGTTTTCATCGAACAACAGCGTGTTGCCCAGCCAGCCATTGTAAATCAGACCGGAATACTTGTGCTGCGCGACCTTTGGCATACCGGTTGTCCCTCCGGTATGGAAGAAACAGGCGACGCGGTCTTCCTTGCTGTCTTCAAAGGTCAGCGTTGTCGGCTGTTTGGCCAGCTCTTGTCCGAAATCCTTGTAGTCCGCATGGGCAAGATGCTCCTTGTTGCCCATTTTGGGACGCAGGAACGGCACTAGCCACGATTTCGGAGGCGTGAGATAGCGGTTCAGATCAATTTCGAGAATGGTGTTGACGCTTGGCGCGTGCCGTACGGCTTCTTCCACTTTCTGCGCGACATCCGCCTTGGGGAATGACTTCAACGTGACGACAACCTTGGCACCTGTCTCCCGCAGGATGGCCGCGATCTGCTCCGGCTCCAGCAACGGGTTGATCGGATTCACGATACCCGCGACCGCCCCACCCATCAGAGTGACCAGCGTTTCGTTACAGTTGGGCAGCACATAGGCCACCACGTCCTTTTTCCCGATGCCAAGCGAACGGAACAGATTGGCCGCCTGATTAACCTTGCCCAGCAGTTCTGACCAGGTCAGGGTCTCCGCCTTGTCCTTCGGGCCAGACAACAACTGAAAGCTGATTGCCTTGTGGTTGGGAAAACGCCCGGCCGTACGCGACAGCAACTGATGGAAGGTAACCGGAACGTCGCGGTCCTCCCACGGCATCTCCTGCTCCATTCTCGCCTTGTCTTCCAATCCCACAAAGGCCATGTGGCTCCTCCCTTATCTCTCCCACGTCACGCGCGGGTTTGCTTTGCATGCAAGGATGCGGCCAAAACCGAGCGTTATCAAGCAACGGCTTATCGAGAGATACAGAAGATTTGTAGAATTACGCCACGGCGAAATCGGAATTTCCCATACGTCAGGCTATTCCGCAGCGACACCATCCGTGAATTGCAGGCGCGCCAAACGTGCATAGAGGCCATCCTGCGCTACCAGATCCTCATGCGTGCCCTGCGCCACGATCCGGCCGCTTTCGAGCACAACGATGCGATCGGCCTTTTTAACTGTGGCCAGACGGTGCGCAACGATCAGCGTGGTCCGCCCTGCGCGCATCTGATCCACCGCGCCCTGCACCGCCCGTTCGCTTTCGGCATCCAGTGCCGAGGTCGCCTCGTCCAGCAGCAGAACCGGCGCGTCCCGCAGGATTGCGCGAGCGATCGCGATACGCTGTTTCTGTCCGCCAGACAGCATGACGCCTCGCTCGCCGACAAAGCTGTCATAGCCTTCCGGCAGCGCAGAGATGAAGTCATGTGCGGCGGCGGCACGTGCAGCGGCCTCAACCTCGGCATCGGTTGCGTCAAGACGGCCAAAACGGATGTTTTCCCGCGCAGAGGCCGCAAAGATCACCGGATCCTGAGGCACCAGCGCCATGTGCTGGCGGAAATCGGCACGGCTCAGATCGCGCAGGTTCACCCCGTCGAGGCTGACATGTCCCCCGTCAGGATCATAGAACCGCTGGATCATCTGGATCACGGTTGTCTTGCCTGCTCCGGACGGACCAACGAAAGCAACCGTTTCGCCCGGTTTGACCTGCAACGTCAGATGGTCCAGCGCCACGATGTCCGGACGCGCCGGATAGCGGAAAGTCACGTCTTCGAACCGGATTTCGCCCCGCACGGGCTGCGGCAGTGTATGGCCCTGCGCCGGATCGATCACGGTGTCTTCGGCGTTCAGCAGTTCAACCAGCCGTTCGGTTGCCCCTGCGGCGCGCTGCAGCTCGCTCCAGATTTCCGACAGCGCGGCGACCGAGCCTGCCATGATGATCGAATAGATCACGAACTGGATCAGAACACCTTCGGTCATGACCCCGTTCCGCACATCATTCGCGCCCATCCACAACACGCCGACGATGCCGGAAAACACAAGGAAAATAACGATGACGGTCAACACCGCACGGGTCTGGATACGGCGCAGCGAAACCACGTACGAGGTCTCGGTCATGTCACCGAACTGCTTGCGGCTGGCGTCTTCGTGGGTAAAGGCCTGTACGGTTTGAACGGCGCCCAGCGCCTCACCCGCATTGCCTGACGAAGCGGCGATCCAGTCCTGATTCTCGCGGCTGATCACGCGCAGGCGGCGGCCCAGAACGAGGATCGGAACGACCACGATCGGGATCAGCAGCAAAACCATGCCGGTCAGCTTGGCCGAGGTCAGCAGCATCAGCACCAGACCACCGAAAAACAGAAGCATGTTGCGCAGCGCAATCGAAACCGAAGACCCCAACACGGATTGAATCAAGGTTGTGTCTGTCGTGATGCGGCTCAGAACTTCGCCGGTCATGATGCGTTCATAAAATTCCGGGCTCATGCCGATCACACGGTCAAACACCGCCTTGCGGATATCGGCAACCACACGCTCACCCAACCGCGTTACCAGAGCGTAACGAACCCCGGTTCCGACTGCCAACACCGCCGCGATGCCCAGTGCGGCCAGAAAATACCAATCGAGCAGCTCACCATCTTCGATGCGGAAATTGTCCACCACCCGACGCACCGCCAGCGGCAGTGTCAGCGTCATGCTCGCCGTCAGCACCAACGCCAGAGTGGCCCCGATCATCAGCAACCGATACGGCTTCATGAACGGCCAGAGGGACGTCAGTACCCCAACCTTTCTCGATCCCTTACGCTCTTCGCTGGCGCCGGGGGCCGGTGTTGTTGCTGGACTGGCGGTCGTGCTTCTTGCCATGTCTGGCCCTTGTGTCTTGATCGGGTTTGAGTGACCGCTTTCTTGGCGGCAGTGACCGGCAGGGTCAAGCCGCATGGCAAAATCAGCGGTCCACATGGGCCATTTGACGCAGAGTTTTCGGGGCTGATCTGGAGCGGGCGGCGGGAATCGAACCCGCTTCATCAGCTTGGAAGGCTGAGGTAATAGCCAGTATACGACGCCCGCTCAGCTCGAGCGGGTGTATTTCATCCCAAATTTACGGTCAATAGAGGATTTGTTTTTTTTCAGGCAACTGATCTTTGTTGAACAAAAAATCTGCAGCTGAATCGCAGGCAAGTAATGGAGTTTGGCCGAAAAGTAAGCTGTCAATTTTCAAATAGAAGCACTGAACAATCAAAGTGTCCCTGTTCCAATCGGAACTGTTCGAATGTCCCCATTGCTGAAAGAACGGGCATTCGTCTTATTGGCGGCAATGACTGCACCGAGCCCGGAGCGGACGTTCAAATGGGCTGTATGCGCCGAGACGCAGCGAATGACCGATTTGAGCCCAACTTGGTCATATACCGTATACGTTGGCTGCCAAGTTTGCTTTGAACCGTTATAGTCCAATGCATGGAACGACGACTTGCAGCAGTGCTCGCGGCAGACATAGTTGGGTTCAGCCGCCGAATGGAGCTCGACGAGGTTCACACGCTCAACGCCGTTCTGAAAATTCAGTCCGAGATTGTCGAGAAGCAAATCACAGGTAGGCATGGACAGGTGGTAAAAAGAATGGGCGATAGCTGGCTGGCTGAGTTTGCGTCTGCCGCCGACGCCGTAAACTGCGCCCTGGCAATCCAATCGGACATGCAAGGTTCGGATCTGTCACTTCGGATCGGGGTAAACGTGGGCGACATAACTCATATTGACGGCGACATCTTCGGCTCTGGGGTAAACGTGGCGGCACGTCTTGAGACGGTCGCAGATGGCGGCGGCATCGCCATTTCTGCAGATGCTCAACGCCTTATGCACCGTGGGGTGGATGCAGAGTTCCACCCAAACGGTGTTGTAGAACTGAAAAACATTCAAATGCCAGTTGAGGTTTGGAGCTGGCCAGGACCGCTCCCCGCTTTGACCCGGACACCAGTCGGCATGAATGGCAAACCCAAGCTCCACTTGAGCAACCTTGAAGGAGGAAATGCTGCGGCGGTTGAAATGGCGTCTGCGTTGCGCGCGGATTTGAGCCACGCATTCGGCCGTCAAACCGGATTGGAACTCGTTGCCGTCAAAAACGACGCAGACTTTAAACTTGGTGGATCCATTCGGGTTTCGGGCGATCGTTGGCGCGTGCTGATTGAACTCGTGGAATGCGCCACGGGCACGTGTGTTTGGACCGATCGAATTGATGAAGGAGGCTCAGACGCTTTCGACATCCAGGATCGCTTGTGTCAGCGCGTGGCCGGATCAATCCGAATTCGACTTCCAGCCCTACTGGCGGAAAAATTCAAGCACAAATCTCCAGAAGACATGAGCGTTGAGGAACTGCTCAACTTTGCGATGGGCTGCAACTTCACATTTACCAAGGAATCTTGGGAGCTTTCGCGATCCTTGCTGCAACGTGTTCTGCGCCTTGATCCAGACAACTGGATGGCAATGACAATGCTATGCTGGAATATAGTCAGCATGTCCCGCATCCTTGGCTGGCGAGACATGGGCCTTCAGCAAGTCGTAAAAGCGCGAGGACTGATCGATACCGCAACGAAAATTAGGCCAAATGACCACCTGATCCGGACCGTACGCGGGACGCTATCGCTTTTTGGGAACCACGACTTGCAAGCCGCGCGCATTGATTTGGAAGAGGCTCTGACGCTGAACCCCGACTACTATCACGCGATTAATACTATGGCCTTAATTAAGCTGGCCGAAGGCTCAATTGATGACGCAACCAAGTTGTCGCATATCGCGCTTGCGTGCGACCCTGCCTATCCCTACCGGCATCTCTACTATCGAGACGCCGGCTATGTCGCGCTGGTAGCTGGAGATCATTCTCGTGCAGTCCAACAGTTAATGCAGGCCGACCATGCAGAGCCAAATTTGCCGGCGAATCTAGCGCTGCTGGCTGCAGCACTTTCTGTTTCTGGCGACACAGAAGCTGCACTCCAAAGACTAATGCATCTTAAGCAGATCGAAGCAGATTTCGAACCGACCTCACTGGCCCGGCTCCCCTTGCGCGATCAATCTGCCGCAGACCGGATTTCGGATGCATTGCTCGTCTTGGACGCGTGACGTGAGAGTTCTGCCCGTTTATACCTCCGGCGCTCTGGCCGGGGTCCAATATTAGTGCGCCAAAAGACACCCGACTGCGCGACGAATGACCGTTATGTCCGCAAGTTAGACATTCGTTGCCATTGAGCGAATGACTGCCCCGATCCCAATACAGTCGAGCAGCAAACTTGCCTATCCACTTCGCAATCTGTCATCGACTTCCGACAAATCACGCCGAGCGCGCTGTTCGAGGGCCCTTGCGCCATTTCTTGTGGCGGCTTGGATTGCTCGCGTCAGCCAGCCGCGTTCTGTAGCTCGAAGACCTGCGTTCTTACCGGGCAACGTGTGCGCAAGCAGTCGACAAATTTCCGGCTCCCAGTTACGCTCTTGGCTTCGCTCAACGAATGACAGAGCGTCATGTAGCAAATCCTGTGCGGTGCTCTGCTCTCCTTCAGACATCAAGAGTTCGGCGCAAAGTGATTGGAAAAACGGAAGCCATGGGTTGCGGGCCGTCAGAGACAGTCTGTCGATAGCTGCGCGGACGACATCCGATCCTTTTTTACCGGACCAGCCAAGTATCACGTCGGCATAAGCAGCCCACAATTCACTCTCCTGCTCTTCGGCTAACGATTTCAGGTGCTGTCCGTAATGCTTTGCCGTCTCAGCGTCTGCGCGCATTGCTGCCGACATTGCGCATGCAAACATCAGGGCGTACGCAAGGCTGCTTGCATGCCCAATCTTGCGTGCGTGGGCTACCGCTTCAACACCAAGTCGCTCTGCTTCTGCACATTCTCCTCGCAACGAAAAGATAATTGCCAGAATGGACAGCCCAGCAACGCGGGGATCATAGCCATAGTCCAATGCGACTTTCTGATGCCGATCCAGGTCGTACATCGCAAGGAGCTTCTGAGCATGCGTATCCGCCTCGGCCAATCTGCCCAAATAGAGAGAGCACCAAGCGACGACCCGGTGACCTTGCAAAAGCCCTGCCTCGTCTTCCAGTTCCTCCGCAAGCGCCAGCAGCTCTTGGGCTAAAGCGAGCGCACTACCATATTCCGCCCTAGACACATGTATCAGATACTCACCGTAGTTAACTGGCAGTAAACCTCTGCGATCGCGAAGTTTTTCGCAAAGAGCCCTTGCCTTCGCGTAGATCTCATATGTCTCTTTTGCACTCCAGCCATTGACGACAAGTATTAGAGGTGCGAGCGCCATGACAAGCTCAAGCTCTCTTCTGTCCCGTTCGTCAGACTGAGGGAGCATATTGAGTGCTGCGAGACCTTCGCGAAAATGCTTAATCGCTTCATGATCCGCCGACCGTTGCTGCATCAGGCGTCCAGCATGGAACCACAGATGCACCGCTTCATCAAAGCGCCTGGCCTCAAAGAGGTGACGCGCAATTGCCTCAGCTGGGAACCTGCTGTCTCCACTTAGGCCGATCAACGCATCAGCGATTTTACCATGCAACTTTTCGCGCTCGCGCTTCAACAGGCTAGCTAGCGCTGCGTCTTGAACCAGAGCGTGAGTGAACATGTATTCAACTTTACCTCCGTGGTCCTCGCGCGCAAAGATAGCGGCATCTACCAACTTGGAAATGTTTTGCTCAATGTCGGCAGGGTCTGTGTCCAAAACGTTGGCCAGAAGATCTCGTGGAACCCGGCGCCCCAACATTGCGCCAACTTGAGCAAGACGTTTGGCTTGGCCTAAACCGTCAAGGCGAGTGGATAAGGACTCGTCTAGCGTTTCAGGTATCGTTGAAATGCCGTTCCTCTCACCTCCGTCGCGCAAAGCCCGACAGAACTCTTCGAGGAACAGAGGTACCCCCTCAGCCCTGGTTACAATTTCTTCGGTGCGGTCTCGGGAGCTTGGTTCCCTGAGTAGTTTTTCGCGAACAATTTCTCTGCTTGCTCTGCGTCCCAACCGGTTCAGTGAAATTGCTGTCACATTATGCTGTCTAACCCATTCGGGATCAAATCCAGGGCGCGAGGTGACGACCACAAGTATTGGCAATTGGCGTGTGCGAGCAATCAGTTGAGTCAGCAATTTTAACGAACTGGGATCAGACCAATGCGCATCTTCAAAAATCAGGCAGGCATATCCGTTTTTTGCTGGTCGGCACAGCCAATCCAACAAAGCCGCAATGAAATTTCGGCGCTTCTGTGTTGGCTGACCGCTAACCATGGGGGTATCTTCGATCGACAGGTAGTCTTCGACGCTTTTGGCGGCCTCGCTGCCGAGCAAGGAATCAACGTGGCCCGACAGCTTCGATAGTCGGGTTTTCTTTGAATCGTTGTCCAAAACTTCGGCGGTCGTTTCGAGCAACGTGATGAAAGGATAAAGCGCACTAGTGCTGTGTTGCTCCGAGCACTGTGTAATCACTGACGTAGAATTGCTTTGCATCAGTCGATCGTGAAGATGCGCGGCTAGGCGAGACTTTCCGATGCCGGGTTCTCCACTCAGAAGGATTGTCTGCCCCTCACCCTCGCAGACACTTTGCCACCGAGATTGCAGCAGGGCGATTTCAGCGCCTCGACCTACAATTTTGGTCAGGCCACGTTCGCTGCGCGCTTCGATACGGCTTTTGGCATTGGTTCGGCCCAATACACGAAACACCCGAAGCGGGTGATCAATTCCTTTCAGCTTTTGTTCGCCGATGGCTTCGGTGTTCACAAAACCCTCGGCCAGTAGACGTACTGCACCACTAACATAAATCTCGTCTGCCTCGGCCAATTGTTCGAGTCGCGATGCGACAATTGGCGCTTCACCAACAATTGAATGCTTCTCCCGCGTGCGGCCCGCTCCCATTTCACCCGCCACGACTCGACCGGTGTGAATCCCTATGCGCACCTGCAAGGCGTCGCCTTCAGGCAACGGAATGCTACGCGCTGCATGCCTAAGTGCGAGAGCAGCTTCGACTGCACGAAGTGCGTCATCTTCATGCGCGTTTGGATACCCAAAGTAAGCCATCAGCCCATCGCCAAGATACTTGGCGACATGGCCACCTTGCCGTTCGATAGCTTGCGCGCTGGCCATGTGAAACGAGGCCAACAAATCGCGCAAATCTTCGGTCGACATTTTCTGAGCCAAGCGCGTTGAATCAACTAGATCGGAAAACAATACTGTGACACGCCGGTTTTCTGGCTTTTCATCAGTATGGGTGTTCTCGACATGTGCGAATGCTGCAGCTGCCCGAAGGAGCTTCTTTCGGTGCCCGAGAGGCATTTTAAGCAAGCGCAAATCTTCATCGCGAAGATCCCGGAGTGTTTCGAGCTCCACAGCCTCATCCCGGAAAACATCGATATACTCTTCGAGTCCAATCTCCTTCAGAAATCGGTCGATCGACATGCCGATGTGTTTGGTAGGTCCCACCCCTCCAGACTAGCAGGCATATAAAAGATTGTCGCGATTTGTATTTTCTAAAGGTCTTCTTTGTCCGCAAGGCAGTCGCTCATTCACCGCGCAGTCAATGTCTGCTTCGAACCCAAAGCAGACATAGATGATGAGCGCAGCATTCGTCACTCAGGGCGGGAAGCGGACTTTCGCGGCACCTGCAAAGAGTAGGATTCGTCGCGGGGAAGCGGACATCCAGTTTGTGCCATGACAGCCAAATTGGTTGGACTATCAGAAGGGCACGCATTGTCGGGACTTCGTGACATCCGTTAGACTGTGAACAGGAGGGTCCTATGCAGCGCCGACTCGCCGCGATCATGGCTGCCGATGTCGTTGGGTATTCGTCGTTGATGGGCAGCGACGAGGCAGGTGTATTGTCGGCCCTCAAAACTCTGCGTTCAGAGATTTTTGATCCCGCAATTGCCAGACATCACGGGCGGCTCGTCAAGTTGATGGGGGATGGTGCTCTTGTCGAATTCGCTTCGGTTGTCGATGCCGTAACCTGTGGCGTCGAGATCCAGCGGGCAATGGCTGAGGCTGCTCCAACCATCGCCAACGGGTCGCGGTTGCAAATTAGGATCGGGATAAACCTCGGTGATGTCATGATCGCTGATGGGGACCTTTACGGTGACGGGGTAAATGTCGCCTCTCGCATTGAAGGTCTGGCGGACCCAGGCGGCATCGCGGTTTCTGAGAGTGTCGTCCAACAGGCCATGGGCAAGGTGGATGCCGGATTTGAGGATCTCGGACTGAAAAACCTGAAGAACATCGCTGAACCGGTTCGAGTTTTCCGGGTCATGTCCGACAGAGCGCCCGCATCCAAACGGCGATCAAACAAGCTGCCATTGATGACCAGCGCATCCGCGTTGGTTGGTCTGGGCGTTATAGGCTTGTTCACGTGGTGGATTGACTTTGATCACGAGCCGCTTGACGCCCCGACCTTTGATGAAGCTGCTCTGTTAACAGAGCCAACAGGTCCGACCGTTGCGGTTTTGCCGTTTCAAAACCTTAGCAATACAGACGCCCACGATTTATTGGCTGTGGGCATAGGCGAAGACATCATCGTTGAACTGGGGAACTATCAGGACCTCAATGTTTTGTCCCGCCAATCCACCCATTCCGTTGGACCGGACGAAAATGACCCGCTCAGTATCCGGCAGAAATTCGGCGCGGACTATGCGCTGGAAGGTTCTGTCCGGCAGGTTGCAGATCGTCTGCGCGTGACAGCGCGATTGATAGACACTACCTCGGGGCTTCAAGTCTGGTCGGGGGCGTATGACGAAAGCCTCACGACTTCAAATATTCTGGACGTTCAGCTGAACATTACCGAAAAAGTGGCCTCGGCTGTGGGTGACGCGGGCGGGGCAATCAAACGCATTCACGCAGGTCATGCGCGCGCGAAACCTCCGGATCATCTCTCGTCTTATGAATGTTCCCTGCTGCGCGTTGGTTTTCTAAACAGACGAGATATTCAAGAGCGCGTCCGCGGCTGTATCCTGCGGGTTGTCGAAGACGAACCCGAGTATTGGCGCGGGTGGGCGCAATTGGCCGAGGCTCTGCTAACGGATGTGAAGCTTTTTACCGGGCTGTATCCAGGGACTCAGGATGAGAAAATCCGACGCGCGGAAGAGGCGGCGCGGAACGCGGTTTCACTGAACCCATATTCTGCGCGTGCTCACTTCCTTCTGGCGCTTGTGCTCCAGATTCAACGTGATCTTGACGGGTTCTTCTCGTCTGCTGAAACGGCGCTGGCATTGGGGACAGATCGTTATCTGCAAGGGCAGATCGGCTATGAGTTCATTTGGTCCGGGCGCCTGGAATTGGGTGCCGCTCTTGTTGAGAATGCAATTGCGCTTGACCCAAATGCAGCGGACCCAAACTGGTATCAGTCACTGGCTGAGTATCATTTCCTGAATGGAGATTATGAAACAGCGCTTACCACCTATCGCAAGGGGGCACAGCCGGACATTTGGTGGTCGGTTTCTATCGAGGTTGCGATTCTGGCTGAACTGGGTCCGCACGAGGCGGCCATTGCAGCGCGGGATCGGCTAAACAAAATTCGTCCGGGTATTAAGATTGGTGACATTGTCTGGATGTATCGCCGCTTTGCGCGCCCGGATGAACACATTCTGCCTTTCGTGGAAGCCTACAGAGCTGTGGAAATGCCAGAGGGCCGGTTTGCCCCACTTGAGGATAGTGCAGGCTAACCAACACGGCATGTTAAGGCATAGGGTGGCGCAGAGTCTGGCGCCGATTGTTATTCGGGCACGCCCGCTCTTTGCAAGCTTGCCAGCCAGATCCGTCGGTTTTCTGGGTGGTTTTTCGATCCTGCGAATTGCCTGCGCATCGCTGAGATTGATAGTTTCGGGTTGATTTCAAGTGCATCTTTGACAGCCTCTTGGGCATCGTCTTGTCTGCCCATCTCGGCAAGAGTGGCCGCGCTCAACAGGTGGTGAAAAAGCCGCCAAGTATTGCTTGTCGCCACCGCGCCTAATTGCCGGGCTGCGTCCAGCGCTTCTGCGTAGCGTTCAAGATGAAACAAGATGTGACCCTGGTAGAAGTACATGTTTTGAAGAAGCGGATCGCGCGGGCTTAACCGGATCGCCATCTCTATCTCGGGCAGGGCGCGGTCCTGCATACGAAACCAGTCATAAGTATGCGCCAATTCCAGCCGGATACGCGCGTCGTTGGGGTTGAGCGCGACAGCGCGTTCGAGATTTGCGATGGCTGGATCGGCCTCTCCTGTAAAGCGGTAGATATAGCCGAGGGCCGCATGCGCCTGCGCGTCCTGATCGTCCAGTTCAATTGCTCGCTTGGCCGCCTCAGTCGCGGCAATCAACGTGTCCTGAGGGGTATCCGACCACTGAAAGAAGAATATCGTTCCCAGCGCGCGGGCCAACAGGCTGTGTGCTGCGGCGAATTTCGGATCAGCTGCGATGGCGGACTGTGCAAACGTCACCGCGTCCTGCTGGGCCTCTTGCGAAAACACTGCCTGCCGCGCCCGGCCGCGCAAATACAGATCCCATGCACCCATGTCTTCGGTCGGTTTTTCCTGCGACCGTGCTTCGCCGGACTGATATATCTCAGGCAACAACTGGCCGGCGATGGCCCGGCTGATCTCGTCTTGAATATTAAAGACATCCGTTACCTGACGATCAAAAACCTCGGCCCAGATGGTTTCGGCGCTGTCGACATCAATAAGTTCTCCGCTGATGCGCATCTGACCGTCGGCCCTTCGGACGCTGCCGCGGACAACATAGCCAACCCCAAGGTCGCGCGCGATTTCTATCGGGGTTACCTGATCCTTCGCGTAAGAGAACATCGTTGCGCTGGACACAACGAACAGTTCCCGATTGCGCGACAGATGCGCGATCAGGTCGTCGGTGAGACCATCGACGAAATACTGACCAGTTCTTTCGTCCCCGATATTGTCAAACTGCACAACGGCCAAAGAGGGTTTTCCGGTGTCCGGCAATCGCTGCCGGTCGGCAAATATGGAAAAGGACAGCATGGCAATTGCCAAAGCCAACAGAACACCCGCAACAAGAACGCCGCGTTTGGGCGCTTGGGCAACGCGCTCAGGCGGTTCATCCGATGCAACCGGGGCCACAAATTGGAACCCGCGCTTTGGAAAGGTTTTGATGTAGTCTGAGCTTGCCGCAGTGTCGCCCAAGGCCTTGCGAACGGACCGGATGCGCGTGTTCAGCGCCGCGTCCGTGATCGCCGAGCCGCCCCAAATCTCGTCAATGATCTCTTGCTTGCTGACGATCCTGTCTCGGTTCCTGACGAGAAACTCCAGCAATTGCAGGGCCTGAGGTTCCAGAGCAACCGGTTCGCCACAGCGGTTCAATCCCTGTGTCGGCTCAAGTTGGAAATCTAAAAAACGGTACATACTTGTCTAGCCCCCTCGTTCGGCACCACTAAATTGAGGTTTCTCTAATAAGGTT
Organism: Ruegeria sp. K7; assembly: GCF_056531785.1. Classification (NCBI taxonomy): domain Bacteria; kingdom Pseudomonadati; phylum Pseudomonadota; class Alphaproteobacteria; order Rhodobacterales; family Roseobacteraceae; genus Ruegeria; species Ruegeria sp. K7. The sequence goes on from NZ_JBQFMJ010000001.1 coordinate 928,246, forward strand.
TCAGGCACAGGTGGGCGCATGTTCAGAGCATGATGTGGCCGGATCTGGTTGTATTGTCTGAGCCAGACATTGATGGCGACCTGAGCTTGTTTGGTTGTGTGGAACCATTCGGCGTTGAGGACTTCGCGACGGAGTGTTCCGTTGAAGCGTTCGTTGTAGCCATTTTCCCACGGTGACCCTGGGTAGATCTGGATCGGTTGGATACCGACCCGTCGGAGCCACTCCTGAAGCGGTGCAGCGATGAACTCCGGGCCGTTGTCTGAACGAATAAACTCGGGCTTACCGTGTTTCATCAGCAGCCGGTGCAGAACGTCCAGAACGTCAGCTGCATTCATTCTGGGTCGCACTGCCACGCAGAGCGCCTCACGGGTGTACTCATCAAGCACAGTCAGCATCTTGTAGCTCCGCCCACTGCTCAGCTTGTCATGGACAAAATCAATCGCCCAGACATGGTTGGGATG